>VGDP01000016.1 GCA_016869675.1 Alphaproteobacteria bacterium | reverse complement strand
GGATGGTGAGCTTCGGCCGCAGATCCGTCGGGTGTTCGAGGAGAACTTCGCGGTCTATGGCGCGCGCAAGGTCTGGCGGCAACTCGGACGCGAGAACGTGACCGTCGCCCGCTGCACGGTCGCGCGGCTGATGCGGCAGATGGGCCTGCAGGGCGTGGTTCGCGGCAAAGCCGTCAGGACGACGATCAGCGAACGTGGCGCAGCTTGCCCGGCCGACCGGGTGAACCGCCAGTTCCAGGCGCCACGACCCAACGTATTGTGGCTGTCGGACTTCACCTACGTCGCGACCTGGCAGGGCTTCGTCTACGTCGCCTTCGTGATCGACGCCTATGCCAGGCGCATCGTCGGATGGCGCGTCTCGCGCATGGCGCATGCGGGCTTCGTGCTCGATGCCCTGGAGCAGGCGCTCTACGATCGCCGACCGGTCGAGGGCGACGGCCTCGTTCATCACAGCGACCGCGGGGTGCAATACGTGTCGATCAAGTATACCGAGCATCTCGCCGAGGCCGGCATTGAGCCGTCGGTCGGCAGCGTCGGCGACAGCTACGACAACGCCTTGGCCGAGACGATCAACGGCCTCTGCAAGACCGAGGTCATCCGGCGCCGCGGGCCGTGGCGCAACCTGGAGGCCGTCGAGTTCGCCACGCTCGAATGGGTCGACTGGTTCAACAACGGGCGTCTGCTCGAGCCGATCGGAAACATCCCGCCCGCCGAAGCCGAGGCGCGCTACTATGCCCAGGCCGAGGTCATGGCCAGGGCTGCCTGACTCAAACCAAGAAGCCTCCGGCAAACCCGGCGCGGTTCATATCGCCGTCCGCAAGCCGGTCCAGGGGCTTGACAGTTGAGCGCCGCCCGCTTCGTGGACGTGTGCATCCGGCACGGGTGGCGATCCTACGTAACGCCAGCGCGGAACGCCGACGCTTCGATCGAGCTAGCGTGACAGTTGCCCAGCAGGCTCGCCCTTACTGTGCACCGTTGCTGACCGTGGGTGCGTGCGACGTGGGCTCCGGGCTCCGGCCCCGGCCAGGACCGCATGGTACGCCATGGGGCAGGGGGAGGCGCCCTGTGGGACCGGTCGGTTTGCCGAATACTTGCCGTACGACCCGGCTCGACATCGCAAAAAGTCTGATTTAGTTGGCGTCCCCACGGGGACTCGAACCCCGGTTTCCGGCGTGAGAGGCCAGCGTCCTGGACCGCTAGACGATGGGGACGCGGTCGGAAGCGGATGGAAGCGCTTATCTAGACGACCGGGTTGGCCGGGTCAATGGCGCGCCGGGGGTGTTCGCGACTTCGCCGATCCTTAAGCACGGCGTCGCAGCATCGCACCATGAGCTGTTCCAGCCTTCTAGCGTGCCTGCGCGCGTCCGGCCTCGTGGTGCTCGCCCTGGTCGCGGGCACGCCGCCGGCCGGCGCGGTCGCACTGCCGGCTTGGCTGACGCCCATTGGCATCGCGCTCAACCTGCGGGAATGGTTCGAGGATTCGTTGCCCGAGGAAGTCCCCGAGCGGCGCTTCCTGGCCGAGGCCCGGGCCGCGCTCGACGCTGGCGACGTAGCGGCGGCTGCTCGCGCCTAAGAGGCGGCGCTGGCCGCCAACCCTGACAGCATCGAGGGCCTGACCCTGCTCGGCCTGATCCGCGAACAGCAAGGCCCGCCCGGCCACGCCGCGGCGCTCTACAACCGGGTGATCGAGATCGCCGCCTTGCGCGCGACGGCCGATATCATCCAGCCGCCGCCCCCGCCG
Organism: Alphaproteobacteria bacterium; assembly: GCA_016869675.1. Classification (GTDB taxonomy): domain Bacteria; phylum Pseudomonadota; class Alphaproteobacteria; order SP197; family SP197; genus VGDP01. The sequence goes on along the minus strand of VGDP01000016.1, from coordinate 64,758 downwards.
CCGCCACCCGAGGATGGCGACGAAGAAGACGGCGACGATACCACCGAGGCACCGCCGCCCCCGCCGCCGGGTCCGACCTGGCGCGACTTCGACGATGTCGCGGCCGATCGCCTGGCCGCCATGGCGCCGGCGGCAGCGCCGGCCGTCGATCCGCGCCAGTCGCTGATCGATCGCCTGGCCGTGCTCGACGCCTTGCTTGCCGAAGGCTTCATCGATATCGAGGATCACCGGGCTTGCCGTGCCGCGAACATTGGCGTCCTGCTGGTACGCACCGGCACGCTGCCCAGCATCGTGCTGGCCAACGCACCACCCCGGGTCGACGATGTGCTCGCCCGCTTCGCCGACGTGGATGCCCAGCGCAAGCGCGGGGTGATCGACAAACCCCGCTGGTCCCAGGAACACAACGCCATGCTCGATGCGCTGCTTCCCGTCGGTGGCGAGCGGCTGAACGGCATCGCGCCGCTCGATGGCGACCTGCTCGCCGAACTCAGCCGACGCGGCGTGCTGGCGACCGAGGAGGCGCGGCGCGAACGCATCGCCGGAGCCCCCCTCGACATCAACGACGGCCGTGGCGTCGACGGCGCCGGCGGTTCCGCCCTTGCCGGCCGAAAAACCGGCCGTGACCAGGACCGCCGCGACCGAGGAACCTGCATCGGAGACCGAGGCGCAGCCCGAAGCGGCCGAGGCCGAGGCGCCAAGCGAGGACATGGCCGCCGCCGTGGCACCCGCCGAGCCGCCAGCGGTGGCGCCCGAAGGGGATGTGCCCGCCGCGATCGGCATTCACCTGGCTTCCTACCGGACGCCGGAACAGGCGCGCCAGGGCTGGACCGAGCTTCAGTCCGCCAATGCCGACCTGCTGGGAGCGTTGAAGGCGAACATCGCAGCGGTCGATCGCGGCGACCGCGGCGTCTACTTCGAGGTCACGGCCGGCCCACTCGACTCAAGCGCACTGCAGACCTGCGCTGCGCTGATGGCGCGCGGCCTGTTCTGCGCGACGACGCTCTACTGAGCATCAGCCCGCGTGGCGGCGGGTCGCGGCGATCAGAGCCTCGACCTCGGCCGGTGTCGTGCGGAACGAGCAGACGAAGCGCGCCGCGTTCTTCGCGCCGCCCTCGCCGTCATAGAAGATGATCCCGTCATCCTGCAGGCCTTTGGTGATCCGGCCGCCGAGCTGGGCGAACACCATGTTGCCCTCGACGGGCGCCACCAGCTTGACGTCGGGTACCTGCGCCAGGCCCCGCCCAAGCTCGGCCGCGCGCTCGTTCGCGTGGCGCGCCGCCTTCAACCACAGATCGTCGGTCAGGAACGCGTTGAGCTGGGCCGAAACGAAGCGCATCTTGCTGTAGAGTTGCGCGGCGCGCTTGTGGCGGAACGCGAGCTCGGTCGCCAGCGACGTGTCGAACACGACGATCGCTTCGGCACCCATGGCCCCGCCCTTGGTTGCGCCGAGGGACAAGACGTCCACGCCCACTTTCCAGGTGATCGAAGCCGGCGAGCAGCCGAGGAACGCGATGGCGTTGGCGAAGCGCGCGCCGTCCATGTGCACGCGCAGGCCCCGGCGCCGCGCGAGATCGGTGATCGCCGCCAGATGGTCCGGCCGATACGCCGCGCCAAGCTCGGTTATCTGGGTGATGCTGACCGCCGCGGGTTGCGGGTTGTGCACGCCGCCCGATGGCGCCAGGCGCAGCGCCTCCTCGAGCGCGCGTGGGTCGATGCGCGCGTCCTCGCCGTCGACCAGGCGCAGCTTGGCGCCGCCGGTGAACAGTTCGGGCCCGTTGGTCTCGTCCAACTCGATGTGCGCCAGCCGGTGGCAGTAGATGGCGCCCCACGGCGGCGTCAGCGCCGACAGGCCGATCGCGTTTGCGGCCGAGCCGGTGCCCACCGGGAACACCGCGACCCCGTGCTCGAACAGGTCCGCCAGCCGCTTGCGCAGCCGTGCCGTCACCGCGTCGGCGCCGTAGGACGGCTGTGTCCCCTGGTTCGCGGCGGCCAGCGCCGCCATGATCTCGGGCAGCACGCCCGCCGTGTTGTCGCTGCGGAAATCCATGATGCCTTTCCCTACGCCTCGGACGGAGCAACCAGCCGGTTCCACGTGCCCAGATCGATGTTGCTGCCGCACACGATGACGGCGACCCGCTGGCCGGCCAGCCGGTCGCGCAGCGGGCCGAGCAAGGCGGCCGTGGCCGCGGCGCCGGCCGGCTCCACGGCGAGCCGCGCCTCCTCGAACAGCACCACCATGGCGCGGCGCAGCGCGTCGTCGTCGACCAGCACGATGTCGTCCACGTGCCGTCGGCACAGCGCGTAGCTGTAGGGCTGGGAGCCTGGCGGCCCGAGGCTGTCGGCTATGGTGCGCACGGCTTCCAGCTTCGCCGGGGCGCCTTGGGCGAAGCTGCGGTGCATGCTGTCGGCGCCCGTGGGCTCGACGCCCAGCACCGCGATGCGCGGATTCGCCACCTTGACCGCGGCGGCGACGCCGGCGGCCAGGCCGCCACCGCCGATCGGCACGATCACCGCGTCCAGGTCGGCGGTCTGGCGAACGATCTCCAGGCCGAGCGTGGCGTTGCCCAGCGCGGTCATAGGGCCCTCGAAGGGGTGGACGAACGTGCGCCCTTCGTCGGCGGCGATGCGCTCGACCAGGGCGAACGCCGCGTGCACGTCGTCGGCGAACAGCACTTCGGCGCCGTAGCCCTCGGCGCGGGCGACGCGCGCCGGGTTGGCGGTCGCCATCATGACGACCTTGGCGCTGGTGCCGAGCACGCGCGCGCCGTAGGCGACCGCGATGGCATGGTTGCCGGCGCTGACGGCGCACACGCCGCGTCGCAGCGATTCGGCCGGCAGGTTCAACATCACGGTCAGCGCGCCGCGCGGCTTGAACGTACCCGTGACCTGCATCAACTCGAGCTTGAGGCGCACGTCGGTGCCGGGGGCGAGCCGCGCCGTCACCACCGGACTGCGCCACGGTATCGTCGGTGTCTCGACGATCCGGTCGCCGAGCGCGGCCCTGGCCGCCTCGATGGCCGCAATATCGGGCGAGGCCGCCACCGACGCGCTCATCGTGCCTCCAGGGTCAGGGTGCCCAGGACCACACCGCTTCGCCGGTCGACGGTGACGACGCTCTGGCGCCCGCCGGGTTCCTCGACCAGCAGGACGGCGGTGTCGCCCTCGACGCCCATGGACAGAGCGCGACTTCCCAAGGGCAGCGTGACGCCGGCCGTGACGAAGTCGGGCCCCGTTCCCATCGTGCCGCTGGTCGCGCGCACGATGATGGTGTAGCCGAGAACCGCGACGCCGGCCGCGATCATGAGACCCATGACGATCACTAGGATCTTGAGGCCGGCGCCGCCGTGGGCCGAGGGTGCGTCATGACGGAGACTGCGGTCGTTCATCACGAGGTCCGGGTCGCTGCCGAGGAAGCCGGGGAGCGCGTCGACAAGGTGCTGGCGCGCGCCCTGCCACGTCTGTCCCGCGCCCGCGTCCAGGCGCTGATCAAGGCGGGTGGGCTGTCGACGGGCGGCGCGACCATAGAGGACCCCTCCCACAGGGTCAAACCGGGCCACGTCTACCGGTTGGCGTGCCCGCCAGCTGAGGATCCGGTGGCGCGGCCCGAGGCGATCCCGCTCGCGATCCGCTACGAGGACGATGACCTGATCATCGTCGACAAGCCCGCCGGCCTCGTGGTCCACCCGGCGCCCGGGAACCCCACCGGCACCCTGGTCAACGCCCTGATCGCCCATTGCGGCGGACGTTTGGCCGGGGTCGGCGGCGTGCGGCGGCCGGGCATCGTGCACCGGCTCGACAAGGACACCAGCGGCCTCATGGTGGCAGTCAAGACCGACGCGGCGCACCATGCCCTGGCGCGGCAGTTCGCGGCGCGTTCGATCGAGCGGGTCTACCTGGCTGTCGTGCGCGGTGTGCCCGTGCCGGCGGCGGGCGAGGTACGCGGCGCCGTCGGCCGGGACCCGCGCAACCGCAAGCGCATGGCAGTGGTCACCGTCGGAGGCAAACCGGCGCTGACGCATTACCGAGTCGTGCGCGCGTTCAATCGGCGGGCCGCGCTGGTCGCCTGCCGGCTGGCCACGGGCCGCACCCACCAGATTCGGGTGCACATGGCGTCGATCGGTCACCCGGTTGTCGGCGATCGGCTGTACGCACGGGCGCCGCGCGGCGTCATGAAGTCGCCCCATTCGGCGGGTACGCTTCTCGGCATGTTTGGTCGGCAGGCGTTGCACGCCCAAAGCTTGGGCTTCGACCACCCCTCGACCGGGCAGCGCCTGTTTTTCGAAAGCCCCCTGCCTTCGGACATGGCCGCGCTGGTCGCGGCGCTCGATCGGGCTGCCCGGGAGAAAGATTACAAATAGTTGATCTGAGCAATCGGGTATTGCCCGAACCCTTGCGATACCGTAGACTAATCCACAGATAGGGGGTCCCGGCGTGGACCCCCTCCAACGAAGAAGCGAAGACGTCATGGCCAATCGAGCCGCGGTTCCGGCGCTCGCGAGTGATGCGGGCCTTGGGCGCTATCTCCAGGAGATACGACGGTTTCCCATGCTGGAGCCGGAGGAGGAGTACATGCTCGCCAAGAGCTGGCGCGAGCATGGCGACGCCGACGCGGCCCATCGCTTGGTGACCAGTCACCTTCGTCTGGTGGCCAAGATCGCCATGGGCTATCGCGGCTACGGCCTGCCGATCTCCGAGCTCATATCCGAAGGAAACGTAGGGTTAATGCAAGCGGTCAAGCGTTTCGAGCCCGACCGCGGCTTCCGGCTGGCGACCTACGCCATGTGGTGGATCCGCGCCTCGATCCAGGAGTACGTGCTGCATTCCTGGTCGCTGGTGAAAATGGGCACGACGGCGGCCCAGAAGAAGCTGTTCTTCAACCTCCGCCGCCTCAAGGGCCAGCTCCAGGCGATCGACGAAGGCGACCTGCCGCCCGAGACCGTCAAGCGCATCGCTGACCAGCTCAACGTCCCCGAGGACGACGTCGTGCAGATGAACCGTCGGCTGGCCAGCCCCGACCATTCGCTGAATGCACCCTTGCAGGCGGGTGGCGAGGGCGAATGGCAGGACTGGCTGGTGGACGAGGGGCCGGACCAGGAGACGACGCTGGGCGAATCCGAGGAGTGCAGCCAGCGCCGCGCGATGCTGGACGCCGCGCTCGGCAAGCTGAACGCGCGCGAGCGCCACATCCTGGTCGAGCGTCGCCTGACGGAGGAACCCAAGACGCTCGAGGAGCTGAGCGCCGAGTACGGCATCAGCCGCGAGCGTGTCCGCCAGATCGAGGTGCGCGCGTTCGAAAAGCTCCAGCGCGCGGTCAAGGACGCCGCGGCCAAGCAGCGCCTCGGGCACTGATTCGGCGCCTGCACCCGGCGCCGACCGTTACTCTGGCAGCCCGGCTTCGCGCAGGGCCGCCGCGATGGGTCCCGCCAACGACGGGTGGATGTCGAAGGATTGAACGACACCCGCGATAGTGAAATCGGGCTGCAATTCCAGAACACGGCGCGCTGATGCACGGGCCGCGTCGGTTCGTCCGAGCTTGACGTGCGTCGCCGCCATGAGGAAGTGGGCGGTGCTCCAGAACGGGTTGGCCTGGAACGCCTTGTGTGCCGCGTCGGCCGCAGCCTCGAACTCGCCTCGCTTGAACCGGCCGAGCGTGATGGAAAACCAGGGCCCGTACGATACCGGGTCGAGCGGACTCAAACACAGCGCCTGTTCGCCCCACGCGATCGCTCGATCGGCGTCGCCGGCGAGGGCCATCACCACGCTCCCTAGGATGTAGGTCAGGGCGCACGAGGCGCTGAGCACCCGCGCCGCCTCGAAGCCACGCTCCGCGGCGATGCGGTCGTGCGCGACCATGCCCATCACGAAGGCACCAAGGGACAACGCCGTAGCGTGGTCGCGGCCGTGCGCCAGAGCCGCAAGAGCGTGTCGGATCGCGCCTTCGCGGTTCGCGTCACTGTGCCCACCCCGTGCGAACAAGATCTCGTGGCACCAGCCCGCGAAGCCGTGAGCCAGCGCATAGTTTGGTTCCTTAGCCAGCGCGCCTTCCAGGAGCTTCAATCCGATCACCGCGCCTTCCGGCATGGCGGGGTGGACGTGGGGGATGGCGCGCAGCACCAGGTCGTAGGCGTCCAAGTTCTCGGGCCGCTTGCGCTTGACCCGCTCGATCTCGGCCTGGCGCAGGCTCGGTTCGATGGCCGCGACCACGCTCATAGTCAGCTCGTCCTGCAGTGCGAACACGTCGTCTAGCGTGCGGTCATAGCCCTCGGCCCAGACGTGCGCGCCGGTCTCGGCATCGATGAGCTGGCCGGTGACCCGGACGCGGTTCGCCGCGCGGCGGACGCTGCCCTCGAGCACATACCGCACGCCCAGCTCGCGGCCGACCTGCTTCACGTCGACCACCTTGCCCTTTTAGGTGAAGCAGGAGTTCCGCGCGATGACGAACAGCCACTTGATCCGGGCGAGGCCGGTGATGATGTCGTCGACCATGCCGTCGGCGAAATACTCCTGCTCGGCATCACCGCTCATGTTCTGGAACAGCAAGACCGCGATCGAAGGCCGATCCGGCAGGAACGGCGCTGCGGTCGCCGCCACCGGGACCGTGGATCCATGGGCCCCGGAACCGACGCTCAGCGCGTACACGCGTATCGACTCGGCGATGTTCTTGAGCGACGTCTCGCCGAGGTCGGTGATCGCCAGGTCGAGCCGGGAACGGGCCTGGCGGTAGGCGTCCTCCGACAGGCAGATCGCTCCTGGTTCGGCCACCCCCTCCAGGCGCGCGGCAATGTTGACGCCATCGCCCATCAGATCATCGGCGGCCTCCTCGACCACGTTGCCCAGGTGGATACCGACGCGGAACTGGATGCGACGGTCCGGCGGCACGCCCGCGTTGCGCTCGACCATCGACGATTGCACTTACAGCGCGCAGCGCACGGCGTCGACCACGCTGCGAAACTCGACCAGTGCGCCGTCGCCGGTGCGGTTGATGACGCGGCCGCCGTGCACGGCGATCATCGGGTCGATCAGATCGCTGCGCAGGGCGCGCAACCGAGCCAGCGTGCGCTCTTCGTCCGCCGCCGCCAGCCGGCTGAAGCCGACGACATCGGCGGCCAGGATCGCCGCGAGCTCTCTCGACCCAACCACGGCGCCGCTCTGGCATCCGGGGCTGCACGCCTACTGGTCGCGGGCTGGCGACAAGACGGTCCACGTGCCGTGGCCGCGGATCAGGCATCGAATCGAAGGTAGGGAACCTTCTTTCCCTCAGTCTTGGCATAGACGGCCGAGTACATGTTCCACCACATGTTGCGGCCCTCGAGCGCGGCGCGGCGCACGCTGGCGCGTGCCTCGGACGTGGTCGCGTTCTCGGCGGCGAACGCCCAGCCCGTCTCGGCGTGCTCCTCGTCGGCCGCGACGTGGGCCGAGAAGTAGAGGGCCTCGCGGTCATCGAAGCCGTAGTGCTTCTTCAAGGCCTTGGTCATCTTCGCGCAGAACACCGGGAACGGGTCCTCGGCGCCCAGCGCCACGAAGCAGAGCGCCTCCAGCCACTTGCCGCGCGCGGCGTAGGCCGAGACGGTGTCCGGGTAGACCTTGGTCTCGGCCATCATGGGCCGGGCATCGACGTTGTCGCGGCTGAACCCGGCGGCCACCCCGGAATCGAGCGCGAGTTCCCAATGGCTCGGCACCTTCTTGGTGCCGTGCAGCTCGCCGAAAATGTTGCCGGCCAGCGCGCGCTTTAGCTCGCGCGGCACCTGCGGGATGATCAGGCCGAGCGAGCCGATGCCGTCGATCACGCAGTACTTCAGTTGCGCGCACATCTCGGCGATGGTCTCGGGCTTCGCCTTGCCCGCCGCGATGGAGTTGGTGATCGGGTGATCCGCGACGCTGTGCGTCAGGATCTCCGAACGAAGCTCCTTCCAGAAGTCCTTCTTGGCCATCGGCGTGCCTCCATCGTCCGCGACGCGGCAAGCATGATCCGGCGGGGTTCCTTTGCCAAGGTCCCTCGTGCCTGGTCCCGCTCAGGGCGCCGACCATTGGATTGCGCCGCCGACCATGGTCAGCGCGACCGTCGTGTCCTTGATCGTCTCGGGATCGCAGGTGAAGGGGTCCTGGTCGAGTACAGCCAAATCCGCCAGCTTGCCGACCTCGAGCGAGCCCTTGAGCGCCTCCTCGAAGCCCGCCCAGGCGCCCAGGACCGTGTAGGCGGCCAGCGCTTCGGTGACCGTGATCGCTTGGCCGGGTCCGAAGTCCTGGCCCGTGTCGGTCTTGCGCGTGACCATGGCCTGGATGATCGGCCACGGGTTGGTGCCGCACACGGGCGCGTCGGAATGGCCGGGCGCCGGGACGCTGGCGTCGATCAAGGCGCGGTGCGGGAACATCCAGTGCATCGCCTGGCTGCCGCGGTTCACGGCATAGGCGTCACCCAGCGACCACATGAACCCGGTCGCCGACGAGTCGACGCAACCCAGCTTCTTGATTCGCTCCAAGATCGGCGGCGTGACGTAGCAGCAGTGCTCGATACGGCTGCGGTGGTCGGCGCGTGGGTGCGCCTGCAGCGCCGCCTCGATGACGTCGAGCGCGAAGTCGATGCCGCGATCGCCCAGGCCCTCGACGCAGACGCGCAGGCCCGCTGCGTGGGCGCGCGCCACCCTGGGCGCCAGCTCGTCCTTCTCGTAGAGCAGCATGCCGTAGTTGGGTTGTGGCTCGCCGGGCACGGGCGTGCCCACGTAGGGCTCGTAGTAGGCGGCGGTGCGCCCGCTGGTCGAACAGTCCGGGCACCATTCGACGCCGACGACCCGAATCCACTCGTCGCCGAAGCCGGTGCGCACGCCGGCGCCCAGGTAGCTCTCGACCAGAACCTCGTCGCGGCCGTCCAGGATGATGCCGATGCGCATAGGCAAGCGGCCCTCGGCGCGCAGGCGTTGGTAGGCGTCGATCGCGCGGCCCTGGGTCAGCGAGTTGTGCAGCGAGGTGACCCCGTGGCGCAGGTAGTCGTCGAACACGGCGGGGAAGCCGCGCATATACTCCTCGGCGGTCGTGGTCCGCTTGTTCATCTCGCGGTCGATGTCCCACGCCGCCATTTCGCGCAGCAGCCCGGTCATGCGGCCGGTCGCGGGGTCGCGGTCGTAACGACCATGGGGCGGGTCGGGGGTCTGCTCGGTCACACCGGCGAAGGCGAGCGCCGCCGAGTTGACGATCGCGATGTGGCCGTCGGTGCGGTACAGCCACACCGGATGGCCGTGGCACACGGCGTCGAGCTGGTCGCGCGTCGGGTAGCCGCCGCACTTCTGGTCGTTGTAGCCGAAGCCCATGAACCACTGGCCCTCGGGCAGGGCGCGCGTGGCGCGATCGACCATGGCGAGCATGTCGGGGATCGAGCGCACGGAGGGATAGCCGATGTCGTGCCACTTCACCTTGTGGGCGGCGTGGCTGTCGGGGTGGCAGTGGGAATCGACGATGCCGGGTATCACCGTGCGGCCCGTCAGGTCGATCACCTTGGTGCGCGCACCCTTGAGGTCGGCGACGGCAGCCGCGTCACCCAGCGCGACAATACGGTCGCGCCAGATCGCCAAAGCACCCGCTACGGTACCCTTGTCGTCCATGGTTACGATCCGGCCGCCGGTCAGGATCGTGTCGGCGTGCAGCGCGGTCGCCATGGTCGGGCCCTTGGTCGGTTGCAGTCCGGGCTTGCTTACTACTAGGCCCGCGCGGCCGGCAAGCACCCCTGGCGCTTGACCGTCGCCCGATGCGGTCCCTATAAGGCGCCCATGCGGCTGCTCGGACATTGGACGCGGCGCGCCTTGCTGGCGCTGATTCTCGCTCCGACGATGCCGCCGGAAGCAGGCGCGCACGAGGTGACCGTCGGCGATCTGGTGATCGACCACCCCTGGGCGCGCGCCAGCGCTGGCCAGGCGTCCAACGGGGCCCTCTATCTGACGATCACCAACCATGGCGCCGAGGCGGACCGGCTGATCGCCATCGAAACACCGGTCGCCGAGCGTGCCGAACTGCACGAAAGCGCCATGGACGCCAACGGCGTCATGACCATGCGGATGGTCGAGGCCGTCGACATCGCGCCGGGCGCCACGGTGAAGCTCGAGCCCGGCGAGCTTCACGTGATGCTGTTCGGCCTCGCGGCACCCTTGCGCGTCGAGACGATGGTCGCGGCGACGTTGGTGTTCGAGCGCGTCGGGCGCGTCGCCGTCGAGGTCTATGTCGAGCCGGTGGGCGCCGCCGAGCCGTCGCACGCCCCGGCGGCAGCCCCCTGACCGGCGTGCATCAGCGCGTCAGATAGTCGTGGGCCGACAGCACGTGGGTGCGCACCACGTGCAGGAACTCGTCGATCTCCACGTGCTCGTCGGCCGCGCCCATGTTGGTCGGCTTGGGCCCATAGACGTAGGCCGGCACGTTGGCCAGGCGCCACAGGCGGGCGTCCGTGCCGCCCAGGCTGACGATCGGGGTCGGCCGGAAACCGCGCAGCGCCTCCACGTTGTCCTGCAGGATGCCGACCATGTCGCCGTAGGGGTCGCACCACGACGGCAGCTGGCTGTTGATCTCCTCGACCTTGGCTTCGGGGAAGCAGCCGACGATCGCGCGAACCGCGGCCATGATCCGCTCCTTCGTGGCGCCGACCGGCAGGCGGATGTCGACCTCGAAGCGGCAATGCCCGGGCACCATGTTGACCTTCAGGCCGCCCTCGATGCGGCCGATGTTGACCGTGACCTTCTGGATGATATCGGCGGCGCCGGCCCCCTGCGCCTTGTCGATGGCCTCGCGCGCGGCCGTGAGCGCGCTGGCCACGTTGTGCGGCGCCTCGACCGGGATGTCGGTCAGCGCCTCGAGTTCGCCGATCAGCTTGGCCGCGATCTTGGTCGCGCTGGCGCTGGTGTGGGTGTACGCGCCATGGCTGCCGCGGGTGGTCACGGTCACCGCCAGCCAGATCGGCGCCTTTTCGCCGAAGCGGATGGTGTAGGGGCTGGACGGCTCGCCATTAAGGCAGCAGTCGCCGTGGACCTCGGGGTGGTGCTCCATTAGGTAGCGGGCGCCGAAGGGGCCGAAGGTCTCCTCGTCGGAGACGGCGGTCAACGTCAGCCGTCCCTTCAGCCGGTCGCGCACCCGGTGCAGGTAGGCGTACGTGAAGATCGACGCCGACGTGCCGCACTTCATGTCGCAGGCGCCGCGCCCCCACACCTTGCCGTCCGCCACGGCGCCCGACCAGGGACCGTGGGTCCACGTCTCCTCGCCCACGGGGAAAACGTCGATGTGGCCGTTCAGCACCAGATGCCGGCCGGCGCCGGCGCCGCCTTCGAACGTGCCGACCACGTTGGGGAAGCGGGGTTCGGGGTCGATGATGCGGTAGGGCAGGGCGCGCGCATCCAGGAACCTGCGGATGTGCGCCACCGCCTCGCCCGTGTCGCCGGGCGGGTTCGGGCTCTTCGCCCGCACGAAGCCCGCGAAGAATTCGATCAGCATGGCGCGATCGGCTTCGATCCAGTCGAGCAGCTGCTGGCGGGTGTCGGTCATCACGGTCCCCTGTCACGCGGCGTGGGATCATCGCCGCCGTGTCGGTGGGGCGCAAGACGGCGAACATGAAACGGATAGAAAGCCGGCGTTTTCGCCCGACCGGAGACGCGCGCATCCTGCGCGGCGGGCATGGCCAAGTTGTTGCCGCCTTGCCACGGTTTCGCCCGTTTGTGGTCGGGTGGGCGCCGGATTCATGAACTATTAACCAAGGCGACGGCACAAGACCCGCTTGCCGTGCTCAATGGTGAAAACGATGGCCAGACTAAGAAACGACACCATGGACCAGACCCTGGCGGAACCGACCCTCGGCTTCGAGCCCGGCGACGACGGCCGGCCCGCGCTGCCGCGCATGGGTCCGGCCACGGCGATTCTGACATGGATCGCCGTCAGCGCTGCCATGTGGGGCCTGCTGGTCGTCCTAGCCGACGTTCTCTAGCACTCCGAAGGTACTACCGGTCCTTCCCAACCCGCCGGTTTGCGCGCGCTGAGCTTGCCGTAGATACGGCCGCGCAGGCGGTGCCCAGGGGCACGGACGCCTGGGCACCGCCAACCCGTCTGGTCGCTCCGATGTGCACCCCGTCAACGGCGACCGCGCCCGACGTGCCCATCTTGCGCATCCTGTCGCTGGCGGCAGGCGTCATCGTCTTCGTGGCCCAGGACGTCATCATCAAGCTGTTGTCGGGCACCTACCCGCTGCACGAGATGCTGTTCATCCGCTGCATCACCGGCGTGCCCTTCGTCCTGGCCATCGCGATCGCGCAGCGGAACCCGGCGGCGTTTCGCGTTCATCGCGCCGGCATCGCCCGTGGCGTGCTGCACTTCATCTCCTTCTCCTGCTACTACCTCGCCCTCGCGGTCCTGCCGATCGCCGAAGTCACGACGCTCTATTACGCCAACCCGCTGTTCATCACGGCGCTGTCGGTGCCGCTGCTCGGCGACACGGTCGGTTTGCGCCGATGGGCCGCGGTGCTGGTCGGGTTCGCCGGAGTCGTGGTCGTGCTGCAGCCCGACACGGGCACGCTCGATCCGGCGATGCTGGTCGCGCTGAGGGCGGCGTTCACCTACGCGCTCTCGATGCTGGTGACGCGCAAGGCGGGCAGGCAGGTGCCGGCCACGGGCTTCGCGCTCCACTCCATCGCGATCCTGTTGGTGCTGTCGAGCCTGGCGGGCCTGGCGATCGGCGACGGGAGGCTCGACCCGGGCGACGATGTCGGGCTCGGCTATCTGTTGCGCGCGTGGTCGTTCCCGCGAGGTCTCGACCTGGTCCTGCTCGCCGCGACGGGGCCAATCTCGGCGGTGGGGTTCCTGCTGCTGGCCCAGGCCTACCGCGTCGCGCCGCCCAGCCTGGTGACGCCGTTCGAGTTCTCCAGCCTGCCGGTCGCGGTGCTCACCGGCTATCTCTTCTTCGGCGACCTGCCGGCCTCCGACAGGTAAATGGGGCTGGCCCTGTTCGTCGGCGCGGGCCTGATGGTGGTCCAACGCGAGGCGCGGTCGCGCCGAGCCTGGACCTGAGGGAACGACAGCTATTCCGCCGCCCGCCCGATGCGCGGCGTCAGCTCGGGGATCGGGCCGCGCGGGTAGGGCAGCTTCTGCGCGCGCGGCACCCACTGGCCCGCGTCGATCACGGCGCGGACGTGCTGGGCGATCTGCTCGGTGGTGGCGAACCACACGCCGCCGCGATCGTGCATGTCGCAGATCAGCCGGTCCATGGCGTCGATGCGGCCGAGCCGGGCGCTGACGAAGGGGTGCCACACGGCGATCCAGAGGCCGCCATAGCGCCAGGCCGCGTCGAACTCGGCCCGGTAGACCTCGTAGGCGCGCTCCGGCGCCAGGGTCGGCAGCATCCAATTGAAGTCGCGGCTGGTAACAAAGTAGGTCCAGTCGTCGAGCTGCCGGGTCGACGGCAATTCGATGAGCCGGCCCCTGGGGTGTTCGAGCACGTAGGGAATGTCGTCGCCCATTAGCGAGGCGTCGTAATCGAAACCTTCCTCAATCAGGAACCCCGCCGTGTTGCGCGAGAACGCGTAAGACGGCGCGCGATAGCCGCGCGGCCGGCGCCCCGTGGTGCGCTCGATCGTCTCGATGGCGTGCCCTAGCCAGTCGCGCTCCTCCTCGGCCGACAGCTTGTTGGGGTTCTCATGCAGGTAGCCGTGGTGCGCGATCTCGTGCCCGTCCTGCAGGATCAGGTCGGTCATCGCCGGGTGCTGCTCCAGGCACCAAGCGGGGACGAAGAAGGTCTGCTTCAGGCCGTAGCGCTGGTAGAGCGCTATGATGCGCGGCACCGCGATCTCGGCGTCATAGCCGAGCTCGCTCAGCGCGGCGATCTTGTTGTCCGCCTCGTCGCGGTAGCCCAGATGCACGAGGCTTTCCGCGTCCACGTCGAAGGTGAAGGCCACGGCGCAGCGCGCCCCGTTGGGCCAGGGGATCGGGTTCTGGATCATGCCTTCATTCCGACGCGCGCTTGAGTTCGGGGATCGGGCTCGCCGCGTAGTAGGGCAGACGTTCGACGCGCGGCGTCCAGGTTCCCTCGGCCGCGACCTTGTGCGCGTGCGCCGCGATCTGCTCGAGCGTCGCGAACCACACGCCGCCCTTCAGCAGCATGGCCTCGATCATCGACGCCATGGCCTGGGCGCGCGGCAGCCGGCCCGAGATGAACGGGTGCCACACGGCGATCCACAGGCCGCGATGCTCCCACATCGCCTCGAATTCCGAGCGGAACACCTCGAAGGCGCGTGCCGGTGACGAGATCTGGTTCGTCGTGCCGGGAAAATCGAACGAGTGCATGTAGTGGGGCCAGTCATCCATGGCCATGGGCGAGGGCAGCTCGACCAGATCGCCCTTGCCGTTCGAGATCAGGTACGGCACGTCGTCGCCCATCAGCGAGGCGTCGTAGGCGACGCCCATGTCGAGCAGGATGTCGAGCGTGACGTCCGAGGACGCGAACGATGGCGCCCGGTAGCCGGCCGGCCGCTTGCCGGTCGCCTTGACCAGCGCGGCCATGCCGCGCTCGGTCCAGTAGCGTTCCTCCTCGGGCGTCAGGCCGTAGGGATCCTCGTGGATGTAGCCGTGGTGGCCGATCTCGTGGCCGTCCTTCAGAATCGCCTCGACCGCCGCCGGGTACCGCTCACAGCACCAGCCCGGCACGAAGAACGTCTGCTTGATGCCGAAATGCTTAAAGATCGTGAGCAGGCGGGGCACGCCCACGGTCGGGCCGTAGCGCAGGTCGCTGAGCCCGCAGACATGGCGGTTGGCGTCGGTCGGCCGCCCGATATGCATCAGGCTTTCGCCGTCCATGTCGAAGCTGAAGCACGCGGCGACGCGTGCGCCGTTCGGCCAGGGCAACGGGTTGGTGATCAGGTTCAGGGCGGGCATGGCGATCACTCCTCCGACGCGCGGTATACCGATGGCGCGATGGTAGAGGCGCCCGGCGCCGCTGTCACCGCCCGCGCGGCTGGGCCACGACCAGCGCGTCGACCGCCGTGACACCCGCCGAGGTGGCGATGACCGGGTTGACGTCGAGCTCGGCGATACTGCGCCCGAGGCTCGCCGCCAGAACCGAGAAGCGGGCGAACGCCTCGGCCAGGCGGTCGATGTGGGCGGCGGGCCTGCCCCGCACGCCCGCAAGGACACGGCGGATCGCCAGACGGTCGATCAGGCGTCGCGCCATCGCCGCGTCGAACGGCGGCACGGCGACCACGCGGTCGCGCAGCACCTCGATCAGGGTGCCGCCAGCGCCGATCATGACGATCGGCCCGAACTGCGCGTCGCGCACCATGCCAAAGGTCATCTCGACGCCCGGCCGTGCCATGGGTGCCACGATCATCCGCCGGCCCAGGTGTTCTGCGATGTCCACATAGGCGGCGACCAGGGCATGGCCGTCGACCAGGTTCAGGCGCACGCCGTCCACGTCGGACTTGTGCAGGACGCCGGGCTTCGCCGTCTTGAGCGCGACCGGGAAGCCCATCTGTTCGGCCGCGGCCAGGGCGGCCTCCGGTCTCTCGACCACCATGGGCCTGGTCGTCGGCACGCCGAACGCCTCGAGCAACGCGAGTCCCTCGACCTCGTCGAGCGTGCCGCCGTACGCCAGTCGTTCGCGCCACGAGACCACTACCGTTTCGGCCGGCGGCGCCGGCGGTATGGGCTCGGGTCGAGCCCAGACATCACGCAGGGCGAACAGGTGGCCGAGCGCGGCGAGCGCGTTCTGCGTGCCGTCCAGCACCGGGATGCTGGCGCCCGTCAGCCGCGCCGCCACCTGGTCGTGCACGCAGCGCGAGAAGTTCGTCGCAATGACAATCGGCTTGTCGACCTTGTCGTGGGCGTTGCGCAGGACGCGCTCGTAGGGGCCGGCCAGGAAGCCCGAATCGCGGATGTTGGCGAAGATGACGGCGGCCGCGGTATCCGGATCCTCGGCCAGCGCTTGGAAACAATCGCGGAACACGCCCTCGTAATCGTTGCCCGTGCCCCACGCGTCGAGCGGGTTGACCGGCTCCAGGCCGTAGTCGAGTCGCGCCGCCAGGCGCGCGCGCGTATCCGCGCCGATGGCGGCGAACGGCACTCCTTGGCGCGCGGCTAGGTCGATCAGCATGCCCCGTTCACCGCCGGAATCGAGCATCGCCGCTACGCCGCCCGCGCCGGCGCGGCGCGGCTGGGCCAGCAGCAGCAGCGTCGCCATCAGCTCGTCTAGCGTGGCCACACGGATCACGCCGTGGCGGTCGAACACCGCCTCGTAGGCGGCGTCGTCGCCCGCGATGGCACCTGAATGGCTGGCGGCGAGCCGCGCGGATTCAGCCGTGGCGCCCGCCTTCAGCACGACCACGGGAATGCGGAGCGCGCGCGCCTTGGCCAAGGCGGTTAGGAAGCCGGGCACGTCACGCACGGTCTCCAGAAAAAGTCCGACGACGCGCGTGCTGGGCTGGTCGAGTGCGTAGTCCAGGTAGTCGGCGGCGGTGGTGGTGATCTCCTGGCCCGACGAGACCACCAGGTTGTAGCCAAGGCGCCGGTCGTTGTGCGCCATGGCGCTGAACACCGACCCCGAATGGGTGATGAACGCGATACCGCCGGGTACCGGGTCGCGTTCCGTGTAGAAGCCGCAGATGCGCGTTCCCTGGTCCAGGTTGTAGAAGCCCATGCAGTTGCCGCCGCACACCGGCAGGCGCGCGGCCCGCGCCTTGGCGGCCAGGCGCGCCAGCAGGGCTGGCTCGACGTCGTTCTCCAGATAGCCGCTGGCGAAAATGGTGGCCGAGTGCGCGCCGGCAGCAATGGCCTCGTCGAGGCTCGCCTCCAAGCGCGCGTTGGCGACGGCCAGCACCACGTGGTCCACGGGGCCGGGCAATGCCGCCAGCGAGGGCAGGCAGGGCAGGCCTTCGATACTCTCGTACTTCGGATTGATCGGGTGGATGGCTCCGTTGAAGCCGCCACGGCGCACGACGCGCAGCATGTCGTGGCCGAGCGTGCCTTCGCGCGGCGAGGCGCCGACGAAGGCAATGGAACGGGGGGCGAGCAGAGGGGTCAGCGGATGGGTCACGGTATCGGGGCTCCTGCGCGGGACGCGGGATCATAGCCAAGGCCGAGCGCCGGTCCATGACGCCGTCGTGTCCCTTGACCGGCTGGTCCGGCCGGTTCACAACGACCCGACGCCAGCGGCCCAACGACCCGGGGTTGCCATGTCCACCGACCGTATCGAACTCGGCGGCCGCGCCATCGGCGCCGGTGAGAAGTGCCTGATCGTGGCCGAGGTCGCCCAGACCCACGACGGTTCGCTCGGGCTCGCCCACAGCTTCATCGACGCGGTCGGCGATGCGGGCGCCGACGCCGTCAAATTCCAGACCCATATCGCTGCGGCGGAAAGCACGCCGGCCGAGCCGTTCCGCGTCGCCTTCAGCTACGCCGACGCCACCCGCTACGACTATTGGAAGCGCATTGAGTTCAGCGCCGATCAGTGGGCTGGTCTCAAGAACCATGCGGATGAACGCGGCCTTGTCTTCCTGTCCTCGCCGTTCTCGGTCGCCGCCGTCGAGATGCTGCACGGCATCGGCATGGCGGCGTGGAAGGTCGCCTCGGGCGAGGTGAACAACCCGCTGCTGCTCGAAGCCATGACCAGCACGGGCAAGCCCGTTTTGCTCAGCACGGGCGCCAGCGGTTGGGACGAGATAGCGGGCACAGTCGCCTGGTTGACCGGGGCCGAGGTGCCTTACGCCCTGCTGCAGTGCACCAGCCGCTACCCGACGCCGTTCGAGGCGGTCGGCTTGAACGTGCTCGACGAGCTGCGCCGGAGGTTCGGCGCGCCGGTCGGCCTGTCGGACCATTCGGGCACGGTGTTTCCGGCACTGGCCGCCATGGCGCGCGGTGCCGCGCTGGTCGAGGTCCACGTGGCGTTCCACAAGCGGATGTTCGGCCCCGACGTACCGGCGTCCCTGACGCTCGACCAAATCGCGCTGCTGGCCCAGGCCCGCGATGCGTTCCACGCCATGGACAGCCACCCTATCGACAAGGACCTGGCGGCCACGGCGCTCGGCCACATCCGCGCGCTGTTTAACAAGAGCTTGGCACTGCTCGAGCCGCAGCCGCGCGGCACGGTGCTGATGAAGGCGATGCTGACCGCCAAGAAGCCGGCCGACGGCATTCCCGCCGCGCGCGTCCGCGATTGCGTCGGCCGCCGGCTTGCCCGCGACGTGCCGGCCGACCGCGTGCTCGCCTGGGACGATCTGGAAACGTAGCCTCGTGACACGCGCCCGCCGCAGGGTCTGCATCGTCGTCGGCAGCCGCGCCAACTATGGCCGGATCAAGTCGGTCATGGCGGCAGTGCGCGACCATGCCGATCTAGAACTCGTGCTGATCGTCGGTGCCTCGGCGCTGCTGTTCCGCTACGGCCAGGCGGTGGACGTCATCGAGGCCGACGGCTTCGAGGTGCACGCGCGCGTCTATTCTATCGTCGAGGGCGAGAACCCGTCGACCATGGCCAAGTCCACCGGTCTCGGCATTATCGAGCTGACCACGCAGTTCGAGACCCTGGACCCCGACGTGGTGCTGACCGTGGCCGACCGCTTCGAGACGCTGGCGACGGCGGTGGCGGCATCCTACATGAACATCCCGCTCGCCCACACCCAAGGCGGCGAGGTCACCGGCTCGATCGACGAGAGCGTGCGCCACGCCATCACCAAGCTGGCGCACATCCACTTCACCGCGACCGAGTTGAGCCGCGAGCGCGTGCTGCGCATGGGCGAGGACCCGGAGACCGTGTTCGTCACGGGCTGTCCGTCGCTCGACCCGCTACGCGACCTGGCGCGCGGCCTGCCCAGCGATTTCTTCGCGGCGCACGGCGGCAGCGGCGCGGCGATCGACGCGACTAGGCCGTTCCTGCTGGTGCTGCAACACCCGGTCACCACCGAGTACCGCGGGGCCTTCGCCCAAATCGAGGAGACGCTTGCCGCGGTCAAGGCGATCGGCATGCCGACGGTGTGGCTGTGGCCCAACGTGGACGCCGGTTCCGACAGCATTTCCAAGGGCCTGCGCCTGTTCGTGACCCAGAACCCGGGATTTCCCCTGCGTCTGTTCCGCAACTTCGCGGTCGAGGACTACGCGCGCGTCATGGCCAGCGCTGCGTGCATCGTCGGCAACTCGTCGAGCGCCTTGCGCGAAGGCGCCTTCCTGGGCGTACCGGCGGTCAACATCGGCACCCGCCAGCATCGGCGCGAGCGCGGCGCCAATGTGCTGGACGTCGGCTACGACCATGCGGCCATCGAGACAGCGATCCGCCGCCAGGTGAGCCACGGCGCCTACCCGAGCGACCCGCTCTACGGCGATGGGCACAGTGGGCCGCGCATCGCCGACCTGCTGGCGCGCGCCGCGTTCAACGTGCAGAAGTCCCTGGCCTACTGATCGGTTGCCTTACCGCACGTACCTAGGAAGGGCGCGGTGGGCCGTGACGGCGGACAGCACCGCGACAGTCGCCAAGCCGAGCGCACTGCCCAGCGCGACGCCCGGTGCCCCGAGGGTCGGCGCCAGGACCAGGCCAACGGCTAGGCCGAGAAGAGCGCCAGCGTTCAGGTGCCAGGGGCTTGGTGCCGGCAGCCCAAAGCGCGTGCGCATGATGCCGCCCACGCGCTGGACGCCCTGGAATCCATAGCCCAGCGTGACGATCGCGACGATCGGCGCCACCGGCGCGAAGACGGGTCCGAGAATCCACGGGCCGGCGGTCATGAACGCCACGGCGATGGCAGCGCCGAGCGCCAGGATCACAAGGCCGTACGCGATATGCAGCCGGCGCAGAGCGCCAAGACGGTCGGGCCTGAGGCACGTCTTGACGCGGGGCGCCAGGGCGAAGGCGAGCGAGCGGTTGATCACCACCACGGACGAGCCGACCCGGTAGGCGACGACGAAGGCGCCAACGTCGGTCATGGTCAGCGTGCCTAGCGCGACCAAGCGGTTGCAATGGTCGAGCACGAACAGCAGCAGCGCGGCGGCCAGTGTCGGCGCGGCGGCGCCGATCAGCGCGCGCGCGCGCGAAGGCTCCCACGCCACGCTATGACCACGGCCCCGGCGTGCCAGCAATATCGCGCGCACAATGACGACCCCACCTTCGGCCAGTACGAGGGCCAGGATGCGCCCCGGCCAGCCGAGTTCGAGTCCCGAGATGAGCCCGACCGTCAGGACCAGTCCGATCAGATTGCCCAGCATGGAGATCATGCGGTGACGCGCGATGCACCCTTCGTCGACCACGCCGGCGAGTTCGAGCGAATCCACGAACCGGATCGCGGCCAGCGCCGGTGCGAGCGCGAACACCAGGGCAAAGGCCGGAAGCGCGATCGCCAGGACGGAGCAGGCGACGGCGAGGGCGGCCAGCCCGCACACGCCAAGGGCGGTCACGACCGCCCGATCGCGCGCCGCGGTGGCGCTGTCCGGCCCGTCGGCACCGCCGACGACCGATTCGGCACGCAGAGCGATGAGGTGTTGCCAGAGGGCGGTCCCCGCCAACGCCAAGCCGAGAAGTCCAAGCTCGGCAGGGCTCAGCAGGCGCACCAGGTAGAACAAGGGCACCAGCGGGAACAGGGCCTCGACAACCCCGTCGCCGAAGCGCGCGGCGAAACTCTCGGCGGGTCGCGCGCCGGGTTGCGGGGCCTGGTCTCTCATCCGCGCAGGTTAGCAGAGGCCACGGCCCTGGGCCCGTCGAGCGCACCTCGTGCTACAGTCGGGCGACCAACGTCTGCCGTGGTCGCTCGTGTTCGCCCTTTCCAAGATCTTCTGGCTGGTCGCCAACCCGACCATGGTGATCCAGGTCCTGGTGGTTCTGGGCACGCTTCTCTTGTGGACACGGCGCTGGTGCGTTCTCGGCCGGGCGCTGGTTTCGGTCGGCGCTGTGGTGCTGCTGCTGGTCGGTCTGCTGCCCGTGGGCGCCTTGATGGTTGCCCGGCTGGAGGACCGCTTTCCGCCGCCCGCGCTGCCCGCCACAGTCGACGGCATCGTATTGCTTGGCGGGTTCATAAGCGTGGGCGTTGGCCACGAGCGCGGTACCGTCGAACTGAACACCATGGCCGATCGGCTGACCGGCTTCGTCGCCTTGGCACGGCGCTATCCGGATGCGCGCCTCGTGTTCAGCGGCGGCTCGGCGGCGCTGACCGGCGACCAGCCGCCAGAGGCCGAAGGCGCGCGACGTCTGCTGGAGGATCTCGGCGTGCCGCTCGAGCGCGTCACCTTCGAGGACCGCTCGCGCAACACGGCCGAGAACGCCACCGAGACCAAGGCGCTGGTCGATCCCCAGCCGGGCGAGACCTGGTTGCTCGTGACGTCGGCCTTCCACATGCCCCGCGCGGTCGCGTCATTCCGTAAGGCCGGCTGGGCCGTTGTCCCGGTGCCCATGGACTACCAGACCGGGGGTGCCGGCTCGATCGGCCTGACCCTCGACCCTCAAGGCAATCTCGGCGCCTTCAACCTGGCGATGCATGAGGTGATCGGGCTGGTCGCGTACCGCTTCATGGGCCACATCGATACCCTGTGGCCGGCGCCCTGACGCCCGAGGGCCGCTTGGCGCGCGTCATCCTGGTCAACCGCTACTTCCATCCCGATCACTCCGCCACCAGCCAGATGGCGTCGGATCTGGCGTTCGCGCTCGCGCGGTCCGGCGCCGAGGTCGCCGTCGTCACGGGGCGCCAAACCTACGAGGACCCCAGCGCGCTGCTGCCCGCGCGCGAGACGGTCGATGGCGTCGCCATCCGGCGCGTCGGTGGCTCGCGGTTCGGCCGTGGCCGGCTGGTCGGACGGGTGTTCGACTACGCAAGCTTCGCGACGGGCGCCGCGTGGGTCCTGGCGCGTACGGCGCGGCGACGCGATCGCGCCACGCCCCGTGGCAAACCATCCGTTGCGCGCGGCGTCGGGGCTCGACGGCCGCGCGGCCGGCGCCGCCGCTAACGAACAGGACGACGACACCGGCGTCACACGCCAGCAGGCGCGCGGTAAGCTTCGAGCAGGGGGCCTCGGAGGCTCGATGCGACCAGGCCGAGCGCTTCCAGCGCGTAGTCGAGGGCGTCGCCGGTGACGCGCCAGAAATCGGCATGCGCCCATGAGGCTGCGCAGCCATGTTTACTCGAGTTGCTTGCGCCGCCACAATTCTGCCAGCGCGGTGGTCTGGTCCTGACGCAGCCGATCGGTCGCCGCGGCAGGGGCCGCGACGTCGAACAATGTGCCGTAGGCGTCGAAGACGCACGCCACGATGGCGCCGGAATCGATGGTCATGATCCTCGTCCGTCGTCGAGCATGTGGGCGGGCGCCTCGCCGCGCAAGTCCGCGCGGCCTTGCGGGCCCTGTCGGACGCGACTATGAAGGTCTTCGTACGCATCGCCGCGGCGCGCGGCGGGGAGGTTGCCATGTTGCACGGGTCGCTGGTTGCTCTGATCACGCCGTTCCAGGGCGGCAAGATCGACGAGAAGGGCTTTCAGCGCTTCGTCGACTGGCAGATCAAGGAAGGCACCCACGGTGTCGTGCCGTGTGGCACCACCGGCGAATCGCCGACGCTCAGCCACGACGAGCATAAGCGCGTGACCGAACTTTGCATTGAGGTGGCCAAGGGCCGGGTTCCCGTGGTCGCGGGCACCGGGTCCAACTCGACGGCCGAGGCGATCGACCTGACGCGCCATGCCAAGAAGGCGGGGGCCGACGCGGTGTTGATCGTGACGCCCTACTACAACAAGCCGACCCAGGAAGGGCTCTACCAGCACTACAAGGCGATCCACGACGCGGTGGATATCCCGATCATCATTTACAACATCCCGGGCCGTTCCGTGGTCGACATAACAGTTGCCACGATGGCGCGGCTGGCCGCGCTGCCCAACATCGTCGGCGTCAAGGACGCGACCGCCGACGCGACCCGGCCGCTCGATACCAAGCTCGCGATCAGCAAGGCGTTCTGCCAGCTCTCGGGCGAGGATCCGGCGGTGCTGGCGCTTCTGGCCGCGGGCGGCGACGGCTGCATCTCGGTCACCGCCAACGTGGCCCCGCGCAGCTGCGCGACCATGCACGAGGCGTGGCGCGCCGGCGACGCCAAGGGCACGCTCGCCATCCAGGAACGGCTGATGCCGTTGCACCGGGCGCTGTTCGCGGAAACCAGCCCGGGACCGGTCAAGTACGCGGTAAGCCTGCTCGGCCACTGCGCAGCCGAGGTGCGCCTGCCGCTGGTCGAGCCCCAGGCCGCCACGAAGGAGCGCGTCGCGTCCGCCATGCGCCACGCCGGGGTGCTCAACTGACGCGGGACCGTCGTGGTCGAGGTCACATCCGCCGGGCTGGTCGTCGCCCGCAACCGTAAGGCACGTCACGACTACGCCGTCGAGGATACCTTCGAGGCGGGCATCGTGCTGGCCGGCAGCGAGGTCAAGTCCCTGCGCGGCGGGCGCGCCAACATCGCCGATTCCCACGCCATCGAGCAGGACGGCGAGATCTGGCTGATCAACGCGCACATCCCCGAGTACGCGTCAGCCAGACACTTCGGCCACGAATCGCGCCGGCCGCGCAAGCTGCTGCTGCACCGGCGCCAGGTCGCTCGGCTGATCGGCGCCGTACGCCGCGAGGGCAAGACCCTGGTGCCGCTGTCGATCTATTTCAACGCGCGCGGCCGGGCCAAGGTCGAACTGGCCCTGGCCCACGGCAAGAAGGCGCACGATAAGCGGTCCAGCATCAAGGAGCGCGAGTGGCAGCGTGACCGGCAGCGCTTGATGAAGGCGCGCGGGTAGGCGGCGGCATGGCGTCTCCCGACGATTACGGCGCCTGGGTGGGGCGCGAATCCTTCGACGAGGACATTGTGGCGGCCGGGCCGGTCGCGCGCATGGCCGCCACGCTCGACCGCGACGATCCCGCGCCGCGCGATGGCGACCTCTTGCCGTTGCCCTGGCATTGGACTTTGTTCCTCGCCAGCCCCCGAGCCTCGTTGCTGTCCCCCGACGGCCGCGGCGCCGAGGGTGACCTGCTGCCCCCCTTCACGGGGCTCGCGCGCATGTGGGCGGGTGGCGCGTTCCATGTAACGCGGCCGCTGCGCGTCGGCGAACGCGCCTTTCGGCGCAGCCGCGTCGCCGCCATCGAGCGCAAGGAGGGCCGCAGCGGGCCCCTGGTGTTCGCGACGGTCGAACATCGCATCGCGGACGAGGCGGGCGAGGCGCTAGTCGAGGCGCTGCGGATCGTTTTCCGGCGGCCCGTGCCTTATGCCGGCGCGGACCAGGGGATGGCGCCGCCGGCCACGGCACGCTGGCGGCGCGTGGCGGTGCCCGATCCGGTCATGCTGTTCCGCTTCTCCGCCTTGACCTTCAACGCCCACCGCATCCACTACGACCGCTGTTACGCGGTCGACCACGAGGGGTACCCGGATATCCTGGTCCACGGACCCCTGACCGCGACGTTGCTGCTGGACCTGGCGCGCCGCGAAGGCGGCGGGCGGGCCATCGCCACGGTGGACTACCGGGCCGTGCGGCCCTTGTACGTCGATCGCCCGATGGCCTTGTGCGGCGCGCCGCGGAATGGGTCGGCGGCCGTGCTTTGGGCCGAGGACGATCTGGGGCGCGTCGCCATGACCGCCGACGTCACATTCGCATGACCACGGAACCGACCGAGGCCCCATGACCGAGCCGTTCGAGACGTTCGAGACCGTCAAACCTGAGTGGATCGACATCTTCGGCCACATGAACATGGCCTACTACGTCCTGGTCTTCGACAACGGCACCTACGGCTTCTGGAGCCACGTCACGCGCGACCGCCCCCAGGCCGAGCGCGACGAGATGGCCTACGCGGTCGTCGAGGCCCACATCAACTACATCGGCGAAGTCTCGGTCGGACAACGGCTTCGCATCGTGACGCGGGTCTTGGACGCGGATGCGAAGCGTTTTCGCCTCTTTCACGAAATGTACCGGGTCGACGAGGGCTACCTGGCGGCCACCAACGAGGTCCTGGGGCTCGGCTTCAACCTCAAGACGCGGCGCGTGGCACCCTTCACGACGCCTGTGGTGGCCGAAATCGAGCGAATTCAACACGATCACAAGGGCTTGCCTTGGCCAGCCAACGCCGGCCGCGCCATCGCAATATCTCGTAAACCGTGACAGATTGGCCGCACCTGTTGCGGCAATGTCGGAATAGATCGGTCGTCGCGGCGTTGTTGGGGTGTCGCGACGCCGAACCGAGACCATAGACAGGACGACGCACGACGCACTGATTGCCCTGCTTCCCAGGTTGCGCCGTTTCGCCTATGGCCTCACGGGGTCCGTGGACGACGGTGACGACTTGGTGCAGAGCGCCTGCGAACGTGCGCTCTCACGCATGAACCAATTCGAGCCTGGGACACGGCTGAACAGTTGGATGTTCCGCATCATGCAGACCGTGTGGATCGATCGCCGGCGCGTACGTCAGCGGCGCGGGATCAGCGTCCCGATCGAAGAGATCGGCGAACTGCACGGCGCCGACGGCGTGCGCGATGACGAGGCGCGCCTGTGCCTGGGCGAGGTCCGGCGCGCCGTGGCGAAGCTGCCCGAGGAACAGCGGGCGGTGTTGATGTTGGTTACCGTTGACGGCATGTCCTACCGCGAGGCGGCGAACGTGCTGTCGGTTCCGATCGGAACCGTGATGAGCCGACTGGCCCGTGCGCGTCTGGCGCTCGGGCAATCGGTCGGTCAGGCGGCGTCGGGCGGCTAGGAGCTGAAGAGAAACAATTTTCGAGACCCTGGACGACGCGCTGTTGGTTGCCTATGTGGATGGAGAGTTCGACCCGCAGCGACGCCGCGAGGTGGAGCGGAGGTTGCGCGCCGACGCCGAAGTGAACGAGAAGGTGCGGCTGATGCATCAGAGCGCACGTGCCTTGCAGGGCGCGTACGATGAGGTCTTCGATCGGCCGGTGCCCGAACGTCTCCTCGAGCTGTTCGAGGCTGCGCGTACCGAGACGGCGACAGCGTCGCGTGTTCGCCCGCAACCGTGGTGGAGGCAGGCCCTGACGTCGGTTGGGCAGCGCGGTTTCGGGCCATTGACGGTGGCGGCGGCATGCGCCGCGACGCTGGTTATGGGCGTGGCTCTTGGCCGCGTCGACGCGCCCATCGTCGAGGACGTCTACATGCCAGCGTCGGTGACGCCGACGGCGCAACCGGCCACGGCGGGCAGTTTGCTGCCCGTTCAGGTCGCGGCGCTAGAGACCGGGGTGGCCGGTGTTGCCGTGGACTACGAGCGGTCCGATCTTGGGGTCACAGCGCGGTTCACACCCTTGGAAGCGGTCGACGGGCCCGAAGGGCTCGTCTGTCGCGGGTTCCGCGACGAGGTCGCGCACGCCGCGGCGACCATCGCCACCGTTGGCGTCGCGTGCCACGGCGCGGATGGCCATTGGGCGGCCTTGTCGGTCCAAGCCGGGCCAGGGGACTAGATTCTCTAACCATCACTGGTGGGCGCGGCCGCTAGCCGCTTTCGCCGTTACGGCGGCCCTGCTTGTGGGTTTGGCCGCCGTGGCCATCATCCTCGACCCGTCGATGGCCATGGCCGATCGCGGGCTGGGCAAGGGCTCGTCCGATGGCGGCGGCAAGGGCAGCAAGGGCAGCAAGGGCGAAGGCGGCGACGATGGTGGGGATGATGGCGGCGACGACGGCGGCAATTCCGGCAAGGGCAGCAGCAACAGCGGCAAGACCGGCGAACGCGGCGACGACGACCCTGAGAACGACAACAACGAGACGGACATCGCCGAACCCGCCGAGGATGACGACGAAGGCGCCCTAGCGGCCGGCGTAGCCCGCGCCAAGGCGAGCGTCGCCTCGGGCACGGCAAGCGTTGCCGGCGCAGGTGTGACCGGGACGGACCGCGGTGGCGGCGGTGGCGAGCATTTGGCCCACGAGATCGTCGTGGTCGACGACCGACCGGATGTCATCGAAGGCGCCAGCGCTCTCGGGCTGACGGTCCGCGAGCAGCGCCCGCTTTCCGTCCTTAAGATCACCATAACCCGCCTGTGCGTGCCCGCGGAAATGGGCGTTGTCGAGGCGATCCGGCAGTTGCGCGCGACCTTTCCCGGGCTGCTGGTCGACGTCAACGCGGTCTACCGTTCCCAAAGCGTGTCGGCCGACATTGCGGCGGATCATCCAGCCGGCATGGTGGGGTGGAACAGCAGCGTGGCCGACTGTGGCGCGGGCCGTGTCATCGGTTTGGTGGACACTGCGGTGGATACCGCGGCGATGCCCGATGCGAACGTGGTGCAGCAGGGCTTCATCGGCGACGGCGTCCCGGCCGATCCCGGACACGGTACGGGCACGGCGGCGATGCTGCTTAGCGCCGACGCGGTCCCGGGCTTGGTGCCCGGCTCGTCGTTGCGCGTCGCCTCGGTGTTTCAGCTCGCCGACGATGGCACCACCATCACCACAGCATCCTCGATCGCCGAGGTGCTCGATTGGCTGGTGGGCTCGGGCGTCAGCTTGGTCAATCTGTCACTGGCCGGCAGCGACAATGTGCTGATGAACGTCGCGGTACGCCGCGCCGTCGAACATGGCACCATGCTGGTTGCAGCGGGGGCCACGGCGGTCCCGAGGCGCCGCCGGCCTATCCGGCGGTGTATGATGGCGTTCTCGCCGTCACCGCGATCGACCGCCTGTTCAATCCGTTTCCCGGCGCCAACCGCGGCGACCACATCGATCTGGCGGCACCGGGCGTCGACGTTCCAACGATCGACGGCACAACGCCGATGCTCCGTTCGGGCACCTCGCTCGCGGCTCCCGTCGTCACGGCCTTGTTGGCGGCCGAAACGACCGTCGCCCACCTTTCGCCCGACGAAGCTGTGTCGTGGCTCGAACGCGAGGCGATCGACCTTGGCGCCCCCGGCCGCGACGATGTCTACGGTTGGGGCCTAGCCAAGTTGAACGGCGTCTGCGCGGTCGACTGAGTATTCGCTCTGGTGGGGCCGCTCCAGGCGGGACCTCCGCGTTCCAGTCCGAGAGCATCATCGTTTCTCGTGAAATCTGTATAGACGACAAGGGTAATATTTTTTGTTGCCATTCGTTATTTGTTTAATCGATGATTAACAAAAACAGAATGTCGGTTCTATAAGTAAAACGAAATTGAAAGTTCTTTTTATTACTAAGAATGATCCCGCGGTGTGTGGCGCGGGACGACTGGTTCGTCTGGCTGGCCGGCTGCTGGCCGGCGCGGCCGTGGTTACGATCGTGGCAGCGCTGCCGGTGACGTTGGAGTTCTACGACAACGCGATCGCGCTCAAGGCGGCGCACGCCAATCGCGGCTCGGGCGAGGGCGGTGGCGACGGCAGCGGTGGTGGCGACGGCGGAGACGACTCCGGCGGCGATGACCCCGGCGGTGATGACCCCGGTGGTGGTGACGACTCGGGTGGCGATGATTCCGGCGGCGACAACTCGGGCGGCTCGTCGAGTGACCCCGGTTCGTCCGGGAACAGCGGACGCTCGGGCGACGACCCCGCGGACGATGGCGGCAACTCGGGTCCGGGCAGCGCCAACAGCGGCCACGGCTGCGATGATGCCGGCGACGACGACGGCGATGATGACGCCGGTGCCGATGACGATGGCGGCGCCGACGATAGGGACGATAGCCGCGACGATGGTGACGGCGACGACGGCACGGCGGATCAGGGTTTGGGTGACGCCCCGGGCACTGAAGCGCCGGGCGACGATGACGGCACGCCCGACCAGGGTTCGGGCGACCGATAGGTCGGTGGCCGGCGGGTTGACCGCCGCTCAGTCCGGCGGCGGCTCGACCACGAAGGTCGGGGAGAACCAGGCGGGAGCCAGGGACGATCCCGGATCGAACCCGTCGATCGTCGCGGCATCCATGATGGTGATGCGTGGGCCGGCATGAGGCACCGTCAGGTCGCCCTGGAGTAGGCGAACCGCCTGATCGACCGCCAGCCGGCCTTGGATGACGGCCGAATCGGTCGGCGCCGCGATGATCTTGCCGCGCTTGATGCCCCGGTAGACCGCGTGGGTGAAGTAGTCGGCCAGCACGCCGATCCGCCCCGTCAGGCCACGCGCCTGTAGCACGCCGACCGCCGCCTCGGCGGTCACGGCGCTGCCGATGATGAAGTCGATATCCGGGTGTTCCTCCAACGCCTCCTCGATCAGCAGGAGCTGGATCTCCGTTCCGGTGTCGCCCCACTTGGTGACGACGATCTCGGCGGAGCTCTCGGCCATGGCCGCCTGGAACCCGCGCTCGACGAAGCCGACCCATCCGGCGCCGCGCGGGCCGGGGAACCACGCGACACGCACCGGAGTGCTGCCCTTGGGGTGCATGGCGGCGAAGTACGCGCCGATGGCGTGGCCCATGTCGACCCACGAGACGCCGGACTTCGCGGCAATGCCCCGGTTGTCGATATCATTGACCGCCGCGACGACCGGTAGATGAGTGGCCAGGCGTTCGACCAAGTCGGTCAGGCCGTCGTAGGACACGGTCCCCACGATCAGGGCGTCGGCGCCTTCGTTGACACACGCTTCGATCTGACCCCGCTGGCGTTCCAAGTTGGGGTACCCGCCGGCTTCGACCACACGCAACGCGACCCCGAGCCGTTTGGCCTCCTCGACCATCCCGTAGTTGACGCTCAGCCAGTACGAATCCTTGAGGTGCGGGTAAGAAGCACACAGGCGCCATGGCCGGACGGCACGATCGACCGGCGCATACTCCAGCACCGCCTTGGGGCTGTCGTAGCTGAACGGCGGGTTCCACGAATCCAACGTCCAGGCAAGGGCGCCGTCGGCCGCGCCGAACAGGCCCAGCACCAGCGTTGCGGCGCGCGCGAAGTCCCGGCAACTCATCATGTGTGACACGCGCCAGTTTAGCCGCTTCTCAGGAGCGCAGGAACGCGCTGTAATCAAACCATGGTCGGCAAGTTAGGCATCGGCGGTCGTCTGTTCCTGGCGTTTCTCGCCATCGCGGCCCTGTCGTCGATCTCCGGGCTGATCGGCTGGTTCGGGTTGCGCGATGTTGCCTCGACCCAGTCGGCGCTGATCGAGCGCGCGATCCCCGGCGTGGCGGCGGCCCATGGCGTCGCCGTGTCCAGCATCAAACTGGCGACGGCGATGTCGGACCTGATCGCGGCCGAGGACGACCATACGCGCCAGGTGAGAATGGGGTGGCTGGAGGTGCACGCTACGAGGCTGCGGACGCGCGTCAGCCAACTTGATGATTCCGCACTGGACGTGGCGACGCTGGCGGCTATCGACCGCCTGGTGGCCAGCCTGAGTGCCAACATCGGTCGGCTCGATTCCTTGGTCTCCAAGCGCATCGCGACGGCCGCTCGGTTCGATGCCGAGGCCCAGCGGGCGCTGGACGCGGCGGTCGGCCTGACCGCCCTATCCGAGACACTGGTCTCGAACGCCTCGTCGGGCGCCAGCGCCGTGGTCTCGAACCTCTACGCGCTAGTCGAGGCGCCGGGCGACCGCGAGCCGGCATACGACGCCCTCGACCGACTGATCGAGGAAGACATCTACCTGATGGAGCGCATGTTCGAGTTGCGCCTGCGTGCGTCTCAGGTGGGCCTGCTGTTGAATCAGCTCAGCAAGACCGACGACACGGCCTGGATCGATGTGCTTGAAGCCGACTTCAGCGGCCACCTCCGGGTGCTGATCCGGCGTGTCGGCAGCATTGCCGATCCGGTGCGCCGCACGCAGGCCGAGGCTCAGTTGGCGGTCCTGCGCGCCTACGGTACCGGCGAACCGGCGGCCGTGTTCGATGTGCGCCGCGACCTGGCCGCGATCCGGGCTCAGCTCGGCGCGCTCGAAGCGGAAAGCGTTAGCATGGCGGCGAACCTCAACGATCTGGTCGACCGCGCGGTGGCCGAGACCGGGGCCTTCAGTGCAGCCGCCGGCGCCTCGGCCAAACGCGCGGTGGACGTGGGCCTCCTCAGCCTCGTCGCCGCGTCCATCGCTGCCGTGGCGCTGTCCGGCGCGATCCTCTGGTTCTATGTGGAGCGGCGCGTGTCGCGTCGCCTTGCGGTGCTAGCGGCGACGACGCGCGATCTAGCCCGCGGACACCTGGACGTGACGGTCAACACCGACGGGTCCGACGAGTTGGCCGAGATGTCGCGTGCCGTGCAGTTCTTCAAGGACGAGGCGCACCGCAAGCGCGAGCTGGAGGCCGAGCGCGAACGTGTCAACGCCGAGCTGCGCGCCCACCGCGAGGAGCTGCAACGCCTTGTCAAGGAACGGACCGCGCAATTGACCGAGGCCAACATCCAGCTGCGGCACGAAGTCTCGGACCACGCCGTCGCGCGCGAGCGGGCCGAGGCGTCGAGCCGGGCCAAGTCCGACTTCCTCTCGACCATGAGCCACGAAATCCGCACGCCCATGCATGGCTTGCTTGGCATGCTGCGCTTGCTGCACGACACGGACCTGGACGATGCGCAGCGGAAGCATCTCGCGTACGCCGCGACGTCGGGCGAAACGCTGCTCGCGATCCTCAACGACATCCTCGACTACTCGAAGATCGAGGCCGGGCGCATCGACGTCCAGGCGGTCGACTTCGATCCGCGTGCCACGGCCGAAGTGATCGTCGGCCTGATGCGCCCCGTGGCGATCGAGAAGGGGCTAGCCCTGACGCTGCACGTGGCCGACATCGTGCCGGCGCGGCTGCTTGGCGACCAGGGCAAACTGCGCCAAATCCTGCTCAATCTGGTCGGCAACGCGGTCAAGTTCACCGAGCGCGGAACCGTGACCCTTGACGTCGCCGTGGCCGCCGACCCCGACCCCGAACGTCCGGCGCTGCGCTTCGTCGTTACCGACAGCGGCATTGGTATCGACGCGGCCGGGCTGGAGCGCATTTTCGAGCCGTTCACCCAGCTCGATCCTTCAATCGCGCGCCGACGCGGCGGCGCCGGGCTCGGTCTCGCCATCTGTCGCCGCCTGGTCGATGCCATGGGCGGCACCCTGTCCGTGGTCAGCACGCCGGGCGTCGGCAGCGCGTTCACGGTCGTGTTGCCGTTTGTTTGGGCGACGTCGGACACTGTGTCGAGCCCGAGCGTCGTAGACCCGCCGCGCTTGCGACCAGCGCTCGCCGTGCTTCTGGCCGAGGACAACGAGGTCAACCAGATCGTCGTCCGCACGTTCCTCGAGCGCATGGGTCACCGCGTCGACCTGGCGGTCGACGGTGCCGCCGCGGTCCAGGCCGTCACGGACGGGCGCTACGACCTGGTGGTCATGGATATCTCGATGCCGGGGATGGATGGCATGGCGGCGACCCGCGCCATTCGGGCTCTCGCAGATCCGACACGCAAGGACGTGCCCATCCTGGCCATGTCGGCCCATGTGTTCGCCGACGAGATCAACCAGCACCTGGCGGCGGGCATGAACGCGTTCGTCGGCAAGCCGGTGTTCCCTGAGACGCTCGGTGCCGCGATCGACGCCGCGCTCATGGGCGGTACCAACCGGGTGTTCATCAAGAACGACGAAGGAGTCGGGGACGACGAGGCGACCGTCGAGGCTGCTGTCCTGCGCGACGATTACACCGCCCTGGGACACGAACGCACGGCGGAGATCGTCGTCCTGTTCTTCCACACCGCGCCGTCCCAGGTGCGTCGATTAGGCGAGGCGATCGCGGCGGGTGACTTGGCGGGTGCGGCGGCCCTGGCGCACCACTTGCGCTCCTCGTCCGCGTCGCTCGGCCTGTTTGGCCTGACGCGGACCGTGGCCGCGATCGAGGAGGCCGCGCGGGCGGGTGACGTGTCGTCGCTTGCCCCTCTGGGTGTCGATCTGCCAGCCACGTACGAGCGCACCGCGCGCATCCTGCGGCGCAACTGGGACAGCCTGAAGACGGCCGCCGCCGAATAGAGCGGGGTCAGCGAACCGGCGCCACGAAGACGTAGCCTTCGCCGTGGGCGGTCTGGATGAAGCGCCCGCTGCGCGGCGCATCGCCCAGCTTGCGGCGCAGCCGCTGGACCAGCACGTCGGCGGTACGGTCGTAACTCGACCAGTCGCGGTGTGCGATCTCGTGGACGATGCGCTCGCGACTGAGCGTCTGGCCCGGATGGCGCAGGAACAGCCCGATGAGCAGGGCTTCCGCGTGTGTAAGCTCGACGGCGGCCCCCGCCGGGTCCGCCAGGCGCCGTTGGCGCATGTCGAACGACCAGCCATGGAAACGACGCACGTCGCTTTCGTCGTAGCGCTGCCCCGTCGAGCGACGCAGCACGTTCTTGACCCTGGCCAGCAGCTCGCGCTGGTTGAACGGCTTGGTCACGTAGTCGTCGGCGCCGATCTCCAGCCCGACGATGCGGTCGACGTCGTCGTTGCGCACGGTGACCAGGATGATCGGCACGTTGGAACGGGCGCGGACGTCGCGGATCAGCATCAAGCCATCCTCGCCCGGCAGGTTGATGTCGATCATCATCAGATCGGCCGGGTCGTGCTCGATGATGCGGCGCATGGCGGCCGCGCTATCAGCCTCGCTGATACGGTAGCCCTCCTTGCTGAAATAGGCGGAAAGGCGCGCGCGAGCCACCGGCTCGTCGTCGACGACGATGATGTGATAGCGCCCCGTGTCCATTCGCTCGTTCCGTCCCGACCTTCGGTTTGGGTTGTTTGCAAATTTTAACATATTGCGCGTGTATTTTCACGCAATTTGACACCGCGTTTACACCGCCCCCCTAGGGTGCTCCCATCTCGCAGTGGGCGAGACGATGATCGACACGTGCCATGAACTTGGCCTGCAGGGAGGTTTCTTGATGACAGGATGGAAATTGGGTATTTCCGCCAGCGTGGTCGCCCTTGGCGTCGCGCTCGGCGGCACGGCCTACGCGGAGGTTCCGGAATCGTCGGATCCGGTCCGCGTCGTACTCAACAACTGGACCAGTCAGAACGTGCTCGCCAACGTGGCGGGGCAGCTCCTGGAACGCATGGGCTACGCGGTCGAGTACAAGCCCTCGGACACGCAGCTTCAGTTCACCGCCATGGCGAACGGCGACATGGATTTCCAGGTCGAGGTCTGGGAAGGCAGCATGTGGCCGGCGTTCAAGGAAGCCCTTGATACCGGTGGCCTGGTCGACGCCGGGACCCACGACGCCGTGACGCGCGAGGAATGGTGGTACCCGACCTACATCGAGGAGGTCTGCCCGGGCCTGCCGGACTGGAAGGCGCTCGATGCCTGCGCCGACAAGTTCGCCACCGCCGAGACCTCGCCGAAGGGTCGGTTTGTCGGCCCGCCCGCCGACTGGGGCAAGCACTACAGCGAGCGCATCACGGCCCTGAACATGAACTTCGTCGAGGTGCCCGTGGGCCAGGCGGCGACGCTGTGGGCCGAGCTCGTCTCGGCGGTCGAGCGCAAGGAGCCGGTCGTCCTGTTCAACTGGACGCCCAACTTCATCGAGGCGAAGTTCGAGGGCAAGTTCGTCGAGTTCCCCGACTTCGACCCCGCGTGCCACGAAGATCCGGCCTGGGGCTCGAACCCCGACGCGATCTATGATTGCGGCGCGCCGAAGCAGGGCTGGCTGAAGAAGGGCGCCTGGTCGGGCATGGAGGCGAAGTGGCCCAAGGCCTACGAGTTCCTGGTGAAAATGAACTTCTCCAACGCGCAGATCGCGAAGGCCGCCGACATGGTGGACTCCGACGGCCTGTCGCCGGAGGAAGCCGCGACCAAGTGGATCGCGGAGAACGAGGACGCGTGGCGCGCGTGGATCCCCGAGGGCGTCGACCTCGGGTCCTAGGTTCGCGTGACAATACGTGGGGGCCGGTTCCGCGAGGGACCGGCCTCCCTTGCTTTGACGCCGTGAGCCCGAAGGGCCAGCCATGACCGTCGTTGGCGCCGCGACCCGGGGTCGCCAGGGCCGGCACGGATTGACCCGTACCGGCTGGCTCGCCATCGCGGCGGTCGTCGCCCTCGTCGCCGTCGCGTTCACCGGCCTTGCCCCCTGGGCGGGGACGCCGCCGGCCGAGGTCCTGCCGCCGACGCGCGCGTGGGTGACGCAATTCTTCAAGTGGCTGGCCCGCGACCTCGACTTTGGCATCGTCACGTTCCGGGACCTGACGCGCGCGATGAGCTGGCTGCTCGACTGGCCGCTCGCCTGGAGCGAGGCCCTGCTCTACGAAGGTTTCCGGTCCGTCCCCGTGGGGTCGCTGCCGTGGGTCGCCGTCGTGGCGGGTGCCGCGCTGCTCGGCCACTGGATCGGCGGTCGCCGGCTCGGCTTGCTCGCGGGCCTCGGCTTTCTCTACCTGGCCGTGTTTGGGTTCTGGAAGCCGTCCATGCAGACCCTCTCGCTGATCGTGGTCACGGCGCCGCTGGCGGCGGCGCTGGGCCTCGCCCTCGGCATCGCGGCGGCGCGCAACCGACGCACCGAAGCCGTCGTCACGGCCGCGTTCGACGTCATGCAGAGCGTGCCGCACCTGGCGTATCTGGCGCCCGTCATCGTGCTGTTCGGTTTCGGCCAGGTGCCGGGCCTGATCGCCACGGCGATCTTCGCCATGCCGCCCATGGCGCGCTGCACAATCCTGGGCTTGCGCACCGTGCCGCCCGAAGTCATCGAGGCGGGCCGCATGTGTGGCTGCAGCCGCGGCCAGTTGCTCTGGCGGGTCGCGATCCCCGCGGCCCGCCCAACCCTGATGGTCGGCGTCAACCAGGTCATCATGCAGTCGCTGGCCATGGTGGTGATCGCGTCGCTGATCGGCGCGGTCGGCCTCGGCTACGAGCTCCTGTTCTCGCTGCAGCAGCTCCGGCTCGGCAAGGCGGTGGAGCAGGGCGTCGCCATCGTCATCATGGCGGTGGTGCTCGACCGCCTCAGCCAGGCGTACGCCCGGCGTAAACCGGAGCACGCGACCGCCGCCGAAGGCTGGCCGAAGCGCCACGCGCACCTTCTCACGTTCGCGGGCATCCTGGTGATGACCGCCGCCTCGTCCTTCGTCGTGCCCGGCGTCGGTGCGCCGCTCAAGGCGATGACCGTGACCACGGCGCCGTTGTGGGACGCGGCGGTCAAGTGGATGACGGTCAACCTGTTCGACGCGCTGGAAGTGTTCCGCGACGGCCTGACGGTTCACGTCCTGATCCCGTTGCGCCATGCCTTCCAGTGGCTGCCGTGGGCGATGGTGGTGCCTCTGGTGGGCCTGTTGGGACTGCGGCTGGGTGGCGCGCGTTTGGCCGTCTTGGTTATGGCGATGATCGCGCTGATCGTCGCGCTGGGTTTCTGGACGCCGGCGCTGATCACCGCCTACTACACGACCGTCGCGGTGATCCTTTGCTCGGCGATCGGCATTCCGATCGGCGTCTGGGCGGCGCGCAACGAAGCCGTCGCCCGTGTCGTCCAGGCGGTGTGCGACACGCTGCAGACCTTCCCGTCGTTCATCTATCTGATCCCGGTGATCATGCTGTTTCGGGTCGGCGACTTGGCGATCATCATCGCGATCCTCGGCTACGCCAGCGTGCCGGCGGTGCGGCTGACGTACCTGGGCCTGAAGCGCGTGCCCGAGACGCTGATCGAGGCGGCGACCGCCGCCGGCTGCACGGCGCGTCAGCGTCTGTGGAAGGTGGAGTTGCCGCTGGCGTTCCCGGAAATCATGCTCGGGCTCAACCAGACGATCATGATGGCGCTGGCGATGACCGCGATCACCGCCCTGATCGGTTCGCGCGACCTGGGCCAGGAGATCCTCAAGGCCCTGCCTGACGCGGACACCGGCCGTGGCGTGCTGGCCGGCCTGTCGATCGCCCTGATCGGTATGACCGCGGATCGGCTGATCGGCGCCTGGAGCCGCACGCGCAAGCGTCAGCTCGGCCTGGCGTCCTAGGCCGATCCAGTAGAAGCGCCGTCACCAAGTTCCGTGTCATTCCCGGGTGCCGCGCACGCGGCGAACCGGGAATCCAGAGCGTCCGCTCGGTTCGTGGTCCCTGGATCCCCGGTTCCGGCCTTCGGCCGGCCCAGGGATGACACAAAGGGTGACGCCAGGGCTCTTGAAACCGCTCCAGGCCACCTCCGCCTCAGGATGCGCGCAGCACCATGGTCAGCCAGCCGAGGCGGCCGTCGCGCGCGGCGTCGCGCTGCATGGACATGCGGCCGACCACTTCGTCGATCTCGGCCTTGCCCACCAGGGCGACGTTGCGGTCGTACTTGGCGACGAAGCGGTCGAGCACCTTGGTGAAGGTGGGCGCCACGTGGGCCGAGCGATCATGGCGCGCCACGACCGCGAACCCCATGGACGCGATCAGGGCGTCGTAGACGGCGATAGTCCAGATGTGGTGGGCGCCGAGCCGCCTCATGAAGCCCTGGTAGAACGCGTCGGGCGCGCCGGGAATGAACACCAAATCCGAGACGACCAGGGGCCCGCCGACTCGGGTGACCCGCGCGGCTTCGGACAGGATGCGCCGCTTGTCCGCCGCATAGAGCATCGCCTCCTGGCACCACCAGCCGTCGAACGCGCGCGCTGCGTAGGGCAGTTCGTGGAAGTCGGCATACCCGACGTTGATCATCTCGGTCAGGCCTGCGGCGGTGTTCAGTTCGCGCGCCCGCTCGATCTGCGCTTCCGAGATGTTGGTCGCCTCGACGCGCACGCCGTAGACGCGCGCCAGATGGCGCGCCGTGCCGCCGATGCCGCACGCCGCCTCGACGATGTGCTGGCCCTTGCGCACGCCCGCCTCGCGCGCCAGCACGTCGGTCGCCCGCGCCGACGCCACGTCGAAGGGCTCGTCGGGCCGCTCGAACAGGCCCATGTGCAGGTTCTCGCCCCACGCTTCGGTCAGAAGCGCGAAGGTCTGCGTGTCGTACTTGCGCTTGACCCGCTGGGCAGCGGCATCGATCGCGTCGTCGGTCATGGCATCAGCGGTACGTGGGTACCACCGAGAACAGCACCTCGGCCGGCTCGCCCGTGTAGTTCACCAGCACGTGGTTGGTGCCACCCGGCAGGTAGAGGCAATCCCAGCGGTTGACCTCGAACCAGTCGAAGCCGTCGGGAAGATGCACGTTCACGCGACCTTCCAGGACGAAAATCACCTTGTCGCCCGGATGGCGCATTGGCTCGGCGATCAGGCCCGGCCGCAGAGCGACACGCCCGCACGTGATGTCGGCCGTGCTGATGTAGAGCGCTTCGACGACGGGCGCGTGGGTTCCGTGCATGCGGTGCAGCGCGTCGCGCGGGCCGAGCGTGACCACGTGCCCGTCGCGCAGGTTCTCGGCCCGCGTCACGATCGCCGCCGCGGGCCACTGGCCGATCAGGTCGTCGCGCCCGTCCAGCGCGCGGCCCAGGTCAGGCTTTGTCTTCGCAAACGTCACCTCGGGTACGTCGGGCGGTCGCTCCTGCGGCGCGTACCAGTCGATGACGATGGTCTCCTGCTCGGCCATGTTGTAGCCGAAGTGCCACTTGGCACCGCGCCAGTAGACCGCCTCGCCGACCTCCGCCACGGCCACGTCGCCGCGTTCCGGATCGTGGATCGCCAGCCGCCCCTGCACGACGTAGTAGAAGCGGTGCTGGTCGAAGCGCGATTTCCAGGTCTTCGACGAACGGAAGAACCCGCCCGGCCGCAACGAGAAGTAGAGGCACGCGATCCTCTCGTTGCGGCCGTAGACGATGTCGTTGACCTGCTGGCTCTCCGCGTCGCCCCACAGGAACCGTACCGCCTCGCCGTGACGCACCAGGGTCGGCCCGCGGAACGGGTTGACGCCCCTGGGCGCCTGCACGCGCTCGCCGCTGCTCATGACGCGGTCCCCGGGGCGTCGATCAAGCCATGCGCTTGAAGCCGGGCAGGTACATGCTGAGCCCGTCGGGGCGAATCGACGGCTGCAGCCAGGCGCGCCTGAGCGCCGGCTGCATGCCGTTGGTCAGGAACGTGTAGGCGCCCGATGCCTCCATCAGGTCCTGCATGCGCCGGACGTACTCGTCGCGCTTCGCGGTGTCGAACTCGGCGAGCTGCTTGTCGTTGAGCTCTTTGTACTCGGGGCTGTTCCAACGCTCCC
The DNA here is from genome assembly GCA_016869675.1 of Alphaproteobacteria bacterium. Lineage (GTDB taxonomy): Bacteria > Pseudomonadota > Alphaproteobacteria > SP197 > SP197 > VGDP01. The sequence goes on along the minus strand of VGDP01000016.1, from coordinate 25,871 downwards.
AGTTCCACACACCCACTTGCTCGGGCACGAACCACTGGGTCTGATACGCCGGGTCCGGGAGGCCGTTGTAGAGCTGGAGGTACAGCTCGATGTCCTTCCAGGCCTCGCCCTCGGACTCCAGGCCCAAGGTCCAGAACGCGCCGGAATCGTACGGCTTGATCTCCACCTGGATGCCCACGTCGGCGAGGTTCGCCTGGATGACCTGGGCCATGCTGGTCCACAGCGTGGCGTTGACCAGGGTAATGGTCGTCGAGAAACCATCGCCCACGCCGGCCTCGGTCAGCAGCGCCTTGGCCTTCTCCACGTCGCGCGCGCCGACTTGGTTTTCCGGGCGATAGCCAATGGCGCCGGGCGTCTGATAGCCGGTCGCCCGGCCGACGACGCCGAAGAACGCGGCCTCAAGGATGGCCGGCACGTCCAGCGCGTACTGCACCGCCTGGCGCACGCGCTGGTCGGTGAAGTTGGGGTGCTCGACATTGATGCCGAGCCAGTAGTAATCCAGCCCGGGGAACTCCCCGAGCACCGCGCCCTCGGGGAGTGCGTCGCGGTAACGCGGCACTGAACTGACGCTAATTCCCGTGTAGTCGTACTCGCCCGCCTCAAAGCCCAGCTCGGCGGTTTTGTCCTCGTCCACGGGGAAGAACGTGATCTCGTCGAAATCGGCTTTGGGCCCGGTGAACAGGTCGTTGCGGCCCAGCGTCAGGGACTGCTTCGGCGTCCAGTTCGTGACCTTGTAGGGGCCCGAGGTCGCCGGCTGCTCGGTCTCGACCCGCTTGCCGGGCAGCACCTCGATGGCCTTCTTGCACAGAATGAAGCCCGAGACCCACGGCAGCGTCGAATTCCACAGCGGCGCGAAGGGCTGCTGCATGACGATCGTTCCGGTGCGCTCGCCGGTGATCTCCACGTGGTCGAGCAGGGCCCAATCGGCCTGGTAGGACGACTGCAGCTCGGGATCCTTGATGCGTTCGAATGAAAACTTGACGTCCTCGGCGGTCATGGCGCCGAACCCGTTGGTCCAGCCCAGGTCGTCGCGCAGGGCGAAGTTGATGTGCGTGGCGTCGGCCTGCTCCACCGATGTGGCGGCGTCCAGCTCCCACTCCCAGCTCAGGTGCTTCTTCCAGGTGATCAGGTTGTGCAGCATCGCCCGGTTGATGTTGTGCTCGTGCACGGCGTACGTGAACGCCGGGTCCAGCGTCTGGATGTCGACGATCGAGCGGATCTTCAGGGTCGAGGATTGCGCCGAAGCCCAGCGCGGCGCCGCGAACGCCGCGCCCGCCAACGCCGATGTCTGCAGCAACCACCGCCGACCGAACGCGATGCCCCTCATGATGCTCCCTCCCAGCAGGTTGGCGATCCGCCCGGTCGACACCCGGCGGTTCCCGTGTTGTCGAGCGGATGTTAGGGCCTGCCGGGCGACTCTCCAAGAGGGGCGCGCCACTTGCATACAGGCGGCTTGACACCGGTCCTGGCCGCCCACCTAGATAGGGCTGGCGCGGCGCGGCGAGAGCACGGCCATGAGCCAGACGACCATGGAAGCGACGGCCAGCCACAGCGCGGCGCGGTGGAACTGGCACCCGGCGTTGCCGATCGAATGCGCGCCGGTGTTCACCCTGCCGCCGCAGCCGGCGCGCGCCGCGCGCTGGTTCTTCTCGGTCGGCTTCCTGGGATCGTATCTGCTGCCCTACGTGGCCCTGTCGCTGGCCGTATGGTTCCTGGCGCACCCGGACGTGGCCCGCTCGACGCACCTGGAGCCGGGCTGGATCCTCGCGATTTTCGTGCGCAACCTGGCGCTCATGTTGCTGATCGCGGGGGCCTTGCACCTCTACTTCCACGGCTATTGCCGGCAAGGCACCACGCACCGGTTCGAGGCGCGCGATCTCGGACGGGACGATCCCCGCTTCTTTCGTCGCGATCAGGTCATCGACAACATGGCGTGGAGCTGCCTGAGCGGGGTCCCGCTGTGGACCGCGTTCGAAGTGGCGTTCATGTGGGGCTACGCCAACGGCGCCCTGCCGATGGTGACCTGGGAGGACTCACCCTACTGGTTCGTGGCGCTGTTCGTGCTGATCCCATTCTGGCAGACGGTCCACTTCTATCTGATCCACAAGCCGCTGCACTGGCGGCTGCTCTACCGGACCGTGCACGCGATCCATCATCGCAACGTGGTGATCGGGCCGTGGTCGGGCATCTCGATGCACCCGGTCGAGCATGCGCTCTACTTCAGCAGCGTGCTGATCCATCTGGTCGTTCCGTCGCACCCCGTGCACGTGATCTTCCACCTGCTGTTCCTGGTGTTCGGCGCCGTGCAGTCGCACAGCGGCTTCCAGGACCTGCTGTGGCGCGGGCGGGCCGTGTTCGCGCTGGGCGACTTCTTCCACCAGCTGCACCACCGGCATTTCACCTGCAACTACGGCGCTGACTACGTGCCGCTCGATCGCTGGTTCGGCAGCTTCCACGACGGTACGGCCGCGGCGGCCCGGCGCCTGTCGGTGGGACGGATCACACCGGCCGGGTAGGGGTGCCAGGACGGGTGTATACTGGTCGACCCCTGCTATGATCGGGTCCCATCGCCGCGAGGAACGCCATGGCCAGCGAGACCGTCTCGTTCACCTGCATGAAGGACATCACCCAGAAGGACTGGGACCTGATCGTGCGCGAGCACGAGGCGCATTACCCGCGTCATCTGGCCGACGACGTGCTCGACATGCTGAAGCGCCTGAAGGGGCCCAAGCTCGGCTTTCAGGTCGACCGCTACGAACACTCCCTGCAGTCGGCGACCCGGGCGCTCCGCGACGGCGCCGACGAGGAGCTGGTCGTGGTGGCGCTGCTGCACGACATCGGCGATCTGATCGCGCCGGAGAACCATTGCGACGTCGCGGCGGGCGTCCTCAAGCCGTACATCTCGGAGCAGAACCACTGGCTGCTCAAGCACCACGTCTACTTCACCGGGTACTACTTCTTCCAGTTCGTCGGCATGGACCGCGCCATGCACAAGCAGTTCGTCGGCCATCCCGCGTACGCCGCGACCAAGCACTTCGTCGAGGCCTACGACGGCCCGTCGTTCGATCCGAAATACGACACCCTGCCGCTCGAAACGTTCGAGCCCATGGTGCGCCGCGTGTTCGCCCGGCCGCCGCACAGCCAGTGGCGCGAGACCCGCGGCGCCGCCTGAAGCCATATCCTCGTTCCGGTTGCTCTTGGAGGCCGTGACGTGACGTCGCGCATCGCCAAAGTCGAAGTCCTGCCCATCCGCATGCCCGCCGACCGCACCTGGTTCGCGTCCGGTTACGACGAGACCATCGTCGTGCGCCTGACCGACGAGGACGGCCGCACCGGGTTCGGCGACGCCTACGCCTCGATCGACGCGGTCGGCGCCTTTCTGACCATGCCGACGACCAGCATGTGGAGCCACAACATCCCCGACCTCCTGGTGGGCCAGGACCCGCTGGAGACCGCGCACTTGTGGGACCGCATGTACGAGGGAACCCTGTTTCCCGGTCGGCGCGGCATCGCCGTGCACGCCATATCGGCGGTGGACATCGCCTTGCACGACTTGGCGGCGCGGCAGATCGGCGTTCCCGTCTACAAGCTGCTCGGCGGCCACCGGCGCCCGGCGATCACGCCCTACGCCACCATCTTCCCCGGCCTCGTGGGCGACCGCTCCATGCGCCAGGTGATGGACGCCATCGGCAAGCAGTTCGATACGGCGATCGCCATGGGCTTCCGCGCGCTCAAGATGGAAGTGCTGTTCTACGAGCACGTCACCGACGCCCAGCTCGTCGAACTGATCAAGGAAGGCCGGCGCATGATCGGCGACGACATCATCCTGCCGATCGACTTCGGCTACCGCTGGCGCAACTGGCACGACGCAAAGTGGGTGATCGACCGCATCGCCGACTGCGACATCTTCTTCGCCGAGGCGCCGTTGCAGCACGACGACCTGGCTGGCCATGCCCGGCTGGCGGCGGCCTGCCCCGTGCGCATCGGCGGCGCCGAGTTCGCGGCGACGCGCTGGGAGACGTTGGAATGGCTCGAGCGCGGCAAGGTCTCGGTCATCCAGGCCGGCATCAGCCGCGCCGGTGGCTTCACCGAGCTGCGGCGCATCGCCGACCAGGCGGAGTATTACGGCGCCGAGGTGGTGACGCTGGCCTGGCACACCGGCATCACGGCTGCGGCGGCGCGCCAGTTCCAGGTGACGGCGGTGAACGCCCCGGTCATCGAGTACTTCCCGCCGGCCCTGTTCGAATCGCCGCTCCGGCGCGAGTTGGTGTCGCCCGAGCCGCAGGTTGTCAACGGCTCGATCGCGCTGCCGATCGAACCCGGCCTGGGCATCACGCTGAACGAGGAGATCGTGCGCAAGTACACGGTCAAGCTGGGTTGACGGCGCGCTGACCATGGACCTCGCCTGGGCCAGCGCGACCGAGATCGCGGCCGCGATCCGGACGCGCACGGTCTCGCCGGTCGAGGCGGTGCGCCACGCGCTCGACCGCATCGCCACGGTCAACCCAACCCTCAACTGCTTCTGCTTCGTCCATGGGGACGACGCCATGGCCGCGGCCCGCGCTGCGGAGGCGGCGGTGGCCGCCGGTCGGCCGTTGGGGTCGTTGCACGGCGTGCCCATCGCCATCAAGGATCTGACGCCCATCAAGGGCAAGCGCACGACCTTGGGCTCGAAGCTCTACGAGCATTGGGTGCCCGACTGGCAGCCCGTGATCGTCGATCGGCTCCAAGCGGCCGGCGCCATCATCGTCGGCAAGACCACGACGCCCGAGTTCGCCATGGCCGGCTTCACGTCGAGCCCGCTGTGGGGTGTCACACGCAACCCGTGGAAACCGGATCGCTCGCCGAGCGGTTCGTCGGGCGGCTCGGGCGCGGCGGTCGCATCCGGTTGCGTGCCGCTGGCCGAAGGCTCCGACATGGGTGGCTCGGTGCGCGGGCCTGCCTCGGCCAACGGCCTGGTCGGGCTGAAGCCGAGCCTCGGCCGCATTCCGTGTGATCTGATGCCGACGTCGTTCGACAATCGCATGCACTTCGGGCCGCTCGCCCGCACGGTCGACGACGCGGCTCTGTTCCTCAACGTGTGCAAGGGGCCGCACGCGCGCGACATCCAGTCGCTGCCGGCGATCGACGATGTCGCGATCCCCGTGGTGCCCAGCCTGAAGGGGCGGCGTCTCGCGCTCAGCGTTGACTATGGCTTCTACGCGGTGAGCGACGAGGTGACCGGCGTTCTGCACCGGGCCGCCGACACCCTGCGCCGGCACGGGGCCGTAGTCGAGCCAGTCGTGCTGCCCTGGACCAGTGAGCTCCTCAAGGTTTGGTACGACCAGGACAACGCGCTCGCGGTGGCACTCTATGGGCACCTGCTCGCGCAATCGCGGGCCGACCTGGCGCCGACCACCATCGCCGCGATCGAGGCGGGGCTCAAGGTTTCGGCCGCCGATTTGCGGCGCGGCGAGTTCCTGCGCACCAAGCTGTGGCACGAGCTTGCCGCCGTCCTCGAGCGGTACGACGCGCTGATCGGTCCGACCAGCGCGATCCCGCCGCCGCCGGCCACCGGCTCCGACCTCGACTACTACTTCGACGGGCCCGACGGCCGCTACGTGGCGGTGGACCTGACCGTGCAGTTCAGCCTGACGGCGCAGTGCCCAGTGATGTCGGTGCCGATGGGCATGACCGCCGACGGCCTGCCGCTCGCCATGCAGGTCGTCGGCCGTCGGTTCGACGACGCGGGGTTGCTGGCGCTCGCCGCCGGCATCGAACAGGTGCTGCCCTGGCGCGACCGCCACCCGACGATCTGAACACCATTCGCAACGAAGAAGGGGCGGGCCGAAGCCCGCCCCCCACGCGATTATGTGACGCGGACGTTACGCGGCGCCGATCCAGCGCGGCTCGACGTAACCGTTGGGCATCGCGTTCGGCACGATGGTGTTGCGCACCAGCACCACCCACGGCCGGTGTGTGATGTTGATGAACGCGGCGTCGTTGTGCTGGATGTCCATCATTTCGCGGTACATGGCCGCCCGCGCCTCCGGGTCGGTCTCCAACGCTGCGGCGGCGTCGAGCTCGTCGTAGCGCGCGTTGCTCCAGCGCTGCCAGTTCCACTCGCCGACCTGGCTCGTGACGAACCACATGGTCGCGCGGCGCGGGTCGGCCGCCGACGTCCAGTCCTGCAACACGAGCTGCAGGTTCTTCCAGTCCTCGCCCTGCGATTCCAGGCCGAGGTTCCAGTAGACGCCTTCCTCGTAGCTCATCACTTCGGCCTGCACCCCGATCTCGGCCAATTGCGCCTGGATGACCTGGGCCGCCGTGGTGTCCTCGGTCGAGTTGAGGCACGTGATGGTGGTGGAGAAGCCGTCGCCCAGGCCCGCCTCGGCGAGCAGCGCCTTGGCCCCCTCGACATCACGCGGTTCGACAGCCGCGTCGCGCCAACCCATCAAACCCGGCGCGATAATGCCGGTGGACGGGCTGGGGACACCGAAATACGCCGCGTCGATGATCTGCTGCACGTCGATCGCCTTGCGGATCGCCTGGCGCACCTTGATGTCGGCGTAAGGCTCGTGCTGGACGTTGATGCCCAGCCAGACGAAGCCCGTGGTCGGGCGGATCACCACTTGGGTGTCGGCCGGCGGGTCCTTCTTGAATTCCGCCGCCGAGCCGATCGAGACACGGGTCACGTCCACTTCGCCCGCCTGGTACGCCAGTTCGGCCGCCTTGTCGTCCTCGATGATCAGGCACTGAACCTCGTCGAACGGCGCCGGATCGCCCAGGTACTCGGCGTTACGCGCCAGCACGATCTTCTGCTGCGGCACCCACTCCTTCAGCACATAGGGGCCGCTGAAGGTCGGGATGTCCGTGCCCAGCGATACGGTCGCACCGCCCTTCTCCTCCCACGCCTTCTTCGAGACGATGGTGCAGAAGTACCGCGTCAGGAACGTGGTGAACATGGTCGCCATGGGCGCCTTGGTCACCAGCACGCCGGTGTGGCTGTCGACGATCTCGACCGTCTCGTACTGCTCGAACTCCTGGCGGTCGGTCGCCTGCAGCGCCTCGCTGGCCATGCGATCGAACGAGTACTTGACGTCCTCGGTGGTCATCTCGCCGTAGCCACCGCTGAACATGATCCCCTTCTTCAGCGTGAACTTCACGTGGGTAGGGTCGACCTGCTCGATGGACTCGGCGGCGTCCAGGCCCCACTGCCACGCCTCGCCGGGAATGTGGCGGATCAGGCCGCGCTGCGTGGCGTAGATGACCGACTGTTCGTCGACCACGAAATTGCCCGCCGGCTCGATCACCTTGATATCCGAGACGAAGCGAACCTTGGCGACCTTCGCATCCTGGGCGCCGGCCAGACGCGGACCGGCCAGCGTCGCGGCCCCCAGGCCGGCCGATCCGGCCAGAACATGGCGCCGCGGCAAACGCAACCAATCGAACATGACAACCTCCGCTATTGTGAGAGGACGATGACCGCCACAACTAATGCCATTCTTGCATCTCGGGCCGCCGTTGTCGATAGTATACAAGATGACCACGGGAGGGCGTCATGATCCGTTCGACCATCGCGGGCAGCCTGCCGAAGCCGACCTGGCTCGCCCAACCCAACGTGCTCTACGCGCCGTGGCGGCTCGAGGGCGCCACGCTGGCCGAGGGTCAGGACGACGCCGTGCGGCTTTGGCTCGCGGCCCAAGGCAGCGCCGGCCTCGACATCGTCACCGACGGCGAGCAGCGTCGCCGCCACTACATCTGGGGTTTTCTTCAGGGCCTGACCGGTATCGACACGACCACGATGGCCGAGAAACGCTGCCGGGGCGGGCGCTACGCCAAGGCCACGCCGGTGGCGCGCATCGTCGACGAGGTCACGTGGTCCGGTCCGGTGATGCTCGAGGCCTTGCGCTACGCCAAGGCGAATACGGATCGCTTGGTCAAGGTCACGTTGCCGGGCCCTATGACCTCGGCCGACAGCGTGGCCGACCTTCATCGCAACCGGGCCGATGCCGACATCGCCATGATGTTCGCCGACGTACTGAACCGCGAGGCCCGCGCGCTCGCGGCCGCCGGCGCGGACGTGATCCAGCTCGACGAGCCGTGCTTCAACATCTACATCGACGAGGTCAAGGAGTGGGGCCTGGCCGCGGTCGAGCGCGCCTTCGAAGGCGTCACCGCCAAGCGTGCGCTGCACGTGTGCTACGGCTACGGCATCGACATCGTGAAGGCGTGGAAGGCGAGCAACCGCCAGTGGGGCCACTATTTCGCGACGCTGCCGCTGATCGCCCAGTCCTCGGTCGCGCAGGTCTCGATCGAGACGGCGGCGCCCGGCGTCGACGTGACGTGTATCGAGGCGCTGCGCGGCAAGGATGTCATGCTCGGCGTGGTCAGCGTCTCGACCGAGGAGATCGAGACGCCTGAGATCGTCGCCCAGCGGCTCAGGCACGCGCTGGCGCACGGCGATCCGAACCACCTGATCGCGTGCACCGATTGCGGCATGGTGCCGCTCTCGCGCCACGCCGCCGAGGGCAAGCTCAGGGCGCTCGCCGCCGGCGCCCGCCTGGTCAACCGCGAGCTTGGCCTGGTCTAGGGCACCAGCGCGACGCAGATTGCCTCGCGCCCCTCGATCTCGCCGCCCAGCGTCATGATCGCCTGGGCCGCCTGGTCGAGGCCGAAGCGGTGCGTGTGCAGGCGTTCGAGGCCGTAGCGGTTCTCGGTCAGCAGGCGCAACGCCTGCTCATATGCGGCGCGACCCTGGCTATAGACGCCGTGGACCGTCAGCTCCTTGAACAGCACGCGGTCGGTGTCGAGCGCGACCGTGTTGCGCCCGCCCTTGACTCCGGCGATGACGATCGTGCCGCCGGGGCGCACGGCCTCGACCGCGTCGATCACCGGCTGGGTCGCCGCTGGCACCACGTCGATCGCCACATCCGCGCCGTGCCCTCCGGTGATCGCCTGGACGCGGGCGACCGTGTCCTCCTGGTCGACCAGGACGGTGTGGTGGGCGCCGAGCGCGCGGGCCAGCGCGAGCTTGTGCCTGTCGCGCGCGAGCCCGGTGACGATGATCGTGCCGGCGCCCGCCTCGCGGCACGCGACCACGGCACCCAGGCCGCGCTGGCCGCAACCCAGGATCAGCACCGCGTCGCCCAGCGCGGTGCGCGGCACCTGCACGGCCCAGCGCACGCCGGCGGCCAGGGCTTGGTACTGGGTGGCCAGCTCGATGGGCATGGCGGCGGGAATGCGGTGCAGGATCGTGCGCGGGTGCAGGTGCAGGTAATCGGCGTAGCCGCCGCTCAGCCCACGCCCGAAGTCGAGCGGCAAGAAGCCGTAACTGGGTAGTCCCTCAGCGCGCACGCTCTTGCACAGATGGTAGGTGCCGTCCAGGCACGCGCGGCAGAACCCGCACGTCAGGTGCGGCTCGACCGCGACCCGGTCCCCTGCCTTGACGCCCCAGGCGCGCGCTGCGTTCGCGCCGACCTCGACCAAGGTGCCGACCGGCTCGTGCCCCGGGATCAGCGGATAGCGGACGATGCCCTTGGCGGTGAAGTGGCCGCGGAACTGCTCGACATCACTGCCGCACAGGCCGCAGCCTTCGACGCGCAGCAGGCCCTCGTTGGCGCCGACGCACGGCACGTCGTGCTCGGCCAGCTCCAATCGGCGGTCGGCGACCTGGACAACGACCCGTGCCTTCACGGCACGGGCCCGCCGTCAAACGATGGGAATAGGGGACGCGAAGGCGCCGTCAAGCGCGCGTCCCCGGGGCTCAGCCCGCGTTGCCTTCGCGCTGGGCGCGCTTGCGCGCCAGCTTGCGGGCGCGCCTCAGCGCCTCGGCCGCCTCGCGCTTGCGCCGCTCCGAGGGCTTCTCGAAGCTGCGGCGCAACTTCATTTCGCGGTAGATGCCCTCGCGCTGCATCTTCTTCTTCAGCGCGCGCAGGGCTTGATCGACGTTGTTGTCGCGGACGACGACTTGCAAAGGCTCTCCTCCGGCCCCAAGGGGGCGTTCCACGTTGCCCTTTGACGAGAGGCACGCTACGTACCATATCGGCGTGGCGGCGTAAAGGGTCTCGCGCGCGCCAGGTTCGGCCCAAGACCTTGTCCTGAAAAGGGAAAAGCCGTGGCCATCCTGAAGATCGCCCGCATGGGGCACCCGGTCCTAGCACGCCCCGCGGCGCCCGTCGCCGACCCCACGGCGGCCGAGATACGCGTCCTTGTCCACGATATGATCGAGACACTCGAGGATATCGGCGGGCGCGGCCTCGCCGCTCCCCAGGTCCATGTACCGTTGTGCGTCGTCATCTTCTTGGCGCCGGGCGAAGACGGCCGCCCATCCCTGACCACCCTGGTCAACCCGACCATCGAGCCGATCGACGCCGCCATGGAGGACGGCTGGGAAGGCTGCCTGTCCGTGCCTGGCCTGCGCGGCCTGGTGACACGCCACGCGCGCATCCGCTACCGGGGCACCACGCCCACCGGCGAGGCGATCGACCGCGTCGCCGACGGTTTCCACGCTCGGGTCGTGCAGCACGAGTGCGATCACCTGGACGGCATCCTCTACCCGCGCCGCATGACCGATCTGGGCAAGCTGATCTTCGAATCCGAGGCACGCTGGTACGCACCAACGCGCGCCGATGACGTCGAGGAAGAGGGCGCGGCGTGACCGAGCGCGCGATGCTCCGCCGCGCCGTGCTGGCGGCGGCGCTGCCCCACGTGCCGTTCGACGGCTGGACCGATCGGCTCCTGAATCGCGCGGCGGCCGACATCGACCTGGACCCGGCCGAGGCGCGGCGCCTGTTCCCGGGCGGTGCTTCGGACCTGATCGCGCTATTCGTCGCCGAGGCCGACCGACGGATGATCGAGGATCTGGTGAAGCGCGACCTCGGCTCCCTGCGCGTGCGCGACCGCATCGCGCTGGCGGTGCGAACGCGGCTCGAGCACGCACGGCCCCACCGCGAGGCGGTGCGTCGCGCGCTGGCGTACCACGCGCTGCCGTTCCACGCCGCGGCCGGCACCCGGGCCCTCTACCGCACGGTCGATGCCATCTGGCGTGCCGCGGGCGATCGGGCGACCGACATGAACTTCTACACCAAGCGCGCGCTGCTGGCCGGTGTCTACGGTGCGACCCTGTTGTTCTGGCTCGACGACACCAGCGAAGGCGGTGCGGCGACGTGGGCGTTCCTCGAACGCCGCATCGACGATGTCATGACCATCCAGAAGGCGCGGGGGCGCCTCGCCAAGCGCCTGCCCGATCCCGACCGCATCGTCGCGCGCCTGGCGCGTGCGACCCGAACCAGGAGACCGGCATGAAGGCGGACGAGCTCAAGGCGCTTCAGGCACCGCTCAAGGCGCGCTACGAGGAGGCGCCCGAGACCGCCGTCATCACCCTGCGAGCACACGGATCCCTCGATGGCGACGGCATCGCCTGCCGCGTCGACACCGGCCGCGCCTTGGTCGAGGCCGGGTTGCATCCGGCGACCGGCGGCACGGGACTGCAGGCCTGTTCTGGCGACATGCTGCTCGAGGCCCTGGTCGCATGCGCGGGGGTCACCTTGCGCGCCGTGGCGACGGCGCTGGGCGTCGAGGTGCGCGGCGGCAGCGTCCACGCCGAGGGCGAGCTCGACTTTCGCGGCACGCTGGGCGTCGATCGCGCGGCACCGGTCGGCTTCCGCACCGTGCGCCTGCGCTTCGATCTGGACACCGACGCCAAGCCCGACCAGATCGCCTCGCTGGTCAAGCTCACCGAACGGTACTGCGTCGTCTACCAGACGCTCGCGCGGCCGCCCGCCATGGCGCTCGACGTTCAGGTGCGCGGGTAGAGCCGCGTCACGTGGCCCATCTTGCGGCCGGGCCGCGTCTCGGTCTTGCCGTAGAGGTGCAGATGGGCGCCGGGTTCGGCGATCAGCGCCGGCCAGGCATCGACGTCGTGCCCGATCAGGTTCGTCATCACGGCGTCGAACCGCCGTGACGGGTCGCCCAGCGGCAGGCCACACACGGCGCGCACGAACTGCTCGAACTGGCTGGTGACGCACGCTTCGATGGTCCAATGGGCCGAATTGTGCGGCCGCGGTGCCAGCTCGTTGACCAGCACACGGCCGTCGCGCGCGACGAACATCTCGACCGCCAGGAGACCGACCAGGTCGAGCGCCTCGGCCAGCCGCCGCGCGATCGCCTGGGCCTCCCGTGCGGATGCGGCTCCGATGCGTGCTGGCGCGGTCGTGGTCGCCAGGATGTGGTGCTTGTGCCGGTTTTCGACCGTGTCGTAAGGGGCGATGGCGCCGTCCAACCCACGCGCCACGATGACCGACACCTCGCACGCGAAGTCGACGAAACGTTCGACGACGCAGCGAACCCCGCCTAAGCGGGCGAACGCCTCCAGCGCCTCACCGGGCGTTCGAACCATCGCCTGGCCCTTGCCGTCGTAGCCCAGCCGTGCGGTCTTCAGCACCGCCGGCACGCCGACACGGGCGAGGGCTGGTTCCACGTCGTCGGCCGTCCGCACCACGGCGAAGGGCGCCGTCGCGATACCCTGGCCGACGACAAGGAACTTTTCCTGTTCGCGGTCCTGCGACGTTTCCAGGACTGCCGGGCGCGGCCGCACCGGCACCAGCCGTTCCAGCACGTCGAAACTCGGGCGCGGCAGGTTCTCGAACTCGAAGGTGACCACGTCGACCGCGCTGGCGAAGGCCTCGAGCGCCGGCTGATCGTCGTACGCCGCGACCGTCGCCGCCGCCGCGACAAGCGAAGTGGGATTCGCCGGCTCGGGACAGAAGACGTGGCAGCGATACCCAAGGCGCGCCGCCGCCAGCGCCGTCATGCGGCCGAGCTGACCACCACCCACGATGCCGATCGTCCCGCCGGGCGGGACGATCCTGGTCGAACCCTTCGTCCCGCCCGCCGGGACGATGCGTTCAGCCATCGCTCGACGGTGCCTCGGGGACGGCGGCGGTCTGCGCCGCGCGGAACTGATCTAGCGCCGCCGCGATGGTCGCATCACCCAGAGCCAGGATCGCCGCGGCCAGCAGGGCCGCGTTGATCGCACCGGGCTTGCCGATGGCCAACGTGCCGACCGGAATGCCGCCCGGCATCTGGGCGATCGACAGCAGGCTGTCCACGCCCTTCAGCGCCTGGCTCTCGATGGGCACGCCAAGAACCGGCAGCGGCGTCAGCGACGCCAGCATACCTGGAAGATGGGCGGCGCCCCCGGCGGCGGCGACCAGCACCTTCAGGCCACGTCCCTTGGCCGCTCGGGCGTACGAGTACAGCCGTTCGGGCGTGCGATGGGCCGACACGACGCGCCGTTCATGGGCGATGCCCAGGCGGCCGAGTGTCTCCGATGCATGGCGCATCGTGTCCCAATCAGATACACTTCCCATGACGAGGCCGATCAAGGGTGACGGCGCGGCCATGTCGAGTTGTCCTCCGTTCGTTCAAGGCGCTATCGTATACCACAAACACGCCTGCCGACCCGCCAAGCACGGTGGTACGGCCGATCGGTCGGTTCTAACGGGGCCTTAACTCTCATGCAGCAAGGTGGCCGTGACGATCACGCGGCCGACAGGGGGGGGGTGGTTCGGCGGCGGGATGCTGGTCGGACGCCAGGTGAGGCATGAAGATCGAACGAACGGGGACGGGGCGGTTCGTCCAGGGTCCGTCGGCAGTCCAGGCGCGCGCCGAGATTCAAGGCGCGGCGGCGGCGGGCTCGCGCGCCGTGGCTGACGTCACGACCATCATGGGCATTCCCGAGACCGAACTGACGCTCAAGGTTCACGACGCGATCATGGCGTTGCTGGGCGAAGTCGAACAGCTCCGGCGCGAGCTGCGCGAAAGCCAGAGCCGCATGCAGCACCTGGAAAAGCTGGCGGACGAGGACACGCTCGCGCCGATCGCCAACAAGAGGGCCTTTCTGCGCGAACTCAACCGCATTATGTCCTACTCGCAGCGCTACAAGGTGCCCAGCAGCCTGATCTATTTCGATCTCAACGGCCTCAAGACCATCAACGACACTCACGGCCATGTGGCGGGCGACGCCGTGCTGCTGCATGTCGCCAACCTGCTGATCGAAAGCATCCGCGGTTCCGACCTGATCGGACGGCTCGGCGGCGACGAGTTCGGCGTCATCCTGGCCAACGCCGACCAACAGTTGGCGGCCGAGAAGGCGCAGACCCTGGCACGCGCCATCGAGACCACGCCCTTCCTGTGGGAAGGCGAGCACATCCCATTGTCGGCCGCCTTTGGCGCCTATTGCTTCCAACCGGGCGAGGGCACCACCTCAGCGCTCGCCAACGCCGACCGCGCCATGTACGAGAACAAGCGCAAGTCCCGCGGGCTGCAGTGAACGGCGCGGCGTTCTGGGACCACACCTCGGCTATTTACCGAAAGCCGGACGTCGCGGCCGCGTGCCTGGCTCTGCAGGATCGGCGCGGGCTCGACGTCAATTTCCTGCTGTTCGCCCTGTGGCGCGCGGCGGACGGCCAGGGGCCGCTCGACCGCGCGGCGCTAGCGCTGGCCGACGGACGCGTGGCGCTGTGGCGCGAGACGGTGGTCGAGCAGCTGCGCGCGGCGCGCAACGCCATCAAGGCGGGCGTCGCCCACGCCCCGGTCGAGCCCGCCGAGGCGTTGCGCAAGGCCATCATCGGCCAGGAGATCGAAGGCGAGCGCCTGGCGCACATGATCCTGGCCGAGGCGCCCATCGCCCCCGTGCCCTCGACGGACCGCGCGGCGGACGCCGCCGCCAGCTTGCTCGCCTACGCGGGCTACAAGGGCTTTGCACCGGACTCGTGCGATCGAGCCGATCTGCGCGTGCTCCTCGCTGCCGCCTTCCCCGAGACGCCCGCCGCCGCGCTCGATCGCTTGGTCGGAATCTAGCGCCGACGTTCCCCTCAGACCGCGCGGCCGGCCATGGCGCCCTCGGCCATGGCGATGTCCAGCTTGCGCGGCGCGACGCAATCGCCGATCCAGCGCACCTCGCCGCCGCGCGCCTCGAGCGCCGCGGCCAGGCTGTCCTCGGCATCGCGGCCGTGCCAGGCGACGATCAGGTCGACGTCGCCGACACGCTCCTCGTCCGTGCCGTAGGCGCTGACTAGGACCGCTGCGTCCACCTCAACGCGCGCGAGCCGGCGGGTCGTGTGGAAGCGGCAGCCCGCCTCGACTAGGCGCTGGTAGATCGGCACACGGCGCACCACGTCCATGTCCTCGCCGACCATGAAGGCCGGCGTAGCGACGTGAACCCGCGCACCGCGCGCCGCTAGCACCTCGGCCGCGCCGATCCCGCCGTAGAGCCCGGTCTCGTCCGAGACGACGGCGCACCGAGCGTCGGCGCCCGCGCCGGCGAACACGTCCTGCGGCGTGACCACGGGTATTCCCGCCGATTCAGCTCCTGGCACGACCGTCCGCCGTGTGCTGGCGCCAGTAGCGACGATCACCGCCTCGGCGTTCCAACCGGCGATCAGCGCGGGCATAACGGCCACGCCGCGATGGACGACGACCTGGAGCTGCTCGAGCTGGGCTTCCTGCCAAGCGACGATCTTGGCTAGTTCGTTCATGGACGGCACGGCGCCGGTCCAACGCGCTTGGCCGCCCAAGGCGGTCTCGCGCTCGTAGAGCTCGACCCGATGGCCGCGCAACGCGGCGGTGCGCGCGGCCTCCAATCCCGCCGGCCCGCCACCGATGACCACGACGCGTTTCGGCCGATCGGCCGGCCGCGGCGGACCCCAAACGTGCTCGCGTCCGGCTTCGGGGTTGTGCACGCAGCGTACGTGCTTGCCGCCCATCACGGCGGCGATGCACACGTTGGCGCCGACGCACGGCCGGATGTCCGCCGGCCGCCCTTCGGTCAGCTTGCGTACCAGGTCGGGGTCGGCCAGGTGGGCGCGCGTCATGCCCACCATGTCGGCCTTGCCCTCGGCCAGGATCGCCTCGGCCAGCGCCGGATCGGTGACGCGGCCCGTGGTGAACACCGGCAGGCGCACCGCCTGCTTGATGGTCGCGGCCATCGGCACATAGGCGCCGTGGGGCAGGGGCGTCGGCCCCCAATGGGTGGCCCGCGTCACCCGGTTCAGGTTGGTCCCGACAGCAACGTTCAGGTAGTCGAGCCTGCCGGTCGCCTCGAGCCGGCACGCCACATCGATCATGGTCGGTTGGTCGAGCCCGCCCTCGACCAGCTCGTCGCCCGGGATGCGGACGCCGACGATCAGGTCGGGGCCGGCGCCTTCGCGCACCGCGTCGACGACCTCCAGGCAGAAGCGCAGGCGCTTGTCGAACGAGCCGCCGTAGGCGTCGGTGCGCTTGTTGGACAGGGGCGACAGGAACGCCGCGACCAGCAGGCCGAACGCGGCCAGGATCTCGCACCCGTCGAGCCCCGAGGCGCGCACGCGCCGCGCCGCCTGGCCGAAGCCCTTGACGACCTCGGCGATCTCGTGCGTCGACATGACGTGGGGCATCTCGCGGCTGAGTTCCGAGGCGACGGCCGACGGCCCCCACAGCGGCTTGCCCGGTTCGCTGGATTCCGCGGTCTGGCCGTAATGGGCGAGCTGCACCAGGAACCGCCCGCCTTCGGTGTGGATCGCCTCAGCCAGCCGCCCGAGCGACGGCACGGCGCGATCGTCGATCAGCGCCAGCGCGTCGCTGCCCGCGCCGCCGAGGCCGGACTCGTGGACTGGCGTCGCGCCCGAAAGCTGCAGGCCGACGCCGCCGCGCGCACGGGCGCGCTGGTAGGCGATGTAGCGCTCACCCGCCATGAAACTCTCGGCCAGCCGGGGTTCGTGCGCCGTGACCAGCACGCGGTTGCGCACCGTGCGAGGGCCGATTTGCAGGGGCGACAGAAGCAGCGGGAAACGGGTGTCGGTAGCGGTCATGGCGCTCCTCGCGGACTGCGTTAGATGTAGCGGTCGGCGCCCTGGGCCGGCAATCGCTTGCCAAGGGTGACGGCGCGGTCTACCACACGGCCGTCATGGCCGAGCGGATCTATCTCTACGACACCACGCTGCGCGACGGGGCCCAGACCCAGGGCGTCGATTTCAGCGTCGGTGACAAGCGCACCATCGCCGAGCATCTGGACGCCTTCGGCATCGATCACGTCGAGGCCGGCTGGCCCGGCGCGAACCTCACGGACGACGCGTTCTTCGCCGATCCGCCGAAGTTCGCCCGCGCCACGCTGACCGCGTTCGGCATGACCCGGCGCGCCGGGCGCAGCGCGGCCAACGACCCGGGTCTCGCGGCGGTCCTGGCCAGCGGCGCTCCGTCCGCGTGCCTGGTCGGCAAGACCTGGGATTATCACGTCACCGCCGCGCTCGGCGTCGAGCGCGATGAGAACCTGGCGATGATCGCCGATTCCGTGGGCCACACGGCCACGCGGCTGCGCGAGGTGCTGTTCGACGCGGAGCACTTCTTCGACGGCTACAAGGCCGATGCGGGTTATGCGCTCGCCTGCCTCGAGGCCGCCGCCCGCGCCGGTGCGCGCTGGATCGTGCTGTGCGACACCAACGGTGGCACGCTGCCCCACGAAGTCGAGGCGATCGTGGGTCAGATCATTCGGCGTATTCCGGGTGACCGGCTGGGCATCCATTGCCACGACGACACCGGCAACGCGGTGGCCAACTCACTGGCGGCGGTGCGCGTCGGCGCGCGCCAGGTGCAAGGCTCGCTCAACGGCCTCGGCGAACGCTGCGGCAACGCCAACCTGGTGACATTGATCCCCAACCTCATGCTCAAGCTCGGCTACACCACCGGCGTCGCGCCGGATCGGCTGCGCCAGCTCACCTCGCTCTCGCGCCTGGTGGACGAACTGCTGACGCGCAAGCCCTACCGCCACGCGCCCTATGTCGGCGCCGCCGCCTTCGCGCACAAGGGCGGGCTGCACGCCTCGGCCGTCGCCAAGGACCCGCGCACCTACGAGCACATCGACCCGACGCTCGTGGGCAACAACCGCGCGGTCGTCGTGTCCGATCAGGCGGGGCGCGCCAACGTGCTCGCCCGGTTGGCCGATCTGGGTATCGCGATCAAGCCGGCCGCTTCGGCGGTCGGCAAGCTGGTCGACGTGCTGAAGGATCGCGAGTTCGCCGGCTACACCTACGACGGGGCCGAGGCGAGCTTCGAGTTGCTTGCGCGCCGCGCGCTCGGCGGCGTGCCGGACTACTTCGTGGTCGAGGGCTTCCGTGTCACCGTCGAGCGGCGGCGCAACGCGGTCGGTGCCCTGGTCAGCCTGTCCGAGGCGACCGTGAAGGTCGTCGTGGACGGCGAGCGGATCATGAACGTCGCCGAAGGGAACGGTCCGGTCGACGCGCTCAACGCCGCGCTGCGCAAGGATCTGGGCATGTTCTCGGCGTACCTGCAGGACTGGCGCTTGGTCGACTACAAGGTCCGCATCCTGACGCCGCAAGCCGGTACGGCGGCGGTCACCCGCGTCATGATCGAAAGCGCCGACGGTGCCGGCGCGCGCTGGGCCACGGTCGGCGTCTCGGGCAACATCATCGACGCCTCGTTCCAGGCGCTCCACGACAGCCTGGTGTTCAAGCTGTTGCGCGACAACGCGCCGGCGCCGTGACCGCGCCGGCCAGCGGTCCGGCGCCCGGCCCGGCCATCGTCTTGGTCGCGCCGCAGATGGGCGAGAACATCGGCGCCGCCGCGCGCGCCATGCTCAACTTCGGTCTGGTCGATCTGCGTCTGGTCCGGCCGCGCGACGGCTGGCCAAACGTCAAGGCGGTGGCGGCCGCCGTGGGCGCCACGGTCGTGCTCGATCGCGTCCGCGTCCACGGCGATCTGGCCGCGGCGATCGCCGACCGCCGCTACGTCCTGGCCACCACGGCCCGGCCGCGCGACTTCGTCAAGCCGGTGCTGACGCTGCGCGAGGCCGCCGTGCGCCTGCGCGCCGCCGAGGCGGCGGGCCAGCCGACCACCGTGCTGTTCGGGCCCGAGCGCACGGGCCTCGAGAACGACGAGGCCGTTCTGGCCGACGCCCTGGTGACGGTCCCGACCAACCCGGACTTCGGCTCGATCAACCTGGCGCAGACGGTATTGCTGGTCGCCTACGAATGGCGGCAGGCGGCCGACGCCTCGCCGGCCGAGCGTTTCGAGGCGGGTGGGGCGCGGCCCGCCACGCGCGAGGAGCTGATGAACTTCTTCGCCCACCTGGAACGCGAGCTCGACAGGACACCGTTCCTGTCCAACCGCCAGCAGCGCCCCTCCATGGTGCGCAACCTGCGCGCCCTCTTTTTGCGCGCCGGCCCGACCGAACAGGAAGTGCGCACCCTGCACGGTGTCGTCGCCGAACTGGCACGTCGCGGCGCCGACGAGGCCGGCTGACGGGGCGACCCGCGTCAGTCGCCGCGGCGGCGGCGCATGCGCTCGGCCATGGCGCGCCGTTCGTCCGCCGACAGGGTCGCCGCCACATCGGCGAAGGCGCGGTGGAACTCCTCCTGCGCCTCGATCGACGCGGCCTTTAGGCCGTCGAGCGCCGCGTTCAGCGCGTCGGCATCGAACGGCTCGGCGACCAGCGCGTCGGCGACCGCGCCGCGCGCCGCCCTGACCCGGTCGAAGTGGTCGCGCAGGGTGTCGCGGTGCGCCGCGCGCGCCGCTTCAGTCGCTTCGTCGCCGTGGCCGCGCATCAGCGTCATCATGTCGGGCGGGCTGCGGTGCCAGCCCGGTCCGTGATGGCGCGCCCAGGCCGTGACCAGAATGGCGCCCAGGAACATGTTGAGCGCGAGCGATCCCACCAGGGCGGCTGTCACCCAGCCGCGCCGGCGTTGCGGTGTCGCCGTCATCCGATACCTCCATTCGCCGGATCCGCTTCGTCCGGGCCCAGCAGCAGCGATTCGACATTCGCCGCGACCCACGGATCGGAGCCGTCGTCCAGCGGCGGGGCGACCGTCGCGCCGATGACGAAACCGAACAAGGCGGCGGCGAGTGCGAGCGTCGAGCGCCACCACGCCTGCCGCCTTCGGTGGGGTGCCGCCTCCAGCACGCGCCGGCGCAACGCGAAGGACGCCGGTTCCGGTGTCGCCAGGTCGAGCGCGCGGTCGATGGCGCTTGCCTCGCCCAGCCCGACGGCACGGTCGTACCCGGGGCGTTCGATCGCCGGCCAGCGCTCCGGGTCCGCGCCTTAGGCGGCTGCGAGCGCGCGCGGGCGCCTCGCGTCCACCGAGGTCTCGTCGGCCGTCATGGCAGGGCCTCCAACCAAATCAGGCGCTGGTCGCCCAGGCGATCGCGCAGGGAACGCCGGGCGCGCGCCAGCAGGGATTCCAGGGCCTCGACACTCACGTCCATGATCGCCGCCGCGGTCCCGTTGTCGAGTTGCAGATCGTAGGCGAGAGTGATCGCCGTGCGCTGCCGTTCGGGCAGCGCGGCGATGGCCGCGCGCACGACCGTGGCGACCCGTTCGCGGTCGAGCGCGTCGTCGGGCTCGGGCGCCGGGTCGGCCAGGTCGGTGTAGGGCGGGGCGGCCTGCCAGCGCCGCCGGCGCAGGCGATCCAGGCACAGGTTGTGCGCCACGCGGAAGAGCCAGCGGGTGATCGGCACGCCGGCACGCCAGCGCGCGGCTTCGCGCCAGAACCGCACGAAGGTCTCCTGGGCCACGTCCTCGGCATAGGCGGCGTCGCCCAGCATGCGCCGGTCGAGTGCCGCGACGCGGTCGAGCCGTCCGTCGACCACGTCGCGCACCGCCTCGTCGTCGTCCGGCCAGCGCGCGTGCCAGGGGGCATCGGCCGCCATGGGCCATGGTAGCCCGGACTAGCCGTCGTCGCCGTCGCCCCAGTGGCGCTTCATCGCCTAGCGCATCTCGTCCAGCGTGACCGCGCCGTCGTCGTTGGCGTCGTCCTTCATCATCCAGTGGCCGTGACGCTCGGCCATTTCCTCTCGCGAGACGACGCCGTCGCCGTTCTCGTCCATCCGCGCGATCCAGCGCTTGGCGTGATCCTCGGCGCGGGTCATCTCGAAGGCGGTGGCTTCCTCGAGCGTGATGCGGCCGTCGCCGTCCGCGTCGGCGGCTGCGAAACGCTCGGCGTGGAAGGCATCGATCTCGGCGCGGGTCACGGCGCCATCGTCGTTCTTGTCGACCTGCTTGAACATATCCTCCATGAAGGCGCCACGATGGCGCTGGCCGGCCTCGGCCGGTACCGCGACGGCGGCAAGTAGCGCGAGGGCGAGCGCGGGGATCGTGTGTCTCATTCTGATACTCCTTGATGGTGGGGTTCCCCTCGGCTCGTATGACCCCCCAACGCACGGGCTCGCCGATTCCGTCGCGCCGTTTGACAAATCCAGGCCGCGCGGCTAGAACCCGCGGGCCGCGCGGGGCTGGTCCCCGGGCGAGTTCATGGTTTTCGTGGATCGCGCATGACCAAGCGACTGGCGTCGAAGTACAAGATCTGCCGCCGTTTCGGCCAGAACCTGTGGGGCCGGCCCAAGAGCCCGACCAACCGGCGCGAGTACGGCCCCGGCGAGCACGGTCAGCGACGCAAGAAGCCGACCGATTTCGGCACGCAGCTTATGGCGAAGCAGAAGCTGAAGGGCTACTACGCCAACATGAGCGAGCGGCAGTTCCGCCGCACCTACGAGGAAGCGTCGCGCCGCCGCGGCGACACCATCGAGAACCTGATCGGCCTGCTGGAAAGCCGGCTGGACACGCTCGTGTACCGCATGAAGTTCGCGCCCACGATGTGGTCGGCGCGTCAGCTCATCAGCCACGGCCACGTGCGCGTCAACGGCAAGCGCGTGTCGATCCCGAGCTACTCGTGCACCGAAGGTGACACGATCGAACTCGGCCTCAAGGCCAAGGAGATGGCTCTTGTGCTCGAGTCGGCCCAGTCGCCCGAGCGCGACGTGGCCAGCTATCTCGAGGTCGATCACAAGGCTATGAAGGGCACCTTCACCCGGCGGCCGCAGTTCTCCGACGTGCCCTACCCGGTGCACATGGAGCCGCACCTGGCGATCGAGTTCTACTCGAAGTAATTCGGTCCCCGGCTCCGATCCTTCACCGACCGAGACTCCTACCGCCCCGGCCGCGTAGGCCCGGGTGGCGTATTCCTATTCGGCCGCAGCGCGCGCGCCGGCCCGACCCACGGGCAAGGCGTCCAGCCGGTGCTCGGTCAGCGCCCCCGGCGCCATGTGGGCGATCGGCGTGGGCGTCAGTTCCCAGACGACCGTGGCAAAGGTGAAGTACGAGCGGCCCTTCGCCTCGGCCCACGCGGCCGGGATGGCGACGGGAAACTCGGGGTCGTCCTGGGCCGCCAAGGCGACGGATGCCGTGGCGACCTTGGCCGAGTCCCCGTTGTCCGGCAGCCTCGCGACGAGGGACCCCAGGCGCCGCACCGTATGGCGCTCGCGCTCGCTGGCCGGGTCGTAGGGCGCCGGGCCCAGGTCGCGGCTGGTCAGCGGATGGTTGGTGTGACGCACGACCAGACCACGACCCGCGCCGTCCGCATGAGTCGCGACCGCGTTGGCCGAGGCCTCCAGGTCGTAGAGGTCACGGCCGTCGCCGATCACGTAGTTCTGGCCCGAGGCGTGGGGCACCCTGCGCACGAACCCGGCCGCCTCGGCCGCCGTGGCGCACGCCAGCGCGCCGCGCGTCACGAAGGCGACCGGCAGGCCCTCCCGGCGGCTGGCGAGTTGCGCGAGCGTGTTGACGCACACACCCAGTCCCGCCGCGGTCATGCCGCACAGCCCGATCATGCCCGCCATGGTCAGGATCACGGCGTCCTGCTCGGGCCGCGCGCCGCGCAGGCGTAGGATCGTCTGGAAGCCGTCGGTCCAGGTAACCAGATCCATGGTCTGGGCGACCAGCGCGCGCCCGGCGCCCGCGTCGAGCGCGCCGAGGCTCGAGCAGTGATGGGGGTCCGCGAGCGCGTCCGTGTACCACCACTCCTCGTCCATGAACTGGGCCGCCAGCACCGCGTCGAAAGGCAGGCCGGCGCCCTCGGCGATACCGCGCACCTCGTCGAGCAGATAGTGTGTTTGGCGCCGAATCGCCGGCACGAAGTCGGTCTCGGCGAGGAACCGCGCGATGACGGTGTCGGCGGGCAACTTGGTCTTGGCTTCCAGCGCGGCGCGCCAGCGGCGCTCGCGCTCGCGTACCACATCACGCAGGCTCTCGCCGTGCGCGCGGCCGCGCTCGCGCGCCGTGCCAGTGATCTCGGCAACATGGAACCGGGCCATCACCGTCCTCCTGATTCAGTACCGGTCGACCACCGGCACGCCGAGCGTGCCGTAGTCGCTCATGGAGGCGAGCACCGTGCCGGCCTCCTCCAGCGGGATCCGGCGCCCCACCAGCCTGGCCGGTTGCAGCTTGCCCGCCTCGATCATGCGCAGCATGGGCCCGTAGGCCGGCGCCGGCAGGCCCGATGAGCCGTAGATCGTAATCTCGGACTCGACGATCACGTCGATCGGGATGGCGATCTCGCCCTTCTCGGCCGATGACGTCATGCCGATCTGCAGGTGACGGCCGCGTCGGCGCACGCTGCGGATAGAGTTCTGGCACGTCGCCTTGATGCCCAGCCCGTCGATCGAAACGTGGGCACCGCCCTTGGTGATGTCCTTGACCGCCTCGGCCGGATCGACGTTGCCCGCGTGCACGGTCGCCATGGCGCCCAGCTCCTTGGCCTTCTCCAGCTTGCGCGGGTCGATGTCGACGGCGATGACGTTGGCGCCCATGGCCGCGGCGATGTGAACGGCCGACAGCCCGATGCCGCCGCAGCCGTGCACCGACACCCATTCGCCGGCGCGCACCTGGGCGCGGTTGGCCACGCCCTGGAACGAGGTCATGAAGCGGCAGCCCAGGCTGGCGCCCTCGACGAAGCTGATCGAGTCCGGCAGCACCACCAAGTTGACGTCGGCGTGCGGCACCGCGACAAAGCGGCCGAACCCGCCCCAGTACGTGAAGCCCGGCTGGAAGCCGTGCAGGCACACGTTGGGCCGGCCCTCGACACACTGCTCGCACGTGCCCTCGCCCTGGGCGAACGGAATGATGACGCGATCGCCCTTGCGGAAGCGGCGCACCTCGGGCCCGACGTCCTCGACCACGCCGCAAAATTCGTGACCCAGCACCCAGGGCAGGGGCAGGCGCAGCCCGATCCATTCCCAATCGCCGACCCAGGCGTGCCAGTCGCTGCGGCAGACGCCGTTGGCCTCGACGCGGATCAGCGCGCCGTGCCGCTCGATGGTCGGTTCGGGCATGTCCCGCACCGCCAGGGGAACCTTGACGCTCTCCATCACCGCCGCGCGCATGGTCACCTCCCTTGTCGTGGTGGACGCAGTCTAGCCCGCGCGGCGTCGCCGTGCGCTATCGGCACGGCTCCATGGCCTTGGCGACGGCGGCCACCGCGTTGGTCATGGGCACCGTGGCGAGCAGCCAGCGGTCCGCGCCGTCGGGCATCGCGACGCCCACGGTCATTGTCGTTGCGCCCTGGCGTACATCGTCGGCGATGTGAGCGACCTGGCTGTCGGTGCCGTTCAGGGCCGCGTGGCCGAAGACGAACGCGTACTGCTCCAGGTACCAGCCGCCGATGGGCAGGTCGAAACCGAAGCCGACCGATTCGCTGCCGACCTCGACGCGAAACAGCGGCTCGCCATTGGTCGTCGCGTCGGGGCCCTCGAACGTGTCGAACGGAAAGTCGGGCACGAAGCGCGTGTCGCGCACTATCAGCAGGATCGACAGGGTGCGCCTTCGCCGTCGGCGCACTGAAAGCGTACCGCTGCCGGCGCCGCGTGCTCGCCCAGGATCGCGTCGGCCGTCACGGTGGCGGTCGTGACGCCGTTCTCGTTGGTCTCGGCCTGCCATTCCTGGGCGGACGCGGCGGATGCCGCGACCATTAGCGCGCCCGTCAGGCACAAGATACGCACCGCCGCAATCAGCTCTCCGGCTCGCGCCGCACGATCAGGATCCATAGGTCGTCCTTCGGGTTGGCGGCCTCGAAGGTACCATGCAGCCGTCCGTCGGACGAGCGCGTCAGTCCTTCGAAGCACGTCAGCGCCAGGTTGCCCGCGTCGCCCGGATCGACCGTGATCGACAGCCGGCCCATGGGTCCGGCCCAGTTGTTGCCGGTGGTCAGGATGTAGCCGACCTCGTCGGCGACCAGCAGCCCC
This sequence comes from Alphaproteobacteria bacterium, assembly GCA_016869675.1. Classification (GTDB taxonomy): domain Bacteria; phylum Pseudomonadota; class Alphaproteobacteria; order SP197; family SP197; genus VGDP01. The sequence continues at coordinate 824 of VGDP01000016.1, read as the reverse complement.
TCGGCCACGCCACCCGGCACGGCGGCCAGTCTCTCCTCCAGCGCAACGCGGTCGTCATCCAGGCAGTACCGCGCGCGGAACTCCGCCTGGTCGTCGACGATCAGCGAATAGCCGCTGATGAAGCGCGTGCCCACCGCGGGCTTGTAAGCGTGCTCGACCAAGATCAGCCGGCCCGCCGGAAACACCTGGGTCCACGTGAAGCTGACGTGCTGCGTCCACTGCGGGTAGACACCTTCGTAGTCGCGCTCGTAGTAGGCGAGTGCCTGGTCCACCTCAACGGGCTGGGGGGATTTGATCAAGCTTGCCGCCCCCGACACATCGTCAAAGCGGCTAAAGAGGAGTGACTGATGTCTGTTTGTAATGGTCTGTTTTCCTCGGAGTCCGTCTCCGAGGGCCACCCCGACAAGTTGGCCGACCGCATTTCCGATGCGGTGCTCGACGAGTTCCTGCGCCACGATCCTTCGGCCCGCGTTGCCTGCGAAACCCTGCTGGCCGACCAGTGCGTCGTGGTCGCCGGCGAGTTCAAGACCCGGAGTCCCGAAACCTTCCGCGCCGTGCGCGAACGGGCGGTAACAATCGTGTCCGACGTCCTGCGCGACGCCGGCTATCGCGACAGCACAACCGGCATCGACCCCGAGCGCTGCGAGATCCAGGTCCGCTTCAACGGACAGTCGGCCGACATCAACCAGGGCGTGGACCGTGTCACGGCGATGATCGGCGCCCGAGCTCCCGTCGCCCGCTTGCGGCCACGCCGGCGGCGCACCGGCAGGCCCTCCTCGCGGTAGAGGCGTTGCGTCTTCTTGCGGTTCATGACCAGTCCCTCC
>VGDP01000015.1 GCA_016869675.1 Alphaproteobacteria bacterium | reverse complement strand
GGCTGCGTCAACGCGATCGTGCCGTTGATGGAACGGTTGGTGTCCACACCGGGCGATCTGTTCGCGGATCGGACGTTGCACTCGGACCCCGATCACTACACGCGCAACCTGATCCGCCTGGCGGAGGACGGCAGTCTTTCGCTCTACGCCATCGTCTGGCGACCGGGCCAATGGACGCCGGTGCACGACCACGGCAGTTGGGGCGTGGTTGGCGTGGTCGAAGGCGCGCTCGAGGAACGCAGCTTCATGTCGCCCGACGGCACGATCCACCGCGACGATGGCATCCGCCTGATGCGCGGCGGCGTGATCCGCCTGCAGCCCGGGTCGGTGACCAGCTTCGTGCCGAACCCCGACCACATCCACGAAACGGGCGCTCCGGCCGAGCGCGGTGGCGCCGTGACGCTACACCTCTACGGCCGCACCATGAACTCGTTTTACGTCTACGACGTGGCCGCCGGCCGCCGCCGGCTGATCGACGTGCCGCACAACGACAGCTAGCACCCCGCCCAGCCGGCGCCCGGTTGTCGGCCGCCCACGCGCTCTGATATAAGCTCCGGACGTGCCCCCGAGGGGGCGCGCCCGTCTGAACGACCTCGGGGGACGCCATGGCGACCCGTGATGCCGCGAGCCGGCTGTTCTGCGCCATCGACACGCACGATCTGGCGGCCGCGACCGAACTGGCCGGCAGCCTCAAGGGTGTCGTGGGCGGGGTCAAGCTGGGGCTCGAGTTCTTCGGCGCCCACGGCGCGGCGGGTGTCGGCGCCGTGGCGGCGTGTGGCCTGCCGGTTTTCCTCGACCTCAAGTACAACGACATCCCCAACACCGTGGCCGGGGCGGTGCGCACCACGGCGCAGTTTCGCCCCACGCTGATGACGGTGCACGCCAGCGGCGGCCCGGCCATGCTGCGCGCCGCCATGGCGGCCGCGTTCCGCATCGCCGACCAGGACGGTCATCGCCCGCGCGTGCTTGCCGTGACCGTGCTGACCAGCTTCGACGAGGACGACCTGGGTGCCGTCGGCATGTCCGGGCCGATCCCCGACCAGGTGCGCCGGCTGGCCGACCTGGCCCAGGGCTGCGGCCTGGACGGCGTGGTCGCCTCGGCGCACGAGATCGGCGGTCTGCGCGCCCAATGCGGCGGCGACTTCATGATCGTGGTGCCCGGCATCCGCCCGGCCTGGTCGGCGGCGGACGACCAGAAGCGGGTGATCGCGCCGGCCGAGGCGCTGCGCAAGGGCGCGGACGTCCTCGTGGTCGGCCGACCGATCACCAAGGCGATCGATCCGGTCCTTGCCGCGCGGCGCATCGTCGAGGAAATGGACGCGGCCTCGCCCGCCTGACCATGCCCGTGCGCGTCAAGATCTGCGGTCTGAACGATCCGGTGGCCGTGGCCGCGGCCGCTGGCGCGACCTGGGCCGGGTTCAACTTCTACCCGCCCTCGCCGCGCGCGGTTTCGCCGGCGGAGGCCGGTACGCTGGCCTCCGCGTTGCCGGATAGCGTGGCGCGCGTCGCCGTGCTGGTCGACCCAAACGACGATCTGGTGCGCGCGGTGTGCGATCACCTGCGCCCGCAGGTCCTGCAGCTCCACGGCAAGGAAAGCCCGGCGCGCGCCCAGGCGCTGCGCGTGTCGTCCCGGACCCAGATCATGAAGGCGATCCCCATCGCGGCGGCCGAGGACTTCGCGGCGGTCGAGCCCTATCTGGGTGTCGTCGACCTGATCATGTTCGACGCCAAGCCGCCCAGGGCCGGCAGCAGCACCTTGCCCGGCGGCAACGGCCGGGCCTTCGACTGGACCTTGCTGGCGGGCCGCCGCTGGACCTGGCCCTGGATCCTGTCGGGCGGGCTGGACGCCGCCAATCTGGCCGAGGCGGTGACCACCTCGGGTGCCACGGCGGTCGATGTCGCCTCGGGCGTCGAGGACCGGCCGGGCATCAAGAGCCCGGACAAGATTCGCGCCTTTCTCGCGACCGCGCGCGGGTTGTAGGATCGCCGTTCGCATCTTCGGCAGCCCCTCGTGGACCTGAACGCCATGGCGACCTCAGCGGCGCTTCGCGCCCCCAACACCTTCCGCGCCGGACCGGACGAACGCGGCCGCTTCGGCATCTTCGGCGGCCGCTTCGTCGCCGAGACCCTGATGCCGCTCATCCTCGACCTGGAGCGGGCGTACGAGGCGGCCAAGACCGACCCAGCATTCCACGCCGAGATGAACCACTGGCGCACCCACTACGTAGGTCGGCCCAGCCCGCTCTACTTCGCTCGCCGCATCACCGAGCACCTGGGCGGCGCCAAGGTCTACTTCAAGCGCGACGAGCTGAACCACACCGGTTCGCACAAGATCAACAACTGCCTCGGCCAGATCCTGCTGGCCAAGCGCATGGGCAAGACGCGCATCATCGCCGAAACTGGCGCCGGCCAGCACGGCGTCGCCGCCGCCACCGTCAGCGCCCAGTTCGGCCTGCCGTGCACGGTCTACATGGGCTCGAAGGACATCGACCGGCAGGCGCCGAACGTGTTTCGCATGAAGCTGCTGGGCGCCGAGGTGCGCCCCGTGGAATCCGGCTCGCGCTCGCTCAAGGACGCGCTCAACGAGGCGCTGCGCGACTGGGTGACCAACGTCGCCGACACGTTCTACATCATCGGCACTGCGGCCGGTCCGCACCCCTATCCGGCCATGGTGCGCGACTTCCAATGCATCATCGGCGAGGAGGTGCGCACCCAGATCGCCGAGGCCGAGGGCCGCTTGCCCGACAGCCTGGTCGCGTGCATCGGCGGCGGCTCGAACGCCATCGGCCTGTTCCACCCCTTCCTCGACGACCCTTCGGTGCGCATCATCGGGGTCGAGGCGGCAGGGCGCGGCATCGAGACCGGCGAGCACGCCGCCTCGCTGACCGCCGGCCGGCCGGGCGTGCTGCACGGCAACCGCACCTACCTGCTGCAGGACGACGACGGCCAGATCAAGGAGGCGCACTCGATCTCGGCCGGGCTCGATTACCCCGGCATCGGCCCCGAGCACGCGTGGCTCAAGGACACGGGCCGGGCCGAGTACGTCGCCGCGACCGATGCCGAGGCGCTCGAAGCGTTCAAGCTGTGCGCGCGCCTGGAAGGCATCCTGCCGGCGCTCGAGCCGGCGCACGCGCTCGCCCACGTGATCAAGATCGCTCCCACCCTGCCGAAGGACCACATCATCGTCATGAACCTGTGCGGCCGGGGCGACAAGGACGTGTTTTCCATCGCCCAGCATCTGGGGGCCGACCTGTGAGCAGCCGCATCGCGGCGTGCTTCGCGGCGCTGCGGAAGGAAGGCCGCGCCGGCCTGATCACGTTTCTGACCGCCGGCGATCCGGACCGGGCGACCTCACTCGCGATCCTCCAGGGCCTGGCGCGCGCCGGCGCCGATGTCATCGAGCTCGGCATGCCGTTCACCGACCCCATGGCGGACGGGCCGGCGATCCAGGCGGGGAACCTGCGCGCGCTGGCCGGTGGCATGACGTTGAAGGGCGTGCTGGATCTGGCGCGCGCGTTCCGCGCCGGTGACGACGCGACGCCTCTGGTGCTGATGGGCTACTACAACCCGATCTACAGCTACGGCAACGCGCGGTTCCTGGCGGACGCGCGCGCGGCCGGGGTGGATGGCCTGATCATCGTCGACCTCCCGCCCGAGGAGGACGACGAGCTGTGCCTGCCGGCGCACGCGGCGGGGCTCGACTTCATCCGCCTGGCGACCCCGACCACCGACGACCGCCGTCTGCCCAAGGTGCTGACCAACACGTCGGGCTTCATCTACTACGTCTCGATCACCGGCATCACCGGCACGCGCACGCCGCGCGCCCAGGCCGTGACCCAAGCGGTCGCGCGACTGAAGCGCCACACCACGCTGCCCGTGGCGGTCGGCTTCGGCATCCGCACGCCGGCCGACGCGGCCGAGACCGCGCGTGCCGCCGACGCGGCCGTGGTCGGCAGCGCGCTCGTCGAACGTTGCGCGCCCGGCGGACCCGGCGTGGTCAAGGACGTGCTGGGCGCGGTTGCCGCCTTGGCCGAGGGCGTGCGCGGGGCGCGCCGATGAGCTGGCTGACCAACTTCGTCCGGCCGCGCATCCGCGCCCTGGTGCGCAAGGACAACGGCGGCAACAACCTGTGGCACAAGTGCCCGGCGTGCGAGCGCATGATCTTCCATCGCGATCTGGACGCGGCCAACGCGGTGTGCCCCCACTGCGACCATCACATGCCGATCAAGCCGGCGCGGCGCCTGGCGCTGCTCTTGGACGAGGGCGGCTGGGAGCGTGTCGAGGTCCCTGCGGTCCCCGTCGATCCGCTGCGCTTCCGCGACCGCAAGCGCTACGGCGACCGGCTGAAGGAAGCCCAGACCGAGACCGAGGAGAAGGACGCGGTCATCGTCGTGCAGGGCCGCCTCGATGGCCGGCCGGTCGTCGTCGCCGCGTTCAATTTCGGCTTCATCGGCGGCTCCATGGGCATCGCCGTGGGCGAGGCGATCCTGGCCGCCGCGAACCGCGCGGTGACGCAGCGCGCGCCCCTGATCGTGATCACCGCCTCGGGCGGGGCGCGCATGCAGGAAGGCGCGCTCAGCCTGATGCAGATGCCGCGCACCACCATCGCCGTGGACCAGGTCAAGGCCGCCGGCCTGCCCTACATCGTGGTCATGACCCACCCGACCACCGGCGGCGTCACCGCCTCGTTCGCCATGCTGGGCGACATCGCCATGGCGGAACCCGGCGCGATCATCGGGTTCGCCGGCGCGCGCGTGATCGAGGAGACGATCGGTCAGGCCCTGCCCAAGGGATTCCAGCGCGCCGAGTACCTGCTTGACCACGGCATGCTCGACATGGTGGTGCACCGGCGCGACCTGCGCGACCGGCTGATCCGCGTGCTCGGGCTATTGACGGCCGGGCGCCGCGCCGAGGGCGCGCCGGCGACGGCCATGGCCGCGCTGCCCGCGCCGGCCAGCGCCTAGACCGGCCATGGACGCGCCCGCGCCGGCGCCCAGCGATCGCATCCTCGAGCGGCTCAAGGCGCTGCACCCGAAGCTGATCGACCTGACGCTCGATCGCGTCGAGCGTCTGCTGGCCGACCTGGGCAACCCGCACCACCGGCTGCCGCCGGTCATCCACGTGGCCGGCACCAACGGCAAGGGCTCGGTAGTCGCCTACGTGCGCGCCGCGCTCGAGGCCACCGGTGCCACGGTGCACATCTACACCTCGCCGCACCTGATGCGCTTCCACGAACGCATACGGCTCGCCGGCCAGTTGATCGAGGAGGACGCGCTCGCCCGCCTGCTCGACGAGGTCGCGGCGGTCAACGGCGGCCGCCCCATCACCTTCTTCGAGGTGACCACCGTGGCGGCCTTCCTGGCCTACGCGCGCACGCCGGCCGACTGGCTGGTACTCGAGGTCGGGCTCGGCGGGCGGCTCGACGCGACCAACGTGATCGAGCGGCCCGCCGCCACGGTGATCACGCCGGTATCGCTCGATCACCAGCAGTTCCTGGGCGAGACGATCGCTGCCATCGCCGGCGAGAAGGCTGGCATCCTGCGGCACGGAGCCCCCGCGATCATCGGCCCGCAGAATGGCGATGCGCGCGCGGTGATCGCGGCGCGCATCGCGGCTGTGGGCGCGCGCGGCGTCTGGTTCGGCCAGGATTTCGACGCGACGCTCGAAGGCGGTCGCCTGCGCTTCCGCGACGGCGCCGCCACGCTCGATCTGCCGCCGCCGGCGTTGCCCGGCGCGCACCAGATTGGCAACGCGGCGATCGCGCTCGCGACCCTGCGCCGCCTGCCGGGCGCGGCCGTGGACACGGCGGCACTCGCGCGCGGTCTGACCGCCGTGGAATGGCCGGCGCGGTTGCAGCGGCTCTATCGTGGCGACCTGAGCGACCGCCTGCCGGCGGACCGCGAACTGTGGCTCGACGGCGGGCACAACGCGGCGGCGGGCATCATGCTGGCCGAGCACGCGACGCGCCACTGGGCCGACCGGCCGCTCGACCTGGTGGTCGGCATGATGAGCAGCAAGGACGCCGGGCGGTTCCTGACGCCGCTCGGGCGCGTGGCCCGGCGCGTCATCGCCGTGCCGATCCCCGGCGAGGCTGGCGCCTTCGCGCCCGAGGACGTCGCACGGCTGGGCGCCGCCCACGGCGTGGCGGTCGCGACCGCGCCCTCGGCCGCCGCGGCGCTGGCCCGCTTGGCCGAGCCAACTGGCCCGGCGCGCGTGCTAATCTGCGGTTCGCTCTACCTGGCCGGCACGGTGCTCCTTGAGAACGGGTGACGGACTAACGCCCGAAGCGGGCTTGGTACGCGGCGTGCGCGGCTTCGAAGCGCTCCAGGTTCTTGGCCGTGTAGGCGACGTAGTCGACGTCGAGCGTCGAGTGCATCTCGGAGACCATGCTCCACAGCGTCTCGCGCAGCAGCGAGGCGCACTTCATGGCGTGGTAGCGCCGGCGCAGAACGTCGTCGGGCGCGCGGTCGAAGTAGGCGCCCAGCAGCCAGTCCTCGGCCTCGGGCGGCAGGTCGTTGTTGGACGCCAGGTTGGCCAGGTCGAACAGCGGGCTGTTGAAGCCGGCGTACTCCCAGTCGATCAGCCACAGGCGCTCGCCGTCGTCCAGCAGGTTGCCCGGCAGCAGGTCGTTGTGCCCCAGCACCAGGTCGATTGGGCCGATCGCCGTCTCCAGCGCGTCGTTGATCGCGATCAGGCGTGCCAGGTCGCCGACCAGGCGGTGGTTGTCGTCGCGCAGCTGAAAGCCGTAGGAGCGGTTGACCTGGAACACCCAGAAGGTCAGCACCGGCCCACGGATCAGGCGCGTCACGTCGCGGTGGCAGCGGCGCAGCAGCGGCACGACGCGGACCAGGTTCGCGGGCGCGCGCACGTCGGCCTCCTCGAACGCGCGGGCCGAGATGTAGCGAAGCACCATGGCGCCCGGCTCGGCGTGGATCACCTCGGGCGCCAGGTCGGCCGCGTGGGCGGCGCGGCTGGCGGCCAGTTCGTTGAAGCGCAGGATGCCGTGCACCGGGATGTCGCCGCCGATGCGCACGACGAAACTGTCGGCGCCGTCGGTGACCAGCAGGTTGTGGTTCGTGATGCCGCCGCCCACGGGCCGCGCGATCACGGGACCGTGCCAGCAGCGAAGCCCTTCGGCGCGCACGCGCGCGGCGGCCGCCGCGGCGTGGCTCATGCGCCCAGACCCAGCTCGCGCTTGCGCCGGGCCGCCCAGGCGCCGACCAGGCGGTCGACCACGATGGCGATAAAGGCGACGCACACGCCCGACACCAGGCCCCGGCCGGTGTCGGCCTTGGCCAGCGCGATATAAACCTCCTGGCCCAGGTCGCGCGTGCCCACCAGCGCCGTGATGACCACCATGCTGAGCGCCATCATCACCGTCTGGTTCAGGCCCAGCATGATCTCGGGGAAGGCGAGCGGCAGGCGCACCTTGCGCAGGATCTGGCCGCGGCTGCACCCGGTGGCGCGCGCCGCCTCGATCAGCGATGGCGGCACCTGGCCGAGGCCGAGCACCACGTAGCGGATCGCCGGGGCGACGGCAAAGGCGATCACCGCGATGATCGCCGAGAACTCGCCGACGCGGAACAGCATGACCACGGGGATCAGGTAGACGAACGAGGGCAGGGTCTGCAGCGTGTCAATGATCGCCTGGATCACGCGGTTGGCGCGCGGCCGGTCGGCCGCCCAGATGCCGATGGGCAGGCCGATCGCGCCGGCGACGATGACCGAGACGCCGACCAGGTAGACCGTGATCGCCGCCTTCTCCCAATTGCCGGTCACCGCGATGAAGGCGACCAGGGCCGCGGCGAGCGCCGCCAGGCGCGCGCCGCCCAGGCGGTAGCCGCCGAGCGCCGCGGCCGCCACCACCGCCGGCCAGGGCAGCGCGCCGAGGATGCCCTTGATCGGGGCGAGTACGCTCGCGATGAGCGCAGTCTTGACCGCTTCGAGGGTTTCGAAGAAGTGGACGTTGATCCACTCGACCGCCTGCGCCAGCAGCCGCCCGGTGGTCAGCGTCCAGTCCTCGGGGTACGCGGCCAACGCCGGCACCGCGCCGCCCAGCGCCGTGGGCACGACGACCATGGCCAGGGCGACGATCAGCCAGCGCCGGCGTTCCGGGTCCGCCCCGTGGGTCGGCGGCGCGCGCAGGGCCACCGCCTGACTCAGGCGATCGAGCGCGATGGCCAGGAGCGTGATGGCGATGCCGGCCTCCAACCCCTTGCCGACATCGAGCCGCTTGAGGCTGTCGAGCACGTCGAAGCCCAGCCCGCCCGCGCCGATCATCGAGGCGATGATGACCATGTTGAGCGACAGCATGATCACCTGGTTGACGCCGACCATCAGGCCGGCGCTGGCCGACGGCACCAGCACCTTCCAGGTCATCTGCCGGCGCGAACAGCCGGCCATATGGCCGAATTCGACCGTCTCGTGCGCCACCTGCTCGAGCGCCAGCATGGTCACGCGCACCATGGGCGGCATGGCGTAGATGATGGTCGCGATCATCGCGGCCACCGACCCGAAGCCGAACAGGAACAGCACCGGCACCAGGTACGCGAATACCGGCACCGTCTGCATCAGGTCGAGCACCGGCATCATGGCGCGCGCGAACCAGCGGCGGCGGTAGCCCAGGATGCCCAGCGCGAGTCCACCGGCGATGCCGAAGGCGACGGCGATGGCGGTCGAGGCCAGCGTGACCATGGCGCTCGGCCACCAGCCGAAGACGGCGATGTAGACGAAGCACGCGCCGACCACCGCGGCCAAGCGCCCGCCCGCGACCCGCCACGCCAGGGCGGCGATAAGCGCGGTGACGCCAAGCCACGAGAGCGAAGGGAGCAGCGCGGGCGCCTTGGGGTCGGAGGAGAAGGAGAATCCGTCCACCAGCAGGCCGCGCGCCGCCGCGAGCGGCCAGTCCAGCAGCCAAGCCAGGCCGCGCGTCAGCTCCTTGAACGTGAACGGTCCCAGGTCGAAGCGGTTGACCAGCCACTTCATGGCGTCGCTGACCCACAGACGCAGCGGCAGCTCCCACGCCTTGGGGTAAGCGAGCCATGGCGAGTCGGGCGTTGCGAACGCCATCAGCGCCGCCGTGACCACCCCCAATGCCAGCCAGACCCAGGTCCAGGGGCGCGCGGCCGGCCGGGCCGCGCGCAGGGCCAAGGTCATCGCCGCGTCTCGCGCCCGAGCAGGGCCGCGAGCACGGCGTCCTTGGTCAAGAGGCCGATGGTCGCGCCGGCCGCGTCGACCACAGCGACCGCGGTGCCGCGGCGCATGACCTCGTCGGCGATGTCCTGGACCTTGGCGGCGGCGGCGACCTGGTTCTCGGCGATCAGCGGGCCGTCGACCGGCTCCATGATACTGCGCACCGACAGCACCTTGGCGCGCGGCACGTCACGCGTGAACTCGGCGACGTAGCCATCGGCGGGACGGGTCACCAGGTCCTCGGGCGTGCCGATCTGGATGATCACGCCGTCCTTCATGATGGCGATGCGGTCGGCCAGGCGGATCGCCTCGTCGAAGTCATGGGTGATGAAGACGATCGTCTTCTTCAGCATGTTCTGCAGGCGGAGGAACTCGTCCTGCATCTCGCGCCGGATCAGGGGATCGAGCGCGCTGAAGGGCTCGTCCAGAAACCAGACCTCGGGTTCGACCGCCAGGCTGCGCGCGATGCCGACACGCTGCTGCTGGCCGCCGGACAGCTCGCGCGGGAAGTAGGATTCGCGCCCAGCCAGGCCAACCAACTCGATGACGCGGCGCGCGTGCTCGTACCGCTTGGCCCGCGCCATGCCCTGGATCTCCAGCGGGAACGCCACGTTATCCAGCACGGTCAGGTGCGGCAGCAGGGCGAAGTGCTGGAACACCATGCCCATCTTGTGCCGGCGGATCTCGATCAACTCGCGCTCGCTGATATGCAGCAAGTCCTGGCCGTGGAACAGCACCTGCCCGGCGGTCGGCTCGATCAGCCGGGTCATGCAGCGCACGAGCGTCGACTTGCCCGAGCCAGAGAGACCCATGATGATGAAGATCTCGCCGGCGTGAACGTCGAGCGAAACGTCGCGCACCGCCGTGATGATGCCTTTGGCCGCCAGGTCGGCGGCGGCCGGCTGGGCCGAACCCGGCCGCAACGCCTGCTCGGCGCCGGGTCCGTAGAGCTTCCAGACGTTGCGCAACGCCAGCGCGCCGTGCGCCCCAGCGTTCGCGCCGGTCCCGTTCACTGCCTTGTCCACCATGCCGATCCGCCCGCCGTGCCCCCGATCATCGACGGCGGGCGCGCGTGGCGCCCGCCGTCGGTCGCGAGCTTACTGTGTCCAGGCGCGCCAGACACTCTCGTTGTTCTTGATCCAGTCCTCGACCACGTCCTCAAGCGTCTCGCCGTCCAGATCAATCCGGGTGATGAGCTGGCCCATTGTGGCGTTGTCGATCTGGAAGTTGCGGATCGCCTTGTAGGCGCCCGGCCACTTCGCCTCGCCGCCGGCCCAGCCGACCTTCTTGATCCAGCCGAACGGCTTGCCGCAGTCGTAGGCGAGGTCGGGGTTGGTGCCCCAGGCGGGGTCCTGGTAGCACGCGTCGGTGTAGGTCGGGAACTCGATCCACTCGCCCTCGTACTTCGAAGGCGCCCAGTGCGGCGCGTAGATCCACAAGAGGATCGGCGCCTTGCGCTGCACCGCCGATTCCAGCTCGGCGAACATGGCGGCGTCGGTGCCGGCGTGCACGACCTCGTAGTTCAGGCCGAGCGCCTCGACGCGCTCCTCGTCATAGCCGCCCCACGTCACCGGTCCGGCAAGGTAACGGCCCTTGTCACCGGTCTCGGCGGTGGCGAACACGGCGGCGCAGTCGTTCAGCGCTGTCCAGTCGGGCAGGGCCGGGCACTGCTCCTTGACGTAGGAGGGGTACCACCACTCCTCTTTGGCGGCCATGCCGGTCTCGTCCAGGTCGACCGTGTTGCCGGTCGCGACCGAGGCATTGAGCGCGTCCTTGCCCGTGGTCTCCCAGATCTCCATGGCCACGTGCAGGTCGCCCGCCTCAAGCCCGGCAAACTGGGCGATGTAGTCGGCCTGGACGTACTCGACGTTGTAGCCCATCTCCTGGAGCACGCGCCCCATGATGTGGGTCGTCACGTACTGGCCGGTCCAGTCGTGAATGGTGAGCTTGATCGGATCGGTCGATTCGACGTCCGCCCGCACCGGCGCGGCGAGCCCCATCGCCCCGGCGAGGACCAACGCCGCGATAAGCCTGGTCATAATGACCTCCCTCATTGGCCGCGTCGCGCGCACGGCGTGCCAGCGCTACGCGCCGCCCGGGCACGGGGACGCGATTGCCCTGCCCGGGATTCCCACGATCAGAGACCAAGTTCCCGCGCCCTGGCAAGGGCGAAAGTGCGCAATCCCAAACAATGTTAGGCAAAATTTTCGCGATCCCTAGCCACTTCGGTCGCGATCCCCTACCATTCGCGATCAACCGTGACACCGGGCAACGGGGCACGCCATGCGTCAGTCGGTGCGCCAGGCCAGCATCCTGGAATCGGTCGCGCGCCTGGGCACGTGCAGCGTCAGCCGGCTCGCCGCCGAGCTCAAAGTCTCCGACGAAACCATCCGGCGCGACATCAAGAGCCTCGCCGACGCCGGCCGGGTCATCAAGATCCACGGCGGCGTCACGCTGCCGGACATGATGCGCGAATCCGCCTTCGAGCAGCGCCTGCGCGAGAACGCCGACAGCAAGAAGGCGATCGCCCGCGTCGTGGCCCGCCAGATCGGACACGGCGAGTCCGTGATGCTGGATACCGGATCGACCACCGCCTACGTCGCCTACGAACTGCGCGGCCACCGCGACCTGACGGTGGTGACCAACTCGATCGACATCGCGCGCGCGCTGGCCACGCGCAACGGCAACCGCGTGTTCATGGCCGGGGGCGAGCTACGCGCCGACGACGGCGCGGCGCTGGGACCCTCGGCCGCCCAGTTCGTCGAGCAGTTCCGGGTGCGCACGGCGGTGCTTTCCATCGGCGCCATCGACGAACGGGACGGATTGATGAACTTCGATCTGGCCGAAGCGGCGTTCAGCCGCGTCGTGGTCGGACGCGCCGACCGCACCGTGGTCGCGGTGGACGCCAGCAAGTTCGGCCGGCGCGCGACCGTCAAGGTGGTGCCCTGGGACGCGATCGACGTGGTGGTCACCGACGCGCCGCCGCCCGAGCCGTTCGCCCGCCAGCTCGCCGAGGCCAACGTCGAGGTGATCGTCGCGCGCGACGACGACGCCGACTGAGGCGGCTCAGCGCAGGCCGTCGAGCCGGGGGTAGAGTCCGCGGTAGTGCTCGTAGGCACGGTCGTGCACGTCGCGCCGCTCGGGCACGGGGGCGAAACGCCGGTCGGGCCTAGCCATGCTACGGACCGCGTCGGCGTAGCCCGTGGCGAGGCCGACACCGATGGCGCCCAGCATGGCGGCGCCCAGCGCGCCGGTCTCGATCACCTCGAGCACGTCGACCGGCCGGCCCAGCACGTCCGCCTTGATCTGGTTGAGCAGCGCGCCGCGCGCGCCTCCGCCGGAGACGCGCAGCGCTGGCGCCGCGACGCCGCCCACCGCCTCGGCCAACTCCAGGCACTGGCGCACCGCGTGCGCCAGGCCCTCGAGCACCGCACGGGCGAAGTGGCCGCGCCGATGACCGCGATCGACCCGGAAGAACGCGCCGCGCACGGTCTCGTCCCACACCGGCGCCCGCTCGCCGTAGAGGTAGGGCAGGAACAGCAGGCCGTCGGCGCCCGGCGCGACCGCGCCGGCCTCGGCCTCCATCAGCGCGATCGCCTCGCCAATGGGGCGGTCGGGCACGAAGGCCTCGGCGAACCACTTCAGCAGATCGGCGCCCGCGTTGGTCACGCCGTAGACGATGCCGAGATCGCCGTAGAGCGGCACGGACAGGAGTCCGCGCGCTTCCGCCGGCGCATCGCGCGCGGTCAGGCCGATGACCTCGGCCGTGCCGGTGATGTCGAACGCCATGCCCGGCTCGCCGAGCCCGGTCCCCAGCATGCTGGCCCACGCGTCGACCCAGCCGGCCACGACCGGCACGCCGGCGGGCAGACCCAGCTCGGCCGCCACGGCGGGGGCGAGCGCGCCGATCGTCGCGAAGGGCTCGACCGCGTCGGGCAGTAGCGCGCGATCGATGCCGAGCAGGGCGGCGTAGTCCGGGTCGAGCGCGCCGGTCGCCAGATGCAGCACGCCGATGGCGCTGCCCCGGTCCGTGACGAGCCGACCGGTCAGGCGCAGGTTGATGAAGTCCTTAGGCTGCACCATGCGGTACGTGCCGTCGAGCCATGCGGGGCGGTGGCGGCGGAACCACACCAGCCGCGCCGGCGGCAGGGCGCCGCTCTTGGGCAATTGCACGCCCAGCCAGCGCGCCAGGCGGTCGGCGCCGACGGTCTGGTCCAGCCAGGCGGCCTCGGCCTCGGCGCGGCCGTCCTGCCAGATCAGGCAGCGCGGCAGGGCGTTGCCGACCCGGTCGACGAAAACGTGGCCGGGCGTGGTGCCGCACACGCCGATGGCGGCGATCGGTGCATCGCGGCCAAGCGCACGGGCCAAGTCGGCCAGCGCCGCGCGCGCCGCAGCCCACAGGTCGTCGGGCGCCTGCTCCGCCTCGGTCGTGCCCGCGCGATGGACGGGATAGCCTGCGCTTTCGCCGACCGCCAGCGCACGCCCGTCGGGCGTGAACGCCGCGGCCTTGCACCGGGTCGTGCCGACGTCGAGCCCGACCAGAATCCTCATCGCGGCAGGCTACGGGCGGGCCCGACCAGGCCCGCCGTCGTGCCCCTGTGTCGCTACGCCCAGGTGAACCTCGGCAGGAAATACTCGGCCGCCAGCGTGACCTCGGGGTTCACGACATCGCGGTAGACCACCGACAGCGGCTCGTGGGTGATGTAAACGTAGGCCGCCGTGTCGTCCATGATCTCCTGCATGCGCACGTAGATCTCGTGACGCTTGGCGGTATCGGTCTCGCCCAGGCCCTGGTCGAAGAGCTGGTCGAACTCGGGGTTCTTCCAACGCTCCCAGTTCCAGATGCCGACCTGACCGGAGACGTACCACTGGGTCATCTGGCTCGGGTCGGGCGCGTCGCCGTAGCGGGCGATGTAGAGCTGCAGGTCCTTCCACGCCTCGCCGCGGGCCTCCAGCCCCAGATCCCACCACACGCCGGCTTCCAGGGGCGTGATGGTCAGGTTGATGCCGATCTCGGCCAGGTTGGCCTGGATGATCGAGGAGGCGCTGTTCAGGTCGACCTTGTTGATGATCTTGATCTCGAGCTCGAGCCCCTCGGCGCCGGCCTCGGCGACCAGGGCCTTGGCCTTCTCCACGTCGCGCTGGGCGAAGCGGTAGGTGTCGCGATGGCCGACCAGGCCGGGCGGCACGATGCCCCACGAGCGGGGCGCCAGCCCGGCGTAGGACGCCTGGAGGATCGAATCCACGTCGGCCGCCCAGCAGATCGCCTCGCGCACGCGCTTGTCGGCGAGCTTGGGGTGCTCGGTGTTCATGCCGAGCCATGTCCACAGCAGCCCTGGCCGCTCGACCAGCTTGGTGCCGGCGGGCGGCTCGCTCTTGAAGCGTGCGAGCGAATCGACGCTGATCGTGGTGACATCCAGATCGCCGGCCTCGAAGCCCAGCTCGGCCGCCTTCTCATCCTCGATGGCGATCAGGTCGATGCGCTCGATCGCCGGCCTCGGCCCGATCCAGTCGGGGTTCAGCCCCAGCTCGACCCGCTGCTTGGGGATCCACTGCAGCACCTTGTAGGGGCCGCACTCCGCCGGGAACTCGGCGTCGTAGCGCTTCACCTTGGTGCCATCGCCCTGGGAGCTGTCGACCTCGTGGCCCTTCTCCTCGACCGCCTTCTTGCACACGATCGAGCCGGTGCCGTCGCACAGCGCCGTCAGCCAGATCGCGGCGAACGGCTTGTTCAGCACCAGCACGCCATCGTGGGTGCCGGCGACCTCCACGTGGTCGAGCACCGCCCACTTGTCCTTCCATTCGGAATGGCGGATGCGCTCGAAGGAGTACTTGACGTCCTCGGCCGTGACCTCGCCGTAGCCGCCCGACCACTGGTATCCGGGCTTCAGCTTGAAGCGGATGTTCATCGGGTCGACGTTGGCGATCTTCTCGACCAGGGGGCCGGGCACCCAGCCCCATTCCTCGCCCGGCGCGTAGTTGGCCAGCTGGGTCAGGCACGCCCACTGCATCCAGATCTCGTTGCCGCCCACCATCCAGCCGGGATCGAGCACCTGGACATCGCGGAACGAGCGGATGTTCAAGGTCTTGCCATCCTGCGACAGCGCCATGCGCGGCAGGGCGGCCGCACCGCCCATCGCCATGGTGATCTGCATCAGAAGGCGGCGCGTGAACGCCATGTCCGTCATGGTGTCGTCTCCCCTTTCTCGGCGCCGCCCGGCGCGGGCGCCAAAGGCGAACGTTATCGGTATACATCGGGCGCGGCAACGGGCCGTTCAGACGCGCATGAAGCGGTCGCGGAAAGCCCGCCCGCCCTTGCTGGCTGGAAACTGACCCTCGACCAGATAGCGCTCGTGGCAGCGTTGGAGGGCCTTGCGGTCGAGCGTGACGCCCAACCCCGGCCCGGTCGGCACGGCGACACGGCCGCGCTTGGGCACGAACGTGCCCTCGGCGATGACGTCGGCGGCGTACCAGCGGAACAGGGTCTGACTGGGCTCGCGCACGTGGTCCATGGCGGCCGAGACGTGGAGGTAGGCAGCGCTGCCCACGCCCGTCTCGCCGCTGTGAAAGCGAAACCCCACATTGAAGGATTCGCAGGCGCGGATGAACGCGACCACCCGGCGGATGCCGCCCAGGTCGTTGAGGTTGGTCACGATGGTGTCGGGCGCGCGCAAGCGAACCGCCTTGTCCAGATCGATCACGTGGGTCGAGAACGAGGCGCGCGTGGCGGTGCGCAGCTGCGCCATCTCCTCGTAGGTCTCGACGGGGTCCTCGTAGTAGTGGATCACGAACGGATCGAGCCGGCGCAGGGCCTCGCGCGCTGTGGGCACGGTCCAGCCGCCGTTGGCGTCGAGCCGTAGTTCGCGCTCGCCGATGGCCGCGCGGATCTCGCGCACCATGACGACCTCCTCGTCGAGCCCGACGGTCGCCACCTTGCCCTCGAACACCTCGGCCTCGTGGCGCTCCACCATGCGCGCGCAGTAGCGGGCGATCTCGAGCGGTGTCGATTCGCCCGGTTCCGTGGCGCCCGGCCGGCGGAAGCCGAAGTACTCGGACAGCCGGATCTCGGTGCGCACCGCGCCGCCCAGCAGCAGGTGCAGCGGCACGCCCTCTAGACGCGCGCGGGCATCCCACAGCGCGGTCTCGAGACCCCCGAAGACGCGCAGCGCGCCGGCCACGTTGCCCCACGGCGTGTAGCGGGTGCCGGGCAGGCAGCGCGCCTCCATGGTCGCGAAATCGCGGATGTCCAGGCCGATCAGGCGCTCGCGCCAGGCCAGCAGATCGGCGGCGCGGTCGCCGTCGGCGATCTCGCCGAGCCCCGTCGCGCCTTCGTCGGTCACCACCTCGACGATGGTCTTGGTCAGCGACGCGACCGAGCCGTGGCTGAACACGTAGGGCGCGGTGTAGGGGATGTTCACCGGTGTCGCGCGCACATCGACGATCTTCATGGTCCCTCCCTGGCCGCGGCCATCAGGGGGGGCCGCGGGCACCGGGTCAAGTCCCTGGCCGCGACGGCGGTCGGGGCGCTAAGGTCGGGTCAACGATGGCGTTGATGCCCACCATGCTCGGCGATCTCGATCGCCGTTATCCGCCCGACCGCACCGGCCACGTCGCCGTGCGCGGAGGCCGGGCATGGTATCGCATCGACGGCGCGCGCCATCTGGAGGCCGGGCGCACGCCGGTCCTGGTCGTGCACGGTGGGCCGGGGCTTTCGCATTTCTACCTGCTGACGCTCGCGGCGCTGGCCGACCGCTGGCCCGTGATCTTCTACGACCAGCTCGACTGCGGCTTCGCCGACCGGCCGAACCTGCCGGCGAACTGGACCGTGGAACGCTTCGCGACCGAGGTGGCGTCGGTGCGCCAGGCCCTGGGCCTGACGCGGGTGATTCTGATCGGCCATTCCTTTGGCGGATCCCTGGTCATCGAACACGTGGCGGCGCACGGCCAGGGCATCGTGGGCCTTGTGCTGGCCAGCCCGCTGATCAGCACGCCGCGCTGGATCGCCGACAACACGGCACATCGCGACGCGCTGCCCGAGGACGTCAAGGCGACGCTCGCCGCTCACGAGGCCGCCGGCACCACCGACAGCAAGGAGTACCACGCGGCGGTGATGGTCTTCATGCGCCGGCACTTCTGCCAGCTGAAGCCGTCGCCGGACGAACTCAAGCAGTCCTACGCCACGTTTAACGCGCGGCTCTACGACACGCTGTGGGGACCGACCGAGTTTTGCGCCACCGGCCCCATGAGGACCTACGACGCGAGCGCTCTGCTGGGCCGCATCCGGACGCCCACCCTGTTCCTGTGCGGCCGGTTGGATGAATCGACGCCCGAGGCCAACCGGACGTACGCGGCCCAGGTGCCCGGCGCGCGGCTCGTGGTGTTCGAGGACGCGTCGCACTGCGTGTCCCTGGAACAGCCCGACGCGTTCCTGTCCACCGTGCTCGAGTTCTTGACCGGGCTGGACGCGGCCTGAACACCGCCTTGCGCCACCGGCCTCGATCCCTATAGTGCCGCGAACGCGAAGGAAGGCGGCATGGCGATCCTGCGGGTTGAGTCCCTGAGCAAGCGGTTCGGCGGCCTGGCGGCGGTCGATGCGCTGTCGTTCCAAGTGGAGGCGGGTGATATCCGCGGCCTGATCGGTCCGAACGGCGCCGGCAAGACCACCACGTTCAACGTGATCAGCGGCTTCTACGCGCCGACCTCGGGACGAATCGTCTACGACGGCCACGACATCGCGGGCCTGAAGGCGCACCGCATCGCCGCGCTGGGCGTGGTGCGCACGTTCCAGGCCTCGCTGTTGTTCCACGAGATGACGGTGCTGGAAAACGTGCTGGTCGGCCGTCACCTGCACGCGCCGGTCGGCGTCTGGGACGCGGTCAGCGGGCGCGCCCGGGTGACCGAGGCGGCCGCCGAGGCGCGCGCCATCGCCGTGCTCGAGACCATGGGCCTGGCGGATCGCCGCCACGACGCCACCGTCAACCTGCCCCACGGCCTGCAACGGGCGCTGGGCATCGCGGTGGCGCTGGCCGCCGAGCCGAAACTCCTGATGCTCGACGAGCCGTTCACCGGCATGAACCTGGAGGAAACCCGCGTCATGATGGGTCACATCGACGCGGTGCGCCGCTCGGGCGTCACCATCCTGCTGGTCGAGCACGACATGCAGGCGGTGATGGGGCTGTGCGACCGTATCACGGTGCTGAACTTCGGCCGCCTGCTGGCCGAGGGCACGCCGGCGGAGATCCGCGGCAACGCCAACGTCATCGAAGCCTATCTCGGCACGGCCGCGTGATGCTGTTCCGCATCGAGGACCTGGTCGTCCACTACAACAAGGTCGCCGCGCTCAAGGGTGTGGGGCTCGAGCTGGATGCCGGCGACATCGTCACCCTGATTGGCGCCAACGGCGCGGGCAAGAGCACGACGCTGCGCGCGGTCTCGGGCCTGGTCCGGCCGACCTCGGGCGCCATCTGGTTCGACGGCGAACGGATCGACGGCCGCGCCGCCGCCGACATCGTGCGCCGGGGCATCGCCCACGTGCCCGAAGGACGCCGGGTGTTCCCCGACCTCTCGGTCTACGAGAACCTGATGACCGGCGCGTTCCTGCGCAACGACCGGACCGCCATCGCGCGCGACCTGGACGCGGTCTGCGCGCACTTCCCGCGGCTGAAGGAACGGCGCACCCAACGCGCCAAGACCCTGTCGGGCGGCGAGCAGCAGATGCTGGCCATGGGCCGCGCGCTCATGTCGGCGCCGCGCATCCTGCTGCTCGACGAACCCTCGCTCGGGCTCTCGCCGGTTATGGTGCAGGAGATCGCTAAGATCGTGGTCGAGATCAACCAGCGCGGCGTGCCCGTGATCCTGGTGGAGCAGAACGCCGGCCTGGCGCTTAAGCTCGCGCGCTACGGCTACGTGCTGGAAACCGGCCGCGTCGCGCTGCACGGGCCGGCGGCGGAGCTCAACGCCCACGAACACGTGCGCCGCGCCTACCTGGGCGCCTGAAGGCCGTGGCGGACCGCCCCTGGCACGCGGGCGATCTGTTCTGGGAGACGTGGAGCGAGACGGCGCTGGCCTTGTGGGCGCGGGGCCGGCGCGCCGAGGCCGTGCGGCTGTGGCGCCTGGCGGCGGACCGGTCCCTGGAGCCGGGCGACCCGCGCCGGGCGGCATGCCTGAACAACGTCGCCCTCGTGGCGGCCGACCCCGGCGCCGCGCTGGACGCCGCGCTGGCCGCGTGGGACGCGGCCGAGCCGTGGGTCGCGGCCATGGCGATCGGCGGGCGCGGGCGGTCCTCGACCTTTCACCTGCGTATCGAGACGCGCAACCGCGCGGCGCTGGATGCCCCGGCCCGTGCCCTGCTGCGTCGCGATCTGGATGCCGGTCGCGCGGTCACCCTGGCCAACCTGGCGCGTGTCCGGGGCGATGCCGCGTTGGCCGCCAAGGCTCACGCGATGCGCCGCGCAGCGTGGGGCCCTGGCGAAACTGGTACCCTCTGGCTCGAAGCGGTTGCGCGCGCACACGGCGCCGGTTCGCCTCTGCCGCCGCCACCCGCCCTGCCGTGGCCGGCGCGGCGGCCCGTCGAGTTCGGCGACGAGAGACGGCTCAAGGGCGCGGTCTACCTGGCCGCGTTCGGGTACTGATCGGGCGTTGGGCTAAGCTGCGGGGACCACACCCTTGCGCCGGGCGCACCAGTCGCGGACGCGGCCCGGCAGACTTTCCAGGCCCTGGGGCAGGAACAGGATCGTCAGGATCAGGATGATGCCGTAGATCGCCGGGCGGTACTCGTCGACCCCGACGACGCGCAGGATCTCGCTCAACGCGGTCAGCAGCACCGTGCCGATGACCGGCCCGGCGAATGTGCGCGTGCCGCCCACGATCACCCACACCAGCACGTAGAGCATGACCGCCAGGCCGAACTGGTTGGGGTTCGCGCTGCCCAGATAGTGGCTGAACATGGCGCCGGCGAAGGCGGCGAAGAACGACGCGATGACGAAGGCCAGCGTCTTGTAACGGCGCACGTCGACACCGACCGACTCGGCCAGCAGGTCGCGCCAGTGGATGGCGTTCAGCGTCAGGCCGATGCGCGACCGTTCCAGGCGCCACATCAGCCACAGGCACAGGACCGTGAAGCCCAGCGCCAGATAGTAGAACAACGACCAATCGCTGAAATCCAACGTACCCAATCCGGGGACGGTCAGCTCGGGCGCCGGGATGCGCAGGATGCCGGTGGGCCCGCCGAACGGGTCGCGGTACTTGAACCAGGTCAGGCGGATCGCCTCGCCCGCAGCGAACGAACCGATCAGGAAGTAGTTCCCCTTCAGGCGGAACAACGGGAAGCTCAGGATGTAGGCGATCAGCGCGCCGACCAGCGCTGCGCTGGGCATGGCGATCCAGACCGAGAAGCCCAGCTTCTTGACCAGCAGCGCGCTGGCGTAGGCGCCCACCCCCATGGTCACCACGTGGCCGAGCGACCAGTCGCCGGTCAGCGTGATCATGCGGAAGCTCTGCGCCACGACGATGTAGAGCAGCATGTAGAGCGCCACGTCGCGCATGGAGACGCTGAGGAAGTTGGGCGCCACGCACGCGAAGGCGAACGCCAGGAGCCAGCCGAGCCTAGCCTCGTGCGCCATGTCAGGCCTTCTCGGCCGAGCCGAACAGCCCGGTCGGCTTGACCACGAGAACCACCAGCATGAGCAGCAGGCCGAGGATCGCGGCGGTGGAGCCGTCGATGAACGTGGTCACGAACGTGTCGAAGAACGTAAAGATCACCGAGGCGACCACGGCACCCTCCAGGCTGCCGACCCCGCCGACGATGATGACGATGAACGCGGTCACGACGTAGGCGTGGCCCATGTAGGGCGTGACCTGCACGATCGGCGCCAGCAGCGCGCCAGCGCCGCCGGCGAACGCCGCGCCGATCACCATGGCGATCAGCGCCGTGCGGTCCAGGCTGATGCCTTGCAGCGCGGCGGCCTCGGGGTCCTGGGCGCAGGCGCGCAGTGCCCAGCCCAGCTTGGTCCGGGTCAGGAACAGCCACAGCAGCACCAGGCCGGCGGTGGCCGCGACCATGACAATCAGCCGCTGGCGCGGCAGGGTCAGCGTCTCGATCCCGAACAGCGCGACCGAGCCGTCGTAGGCGGGCGGAATGTTCTTGGCCAGCCCGAGGCCTGCGATGTCGACCGTCGCGACCTGCAGGATGAACAAGGCGCCGACCGACATGATCAGGCCGCCCAGCGGGTTGCCGCGCATGGGCTTGAACAGCGCGCGTTCCATCAGCACGCCGATCAGCGCGACGATGACGATGCTGCCCGCGACCGCCAGCGGGAACGGCCAGCCGAACGTCGCGTACAGGAAGAACACCACGTAGGCGCCGACCATCAAGAGCTCGCCGTGGGCGAAGTTGATGATGCCCATGACGCCGAAGATCAGCACCAGCCCCACCGCCATCAGCGCCGTGTAGCTGGAGGCGTAGAGCGCGTTGACGCAGGTTTGCAGGATCAGATCGAGCACGGCGACCGTTCAGAAAAAGAGGGCCGGGGCCCAGCGGGCCCCGGCGTCATCGATCACGCGGGTACGCAGGCGCCTCAGGTGCGCTGGTACCACATCTCGCCGAGCTCCTCGAAGTGCTTGATGGTGGCGTCCTTGGCCTTCTCCCACCAGGTCGGGATATCGCCGTACTCGACGATGGTCGCCTTGCCGTTCTGCATCTGCACCACCGGCCACGCGCCGACCAGCGCGTTGTTGATGCCGAACAGCTCCTCGCCCCACCAACTGGCCGGGCCGAAGGCGTGATCGCCCTTGCCACCGGCCTTCATGGCCTCGAGCACCGGGTCGGGCTCGACCGAGCCGGCCTTCTCGGCGGCGGTCTTCCACAGTTCGAGGATCGCCGCGTACTCCCAGCTTACCGCATTCCACGAGCCCGGATAGCGCGCGGTGTACTCCGCGTAGAAGTCGTTGGCGTTCTTGAAGTTGATCTGCGGCTGGTTGAGCGCCTGATCGTCGAAGTCGGGGAACTGGAAGATATGGCCTTCCAGGAACGCCGCGCTCGTCTTCTCCATGATCACCGGGTAGTTGTCGAGGGTGCAGGAGATGATGGTGCCCTCGTAGCCCTGCAGGAACGCCTGCTCGTTGAGCAGGTTGATGAAGTCGGGGTACGCGGTGTCGAAGCACAGGACATCGGGCTTCGACGCCAGCATCGCGGTCATGATAGGCGCGAAGTCCGTGGTCGCTAGGTCGAAGAACGAGTCGTGGACGAGCTCCATGCCGGTGACCTCGAACGCTGCGCGGTAGAGCGCCACCGACGGGCGGCCGATCGTGTCGTCCTGGGTGACCATAGCGACGGTCTTCAGCTCGGGCTTGTTGCGCGCGAGCCATTCGACGCCGGTGGAGTTGTACAGCGGGTGCACCTCGCACGGCGCCACCAAGTATGTCGTCTCCGGTGACAGATCGGACGGCACCAGGGTGGACGACAGCATCTTGTTCTTGGTCATGAACTCGGCGGTCGCCAGCGCGTCGGTGCCGCCGAGCTGCAGCACGATCTTGACGCCGTCCTCGAGCACTAGCTGCTTGGCGCCGGTCAGCGCCTTGTCGGACAAGTACTCATTGTCGTAGCTGACCAGCTCGACATTGTAGGTGGTGCCACCGACATTGATGCCGCCGGCCGCGTTGAGCTTCTCGGCCCAGATCTCGCAGCCATAGAGGCCCGGCAGGCCCCACGCTGCCACGTCGCCCGTGACCGGGGCGTTGAATCCGATGCGCACCGTCTCGGCGGCATGGCCGCGCTTGACGTATGGCGCCGTGAACGCCGCGGCCGACGCCGCGGTGCCCAGGAACTGCCGGCGCTTCATACCCTTGCGTATCTTCGACATGAGTACCTCCCTGATGCGACTGTTTCGTGGCGCGCCGGCGCCCAGCGCGCTGAACCGCGCGCATCTTGGGCCAACGGGCAGGGACGCACAACCCTGCAGTTCCGCGCGTCCGGGTGCCGTTGCGCACCCTCGCGGGCCGATGCTAAGACCGCGCGGACCAGGGGCGCGCCGGGTGGGCGCGACAGGAACGTTCAGCGAGGCAGGTGTGACCATGACGACCAAAAAGTGGGGCAAGGACGATTTCTGGGGTCTGGGCGCTGAGTGGGACCCGCAGTGGCTGCTGACCCCGGCCCAGAAGAAGCTGCAGGCGAAGCTGATCGAGTTGTGCCGCACCACGCTGCGCGAGAACGCGGTCGAATCCGACAAGAAGCTGATCTTCCCGCGCAAGAACTTCGAGGCGCTGGCCTCGCTCGGCCTGCTCGGCCTGATCGTGCCCAAGAAGTGGGGCGGGCTCGGCGAAAGCCACACCTGCGCCGCCATGGTGGCCGAGACGATCGCGCGCTACGGCTGCGCCTCGACCGCCATGTGCTACACCATGCACCTGGGCGCCGTGGCCGCGGCCATGTTCCGCAGCCACGACAACAAGTACATCCAAAGCATCATGAAGCGCCTGGACAAGGACGTCTTCATCGGCACGCTCTCCTACTCGGACCCCGAGACCGGCTCGCATTTCTGGTACCCGGTCTCCTCGCGCGCCGAGAAGGTGGCGAAGGGCTGGCGCGTGACCAAGAAGGCGTCGTGGACCACCTCGGGCGGCTTCGCCGATTGGTACGTGATCCAGACCACCAGCCCGGATTTCGCCGGCAACTACGCCGACCTGACCTGCTGGATCGTCACCAAGGACGAGGTCAAGGCCGAGAGCGCCACCTGGGACGGCATGGGCCTGCGCGGCAACCAGTCGGGCGCGCTGCTGGTCGACAACGTGACGGTCGGCAACGACCGCATGGTCGGCCCGAAGGGCGATGGTGCCGCGTCGAACGACGAATGCGTCGATCCGTTCTTCCTGCTGTGCTCGTCGGCGTGCTGGAACGGCATCAGCCTGGGCATGATCGACATCGCCAAGCGTCACACCACGGCGAAGAAGCACGTGGACGTGGGCATGCGCGTGGCCGATTACCCGACGATCCAGGATTACGCGGGCGAGGCGATCATCGACACCAACGCGTGCCGGGCGCTCGACTTCCAGATGGCCAAGGCCATGGACGACGTCACCAACAACTGCGACTGGTCGATCCACAAGGACCTCAAGGCGCTGCCCCGTGCCCAGTTCCTGTCGTGGATGTGGCAGGTGAAGTTCGCCGCCGCCAAGAACGTCGCGCACGTCTCGGACAAGATGCTGCACGCGTGCGGCGGCACCGGCTACAAGCCGGCGCTCGGCATCGAACGCTACCTGCGCGACGGCAAGGCCGGCTGGGTCATGGGCCCGACCAACGAGGTGCTGCGGCAGTTCGTCGGCAAGGCCGCGCTGCTCGGCTTCGAATCGCTCGACTACTGGAACCAGGCGGTCAACGAGCGCGTGTTGAACAACGAGGTCAAGAAGCTCTCGGCGGACGCCAAGCGCAAGCTGGCCAAGCAGCTCCTGGCCGAGGCCGACGGCGCCAAGGCCGCGGCGGAGTAGGCGGTCGCGTTCGGCGTCGGGGCCGGGACGCGCCATGCGCGCCATGGCCCTGACGCCCGAGTTGATTGCGCGCATTCACCGCGACGAGCCCGAGGTCGGGCCGCTGCCCGGCACCACGCCCATGACGGACGCCGACTTCGCGGCGGGCGTGGCGTGGCTGATGGGGGGCTTGCCGGCGGACGACGACCTCCACGTGTTCGCCTACGGCTCGCTCATCTGGCGCCCGGCGTGCGAGCACGAGGACCAGACCCGCGCGCGGCTGACCGGCTGGCATCGTTCCTTCTGCTTCCGGGTGCCGCGCTTTCGCGGCACGCCCGATCAACCGGGCCTGATGCTGGCGCTGGATCGCGGCGGTTCGTGCATCGGCGTCGTGCAGCGCCACGCGCGCGCGCGTGCCGCGGATCGGCTGGAACGTGTCCTGCGCCGCGAAATGACGATCCGCGAGACGCCGAACCAGCCGCGCTGGGTCACCGTCACCACCGCCGACGGCGCGCGCCGTCGTGCGATCGCCTTCGCCGCCGACCGGCGGAGTTTTCTTTATTGCGGTCACCAGCCGGCCGAGACCACCGTCGCGGTGCTGGCGAACGCCATCGGCCACGTGGGCAGTTGCGCCGAATACCTGATGAAGACGGTCACGCAACTGGAATCGCTTGGCATCCACGATCCCTACCTGTGGCGCTTGCAGGACCAGGTGGCGGCGCGGATCATGGCGGAGACCGAGGCCGAGCGGGGCGAGCCATGATCACTCCTGCGCTTGAGCACGCCTTCGACGCCGATCTGGCCGAGCCCGCGAACCTGGGGGGCCTGGTGCGCGCCTTCGCCTGCGCGCTCGATGTCGACCGCTGCTTACCCTACCTACGCGATCCTGCGGCGATGCGGGCCGGGGTCGTGGTGTGCTGGCGGCGCGCCGAGGCCACGCCCGACCTGCCCGAACGCTACTTCGCCGGCTGGTTCGCCGAGGACCCGGCGATCCACACCGACGATCCCATGTTCGCCGGCGCGCTCGCGGGGCGCGCCGCCGACTTCATCGCCGACACCGGGGCCGATTCGGGCGTGAACCCGGCGGTCGAGGCGAAGTTCCACCACCGCGCGCTGGTCCACGTGAACCTGAACGCCGACGGTAGGCTGTGGGGCATCCTGGAACCCATGACCATGGCGCCGCGCGCCTGGATGCCCGCCGATCGCACGCTGGTGCTCGCGGTACGGCACCGCCTGAGCGGGCGCGTGCGCGAGCTGCTCGCCACCGGCCCGTGGCCGCACGCGCTCGTGCGTCTGATGGGCTAGGGCCTACTCGCTCGCCTTGATCGGGTACTGCACGACGGGGTGGCGTTCGTCGTGGTCCGCGAGTCCCGGGAACTTCATGGCCGTGCCGGGCACCAGAGCGCTCGGGCCGGTGATCCAGGTCTCGAGGGTCGCCTCGTCCCACACCAGGCCCGAGCCGGCGAGCGCCGCCGAATAGGGATAGCCCTCGACCGAGCCGGCCGGGCGGCCCAGGACGCCCGCTAGGTTCGGCCCGAAGCTGGAGCGGCCGTCGTCGCGCACCACGTGGCAGACCGAATATTGGCGCTTGAACAGCTTGCGGCCGTTGGGCGGATCGGCCGCGAGCGCTGGCACGGCGGCCACGGCCGCCAAGACGAGGACTGGAACCAAGGTGGAGGCGCGCGACGCGTGCATGCGTCAACGCTCGGCCCTAGCCCGGCCGAACAGGTAGCCGAGGACAGCCAGGACGATGGGGGGCAAGGACTTGGCCGCAACGTCGAGCTTGCTTGAACCGTCGCTCAACGCGAACAGGAGGGCGACATAGGCACCGAGCGCAGGCAATCCGCACAACCCGGCGCAATAGACGATGGCGTTGTCACGCAACCCGAAAAGTCGGCCCATCAGGCCGAGTTCGGCATGCAGTACCGGTAGACGATTCTCCAGTTCAGACGAGAGCTCGGCCACCTTTCCGCGCGCGACTTCAGCATCGCGGCGGACCCGCTAAAGCTCGTCATACCCGTTGGTCATGACGGCGACGTGGCGGATGCGTCAGAGGTGTCGAACGATGCTCGCCACATTCGACGCCGTGGACGATGCGCTGGATACGACCGTCCTTCCGACGCGAGTAAGGTCATCCAACGCCCTCTGAAGTTCGTTCTTGACCGCAGGGTCATCGGTTGTAGCGATCAGACCACGCAGCCGTGATGCGATGTCGACGATGTCGAGCG
This sequence comes from Alphaproteobacteria bacterium, assembly GCA_016869675.1. Taxonomy (GTDB): domain Bacteria; phylum Pseudomonadota; class Alphaproteobacteria; order SP197; family SP197; genus VGDP01. The sequence continues at coordinate 40,071 of VGDP01000015.1, read as the reverse complement.
ACACTTGAATCTGCGACTGAACGTCGCGAAGGATATCGCCAACGCGAACAGGCCCGCTCGCTTCGCCCGCCATTTGCCTTTTCCCTTACTTATGACGTCGCGACACTCGAGCGTGACGTCTCACGTTGCTCGAAAGTATACCACGACATTCGCCCAAACAACTCGCTAGCTCCGCGGGCGGGTCTTGTCCGGATCGTAGAACGGGAAGCGCACCACGTGCGCCGGGATGCGCTTCTGATGGCCGTCGATCTTGCCGATCTCCACCTCGGTGTCCGGCGCCGTGTAGTCCACGTGGAGCCGCGCGAGCGCGATGGTCTTCTTGAGGATCGGCGAGCGCGTGCCGCTGGTCACCACGCCCACCTGCATGCGCCCCACGTGCACGCAGTCGCCGTGGCCCGCCACCTCGTTGCCGGCGAGTTCGAGCCCGACCAAGCGGCGCTGGGCGTGCTCCTTGCGGCGCGCCAGCGCGTCCTTGCCGATGAAGTCCTCGTTGTCGCCGAGCGCCACGGTGAACCCGATGCCGGCCTCGAAGGGGTCGGTCTGGTCGTCGAATTCGTAGCCGCCGAAGACCAGTCCCGCCTCGATGCGCAGCATGTCGAGCGCGGCCAGGCCAATGGGCGCAAGCCCGTGCGGTTCACCCGCCTGCCAGATGGCGTCCCACACGGCGGGCGCGTCCTTCGGGTGGCAGAACACCTCGTAGCCGAGTTCGCCGGTGTACCCGGTCCGACTGACGATCACCGCCGGGCCGTTGTAGTCGCCGATGCGGCCCACCGTGAAACGGAACCAGGCGATCTCGTCGACGCGCGGGCGCGCCGGCGGCGTCCACACCACCTGCTTCAGGATGTCGCGCGAGGCCGGACCTTGGACCGAAACGTTATGCAATTGGTCGGTCGAGGAGCGCACCCATACCTTGTCGAGCCCCAGGGCCGCCGCCTGCTCGCGCAGCCAGACGCCACCGTAATCGTCGCCGCCGATCCAGCGAAACAGGTCCGGTCCCATGCGGAACAGCGTGCCGTCGTCCAGCATGCCGCCGGTCGGGTAGCACATGGCAGAGTAGACCACCTGACCCGGCGCTAGGCGCCGCACGTTGCGCGTCAGCGTGCGCTGCATCAGCTCCTCAGCGTCGGGTCCGGTGACCTCGACCTTGCGCAGCGCCGACAGGTCCAGGATCACCGCGCGCTCGCGGCATGCCCAGTACTCGTCCTGGGGCCCGTGGTTGTTGAACTGGTTGGGCAGCCAGAAGCCGCGGTACTCGACGAAGTTGCGGGTCAGTGTCGAGGTGCGCGGGTGGAACCCGGTCTTGCGTGTCAGCTTCGGTTCGGCGTCGGGTGTCATGCGAAAGGCCACCGCTTTGGAGAAGACGTTCTTGGCGGGATAGACGCGCACGTGCACGTCAGTCGGCACCCACGAGTTTGTGGCGTCGATGTCGTCGGGGCAGGCGGACGAGCCGCACACCAGATCGGTCGAGGCCTGCAGCAGCACGTAGTCGCCGGGCCGCGAGTAGGAATCGTCGAGGAAGATGCCGTGCTGCGCGTTCAGCGCGGTGTTGTAGTAGAGGTTGACCGCCGTCCAGCCGGGGCGCGCCGCCAGGCCGAAGGGCGCCAGCACCTGGTTGAAGTTCTCCGAGCAGCTCACGTGCCCCGGATAGCCCATGTCCTCGTAGAAACGTGGCGTGCACGCCAGCCCGAAGGTGTCGTGCCGGCCGCAGGTATCGCGGATCACCTCGACCAGGGGCTGCATGTCGCCGTCGAAGTACTTCGCGGCAAGCCCCGGCATGGGGTAGAGCGCACCCACCTGGTAGCGCGTGGTCGTCGGGTCGATGCCGCGCTCGAGGCCCGCTTGCAGCCGGCGCGCGTTGAACGCCAGGAAATCCGAGCACTGGCGCCCTTCCACGTCGATGATCTGGATGAACTCGCCGGCCTTCACCTCGTAGGCCTCGGCGGTGCAGCGAGAAACCCGCAGATCCAGCCGGGGCTCGGCCAGGGGCTCGGGCAGGTCCGGCGCGGCGTTCGCCTCGATGCGGGCACGCCGGATGATGACGTCCAGGTCCGTCGGCGGGTCGTGGGCGTCCACCGCCATGGGTCCGCCCGGCGCGGCGACGATGACCAGGGCGTCGCGCTCGGCCGTCAGCGTCGCGCGCTGGCCGGCCGCGGCGTCCGCCGCAAACAGGTGCGACGCGCGCTCAAACCGGGGCGCGATGCCGCGCCGCGCCAGCGCCGCGCGCAGGCTCCGCGCCGATTCCTCGTCGCGCGCCAGGATCGCGCGCAAGCCCTCGGCGGCGGAGGTCGCGCCGCCGCCCAGGGCACCCGGATCCTCGCGCCCGTCCGCGCCGAACGCCAACAGCTCGCAGCGCTGGCGGCCTTCGCGGTTGATCACGGTGATCGTGTCGCCCTGACGCACGCTGAGCAGCGCCGAGCCGGCGCCGGGCACGCGGTAGCGTTCCTCGCCGGGCACGCAGCGTGGCAGGCCGGGCTCGATCAGGCGGGGACGCAGGACGGCTTGGTTCATGGCGCGCTCCGGACCTTGGGACACTAGCGCATCAGCGGTGTCCGAGGGAACCGCGCGGCGCGGTTCCGCCGGCGCGTCCGCTGCCTTATGCTCCAGCGCCTTCGCAGGGGGGTCGCCATGGAACGTTACTTCTCGCAGTCCGAGTACGAAGTGCGCTGGGCCAAGGTCGCGGCGGGCTTGAAGGCCAAGGGGCTCGACGCCGCCCTGATCTGGGGCCGTTCGGCCGGCACGTACGAGCGCTCGGGCGATGTGCTGTACCTGACCGGCTACTACGGCACCCACTCGGGCCAGGGCATGGACACGCCGCTGACCACGGCGCGCGGCTTCGCCTCGGTGCTGTTCAAGGTCGGCGAGACGCCCGAGCTGATGGCCGACGAGCCCGGCCCTAATCCGGACCTCTTGGCCACCAACCGGGTGGGCTGGTCGCGCAACACGATCCAGGGCAGCGCCGAGATGCTGGCGAAGCGCGGCATCAAGGGGCGCGTCGGCTTCGTCGGGTCGGACTTCTTCCCGATCAAGTACTGGGAGGCGTTCAAGGCCGCGACGCCCGCCATCGAGTGGGTGATGATCGACGACCTGGTGCGCGACGTGCGGCGCATCAAGAACCCGCGCGAGCTGGAGGCGATCCGCCAGGGCGGGCGCATCGCCGGCCGGGCGCTGACCCGCCTGGTCGAGAACCTGATCGCCGGCAAGTCCGAGGCCGAGGCGGCGGCCGAGGCGGCGCGCGAGGTGGTGCGCGGCGGCGGCCACGTGCACATGATCCCGGTCAACCACGGCGATCTGATCCACTACTTCACGCGCGATCCGCTGGCCGGCTACAGCCACGACGCGCCGAAGCCCGGCGACCTGGTGCGCGGCTGGGTCTACGGCCCTATGTTCCAGGGCTACTGGCTCGATCCAGGCCGCACGGCGGTCTGCGGCCGGCGCGCCTCGAACGCCCAGAAGAACCTGATCGAGGCGTGCGCCAGCATCGTCGAGACCCTGGTCGCCGACATCCGGCCGGGTGTCCGGCTGATGGATCTGGCGACAAAGGGCCAGACGATGCTGGCCGACACCGGCGCCGAGAAGGACCAGGCGGCCGAAAAGTGGCCGCTGTTCGGCCACGGTGTCGGGCTCTTCTTCGAGAAGCCGTACATCTCGACCAGCATGGGTTCGCCCGACGACGTCTTCGAGGAAGGCATGGTCATGGGCGTCGAGGCGTTCGTCGCCCACGCCGGGGTTGGCAGCGCCGGCTTCGAGCAGAACGTCATCGTCGGGCCCAGGGGCGCCGAGATCATCACCGACGCGCCCATGCTTTGGTGGTAACCGGAATCGACCGGGGCAAGGTTGCCGGTCGATGTGTTCCGTCCGTGATGCCCGAGCGTCCGGTGATCCCCGAGCGTGTAAACGCACGGGCGATCGAACGTTGAGTGTCCTCGCCCCTGGTTCTATATCGAATGCGACTGTGTTGCATTAACGTCGTGTAGGATCGCCCAGATGATCCACGTGATCGGGAACGTCCTCGATGCGGCGGGGCTGCTCGCCGCGCGCGAGGTCATGGCGGACAAGGGCGCCTTCGCACCCGGGGCCAAGACGGCCGGCTGGCGCACCCGGGCACGCAAGAACAACCTGCAGGCCGAGGACACGCCGGCCGCGCGTGCCGCGCCATCGCCCCGGCTTTACATGAAGCCCAGGTTGTACTGCGCCTCCGGCAGGCCCTGGTCGGCCGCCAGGCGGTACCAGCGAGCCGCCTCGGTTAGGTGTCGCGGGCGACACCATCGCCGTCGTCGTAGAGCGTGCCCAGCGAGAACTGGGCGCCGGCGTGGCCGGCCTCGGCCGCCTTGAGGTAGAGCGCGCAGGCGCGCAGGGGGTCGCGCTCCACGCCCAGCCCGCGCTGATAGAGCCGCCCCAGGCCGTACTGCGCGTTAGAATCGCCATTCTCGGCCAGTGGCGACCAAGCCGCCGCGGCGTCGGCGAACGCCCCCGATTCGAAGGCGGCTAGACCGTCGGCGAACGTGGCGCCGCGGGCCGTGCCGACGAGCACAAGCACCAAGAGGGCGGCGGAGACGAGCGTCCAGACGACCGTGGCCGGGACGCTAGAGCAAGGCCCGGTCGGATGGAACCGTGTGGGTTCACCCCAACGGGCCTGTGACCTGGGATGCGGTTGGCCCGATCGCGGCCCCGATCCCCCGGCCGCGCCGAGCGCGGTCACGTGATCGGGCGAACCGATTCTAGGAACGTCGCCGAGGCGCGCCGGCCCCGCCCGAGCGTCAGGCCGCCACCAACACCGCTGCGGCGGTGGTCAGGGCGTCGCGCGCGGGCCCATGGCGGCCCTTGGGCAGCCGGCCACGCAGATCCTGCAGCTTGCCAAGACCGGTCCGCAACGCATTGCGTTCGCGGACATCTTCACGGTCGACGACCATCATGTCGCTGAGCCGGTTTTCGACCATGTCGATGAGCAGGTCGAGTTCGCGCGAGGTCCAGATCATTGATGCTCTCCGTGCGGCTGGCGCGTTAACCCTAGCGATCATGGCGTCTCAAAACCTAACAAGATGTTAACGAGCGCCGCCCTTCGTTAAGGATGGCGCCACAATGTTGCTCATCTGCCACACTCTTTCCGCAGGAAAATGCAGACTGACTGTCGTGCCGATGCCTACGGCGCTTTCCACCTTGATCGCGCCCCCGTGCAATTCGATCAGCGAACGTGTCAGCGGCAAGCCCAGTCTGGTGCCTTGGTGCCGTCGGGTCAGAGCGTCCTCCAACTGGACGAACGGCGACAGCGCCTTCGGAATTTCGTCTCGTGTCATGCCCTTGCCCGTTTCAATCACGGCCAGGATCAACGCGCCGTCCGGGTCGACGCGGACGCGGGTCGTGACCGTGCCGCCGCCGGGCGTGAACTTGACGGCGTTCGACAAGAGATTGAGCAGCATTTGCTTGACCTTGCGTTCGTCGGCGCGCAGGCCGGGAATCGTGGTGGGCACACCCTCGGCCAGAGCGACCCCGCCGGCCAGCGCCATCTCCTCGACGAAGCGCCGGCAACGCGCGATCAAGGCGGGCAACGAGATCTCGGACTCGTGCAGCGTCAGCTTGCCGGCCTCGGCCTTCGAGAAATCCAGGATGTCGTTGATCAGGTTGAGCAGGTGGCGGCCGCTCTCGTGGATGTTGCGCACGTACTCCAGGTACTGCGGCACGCCCGGACGAGCTAAGTTGGCCAGCGCCGGGTGGAGTTCACGGAACCGCTGGTTGCTGAGGACCAGGCGGTCCTGGGCGTCGAACAAGGCGAAGACTTCGGACGGCGCCTCGATCGCCTCGACCAAGAGCATCTGCGCGTGGGCGGCGCGGCTTCCCGCCCGGACCCGCGCGGTGATGTCGGTGCCGACGCCGCGATAGCCGCAAAACGTGCCCGTCGCGTCGAACACGGGCACGCCGGTCATGCGATTGTAGCGGGTTTCGCCGCCGATATCGACCGAATGGAATTCCTGGTCGCTGAACGGCGAGCGCGACGCTGGCCCAGGCACACGGCCCGCCGGGCGGGCGAATGCGCCGATGTCCAGCAGGTTGGCGCCGACCAGCGCGGCCACCGGCTGGCCCAGCGCGTCGGAGGCGCGCGGCGACAGCATCTGGATGCGGAACGAGGCATCGACCTCCCACACCCAGTCGGAGAGCAGGCGGTTGATGTCGTCGAGCCGTTCGCCTAACACGTCGAGCCGCCGCTCGGCGCGGGCCTGGCCGGTGATCTCGCGATAATGGCCGCCGACCGCGACGATGGTGCCGTGCTCGTCCTTCAGCGGGCTGTGGACCGCGACGAACGTGCGCTCCGCGTCGGGTGGACCGGCGCGGTAGGTGTGCTCGACCGAGCGGCCCTCGCGCACGACACGGACCACCACGTTGGGCGCCTCGAGCGGCCCGATCGACACGCCCGGCGGCACGGCGATGGCGCGGTAGGCCGCGTTGGCCAAATTGCAGCATGCCGTCGGCCGCGGCCAGGTAGATGGACTCGGGGCAGGCGAGCACCAACTTGGCCGCGAGCGCCGGTCCGGCCGACCGCCGGGAGGGCGACCGCCTAGGTCGCGGATTCGAGCTTGTTGAGGGCATATTGGTACTGCGGGTCCTGGCGCCAGCGGCGCGCGACGGTGGTGGCGTACGACGGCTTGATCTGGCGGAAGATCGCCTGGGCCGCGCGCACCGCCTCCTCGATGTCCTCGCCCGGGCGCAGCGTCGCGGTGCGCGCCAGGCGCACGATGGTCTTGAACGTCACTTCCTGGAACCCGGCGGCCTTGCACGCGATTGCCAGCGCCTCGGGGCCTGGCTCGAACAGGATGCGCCGCACCAGGATGGGGCGCAGGTCCAACAGGCAGGCGAGCCCCGCCTCGAACAGCGGCACTTCGCCCTTCTTCAGGAACTGCAGCAGCACGGATTCGTTCAGCGCGCGCGAGGCGCGCAGATCGCGCACAATGCGTTCGGCGATGGTCAGATCGTCGTGGCGTTTGCCGAACTGATCCTTCGCCCCCTTGGCCACGGTCTCGTCGATCACCTCGCCGTCCACCCTGTGTACGCTGGACAGGTGGTGACGCAGCGCGGCGGAGACCCACAGGTACATGTTGCGCGTCAGGTCGCGCGGCAGGTCATGGCGCCGCACCAGGGGCTCCTGAAAACGGTCGACTTGGCGCGACTGATCAACCAGGTACTCCAAGGTCGCGGCCGAGATCTGGGCGCCGGCGTTGTTCAGCAGCGCGACCACCACGTCCTCGTCGCCGGTGTTGATCAGGGCTTGGCTGACGTCCTCGCTGATGGCGCGGCGCCCGGCGATAGCCAGTTGATGCGCCTGGGTGCGCTGGCGCACGATCTCGATCAGGGCGCTGTCCGCCAGCACCGCGCTGGCGACCAGGATGGGATAGGCGACGTCGATCTCGTCGTTCGCCACGGCGACCACCAGGTCGCGCGGCGCGCGTGGGTCCTGGGCCAACCGATGAGCAAGATCCTTGCGTACCGCGGCATCGACGTCGGCCACCAGGCGGCGCAAGATGTCACCCATGAGTGCCCGCTCCCGGTCGGACAGCGCCTCGCCCATGTCGAACAGCAGGTCGCGCACGGTCTCGAACAGCGCGGCGCGGCCCTCGCGCGAGCGCTGGCGCGCCATGCCGAGCAGGGTATCGAGCTTGAGTCTTGCGACGGCGGGCTGGGTCGTGTCGGACGACGACGGCGACTTGGACATGGTGGTGCGCGCCGGGCGGCCAGCGGGATTGCTTCGAGTTCAGAGTGGCCGCCGCGCCATTAACAACGCCTTAGCCCCATGGTTGTTCGCGCTGGTGCTCGCGGGCATCGGCGTCGTCGCCGCGTCGCCGCGCGGCGCGGCGGTGGAGGCTGTGGAAACCGTGCGCGTTGTGGTCGAGCAGGACTTCGTCTACCGCGAGCGGACGTCGATCGAGGCCAAGCCGATCCCGTCGTTCGAGTTGCCGCTCGCCGAGTTGGCGGTCGATCTGCTGGTCGGAGCCGGAGCCGATGTGGTGGGGCCGGACGCCACGGCGTACGACGCTTCCCTTCACATCATCGCCCGGGGCGAGGCGCTGGGCTTGCTCTACGCCGACGCCGATGCCCGCTACTTGTACACGGGCGCCAACGTGCGCGGCGCGCTGGCCTTCCAGCGGGGCGGAACGTCGGTCATGGATTCCGCCTTCGTCGGTCAGATTAACCGCCAGCGCAAGTTCGAACGCGATCTGGGCTACGACGACCCGGCCAACGCCCCCTTCGACAGCGCCTTGCGCGCGCCGGGGTCATACATGGATCGCCTGGTCGAACTGATCGGCGCGGTCTACGGGGCGCCAGCGCTGGCCTCGGCCCTGCTTGACGGCGATCCCAGACTCCGACCCACGGCGACCCGCGTCATGGGCGACCTGGGCGACGCCTCGGTGGTCCCGGACCTGATCGGCGCCTTGGCGGACACCGACGACGCGGTGCGCTGGCAGGCGGCCTGGTCGCTCGGCCGGCTGGGCGACCGGCGCGCCATCGCCGCCCTGATCGAGGCACTCGGCGACCGCCACCCCGACGTGCGCTGGTTCTCCGCCTGGTCGCTCTCCGTGATGACCGGCCAGACCCTGGGCGACGACCAGGACGCCTGGGCCGCGTGGCACCAAAGCCAAGCGGGCATTTTACGCGGCCGCGCGGCTCGGCCCCCGCCTTGAATCGGAGGTCGTTGAACTTGGCGTAGTCTTGCCCGGCATGGTCCGGCGTTTGTGACTACCCCTCACCCCGACCCTCTCCCGCAAGGGGAGAGGGGGCGCACACCCGAATCCCTCGCCCCTCGCGGAGGAGGGAGAGGCCCGTCGCGTGCCGCGACGGGAGGGTCAGGGGGCGTGCGACCACCGGTCACGTTCAGCGGTGGTGCTACCCGATCAAGGCGTCCTGGCCGCGCTTGGCGAGGCTGTGGCCGACGATCATGCGCTGGATCTCGCTGGTGCCCTCCCAGATGCGGTCCACGCGCACCTCGCGAAAGAACCGTTCCGCCACGTTCTCGCGCATGTAGCCGCGCCCGCCGAACACCTGAACGGCGCGATCGGCGACCCGGTTGGCCATCTCCGAGCAGTAGAGCTTGGCCATCGAGCACATGGCGTGCTGGACCTTGAGATCCTCCTTGGCGTCGATCGCCTCGGCCAGGCGATAGACCATCAGGCGTCCGGCCCAAAGCTCGGTCAGTGAATCGGCCAGCGGGAACTGCACCGCCTGGTTGTCCCAGATGGGCCGGCCGAACTGCACCCGGGAACGCGCGAACGCGGTCGCCTCGTCGATCAGCCGGCTGGCCGCGCCGCAGCAGCGCGCGGCGATCTTCAGGCGTTCCTGGCGGAACCAGTCGTAGGTCCATTGCAGGCCGCCGCCCGCGGGGTCGATCTGGTTCTCGGCCGGGACGCGCACGTCGGTGAAACGCAGCACCAGGTGATGGCCGGGGAAGTGGTGCATGTACTTGGGCGTACGCACCACCTCTATGCCCGCCTGGTCGCGATCGACATAGAACAGGCCGTGGCCGCCGTCCTCCAGCTTGGCCTGGAAAATCACGATGTCCGCCACGTTGGCGCCGGTGACGTGCCATTTGAGCCCGTCGAGCCGGAACTGGTTGCCGACGCGCCGTGCGGTCGCCTGGATCGCGTCCACGTCGGAACCGGCACCTTCCTCGGTGATCGCGTAGCACTCGTTGCGCGCGCCGCTCAGCAGGTCGCGCACGTAGTGTTCCATCTGGTAGGGCGTCGCCGTGTGAACTAGGAACGGCGACAGGTCGTGGTAGCAGAAGCCGAGACCGTTGGTGGCGCGGCCGATCTGCTCCTGGATCACCGCGATCTCGAGCATGGAAAGGCCCGCGCCGCCGTGCTCCTTGGGGATCGAGGGCATGAACAGGCCCATGGCCTTGGTCGCCTCGTAGTGGCGTTCGCGCACGTCGCGCGGGATCGCGCCGTCGTGCATCTCGGTCTCGACCTCGAGCGGAATCAGCTCGGCGTCGACGAAGGCGCGCATGCGCGCCTGCCAGGCGCGCGCGGTCTCGGGCAAGGGGTACGACATGGCGGCTCCTCGGGTGTGGACCGGCAGAGTGTATTCAAAGCACCGGGCTTGGCGTAGCGTCCCGTGCGTCACTGCGGGAGGGAACCATGGCAGCATCACGTATCGCGATCGTCACGGGCGCGGGTACCGGGATCGGCCGCTCGGCCTCGCTGGCGCTAGGCCGGGCGGGGTGGTCGGTCGCGCTGGCGGGCCGTCGGCCCGAGCCGCTGCAGGCCGTCGTCGCCGAAGGTACCGCGCTCGGCGCCACCATGATCGCGGTCCCGACCGATGTCGCCGAGCCGGCGTCGGTCGCGGCTCTATTCGCCGCGGTCAAGGCTCGCTTCGGCCGGCTCGACCTCCTGTTCAACAACGCCGGCATCGGCGGCCGCGCCGTGCCGCTCGAGGATATGGCGGTCGAGGATTGGCGCCGCGTCGTCGATATCAACCTGAACGGCATGTTCTACTGCACGCAGCAGGCCTTCCGCCTGATGAAGGACCAGGACCCGCGCGGCGGACGCATCATCAACAACGGCTCGATCTCGGCCCACGCGCCGCGGCCCAACGCGGCGCCCTACACCGCGACCAAGCACGCGATCTCCGGGCTGACCAAGGCGACCGCGCTGGACGGGCGCAAGTACGACATCGCGTGCGGCCAGATCGACATCGGCAACGCCGCGACGCCCATGACCCAGCGCATGGGCTCAGGGATGCCCCAGGCCGACGGCTCGGTGCGTCCCGAGCCGACCATGAACGTCGATCATGTCGGCGACGCGATCGTCCAGATGGCCAATCTGTCACCGGACGCCAACGTGCTGACCATGACGATCATGGCGACCAAGATGCCCTACGTCGGCAGGGGCTGATCGTGCATTGGTGCAAGTGGGCTTGGCGCGGTTGCTCGTTTGATCGTGATCGCGGCGCGCGCCGTCCCCGACGCACCATCGCCCACTCCAAGGGAGGACCGTCATGAAGCTCTACTAATCGCCCGGCGCCTGCTCGCTGTCGCCGCACATCGTCGCGCGCGAGGCCGGCATCAAGCTCGACCTTGAACAGGTCGACCTCGCCAGCAAGAAGACGAAGGCCGGCGCCGATTTCTCGAAGATCAATGCCAACGGCTACGTGCCCGTGCTCGAGCTGGACGACGGCAGCCGGCTGACCGAGGGCGCGGCGATCGTGCAATATCTCGCGGACAAGGCCGGCAAGGCCGACCTGCTGCCGAAGGCAGGGTCCATGGAGCGCTACCGTGCGCTCGAGGCGCTCACCTTCGTCTCGACCGAACTGCACCAGACCTTCGGGCTGCTGTTCAACGACAAGACCACCGAGGCGTTCAAGGCCATGGCCAAGGAACGGCTGGCCAAGCGCTTCGACGTCATGGACAAGCAGCTCGCCGGCAGGGACTACCTGACCGGGCCGGCGTTCACGGTGGCGGATGCCTACGCATTCACGGTGGTCAATTGGTCGAAGTACGTGGGCATCGACGTGTCCAGGTGGCCGAACCTCGCGGCCTTCCAGGCGCGCGTCGCGGCCCGGCCCAAGGTGGCCGAGGCGCTCAAGGCCGAAGGGCTGGCGTAAGCCGCCGCCGCGCCGAGGTTTCGTAGGGGCGGGTCCCAGACCCGCTCCGCGCATCCCTACGCCCGGAAGAAGGGCTTGTCGCCGATCACGGTGACGCGGTGCATCCTGCGGTGCTCGGCGCCGTAGTCGGCCACCGCGTAGTGCTGGGTCACCGGGTTGTCCCAGATGGCGAGCGACTTCGGCCGCCACGTGAAGCGCACCTGGTAGGTCGGCTGCTCGGCGTGGCGCAGCAGCAGGGCCAGCAGCTCCTGGCCCTCGTGGCGGTTGAGGCCCTGGATCGCCGCCGTGAACGAGCGGTTGACGAACAGCGCGCGCTTGCCGGTGATCGGGTGGGTGCGCGCCACCGGGTGCACGACCGGCGGGTTGGCGCGCTGGGCCTCCTGCATCGCCTTTACGCCGTCGGGCCGGGCGAGCCACGTCTCCATGAAGCCGCCGGTGATGTCGTGGACCGCGTGCAGCGGCTCGATCAGGCGCTTGATCGGCTCGGAGAGGCCGTCATAGGCCGCGGTCATGCTGGCCCAAAAGGTGTCGCCGCCCAGCGGCGGCACAATCTGGCAGTGCAGGATGGACGCGAGCGGCGGCGGCTCGCGGAACGTCACGTCCGTGTGCCACTCGCCGTTGTAGATGCCCTGGCGGCCCTTCTGCTCGACGACGGTCACCTCGGGCGCCTCGGCCACCCGGTCGAACACCGGGTGCGGCGGCTCGACCGGGCCGAAGCGGCGCGCGAACGCCAAGTGCTCGGCCGGCGTGATGTCCTAGTCGTGGAAGAACAGCACTTCGTGGTCTAGCAGCGCCTGGTGCACCGCGTCGAACGTCGCGTCGTCCAGCCGGCCCAGGTTCACCCCCATGACCTCGGCGCCGATCAGGGGCGTGATGCGGCGGATTTCGATGTTCGCGCTGGTCATGGCGGGCCTCCTTGGCTGCCTTGGACGTTGAGCGCGTGCCCCGGACGTGTCAAGCAGGCGCCATGGTCAACCCGGTCGATCCCGCGGCCTTCGTGCGCGCCAACACACTGCTGCGGCCCGTGCCCCACGCGCTCGAGATCCTGCTGCACCTGGCCGACGAGGCGCTTGAGCTGTGGCAGAAGACCGAGGACGACCTGGGCGCGATCGGCCTGCCGCCGCCGTTCTGGGCGTTCGCCTGGGCCGGCGGCCAGGCGCTGGCCCGCCACGTGCTGGACCACCCGGACTTGGTGGCGGGGCGCGTCGTGCTCGATTTTGCCGCCGGCTCGGGGCTCGGCGCGATTGCGGCGGCGCGCGCCGGCGCGGCGCGCGTGACCGCCACCGACATCGACCGCTTCGCCATCGCGGCGATCGCGCTGAACGCCGCCGCCAACGGCGTGGCCGTCACGGTCTCGGACGCCGACGTGATCGGCCGCGACGAGGGCTGGGATGTCGTGCTGGCCGGCGACGTCTGCTACGAGCAGCCGATGGCCGGGCGGGTCGCCACCTGGCTTGAGGGCCTGGCGGCGCGAGGCGCCATCGTGCTGATCGGCGATCCGGGCCGCACCTACCTGCCGAAGGATCGGCTGGGCAAGCGCGCCGAGTACATGGTGCCGACCACCAAGGCGCTCGAGGACCACACGGTGCGGCGCACCGCGGTGTGGGTGTTCAACCGCGCGGGCGCAGCGTGACCGGCTGGCCGTGGGGCGTGGTGGCGTAAGCCTCGGTCCACGCCGCCTTCATGGTCGCCAACTCGCCCAGGCCCGCCAAACCCTTGGCGGCAACAAGCGTCTCGAGCGCCGCCAGCACGTGGTGGTAGTAGGTCGAACCGTCGTCCGGATCGCCGGCCGCCTGGGCGGCACGGATGGCCGCGCCCAGCGCGTTCGACCATTCGGCGGCGCCGATCGCGCCGGTTTCCTGCAGGCGCGCCACGATCGCTATGGCCTGGGCCTGCCACGGCTCGGCGAACGGCGGGCCGTCGTCGCGCCCCGGGCCGCGCACGGCGCCTACAGGTGCTTGGCCAGGAACGCGAGCATGCGGTCCCACGCCTGGTTGGCGCACGACACGTCGTAGGCATCGACGCTACGCTCGTTGGCGAAGGCGTGCTTGGCGTCGTAGCGGTAGATGTCGGGCTTCTGCCCGGCGCCCTTCATGGCCTTCTCGAGCGCGTTCACCGCGGCCGGCGTGCACCAGTCGTCCTGGTTGGCGAAATGGCCCTGAAACGGCACGCGGATCTTGGCCGGGTCGGCGAACGCGGCCGGCGGGATGCCGTAGTAGCAGACGCCGGCGGCGCACGCCTTGATGTGGACGCACGCGGCGACGGTCAGCGCCCCGCCCATGCAATAGCCGCTGACCGCCACCTTGCCGCCCAGCTTGGCCAGATGGCCGACCGCGCCGGCCAGATCCTGGTGAGTGGCGTCGGCGAAATCGAGCCCTTCCATCAGGTGGTTGGCCTCGTCGGCCACGGCGGTGACCCGGCCCTTGTAGAGATCGGGCGCCAGCGCGTTGTAGCCGACGCGGGCGTAGCGGTCGGCGATGCCGCAGATCTGGTCGTTGAGCCCCCACCATTCCTGGATGACCACGATGTTGCCCTTGGCATTTTCGGCCTTGGCCAGGAAGCCCTTGGTCTTGCCGCCATCCGGCCTGGCGAACTCGATCATCGCGCCCATGGTGTTCTCCCTGCTTCGTTGGGGCCCAAGGCTAGCACCCGGCCCCGTCCGGCGGAACCTCGCGCAGGCCGAGCCGCGCCAGGAACGCCGCCATGTGCGCGGGCACCGGCGCGGTGACCTCGATGGCGGGGCGGGAGGCGTAGAGCGGCACGGCGACGGCGCGCGCGTACAGGTGCAAGGGCTCCGTGCCGCCCGCGCCGTAGATCGCGTCGCCCAGCAGCGGGCAGCCGAGCGCCGCGCAGTGAACGCGGATCTGGTGCGTGCGCCCGGTGCGCGGGCTTAATTCGATCCACGACAGGCCGCCCTCGACACCCCTGACGCGATAATCGGTAATCGCCGGTTGGCCGGCGGGACCGACCTTCATCCACCAGGACCGCGGATCGTCCGAGCGGCGGCCGAGCGCCAGATCGACGGTCCCGGCTTCGTCGGGCGGCCGGCCCTCGACCACCGCCCAGTAGGTCTTGGTGAAGTGCCCGGCGGCGAACGGGCGCCACAGGTGGTCCAGAGCCTGGCGGTGGCGGCCCAGCACCAGGCAGCCGCTGGTCGCCCGATCGAGCCGGTGCGCCAGCCTGGGCGCGCGCGGCAGGCCGAAACGGAGCGCACCCATCATGGTGTCCAGGTTGGGGCCACCCTCCGGCCCGACGTGCACGGCCAGCCCGGCCGGCATGTCGAGCACCAGCATCAGCGCGTCGCGGTAGAGCACGCGGCGGACCAACTCGTCGGCGGTCAACTCCATGGTGCGCGCCGTCACAGTCCTGGGGGAATGATCGCTTGCACCTCAGTAGCGCGCTTCCCACGTTGATTCCAGGTGGGCTGGCGCTGGAGCCACGGACGCCATGAACGTGATCGCGAGGCTGGTGCTGGCGGCGGGCCTGGGGCTCGCGGCATGCGCGCCGATGGCGTGGACCCAGCCGGACACGTCGGACGCCAAACTCGCGGCCGATCGGACCGAGTGCTGCACTATTGCCCGGCGCCAGGCGCAGTCGCTCGCTTTCCGCTACCGCTTGCTCAGGCCCTATCCGCTGTTCCGCTGGCGCAAAGGGCGCTACGTCTTCGATCCCGACCCGTTCGACGACGGCTTCTTCGGCCGCCAGGCCCTGCTGACCCAGGACCTGGAACGGGACTGCCTGACCGCCAAGGGCTACAGCCTGGTCCCGGTGATGCCGTAGCCCCGGTCGACGCGGAGCGCCGCCGCGCCCGCGCGCTTGTCTCGGGAGGCGGCGGTTCCCTATGGTGTTGCACGCCGGGAATCGGACACGCCGCGGCCATCGCGGCGCCACGAACGGTGTCGACAAGATTGTCGCGCGCGGCGGGCGCCGCGCGGACCAATGAGGTGGCGATGCGGGCAGGCGCGCGGGCCACGCGGCGAACGACCCTGGGCCTCATGGCCGCGACGGCCGTGGCCGGGTGCGCCCGCGCGGACGAGGTGCGCTACTTTCACATCGGCACCGGCGGCCCCCAGGGTACCTACTTCCCGATCGGCGGCATCATCGCCGGCGCCATCAGCAACCCTCCGGGCTCGCGCGCCTGCGACGAAGGCGGCAGCTGCGGCGTTCCCGGCCTGCTGGCCACGGCGCAGTCGTCCAACGGCTCGGTGGACAACGTGAACGCAATCGGCGAGGGGCGCATCGAATCCGGCTTCAGCCAAGCCGACGTGGCGTTCTGGGCGCTGAACGGCACGTCGATGTTCGCCGAGAACGGGGCGATCGCCAACCTGCGCGCCATCGCGCGGCTCTATCGCGAAAGCGTGCATCTGGTGGCGCGCGCCGAGGCCGGCATCGCCCGCATCGAGGATCTGGCTGGCAAGCGCGTGGCGCTGGGCGAGGAAGGCTCGGGCACCCTGGTCGACGCGCGCTCGATCCTGACCGCGTTCGGTGTTGGCGAGGCGTCGGTCGAGCCGGTGCTGCTCAAACCCGACAAGGCGTCAACAGCCTTGATCGACGGCCAGATCGACGCCTTTTTCATCATCGCCGGCTATCCCACCGCGGCGGTGCGCGACCTGGCCGAAACCATCGCGATCACCCTGGTCCCGATCGCCGGCGCCGCCTTGGACGACCTGTTGCGTCAGCAGCCGTTCTTCACCCGCGACTTCGTACCGTTCGGCGTCTACCACGGGGTCAACACGACCGAGACGCTCAGCGTGGCTGCTCTTTGGCTGGTCGCCGCCGAGCAAGACGAGGAGTTGGTGCACGGCGTCACGGCGGTCCTGTGGCACGACAGCACCCGCCGCCTGCTCGACGAGGGCCACGAGAAGGGCAAGGACATCCGGCTCGAGTTCGCCCTGCAGGGCGTTCCCGTGCCGCTGCACCCGGGCGCCGAACGCTATTACCGCGAGGTCGGGCTGCTCGGCGCGCTGTGATGGGCCGGCCCGTCGGGGCGCGTGTCGTCGTCGGACGCCTGCGTCGGCAGCAGGCGGCTCGCCGCCAACTCCCCGGTGCGCTCCAGGATCGGGTATGCGACCGCGACGATGTGCGAATGGATGCGCTTCAGGTCGCGCAGCACGTCCAGATGAACGGCGCTGGTCTCGATGCTCTCGACCAGGCCGGCCTTCAGCCGTTCCATGTGGTTGTCCGACGCCGTGCGCTCCAGCCGGCGCACCTCGACCTTCTCGGACAGCAGGCGGCGCGCGATCTCGGCGTCGTCGGAGACGAACACGGCGAGCGCGAGCTGCAGGTTGTCGAGCACGCGGGCGTGCAGCGCGTTGATCTCGGCGAAGCCCTCGTCGGAGAAGCGCAGGCGGCCGCGCGCCTTCTTGGTCGCCAGCTCCATCAGGTTCTTGTCGATGATGTCGCCGATATGCTCGAGGTTGGTGGTGAAGGTGATGATCTCGGTGCAACGGCGGCTTTCGGCGTCGTCCAGCGCCTCGCGGCGCAAGGCAGTGACGTAGAGCTTGATCTGTTCGTGCAGCGCGTCGACCACGTCGTCGCGCGCCGTGATCGCCTCGATCTGGCCGCGGTCGGCGCCGCGCAGCGCCTCCAGGCTGTCGCGCAGCATGGTCTCGACCGTGTCGCCCATGCGCAGGGTCTCGCGCGCGGCGTTGACCAGCGCGACCTCGGGCGTATCCAGCAACGACCGGTCCAGGTAGCGCGCCCTGGTCGGGTCCTCGCCCTTGGCCGCGATCGGCAACAGGGCGTCGCACAGGCGACCGATCACGCCGGTGAAGGCGATGCCCAGGGTCGCCAGCGCCAGGTTGAAGGCGGTGTGCAGGTTGACGATCTGGCGCACGGCGTCGGTGTCAACGCGGGCGATCCACGGCGCCGCCAGGCTCAGCAGCGGCAGGGCGACGACGACGCCCACCAGCTTGAACATCAGGTTGCCCACGGCCGGTCGGCGCGCCGCCGGCCCCATGGGCAGCGTCGCCATCAGGGCGGGCAGGCCGCCGCCCAGGTTGGCGCCCAGCACCAGGGCGAAGCCGAGCGGCAGGTCGACGACGCCGACCCGCACCAGCGACGCGACCAGCAGCACACAGGCCAGGCTGGAATGGCACAGCCAGGTCAGCAGCGCGCCGATCGCCACGGCGAGCGCGGGCTCGCGCGCGAGCGCGTGCAGCACCTCGGCCACCACCGGCGAGTCGCGCAACGGTACCGACGCGGCCACGATCAGCTTGAGCGCCAGCAGCATCAGGCCGAGGCCGATGGCGACACGCGCCAGCGCGCGCCGCACGTTGCCCTCGCCCGACAGGAAGACGATCACGCCGCCCAGCACCAGGAGGCTCTGGACGATGCCCAGGTCGAAGGTCAGGGCCTGGGCAACCAGGCTGGTGCCGATGTCGGCGCCCAGCATCGCGGCCAGCGCCGGGCCAGTCGCGATCAGCCCGCCGGCCGTAAACGACGCGACCATCACCGCCGTCGCGGTGGAACTCTGCATGGCGACCGTGGCGACCAGCCCCATGCCCAGCGCGCCCAGCCGCCAGCGCGCGGCGTGGCCCAGCCAATGCCGCAGGTCGGCGCCGAATGCACGCACCACGCCGGTGCGCACCATGCGCGCGCCCCACAGCAGCAGCGCGGCGGCGCCGAACAGGGAAATCAGGGTCTCGGTCGCGGACATGACGCGCAGTAAATCGAATTTTAGGGTCTTGTCACGTACTTGAAAGGACCCCCGCTTGGTGCCCGTGCCAACTCGGCTCGCCTCGGCCCGGCGCAACGCTTATTGTCGTGCCGCCACCTACGCGGAGGACGAAGGACCGATCGCATGTGCCGATGGCTGGCCTACGCCGGGTTGCCGGTGTTCCTGGACGAGCTCTTGGTCAAGCCCGAGAACAGTCTGGTGCGCCAGAGCCTAGCCGCGCGCCATTCGCACCTGAAGACCCAGGGCGACGGCTTCGGGCTCGGCTGGTACGGCGACCGGCCGTTGCCCGGGCTCTACCGCGACGTGATGCCCGCGTGGAACGACGCCAACCTGCGCGAGCTGGCCGAACAGACTCGTTCGCACCTGTTCCTGGCGCACGTGCGTGCCTCGACCGGGGCGCCGCCGGCGCGCATCAACTGCCATCCGTTCCGCGTCGATACTTGGCTGTTCATGCACAACGGCCAGATCGGCTGCTACGACCGCATCCGGCGCGAACTCGACATGCGCATCAAGCCCGATCTCTACAACCATCGGCGCGGCGGCACGGATTCCGAGGCGATGTTCCTTCTGGCGCTCGGCCACGGCCTGCGCGATGACCCGCTCGAGGCGCTGCGCCGCACCGTCGCCGAGATCGAGGCCATGATGGTCGAGCACGGCATCGCGGAACCGCTGCGCATGACCGCCGCGGTAAGCGACGGGCGCGCGCTGTGTGCGATGCGCTACGCCTCGGACGCCGAGGCGCCGTCGCTCTTCTTCTGCACCGGCGAGCGCTTCTACGACCCGGCCCATGGCTTCCGCCCGGTACCGGGCGACGGCTCGGTGCTGGTGCTGTCCGAGGCGCTCGACGAGGCCGAGGACTGGTGGCGCGAGGTGCCCCAGGACTTCGCGCTGTTCGCCGACGGCGGCGACGTGGCGCTGGAGCCGTTCCGGGCGGCGCGCGCCGCCGCATGACGGCGGGTCCCGCGGCGGCGCTGGACGCCTGGCGCCGTGCCCTGGTCGCCAGCCTGCGCCTGCCCGGGCCGGACCTTTCGGCGCGCCAGCTCGCGGTGCTGCTGCAGGTCTACACCCAGCCGCCGCCGCACACGGTGGTGGCGTTGGCCACCGCCTTTGACGTGCCGCACCAGGCGATCAGCCGGGCGGTCGCTGCGCTCGAACGCCAGGGCCTTGTGACGCGCGCGCGCGACGAGAACGACCGTCGCGTCGTCCACGTCCAGACCACCGTGAAGGGTGCAGTCTACCTGCGCGACTTCGCCGACCTGATCGCGGCCGGCTAACGCTCTACCCGACCAGCGGCGCGAGCCCGCGCTTGTAGAGCCCGTTGGCGATGATCAGGCGCTGAATCTCGCTGGTGCCTTCCCAGATGCGGTCGACGCGCAGTTCGCGGAAGAACCGCTCGGCCACGTTCTCGCGCATGTAGCCGCGCCCGCCGAAGATCTGCACCGCGCGGTCGGCCACCCGGTTGGCCATTTCTGAGGCGTAAAGCTTGACCATCGAGCACTGGGCGTGGCTGGCCTTGACGTCGGCGCCGCGCTCGATCGCCTCGGCGCACTGGTAGGTCATCAGGCGCGCCGCCCACAGCTCGGTCATGCTGTCGGCCAGCATGAACTGGATCGCTTGGTTCTCGGCGATCGGCTGGCCAAACTGCACGCGGCCCTTGGCGAAGGCGGTCGCCTCCTCGATCAGGCGGTCGGCGGCGCCGCAGCAGCGCGAGGCGATGCCCAACCGCTCCTCGCGGAACCAGGCGTAGGTCCACGCCATGCCGCCGCCTTCGCGGCCGACCAAGTTGGCGGCCGGCACGACCACGTCCTCGAACGCCAAGATCGGGTGGTGCGAGGCGTAGTTGTGGGTGTAGGCCGGCGAGCGCACGGTGCGGATGCCCGGCGTGTCCTTGTCGACCAACACGAGCACGTGCTCGCCCTTGTGCCGGCCGCCGGTCAGCTTGCCCTGGAAGATGAAGTAGTCCGCCTTGTTGGCGCTGGTGACGTGCCACTTGACGCCGTTCAGCACGTAGCCGCCGCGACGGCGTTCGACGGTGGCCTGGATCGCGTCCACGTCGGACCCGGCGCCTTCCTCGGTGATGGCGTAGGCGCCGGCCCGCGCGCCCTGGATCGTCGGCTTGACCCACGCGCGCATCTGGCGCGCGCTGGCCACCTCGACCATCCAGGGGTTGGTGTTGGGGATGACCCAGCCGAGCGCGTTGGTCGCGCGGCCCAACTGTTCCTGGGCGATCACGTCGTCCAGCGCGCTCCGCCCGTTGCCGCCGTGCTTGACCGGCAGAGCCGTGTTCCACAGGCCGAGCCGCTTGGCCAGGGCCTTGTGCCGGGCGCGCACCTCGGGCGGAATCTCGCCTTCGTGCATCTCCGCGTGGACCTCCCACGGGATCAGCTCGGCGTCGACGTAACGCCGGGCACGGGCCTGCAGGGCGCGCAGGCGCTTGGACAACGGGTACATGGCTGCCTCCTGGATCGCGCTCCACAGATAGCAGGCGCGGGGGGCGTGCCGCCACCGAGCGGGCTTGATCGCCGCGCGCAACGCTGGGAAGGTAGTGCTTCAGCCGGCGGAGGCGTGCGTGAGCGAGGACACCAAGAAGACGGTCAACCCCCTGTGGGGCGGGCGGTTCGTAGCTGGGCCGTCGGCCGTCATGGCGCGCATCAACCCCTCGATCGGCTTCGACCGGCGCCTGTGGGCCGAGGATATCGAAGGCTCGAAGGCGCACTGCGCCATGCTCGTCGCCCAGGGCATCATCCCGGCCTCGGACGGTAAGGCGATCCTCGAGGGGCTCGACCGCGTCGCCGCCGAGATCACCGAAGGCCGCTTCACCTTCCGCGACGATCTCGAGGACATCCACATGAACATCGAGGCGCGGCTGGCCGAGCTGATTGGCGTCGCCGCCGGACGGCTGCACACCGCGCGCTCGCGCAACGATCAGGTGGCGACCGACCTGCGTCTGTGGACGCGCGCGGCGTGCGAGCGCATCGACGCCGAGCTCGCGGGCCTGCAGGCGGCGCTGATCGATCAGGCGGAACGTCACGCCGGCACCGTCATGCCCGGCTTCACTCACCTGCAGCCGGCCCAGCCGGTGACCTTCGGCCATCACCTGCTAGCCTATGTCGAGATGGTGGGGCGCGACCGCGGCCGCGTGGCCGACGCGTGCCGGCGGCTCGACGAATGCCCGCTCGGCGCCGCGGCGCTGGCCGGCACGTCGTTCCCGATCGACCGCGCGGCCACGGCCCGCGCGCTCGGCTTCGCGCGGCCGTGCGCGAACTCGATGGACGCGGTCGCCGACCGCGACTTCGTGGTCGAGGTGCTGGCCACGGCGGCGCTGGCGGCCACGCACCTGTCGCGCCTGGCCGAGGAACTGGTGCTGTGGGCCTCGCCGGCCTACGGCTTCGTCACCCTGCCCGAGGCGCTGACCTCGGGGTCCTCGATGATGCCGCAGAAGCGCAACCCGGACGCGGCCGAGCTGGTGCGCGGCAAGGCCGGGCGCGTCAGCGGTGCGCTGATCGCGACTTTGACTGTGCTGAAGGGCCTGGCGCTGACCTACGGCAAGGACATGCAGGAGGACAAGGAGCCGCTGTTCGACGCGGTCGAGACCCTCTTGCTCTGCCTCGCCGCCAGCCGTGAGATGATCGCGGGCCTCGAGGCGCGTCCCGCCGCCATGCGCGCGGCGTGCGCGGCCGGCTACCTGACCGCCACCGACCTAGCGGACTGGCTGGTGCGCGCGGCCGGTCTGCCGTTCCGCCAGGCGCACCACGCGGTCGGCCGTCTGGTGCGCCTGGCCGAGGCGGAGGGCGTCGGCCTCGACGGCTTGAGCCTTTCGGCGATGCAGGCGGTCGAGCCCGCCATCACCGAGGCGGCGCGCGCCGTGCTGACGGTCGAGGCCTCGGTCGCCAGCCGTTCCAGCCTGGGCGGCACCGCGCCCGCGCGCGTGGCCGAGGCCGCCCGCGCCGCCCGCGCCCGGTACCTTGGGGGCGGGGCGTGACGGTGCGTGCCTTCCTGGCCGCGCTGCTGGCGGCGGCGGTCGCCGCGTGCGGCCGCAAGGGGCCGCTGGCGCCGCCGCCCGAGGACGACGAAGAAGACGCAGAGGAGCCGGCATCGTGACCGCTTTCGCCTACCGCGACGGCGTGCTGCACGCCGAGGGAGTTTCGCTCGCGCACCTGGCCGACGAGGTCGGGACGCCGCTGTACGTCTACGCCGCCGGCGCGATCGAGGCGAGCTACGACGCCTACGCGCGCGGCCTGGCCGACGCCGGGCTGCGCGCGTTGGTCGCCTACGGCGTCAAGGCCAACGACAACCTGGCGGTGATCGCGACGCTGGCGCGCCGGGGCGCCGGGGCCGACGTGGTCTCGGGCGGCGAGATCGCACGCGCCATCGCCGCCGGCATCGTGCCCGGGCGCATTATCTATTCGGGCGTCGGCAAGACGCCGGCCGAGATCGTTCAGGCGCTCGACGCGGGGATCCGCCAGTTCAACGTGGAATCGGCGGCCGAGATCGACACGATCGCGCGCATCGCCGGAGACCACGGCGTGACGGCGCCGGTGGCGTTGCGCGTCAACCCCGACGTCGACGCCGGCACGCACCACAAGATCGCCACGGGCCGCAAGGGCGACAAGTTCGGCGTCGACATGGTCGACGCGCCGGCCCTCTACGCGCGCATGGCCGCCGACCGCCGGCTCGCGCCGCGCGGCCTGGCGCTGCACATCGGCTCGCAGATCCTGTCGCTGGCGCCGTTCCGGGCCGCCTTCGGCGCCCTAGCGGGCCTGGCGCGGACGCTGCGCGCCGAGGGCCTGCCGGTCGCTACGCTCGACTTCGGCGGCGGGCTTGGCGTCGCCTACCGCGACGACGCCGAGGCGCCCAGCCGGGCGGACTACGGCCGTGTCATCGCCGAGGCGATCGGCGACCTGCTGGTCGACGTCGCTATCGAACCGGGCCGTTCGATCGTCGCCATGGCGGGCGTGCTGGTGACGCGGATCGTCGCCACCAAGGAAAGTCACGGCACGCGCTTCGTGGTGGTCGACGCGGCCATGAACGACCTGCTGCGCCCGGCCATGTACGACGCCTACCACGGCATCCGCCCGGTCGTGCGGCCCCGAACCGAGGACGAATCCCTGGTCGACGTAGTCGGGCCGATCTGCGAAAGCTCGGACGTGTTCGCGCGCGCCCGGCCGATGCCGCCGGTGGCCGCCCGTCACGTCTTGGTGATCGACGCGGCCGGCGCCTACGGCCGGGTGATGGCGTCCTGCTACAATGCGCGTCCCCTGATCCCGGAGGTGATGGTGCGCGGAGATCGTGCCGAGATCATCCGGCGGCGCCCGACGTTCGAGGAATCGATTGCGCTCGAGGCGATGCCACCATGGCTGGCGCCCGCTTCGACCCAGGGCGCGGCATGATGACGGCCGCTCCATCATGACCCCGGGCATGACCCCGGGCGCGCGCACCGTACCGCGATGGCGCGTCGCGCTGGCGTGGTGCGCGCTGGCATGGGAATCGCTGTGGCCCGCCCTGTGGCCGGCCGTGGGCGTCGGTGGCGTCTTCCTTTCGCTGGCGCTGCTCGGCGTTTTCCCGTGGCTGCCCGGCTGGCTGCACGCGGGGGTCATGGCCGGCTTCGCCATGGCGTTCGTGCTCGCGCTGCGCCGTGGCGTGCGATCGTTCCAGTCTCCTGATGTAGCCGCCGTGCGGCGACGGCTCGAAGTTGCCAGCGGCATCGCGCACCGGCCCTTGACGGCGCTCGAGGACGAACTCGTCACGGATCCACGCGATCCGCTGGCGCGGGCCCTTTGGGAGGCGCACCGGCGGCGCATGGCCGAGGCGGCCCGGCGCCTGCGCGTCGGCTTGCCCTCGCCGGGCATGGCGCGGGGCGATCCGCTGGCGCTTCGCGTCGCCCTGGCACTGGTGCTGCTGGTCGGTTTCGCCGCGGCGGGGCCTGAGCGGGGCGCGCGTGTGCTGGGCGCGCTGGCGCCGACCATCACGCCGTTGGCGGCGGCCGAGCCCTGGCAGTTCGCCCTGTGGATCACGCCGCCCGAGTACACCGGCGCGCCGCCGGTCTGGCTCGAGGTCGGAGCGGCGTCCGAGGCGCCCGTGACGATCCCGGCCGGCAGCGTGCTGCTCGCCCAGTTCGAGGGCGGCCGGGTCGCGCCCACGGTCGCGTTTGGCGGCGCCACGACGACGTTCGAGACGGCCGGGCCGTCGACGTACCAACTGCACATGCTCATGAACGCCGGCGATCGCCTGACCATAGCGCGACGCGAGACCGAGTTCGCGTCCTGGCCCATCGCGATGGTGCCGGACCTGCCGCCCAGCGCGGCCTTCGCGCGCCCCGTGGCCGGGTCCCTGCGCGGCGCCGTGCAGATCGATTACGTGGCGCGCGACGACTACGCGCTCGACAATGTGCACGCCATCTTCACGCGCGTGGGCGGCGACGACGGGACGATCGACATCGCCGTGCCGTTGCCAACCCCCGGCGCCAAGGAGGCGGCCGCCGCCAGCTTCCACGACTTGACCGCGCACCCCTGGGCCGGCACCGAGGTCGAGGTGCGGCTCGTCGCCACCGACGGGCTCGGCCAGGAAGGACGCAGCGAGACACAGGCATTGGTCCTGCCCGAGCGGTTGTTCAGCCACCCGGTCGCGCGGCTCGTGGTCGAGCAGCGCCGCCGTCTGACGCTCGAACCCGGGAAGCGGCGCGAGGTGGCCGAGATCCTGCGCGCGCTGTCGACCGGGCCCGAACGCTACCTCGACCGCGCCGGGGTGACGCTCGCCCTCTCCGCGGCCAGCGCGCGCCTGGTGCTGGAGGAAGGCGAGGGCGCCATCACGCCGGTGCAGGAGCTTCTGTGGTACACGGCGCTCGCCATCGAGGACGGGCCGCTCGCCCTGGCCGAGCAGGCGTTGCGCGACCTGCAGCAGCGCATCTTCGAAGCGCTGGCCGAGGGTGTCGACGAGGCGCAGATCCAGGAACTGCTCGACCAGCTCGATCAGGCGCTCAACGAGTTCCTGCGCGAACTGGCCAAGCAGGCCTCGGCCGAGGACCAGGAGGCGCTCGGCCAGGAGGACACGGTCAACCAGGCGATCGAATCGGGCGAGCTACAACAGATGATCGAGGAGGCGCGCGAGCTGATGCGCTCCGGCTCGCGCGAGGCGGCGCGTGCCATGCTCGCGCGCCTGCAGGAGATCCTCGAGAACCTGAAGGCCGGTCGGACCGCCAGCCTCAACCAGGGGCTGAGCTCCGAGGCCGCGGCCATGATGCAGAACCTGCGCCAGCTCATGAAGGGCCAGCGCGAGCTGCTCGACGAGACCTATGGCGGGCTGCAGCGCGAACAGGACCTGGAGGCGATGCGGCTGGGCGCCGCCAACCAGGAATCCCTGATGCGTGGCCTGCAGCAGTTCATGGAACGGCTGGGCGACGGCGGCTTCGACGTGCCGCGCTCGTTCGGCCGGGCCGAACGCGCCATGGGCCGCGCGCTGCGCGCGCTGATGGACGCCAACCCGGGCCAGGCGTTGGGGCCGCAGACCGACGCGCTCGACCAGTTGCAGCAGGGCGCCCAGACCCTGCTTGAAAGCTTCACCCAGGAGATGGCCGACGGTTCGGGCCGCGACAACATCGGCTTCTTCTCGGCGCCGCGCGACCCTATGGGCCGGCCGGTGCTGGGCCAGGGGCTGGAGGACGCCAGCGATATTGCGATCACCGACAAGGCGTCCATGCAGCAGATCCAGGAGATCCTGGAGGAGATCTACCGCCGCGCCGGTGACCGGCGCCGGCCGGCTCTGGAGCAGAACTACCTGGAACGGCTGCTGCGGCGATTCTGATGGACGGTTGTCCCGGCCGGCCCGCGCCATGACCGTCACCCTCGACCACACGATTGTTCACGCGCGCGACGCGGGCACGACCGCGCGGTTCATGACCGAAATCCTCGGCCTGCCGGCACCCCGGACGCTCGGTCCCTTCACCGTGGTTCGGGTCGGCGCGACCTCGCTCGATCTGATGGAAACGGATCAGCCGATCGCCCCACGCCACTTCGCCTTCCTGGTCGGCGAGGCCGAGTTCGACGCGATCTTCGGACGCATCCTGGCACGCCGGCTGCCCCATTGGGCCGACCCCTACAAGCACGAGCCCGGCCGTATCAACCGCTGGGACGACGGCCGCGGCGTCTACTTCGCGGACCCCAACGGCCACCTGCTCGAGATCCTGACGCGGCCCTACGGCAGCGGCGGTGCGCAGGCCGACAATCCGAACCCGCTGCTCGGACGTTGATGGCGGGCTCCCGCGTCGCCAGGGCAGGCCATGCGGCGCCGTGCGGTGCGGTCCGGCGTTCGACCTCCCGATAGTGTATCCGGATCGCATGCGTCCCTCGAGGTGACATGACTCGCGATCCGCGCTTCGACATCCTGTTCGAACCGATCCGCATCGGCCCGCTGACGGCACGCAACCGCTTCTACCAGGTGCCCCACTGCAACGGCATGGGACGCCTCTATCCCAGCAGCATGATTGCGATGCGCGGCCAGAAGGCCGAGGGCGGCTGGTCCGTGGTGTGCACCGAGCAATGCGACATCCATCCTTCGGCGGACGTGGCGTCCCACTGCTTGGTGCGGCTTTGGGACGACCAGGACCTGCCGATCCTGGCCGGCATGGCCGACGCGGTGCACGCGCACGCCGCGCTGGCGGGCATCGAGCTGGTCCACAACGGTGGCGGGATGCCCAACAACTTCAGCCGCGAGATCCCGATCGCGCCGTCCATCGACTTCGGCTTCGGCTATCACCCGATCCAGGCCCGCGCGATGGCCAAGTCCGAGATCGCGGCGTTCCGACGCTGGCACAAGGATGCTGTACGGCGCGCCAAGAAGGCGGGCTTCGACGTCATCTATGTCTATGACGGACACGATACGACACTGCAGTCCCACTTCCTGTCGCGCCGCCACAACCGGCGCACGGATGAGTACGGCGGTAGCTTCGAGGATCGCCTTCGCCTGCTGCGCGAAACACTCGAGGACGCCAAGGAGGTCGCCGGCGATACGTGCGCTATCGTCATCCGTTTCACGGTCGAGACGAACCAAGGGCCCGACGGCGATGGGCGCGCCGTGGTCGAAGCCCTGGCCGACCTGCCCGACCTGTGGGATGTGAACATCAGCGACTGGAACTAAGACTCGATCACGTCGCGCTTCGGGTTCGAAGGGTCGCACGAGCCGTTCATCGCCTTCGTCAAGCAGGTGACGCGCAAGCCCGTCGTGGGCGTCGGCCGTTACACCTCCCCGGATGCGACGGTGTCGGCGATCCGTCGCGGCGTCATGGACATGATCGGCGCGGCGCGCCCCTCGATCGCCGACCCATTCCTGCCCAGGAAGATCGAGGAGGGGCGGCTCGACGACATCCGCGAGTGCATCGGCTGCAACATCTGCGTCTCGGGCGAAGTGATCGGCGCGCCCATGCGGTGCACCCAGAACCCGACCATGGGCGAGGAGTGGCGCTGCGGCTGGCACCCTGAGAGCATCCCGGCGCGGCGCTCGAAGGAGTCGTTCCTGGTTGTCGGCGCAGGCCCAGCCGGGCTCGAAGCGGCACGGGCGCTTGGCCAGCGCGGCGCGCGCGTCATCCTGGCGGAAGCACGTGATGCACTTGGCGGCCGCGTCGCGGACGAGTACCGCCTGCCCGGCATCGCCGCGTGGGCGCGCGTGCGCGACTGGCGCGTCGGGCAGATCGACAAGATGCGCAACGTCGAGGTGTTCAAGGCGCGCCGCATGGCGGCGGCCGACGTCCTGGGCTTCGGCGCGGCGCGCGTCGTGATCGCGACGGGATCGCGCTGGCGCAGCGATGGCTTCGGTCGGACCAACCGGACAGCGATCCCAGGCACCGACCGCCCGAACGTCCATACGCCCCACGACATCATGGCGGATGTGCTGCCCGCCGACCCGGTGGTGATCTTCGACGACGACCACTATTATATGGGCGGCGTCTTGGCCGAGGCGCTGCGCGTCGCCGGTCGTCAGGTCACGCTGGTGACGCCAGCCGCGCTCGCTTCGATCTGGACCGAGGCGACGCTCGAACAGTGGCGCATCCAAAAGCGTCTTCTGGAACTCGGGGTCGACGTGATCGCCAGCCACAACCTGATCGCCGTCAACGACGGCGCGGTCGAGTTGGCGTGCCAATTCACCGAACGCCGCCGCACCCTGCCGGCTGCCGGCATTGTGATGGTGACGTCGCGCTTGCCGGACGACGCGCTCTACGAGGATCTCGTGGCGGACGACCGGGCGTTGGCCGATGCCGGCATCGCGGACGTCAGCCGTGTCGGCGATTGCCTGGCGCCGGGCACCATCGCCGCGGCCGTCCATGCCGGCCACCGCTTCGCGCGGGAACTGACCCTCGCCCTCGGCGATGCTGTGCCCTTCGCCGTGGAGTCGATCGTACCGCGCATCCTGACGAAACGTCGTGCGCCAATGGAGCGCCGCACCGCTTAGTCTCCGAAGGAGATGGTCATGTCGCCGTTCATCAACGCGCTCAGCCGCCGCCATGTCGCCCGTGGCTTGTCGGCCTTGGGTCTTGGTCTCGTCTCGGTGCCCATGATCGGCCGGGCCCGTGCCGATGAATGCGGCGATGGCCACCCGTTGACGCTGGCCTGGGTCGGTTCGGAAGACCCCGGTTACAACGTGAGCTACGTCGCCAAGTACGGCTGCACGTCCAACTTCTCGATGTTCGAGTCCCAGGAGGACAGTTTCGCTAAGATGCGGGCGGGCTTCGCGCCCGACGCGTTGACACCGTGCGCCAACTGGATTCGCCGCTTCTACGACGCTGGATTGATTGCCGAGATCGACGTCAACCGGCTGCAGTACTTCAACGACCTGATCCCGACGCTGACCGACGTGCCCGACGCGGTCATCGACGGCAAGCGCTACTGGGTGCCCATCGACTGGGGCCAGGTGTCCGTCATCTTCCGTACGGATTTGGCGCCGGAGTATGTCGACCAGCCCAGCTGGAACATCCTTTGGGACCCCAAGTACGAGGGCAAGCTGGCTATGGTCGAATCGGTCGACGAGGCGATCGCCTGCGCAGCGCTCTATCTAGGCATCAATCCCTACGCGATGACCGAGGCCGACGTTCAAAGAGTCCGCGATGCGCTCGTGAAGCAGCGACCGCTGCTGCGCACCTACTCGTCGGATCCGACGGGCGTGCAGCAGATGATCGTGAGCGGCGAGATCGTCACCTTCGTCGGCTACGGCTACTCGGTGACGCCGCTTGTCAAACAGGGTCTGCCGGTCCAGTTCATGCAGCCGAAGGAAGGCGCGCTCACATGGGTGTGCGGTGTTTGCCGTTGCCCGGCCAGCGAGGATCAGGGCGAGGCGTGACTGCAGCGATCCTACGAGGTCATCGACGGGTTCATCGGCCCCGAGACGGGGGTCTACGAGATCACCCAGTGGGGCTACGGCCATGCCAACGCCAAGTCCTACGGCATGGTCGACCCAGCCGTGCTCGATTAGCTCAACATCCCGCAGGACCCGGTCAGCTACCTCGGCAACGCCTACTTCATGAAGCCTCTGCCCGATCTGGACCGGCTGACCAGCATGTGGGAGGAGGTCAAGGCAGGGTTCTAGGATCTCGCGGCGCCGCGTCAGCCCGGCCGCGCCAGCTCCGCCACCAGCGCCGCCATGTCGGCGATGGCGTAGGGCTTGCTCACGACGCGCTGGACCACGGCCTCGAGGTTGCGCGCGCGCGCAAGCTCGGCGGCGTAGCCGGTGACCAGCAGATCCTGAGTTCGGGGTGGTCGGCCGAGGCCTTGAGCGCCAGCGCGATGCCGTCCATGACCGGCATGACGATGTCGGCGACCAGCACGTCGTAGCGCGCGGTGGTCAGGGCGGTCACCGCCTCGGCACCGTCGGCGACCGCGACCACGTCGTGGCCGTGGCGGGACAGGCCGTGGGCCAAAACCTGGCGTTCCGTCGGCTCGTCGTCGGCGATCAGGACGCGCGCCACTTTCAGCGTCCGGTGTCGATCACGACGGCCGAGTCGACCGCACCCTCGGGCGGGTCCAGGAAGCGATCGAGGAAGGGGACCCGTTCGCCCGGCAACAGCCGCTCGCCCGCAGGCAAGAACGTCCAGGACGCGATCTCCTGGCGCGACGTGTCGAGTAACAGGGCCTTCAGCCGCGGCACGGGCGCGACGCGGTCGGATTCGTTGGCGATCGCGCCGCTGACCACGACGACGATCACGTCGCCGTCCTTCACCTGCTCGACCTTGGCGTCGACGATGCGCAGGCCAGCCAGCGGATCGGGCACCGCCAGCCCGACCGCCGCGTAGGCCGGACCGAGCGCGGGGAAGCGCGCGACGATCCGCGCGCGCTCGGTCACCACCAGGGCGCCGAGCCCGATCAGGATCAGCAGCGCGAGCGCCAACACCAGGAACGGATTCGATCCGCGGCGCGCGGGCAGGGCCGGCAGGTTGCGGCGCAACGGGCGCGGCGTGGCGGGCGTCGCCGCCGGCGTGGCGCTAGGGCCAGACGGGTCCGTAGCGGTGGTGGCCGGTTCCGGCGCGGCGGCCGGCTCCACGGTCTCGAACGGCTTCGGCTGGTCGGGCGGTGGCGCCTGGTTCCAGGTCTCGCCGCAGCGGGCGCAGCGCACCGTCCGGCCGCGCGCGCCCAGCTTGGTTGAGTCGACCAGGTAACGCGTCTGACAGGCGGGACAGGTGAGGATCATGGGTCGGGTCCGCGCCGCCGGGGTCGTCCGTTGACGATGGCCGAGACGAGTCATGCGCTGTATAGGGGCCGGCTCGTGCCGTGGCAAGCGCAGCGCCCTGCCTGGACCCGACCTGGCCCCTATGTCATGGTGCCCCGCGTGCGGCGCCAACGGAGTACCCGAGGTCAGAGGCGTTGATTCGCTTTCAGGGCGTCAGCCTGCGCTATGGCAACGGCCCGCAGGTACTGCGCGACGTGTCGTTCGAGTTGGAGCCGGGGTCGTTCCATTTCCTGGTTGGGCCCAGCGGTCCGGGCAAGTCCTCGCTGCTGCGCTTGATGTACTTGGCGCTGCGGCCGACCCGCGGCACGGTCGAACTGTTCGGCCGCGACCTGACCGAGACGCCGCGCCGCGAACTGCCGGCGCTGCGCCGACGCATCGGCATCGTGTTCCAGGACTTCCGCCTGCTCGACCATCTGACCGTGTTCGACAACGTCGCCTTGCCGCTGTGTCTGGCGGGCCTGCGCGCGGGCTCGGTGTGCGAGCACGTGGGCGAGCTGATCAACTGGGTCGGGCTCGGCCACCATGTCGAATCGCGCCTGCCTGTGCTGTCGGACGGTGAAAAGCAGTGGGTCGCCATCGCCCGCGCGATCGTGGCGCGGCCCAGCCTGCTGCTGGCGGACGAACCGACCGGCAACCTGGACCCCGATCTCGGCCTGCGGCTGACCCAGTTGTTCGCCGAGCTCAACAAGATCGGCACGACGGTGGTCATGGCCACGCACAATGAGACGCTCGCCGTCCGCTTCCCCTTCGCGACGCTACGCATCAACGAAGGCCAGGTCGCGGTGGGCCAGCGTCGCGCCGGACGGCTGCAGTGAGACGGTCCGAATGGTCGCTGCCGCTGGGCGGCGACGCCACCGACCGTTTCCTGCCGTGGATTATCTGGCTGCTGGTGTTCATCGCCGCGATCGCGTTGGTCATCGCCCTGGCTCTGGGTGGCGCCGCCGAGCGCTGGCGCGCCTCCCAGTCGGGCGTCATCACCGTCGAGCTCGGCGCGGCCGCCGCCGGTAATCTGCCGATTCCGCTGTTGATCGATGTGCGTCTCGCGCCGACCGGCGGCGCGACGCTCGACCAGGTACGCGCGGCGGTCGCGGTGGTGGCGCCCGGGGCCCAGGTCGACGACGCGGGAGCGTGGCTCGCGCCTCTGGCGCGCACGGTGAGCGCGGTGCGGACCGTGGGCTACGGCGTGCTGGCGCTGATCGGGCTGGCCAGCATCGCGACCGTTGTGTTCACCTCGACCACGGGCCTGGCCGTGCACCGCGACGCGATGGAGCTCCTGCACCTGATGGGCGCCGAGGATGGCTTCATCGCCGACCAGTTCCAGCGCCAAGCGTTGATCATGGGGTTTCTCGGTGGCTTGGCCGGGCTGATCCTGGCAGCGGGCGCCTTCGCCCTGTTCGGCGCCATGGCGCGCGGGCTCGAAGCGCCGCTGTTGCCGCGCCTCTCCCTCGATCCCGCCGGTTTCGTGCTGCTGGCCGCGCTGCCCTTCGCGGCCGCCATCCTCGCCATGCTGGTCGCGCGGCTGACGGTGCTGCGGGCGCTCGCGCGGCTGCCCTGACCGGCCGGCCATGGCCCAGCACCGCAGGCTGACCCGACGACGCGGGCTCGGCCGGCTCCGCGTCGCGCTGGTCGCGCTGATCGGCGTGGCCGTGGCATGGGCCGTCGGCCTGGCGCGTTTCGTCGATGCCATCTCGCGCGAGGCACCGGGGGATCTGGGCGCGGTCGAGGCCATCGTCGTGCTGACCGGTGGGCTCGGCCGGCTCGACGCCGGTCTGGCGATACTGCGCGCCAACCCCGGCGCGCACATGTTCGTCTCGGGCGTCTACCGCGGCGTCGACGTTACCGAGTTGCTGCAAATCGACCGCGAACGGCCCGACGCGCTGCAGTGCTGCGTGACGCTCGGCCACGACGCCATCAACACGCGCGGCAACGCGCGCGAGACCGCCGCCTGGGTACGGGCGCGCGGGGTGCGGCGTCTGCACCTAGTCACCGCCAACTACCACATGGCGCGCAGTCTGCTCGAGTTCCGTCGCGCCATGCCCGAGGTCACCATCGTCGCTCACCCGGTGATCGCCGACCGGGTGCGGTTGGACGACTGGTGGTGGCGGCCGAGAACCGCGTCGCTGCTGGCCGGCGAATACACCAAGTACCTGGCGGCGCTGGTCTTGAGTCCGCGCCCGTGATCGGTCTGCGCTCGCTCGCGTTCAACACCCTCGCGGCGCTATGGACCGTGACCCTTCTCGTCGTCTGCGTGCCCCTGCTGGCCTGGCGGCGCGGCGCCGCGTGGAGCATGGCGTTCTGGGCGCGCGGCATCGAGCTGCTGCTCGCCCATGTGGTCGGCCTGCGCTGGACACTCGAGGGCGCGGTCAACCTGCCGGCCTCGGCCGCCATCGTCGCCGCCAATCACCAGTCGGCGTGGGAGACGGTGATGCTGCATCGCATCCTGCGCGATCCGGCGTTCGTGCTGAAGCGCGAGCTGATGTTCGCACCCCACGGTTGGTACGCCTGGCGCGCCGGCGCGATCCCCGTGAACCGCGCGGGTGGTGCGCCCGCCATGCGCGCCATGGTCGTCGCCGCGCGCCGCGCGCTGAAGCGCGGTCAGACCGTGGTCATCTTTCCCCAGGGCACGCGCACGGCGCCGGGCGTGCGCCGGCCGTTCCATCCGGGCGTGGCCGCGCTCTACCGCGGCCTTGGCGTGCCGGTAGTGCCGATCGCCCACAACGCCGGCTCGTTCTGGGGCCGCAAGACCTTCCTCAAGCGGCCCGGGACCGTGACCGTCGCGGTGCTTCCCGCGACCACGCCCGGTCTCGACCGTGAGCGCTTCATGAACACGCTGACCGCCACGATCGAGCGGGCCGCCGAGCGGTTGACGGCCCGGGCACTACTGGAACAGAATGTGAACGAAGACCACGCCGCCAGCGACCGCGAGCGCACGCCATGAGCACGCCGATCACGCCGATCTCGTTGCAGATCTGGGACATGAAATACCGGCTGAAGGCCGCCGACAACACGCCGGTCGACCGCACGATCGAGGACACTTGGCGGCGCGTCGCGCGCGCCGTGGCGCAACCCGAGGCCGACCGGGCGCGGCGCGAACAGGACTTCTTCGACGCGATGGCCGGGTTCCGCTTCCTGCCGGCCGGGCGAATCCTCGCGGGGGCAGGGTCCGCGCGCAAGGTCACCCTGTTCAACTGTTTCGTCATGGGCACCATCCCCGACGACATGGCGGGGATCTTCAACCACCTGAAGGAAGCGGCCCTGACCATGCAGCAGGGCGGCGGCATCGGCTACGACTTCTCGACGCTCAGGCCCAAGGGCGCGCCCGTGCGCGGCGTCGGCGCAGATGCGTCGGGGCCGCTGTCGTTCATGGACGTGTGGGACGCTATGTGCCGCACCATCATGAGCGCCGGCCACCGGCGCGGCGCCATGATGGCGACGCTGCGCTGCGATCACCCCGACATCGAGGCGTTCATCGACGCCAAGCGCGAGCCCGGTCGGCTGCGCATGTTCAACCTGTCTGTGCTGGTGACCGACGCCTTCATGGACGCGGTCAAGGACGACCGGTCGTGGGAGCTGTCGTTCAGCGGCATCGTGTTCCGCAGCATGCGCGCGCGCGACCTGTGGGATCGCATCATGCGCGCGACTTACGCCTACGCCGAGCCGGGCGTGATCTTCATCGACCGCATCAACCGGCGCAACAACCTGCACTACTGCGAAACGATCAGCGCAACCAACCCGTGCGGCGAACAGCCCCTGCCGCCCTACGGCGCGTGCCTGCTGGGCTCGATCAACTTGGCGGCGCTGGTGGCGAGCCCGTTCACCGAGGACGCCGCGCTCGACATGGCGGCGCTGAACGGCCTGGTCGGCGCCGCCGTGCGCATGATGGACAACGTGATCGACGTCTCGAACTTTCCGCTGCCGGCGCAGGCCGACGAGGCCAGGGCGAAGCGGCGCATTGGGCTCGGCGTCACGGGGCTCGCCGACGCCCTGATCATGGTCCGCGCGCGCTACGGCAGCGACCGCGCGCTGGCACTGGTGGGCGCGTGGATGCACGCGCTGCGCCGCGCGGCCTACCTCGCCTCGGTCGAGCTCGCGCGCGAACGTGGACCGTTTCCGCTGTTCGACCGCGACGCCTATCTGGCGGGCGAGACCGTCGCCGATCTGGACGAGGACGTGCGCGACGGCATCGCGCGCCACGGCATCCGCAACGCTCTGCTCACCTCGATCGCGCCCACGGGGACGATCTCGCTCCTTGCCGACAACGTGTCCTCGGGGCTGGAGCCGGTGTTCGCCTTCGAGTTCGAACGCAACGTGCTGATGCCCGACGGCACGCGCCGCACCGAGCAGGTCAGCGACCACGCCTACCGGCTCTACCGTCGCGCCTTCGGCGACCACACGCCGCTGCCCGACTACTTCGTCGACGCCCAGGCTCTGACGCCGGCCGATCACGTGCGCACCCAGGCGGCGGTCCAGGCGGCCGTCGATTCCTCGATCTCCAAGACGATCAACTGCCCCGAGGGCATCGCGTTCGAGGATTTCAAGGACGTCTACCGCTTGGCCTACGAGAGCGGCTGCAAGGGTTGTACCACCTACCGGCCCAACGAGGTGACCGGCGCTGTGCTCGAGGCTCCCAAGGAAACGCGCGAGCCCGAACTGCCGCTGACCCAGCCGGCCGGCGCCGTGCGGCCGCGCGACGCCTTCGATGCCGGCGGCGTGGTCTACATGACGCAGCCGCTGTCGCGACCGGAGGTGTTGCCGGGCACCACCTACAAGGTGCGCTGGCCGGAAAGCGAGCACGCGCTCTACATCACCATCAACGACATCGTGCAGGACGGTCGGCGCCGGCCGTTCGAAGTGTTCATCAACTCCAAGAACATGGAGCATTTCGCCTGGACCGTCGGGCTGACGCGCATGATCAGCGCGGTTTTCCGCCGGGGCGGCGACGTCTCGTTCGTGGTCGAGGAGATGAAGGCGGTGTTCGACCCGCGCGGCGGCCAGTGGATGGACGGGCGCTACGTGCCCTCGCTGCTGGCGGCGATCGGCGAGGTGATCGAGCGGCACATGATCGACATCGGCTTCATGGCGCGGCCCGAGAAGCGGCGCTACTCCACCGAGGTGCAGGCCCGCGCGGTGGGCGAGACGGCGCGGCTGCGCCAGTGCCCGCGCTGCGCCCAGGCCGCGCTGGTGCACCAGGAGGGCTGCGACCTGTGCACGAGCTGCG
Organism: Alphaproteobacteria bacterium; assembly: GCA_016869675.1. Taxonomy (GTDB): domain Bacteria; phylum Pseudomonadota; class Alphaproteobacteria; order SP197; family SP197; genus VGDP01. The sequence goes on along the minus strand of VGDP01000015.1, from coordinate 3,880 downwards.
GTTTCTCCAAGTGTGCGTAGGGTCTTGCTCGGTTCCCTAGCGGTTTCATGAGGTTTGACCTCCTCCCTTGTCATCCCCGGGCCGACCGCTGGCCGGGACCGGGGATCCAGGGGCGGCGCTCCCAAGGGTGGCCCTGGGTACTCGGTTCGCCGCGGGCGGGGCGCCCGGGAACGACAAGGCGTGGCGTACGGAATGGCACGACCTGCTCCATGCTAGGTTGCCGATGTGCTGCGATCGCGGGTGCCGCGGCCGTGTCGGCGCTGTTGGGCTCTGGCCCTGCCTGGGCGCACACCGCCGAACAGGGCTTTGTGCTGACCCTGCCGACCGATCTCTACGTCCTGGGCGGGACGCTGGTGGTGGCCCTTTCGTTCGTCCTGGTCGCCCTGGTGCCGCGCCTGGCGGCGTGGCCGCTAGGCACCATCTTCCTCGGCCGACCGCCGCGCTGGCTCGTCCAGGCCTTCGGCCTCGCCGCGCTCGCCATGACCTTCTCGTTGGTCGTCGTCGGCGTCACCGGCACGCAGGATCCGACAGTCAACCCGCTGCCGCTGACGGTGTGGACCGTCGGCTGGATCGGTTTCACCACGCTCAGCCTGATCGTCGGCAACCTGTGGACCGTGATCCGACCCTGGCCGGACTGGCGCGCCGGTGCGCGGCGGGCACCGCTCGCCTATCCCGCGTGGCTCGGCGCGTGGCCGGCGTTCGCGGGGCTGGCGGCGTTCGCGTGGTTCGAGCTGATCCACACGACGCCGGCGAACCCGACGCTGCTCGCCTGGGTGGTAACGGTCTATGTTCTCGGCACGTGGGTCGCGATCGCGCTGTTCGGCGCGGCCTGGTTGCGCGACGGCGAGACGTTCTCGGTCTATTTCCGCATGGTGTCGTGGCTGGCGCCCATCGGGCGGCGCGCGGGTGACGACGACGCCTTTGAGCTGCGCGTGCCCGGCACGGCGCTGGTGCGGGGCACGGCTCCGGTTCCGGGCCTGACCGCGTTCGTCCTGCTCGCGCTCGCGACCGTCTCGTTCGACGGCCTGTCGCGCACCTTCTGGTGGCTCGGCCGCGTCGGGGTGAACCCGCTCGACTTTCCCGGCCGTTCCGCGGTGGCCGTGGTCAACACTGGCGGCCTGATCGGCACGTTCGCCGCGCTGGCGGGCGCCTTCGGCCTCGCCCGATGGCTCAGCCGCCGGCTCGGCGGCGGACCAGCTCCGGTCGCGGCCCTGGTGCCGATCGCGCTCGGCTATCACCTGGCGCACTATCTGCCGGTCGCCCTGATCGACGGCCAATACGCCTGGGCCGCGCTGCTGGCGGCGCTCGGCGCGGGCGACGGTCACGGCGCGATCCATGGCTCGCTGCTGAGCGACCATCGCTCGGTGCGCCTGGTCTGGCGCGTCCAGGTGGCGATCATCGTCGCGGCGCACGTCGCGGCCATCGCCGTCAGCCACGCGCGTGCAGCGCGCGCCGCCGCGACATCGGCCACGGCCGTGCGAGGCCAACTGCCGCTGACCGCGCTGATGATAGGCTACACGCTGTTCGGTCTATGGCTCTTGTCGACGCCGACGATTGGATAGCGGGAGGCCGGTTCAGTTTCCCGGGTTGGACGCGAGCGTCGTCGGCACCACGTTGCCGGCCCAGGTATCGACGACCGCCGGGGCGACCATGGCGCTGGTCAGGATCGGCGGGTCAATCAGGACCAAATCGATGACTGAGCCCTTCTTCACCAGGCTGGTGCGCACCCAGGCGCCCAGCGTGTCGTACCACAGGGTGGCCTTCAGATCGCCGGAGGACTCCCAGCGCCGCGCCAGGACGCGCGAGGTCCCCGTGTCCAGGGTCTCGGTCGTGCCGCCGGCCATGGCCACATGGTAGAGCTTGCCCTTGGACGCATCCAGCAGCGTTGGCCGCTTGACCGTGTCGGGGTGCCAGTAGCTGAGCGGCAGCACGTCCGCCGGAGCGACGAAGTTGCCCTTGCTGCCCTCGACCGCCAGGCCCTCGGCGGTCGGGCGCGCGGTCATCTCGTAGTCCTTGCCGTCGTCGTGGGCGGTGCCGCTGAGCCCAACAAGTTGGCCGTCGCGCCACAGCTCCTCGCTCTGATGGCGGTAGCGGAACACCGTGATGAAGCCGAAGTCGACCTTGGCCTCCATGTCCACGCGCACGCGCAGCAGTTCCCGTTCACGGGCGTAGGCGACCAAGCCGTCGCCGATCTTCTCGCCTTCGCGCAGGACGACGAAGCGGGCCGTGGTCTCCTCGGCCGCGCACACCCGAGCGGGCAGCGCGGCGCCGAGCAGTCCGGCGCCCGCCAAGGCGAGCGCACGGCGGCGGTCGATCCGCCCGCTGGCGATGGAACCGTGACCGGATGGGGTGCGCATGACCGGTCTCCCCCTCTGTCGGCGACGTCGGTCGTCGTACGAAGCGTCCTTGCGTCACCGCGGCCCCGACCCAGGGCCGTTAACAATTGGTAGATCATGTCGAGGGACCTGACCAGCCGAAAAAACACGTAGCCGTCCGCCCAGGGATCGGCGGTGCGCGGGTCCGGGAGCCGCTGGCGCGGTTGGCCGATCAGTCGATCAGATGGGGGACTGTGTCGTCGTCGGTGGCGGCGCAGACCATCTTGTCGCGGGTCAGCGAGCGGACGTTGCGCATCAGGATGCGCACCAGGGCGCGCACGAAGGGGTCGGCCGAGGCCAGCTTGCGCGATAGCATGGCGTCCGGAATGACGACGCACGTGGTGGAACCGAGCGCGGTAGCCGTGGCCATGCGCGGGGTTTCGTCGATCAGCGCCATTTCGCCGAAGACGCCGCCCGGCCCCACGTGCCCCAGCACGACGCGCCGGTCGCCGAGCGCCTTCCAGATCTCGACCATCCCGGCCTCGACCAGGTAGGCGTTGTGGCCAGGGTCGCCCTCGCGGAAGATGTCCTTGCCGCGCAGGTAGAGCTTGAGGTCGAGCACGCCAAACGGCCCGTCGGCGCCGGGCGGCCGGCGCGTGGCGGGCGGGATGGTGTGCCGCAATCGACCCATGGTCGCATCATCGTGCACGCTTGGTTAGTGCCCGGTTGAAGGGGCCCTGGTTTCTCCGAAGGGGGCCGACCACCACGGTGGGGCGCGGAGGGGGGCGACGTCGCGGCGTGGCGCGGTTGACGGCCCGCGCCCCACCGTGGCTCCATGCGCGCCGCGCGTCCCCGTAGCTCAGCCGGATAGAGCAGCAGTTTCCTAAACTGCGGGTCGGGTGTTCGAGTCACCCCGGGGACGCCATATTTTCCAAATAGAAACATCTAGATACGCTAATGCCAATTTGTGAACTCCGGCATGGTCGGTCGTTTCAGGTAGCATACAGGTAGCGAGCGATCAGGTTTCGACCCGCTCTGGCTACTGTGTGATCCGAGCATCGTGGGGTGCAGCGTCTATCAACGATCAACGTGGCCAAGGGTCAGGGCCCCCGCTACGGGTTGCCTCGCGGCCGATGCCATCGCGTCTCTGACCCGCAGCTAGGTTCGGACCCGGCACGAAGGGGCGGGTCGCAATGGGTCCCATCCACGCGCTGGGTCCCAAGTCTGTGAATCGGCACGGGAATTGACCACCGATCGGCGTCAAAGGCTGACCCCACCGTGGGTTCCGTAAGTAGTTCAAGCGGCATCCAAACTTCACGATCCGCTGGGGTCACGGTTGTGCGCCGAAAAGGGTCAAACTTCGGTGCTTGTTCACAGTCTGGTAGGTTATGGCCAGTTTGCGCCGCCGGCCCGTGCAGCCGCCGCGTCGAGCGCTCCGTCCTTCCCGTAGCGTTTGATCATCAGGTTCGCGGCGCGGAAGTGACCTGCCCCCCGACGTTCATCCATTTGCGGCCAGGGTCCGTGGTTGAGAATGGCGCGTGTGCGCCGGTGGAGCAACGGTCGAT
>VGDP01000014.1 GCA_016869675.1 Alphaproteobacteria bacterium | reverse complement strand
GCTGCATGATCGACCATTCGAAGTCCGTGATCTCGTAGCGACGTAAAGGCATCCTCGGTCCTCCTCCAAGACCTTGGATCACCCTTCGCCAACTTTGTGAATCCCCTTTATGAGTTCATGGCCTAGACCGTTGGAGGTATCCCGATGCACCGATCGATGCTGTCGCCGGCCGCCATGCGCTCGCCCTGGGCGTGGCCGGGCCGGCTGCCGCCGAGGACGCGGCGCCAGCGGACAAGGCCGCCGTCGAGGCCATCGTGCGCGACTATATCCTGGCGCACCCCGAGGTCATCGAGCAGGCGCTCGAAGCGGCTGAGGCCAAGCGCGTGGCGGCCGAGCAGGAGCTGATCGACCTTCGCGATGTGCTCGCCCACGATCCCGACACGCCGGTCGTCGGCAATCCGGGCGGCGACGTCACCGTCATCGCCTTCACCGATTACCGTTGCGGCTTCTGCCAGCGCGCGGCGCCCGTCGTCGAGGCGCTCGTCGAGGCGGACCCCAACGTGCGAAGCGCGTTCAAGGAGTTCCCAATCCTCGGTCCGGATTCGGTCGACGCGGCGCGCATCGCCCTGGCGGCCCACCGCCAGGACGCCAGCCGCTACGGCGCATTGCATCACGCGATCTTCGCCTCGGAGGACGCCATCGACGAGGCCAAGGTGCTCGCCATCGCGGGCTCGCTCGGCTACGACGCGGCGTCGCTCGAGGCCGCCATGGCGGACCCGGCCATCGACGCCCTGCTCACGCGCAATGGCGAGTTGGCCCAGCGCCTGGGGATCCGTGGCACGCCGACCTTCATCATCGGCGTGACCCTGCTGCCCGGGTTCTCGACCTTGGAAGCCACGCAGGCAGCCGTCGCCGACGAACGCGCGCGCCTGGCCGGTGCCGATCCAGGCTGAGCGGCGGCGGGAATACACCGCGCCCACCCGCCGTTGTCGATCATCGGCACGGCAGCGGAGCACACCGCATGACTCGACTGGTTCCCCTGGCGCTTGGCGCCCTCCTGGTTGGCGCGTGCGGCACCGCACCGGGTGATCGGGGCCTCAGCGGCGCGGGCCTCGGCGCCGGCGCGGGCGTGGTCGTCGGCGCGGTCACCGGGCTGACGCTCGCCCAGGGTGCGTTGGTTGGCGCCGGCGTGGGCGCCGTGACCGGACTGCTCACCGACCCCGACAAGCTCGATCTCGGCGATCCGCCCTGGGCGGACTGATTGCCCTTTCCCCCCGCGCCGCTTCGTGTAGGTTTGGGCCCTCGATCGGCCTGATCTTGCGAGGACGAGCATGGCGTTCCCCAGGCGCGCGCGCGCCGTCATCATCGGCGGCGGCATCATCGGTTGTTCCGTCGCGTACCACCTGACCAAGCTGGGCTGGAACGACGTGGTCCTGCTGGAACGCAAGCCGCTGACCAGCGGCACCACCTGGCACGCGGCGGGCCTGGTGCGCGCGATGCTCTACTCGGCCAACCTAACGCGGCTCGCGCGCCATTCCATCGAGCTCTACCAGGGCCTCGAGGCCGAGACCGGCCAGGCCACCGGGTTCAAGCAGAACGGCTCGATCTCGGTCGCGCTCAACGATGAACGCTGGGACGAGCTCAAGCGCGGCGCCAGCATGGCGCGCGCCTTCGACGTGCCCGCTGAGATCATCGACGCCGCCGAGGTCAAGCGCCGCTGGCCGCTGCTCAACGTCGACGACGTGGTCGGCGCCATCTGGTTCCCCAAGGACGGCCAGACCAACCCGGCGGACACCACCCAGGCGTTGGCCAAGGGCGCCCGCGCGCGCGGGGCCAAGATCCTGGAGAACACGCGCGTCACTGGCGTGATCACCAAGGACGGCCGCGTCGCCGGTGTCGCCACCGACCAGGGCACCATCGCCACCGACGTGGTGGTCAACTGCGCCGGCATGTGGGCGCGTCAGGTCGGGCAGTGGGCCGGGGTCAACGTGCCGCTGCACGCGTGCGAGCACTTCTACATGGTCACCGAGATGATCGAGGGCGCCCACGCCAAGATGCCGGTGCTGCGCGTCATGGACGAATGCGCGTACTACAAGGAAGATGCCGGCAAGATCCTGCTCGGTGCCTTCGAGCCCAAGGCCAAGCCCTGGGGCATGGACGGCATCCCCGAGGATTTCTCGTTCACCGAGCTGCCCGAGGATTTCGAGCACTTCGCGCCAGTGCTCGAGGCAGCGGTCAAGCGCGTACCCGCGCTCGAGAAGGCGGGCATCCGCAAGTTCTTCAACGGACCCGAGAGCTTCACGCCCGACCAGCGCTACATGCTGGGCGAGGCCCCCGAGTTGCGAGGTTTCTTCGTCGCCGCCGGCTTCAATTCCATCGGCATCCAGTCGGGTGGCGGCGCCGGCATGGCGCTGGCCGAGTGGATCGTCGGCGGCCACGCGCCGTTCGACCTGTGGGACGTGGACATCAGCCGCACCATGCCGCATCAGGGGCGCACGGCGTTCCTGGTCGAGCGGGTGTCCGAGGCGCTCGGCCTGCTCTACGCCATGCATTGGCCCTACCGCCAGTTCGCGACCGCGCGCGGCGTGCGCCGCTCGCCGTTCCACGAAAGGTGGACGAGCCTGGGCGCGTGTTTCGGCGAGGTCGCCGGCTGGGAGCGGCCGAACTGGTACGTGGCCAAGGGCCAGGAGCCGGTCTATCGCTACAGCTTCGGCCGGCAGAACTGGTTCGACCGCACGGCCGAGGAATGCCGCGCGACGCGCGGCGCCGTGGGCCTGTTCGACCAGACCTCGTTCGCCAAGATCCGTGTGGACGGCCCGGACGCCGAGAAGCTGTTGCAGCGCGTCTCGGCCAACGACGTGGGCGGACCCGTGGGCCGCGCGGTCTACACCCAGTGGCTGAACGCGCGCGGCGGCATCGAGGCGGACCTGACCGTCACGCGGCTGTCCGAAACCAGCTTCCTGGTGGTCACCGCGGGCGCCAGTGCGACCCATGACATCACCTGGCTCAGACGCGCGGTGGACGGCGAGCGCGTGACCATCGAGGACGTCACCAGCGCATGGGCGACGCTCGGTGTCATGGGACCGCGCAGCCGCGACCTCCTGGCGCGCCTGACTGACGCGGACCTCGGAAACGACGCGTTCCCGTTCGGCGCCATGCGCCGCTTCGAGATCGGCGCCGCGCCCGTCATGGCCATCCGCATCTCCTACGTGGGCGAGCTGGGCTGGGAGCTCTACATCCCCGCCGAGTTCGCGCCGGCCGTGCTCGATCGCGTGCTGGCGGCGGGCGCGGACCTGGGCGCGCGGCCCTGCGGCATGCACGCCATGGACAGCTTGCGCATCGAGAAGGCGTACCGCCACTGGGGCCACGACATCACCGGCGAGGACACCCCGATCGAGGCCGGGCTCGGCTTCGCCTGCGCCTTCGGCAAGAACGTGCCGTTCACTGGGCGCGACGCGGTGCTGCGCCAGCGCGATGGCGGCGTCACGCGCCGCATGGTGCAGTTCGCGCTCGAGGACCCGGCGCCGCTGCTCTACCACAACGAGCCGATCTACCGGAACGGCACCCTGGTCGGCCTGACCACGTCGGCCAACTACGGCCACACGCTGGGGCGCGCCATCGCCATGGGCTATGTGCGCGACGCGGGACGCCTGGTGACGCTGGAGTACGTGAACGAGGGGCGCTACGAGATCGAGGTGGCGGGCGTCCGCTATGCCGCGCGCGCCAGCCTGCGCCCCATGCACGACGCCAAGGCCGAACGCATCAAGGCCTGAGGTGAACCATGGCGAGCGTGCGTTACCTGGTGCACGACGTGGACGCGGCGATCGCGTTCTACCGCGATCGGCTCGGCTTCACGCTCGAACAACAGTTCGGCCCGGCCATGGCCATCGTGCGGCGCGACGACCTGACGCTGTGGCTGGCCGGGCTCATGGCCTCGGCCGTCAAGCCCGTGCCCGACGGTCGTAAGCCCGAACCGGGGAGCTGGAGCCGCTTCGTGCTGCAAGTCGCTGACATCGAGACGACCGTCGCGGATCTGCGCGCCGGCGGTGCACGGTTCCGCAACACCATCGTTGCCGGACCAGGAGGCCGTCAGGTCCTGGTCGAGGGCCCCTCGGGCAACCCGATCGAGCTGTTCCAGCCGGGCTGAGCGGCCAACACGGCGGCCGCGCGGCGCAGGCTGGCGAACGCGGCGCGCGTCATGCGCGCCACGCGCATGAGATCCGGCGCCTGGCCGGGGTGCTGGGCGAGCGACGCCAGGGTGCGCGGCAGATCCACCCGCCCGTCCGCGCGCAAGGGCACGCGCGCGGCCGGCGGCAACGTCATGGTCACAGGGTCCACCACCGCGCGCACGACGAGCACGGGCACCGAGGCGATGCGCACGATGGCGAGGCTTTCCATGTCGACCGCGACAGCGCCGATTGTCGCGATCGCCGCCTTGGCCGCCGCGGTAGCGGCCGGCTGGTCGACACCGGCGATCTCGCCGCCCACGGCCTCCGGCAGAATGGCGCGCAGGCGCGCCGGCTACGCCGGGTCTAGGTCGTAGCGTACCAGGCCGTCGCGCACCGCGTCGGCAACCACGAGCGCGCTGGGACCGAGCGCCCGGTCCAGCCTACCGGCCAGTCCGAAGCTGACGATCAGGGTGGCGCCGTTCTCGATCAGGCTTCGTGTCGCCCGCGCGGCGCGGGCCACATCGCCGCCGCAGTCGTGGGCATCGAGTCCGGCCGCTGCGGCGATGCGCGCCTCGGCCACCAGACCACAGACGACACCGAGCCTCAAATGCCGTGGCGCACGCGCCCGGTGTTGCTCGAGGCCAGGTTGCGGTAGCGCGCCAGCGCCCACAGCGGGAAGTACGCGCGGTAGCCGTGGTAGCGCAGGTAGAAGACGCGCGGGAATCCGACCGCAGTGAACGCCTGCTCGTCCCACGTGCCTTCGTCGCCCTGAGCGGCCTCCAGGTAGGCGATGCCGCGCGCCACCGCCGGGCTGTTTGCCTCGCCGGCGGCCATCAGGCCGAGCAGCGCCCACGCGGTCTGTGACGGCGTGCTCTCGCCCGCGGCGCCACGTGGCTGGTCCTTCCAGTAGGACCGGCCGTCCTCGCCCCAGCCGCCGTCCTCGCGCTGGCGCGACAGCAACCAGGCGACGGCGCGGCGCATCGCGGGCGCACCGTGGTCGACGCCGGCGGCGTTTAGCGCCGCCAGCACCGACCACGTGCCGTAGATGTAATTGGCGCCCCAGCGGCCGTACCAGGACCCGTCCGGTTCCTGTTCGCGGGGCAGGAAGTCGAGTCCCGCCTTGACCCGGGGATGGTCCACCGGCCAGCCGACCTGCAGCAGCATGCCGAGGCAACGCGCCGTGACGTCGGTGGTCGGCGGGTCGAGCAGCGCCCCGTGGTCGGCGAAGGGGATGTGGTTCAGATAGGACGCCGTGTTATCGGCGTCGAACGCGCCCCATCCGCCGTTGCGGCTTTGCAGCGCCGCCACCCAGGCGACACCGCGCGCGATGGGCTCGGCGTACCGATCCGGATCGGCGCGGTGCAGCGCCATGACCACGGCCGCCGAATCGTCGACGTCCGGGTAGTGCGGGTTGGTGTAATGGAAGGGTCAGCCGCCGGGCGCCACGTCGCCACGCCGCGCCGCCCAGTCGCCCGCCACGTCGGTGACCTGGCGCTCCACCAGCCAATCGCACGCGCGGCGCACCGCCTCGGGCTCCGCCTTGGTCTCCAGCAGCGCATGGGCCGCCAGCGCCGTATCCCACACCGGCGACAGGCACGGCTGGCATTAGGTCTGATCGTCGCACACCACCAGGAGCTTTTCGACCGCGCGCCGCGCGGTGACGCGGTCGTTCTCGTCGATGCGATCGCCGAGCACGTCGAACATCATCACCGTGTTGGCCATGGCCGGGTAGATCGCGCCCAGCCCGTCCTCGCCGTTGAGCCGCTCGAGCACGAAGTCGATCGCCCGCTCGCGCGGCGCCGGCGGCATGAGCGGCTCGGCCGCGTGCAGCGCCTGGTCGAGCCCCTTGAACGCGAAGCCGAGGAACGTGCGCTCACGCGGCGGACCCCAGCGCCACTCTTGCTCGGGCGGGCGCGTGAACAGCTCGGCGATGCCGACGCCGCGCGGGTTGCGCGCGCGCGGCCGTGGCGCCATCAGCACTAGCAGCGGCACCAGCACCGTGCGCGACCAGTACGACACCTTCTCCAGGTGGAACGGAAACCACGGCGGCAGCAGCATGATCTCGACCGGCATGGCTGGCACCGCGCGCCAAGGAACCTCGCCGAAGAGCGCAAGCTGGATGCGCGTGAACACGTTGCATCCGGCGGCGCCACCGTGGTCCAGGATCGCCTGGCGCGCCCGCGCCATGTGCGGCGCGTCCGCCGTGTCGCCGATCATCTTGAGCGCGAAGTACGCCTTGACGCTGGCGCTCATGTTGAAATCGCCGCCGTGGAACAGCGGCCAGCCGCCGTGCCCACCCTGGATGCCGCGCAGGTAGCGGCCTATGCGCGCCTCGAGAACCGGTTCGGGTTCGCCCAGGAAGTGGCGCAGCAGGACCTACTCGGCTGGGATCGTCGCGTCCGCTTCAAGCTCGAAGGCGAAGTGGCCATCGGCCTTGGCGCGGCGAACCAGCGCCTCGGTCGCGCGCTCGACGGTACCGGTCTCGTCGCCTGTGCCCCGCGCCGGGGCACGTTCGAAGGTGCGGCTGTGTCCCAGGAATCCGCCCATGGCTCTGTTCAGGGTCTAAGGCGCGCGGAAAAGTTCGACGGTTACAATCCGATGAAACGGACACCGCCGGGGTGCGCCATGGCCGGCCCGGGCGCAAGGCCGCTCTGGTAGCTCACGCCAGGCCGTGGCGCAAGGCCAGCCATAGCTTGACGGCGCGGGGTACGGGCGCTGGGCGGTCCAGATCGCGCCAGCCGCGCCGCGCCAGCCGCCCGAGCTGGGCCCGGTAGACCGCGGCCATGACCCGCGCCGGGCGCACGGAGGCGCGCGGACAACGCCGCGCGACCGCCTCGGCCTCGTCGAAGGCCCGCAGGGCCTCGGCGGCCAAGTCGGAGGCCACGGCCGGCAGCCGGTCGTGGGTGAGCACGGCCGCCGGGTCCTCGGTCACGATGCCATGCCGCATGAGCCGTTCCTTCGGCAGGTAGAGCCGCCCGCGCGCCCCGTCCTCGGCGAGGTCGCGCAGAATGTTGGTGACCTGCAGCGCACGCCCCAACGTGGCGGCGAGCCGCACGCCCTCGCCGGCTGGGCAGCCGAACACGCGGACCGACAGGCGACCCACGGCGCACGCGACCCGGTCAATGTAGAGGTCGAGCTCGGCCTGCATGGGCGCCTTGATCGGCGCACCGGCGTCCATGGCGACGCCGTCGATCACGGCCAGCAGATCGGCGCGCTCCAGGCTGAAGTCGGCGATCGGGCCGGCGAGCCCGCGGGCCAATGCCTCGGCCGGAACCGCGCCGGCGAAGAGCGTTTCGATCGCGGCGCGCCAGCGATCGAGCGCGGCCTTCTTGTCCGCAGCGCCCATGTCGCCGTCGGCGATGTCGTCCACCGCTCGGGCGAAGGCGTAGATCGCGTACATGGCGTTGCGCCGCGCCGGCGACATCAGGCGCATGGCGCTGTAGAACGACGAGCCGGCGCCGCGCACCTGTGTGTCGAGCGAGGCTTCGGTCGTGGTCACGACGGCCGGGGCGCCTGGAAGCGCCCCTTCCACGCCCCGCCCCGTCCCTGGTGATGCCGGACCGCCGAACCGACGGTCGCGGCGACGTAAAACAGAGCAATTAGGGGCAGGGCCGGCCCCCACAGGAGCGAAACGCCCATGCGCGCGAGCGTCGGCGCATAGGCCACGGCCATCAACGACCAGGCGAGCGCGCCGGCGACGCGGGGCCAGCCCTCGGCGCCGAGCGCGAGCAAGGGGGGCGCGAGATAGGTGAGCGCCATGCCCGCGACCGTGACGACGACCAGCCAGGACCGGTAGCCGAGCTGGGCGTAGGCCGAGCGGGCGATCAGGGCGGCGACGTTGCGGGCACGCGGGTAGCCGCGCAGGCTGGACGAAGCGTCGGCCAAACCGAGCCAGACGGCCCCGCCGGCCTTGACCGCCCGTGCTAGGGCGCAATCGTCGATGATGGCGCCACGGAACCTGGCCACGCCGCCGAGGCGATTCAGCGCGGCACGGCGCACCAGCATGCAGCCGCCTGCGGCTGCCGCCGTGCGTCGGTGCCGGTCGTGCACCCAGGCGAATGGGTAGAGCATGGCGAAGAAGAAGACGTACGCCGGCATCAGGGCGCGCTCGGCCAGGGTCAACGTGCGCAGCCGCGCCATCAGCGACACGAGGTCGTACCCGCCGGCTTCGCCGCGCGAAACCAGGTCGGCCAGAACACGGGGCCCATGTTCGATGTCGGCGTCGGTCAGCCAGACCCAGGTGGCGTCGGGCGCGCGCCCTTGGGCCTCGGCCAGGCCCCGGTGCACCGCCCACAGCTTGCCGGTCCAACCGGCGGGCCGGGATCCTGCCGGGGCCACCACGAGCCGGTCGTGACCGGCCGCCGCCCTCCATGCCACTGCCGCCGTCCCGTCGGTCGACTCGTCATCCAGCAGGATCACGTCGAGCCGACCGGGATAGTCCTGGCTGAGCAGATCCACGATCGCGTGGCCGACCACCGGCGCCTCGTTCCGCGCGGGAACCACCGCGACAACGTCCGGCCACGGCCCGGCGCGGGCCGACGCCGGTTGCACGCGCTCCAGCCAGAACCGGCCGCGCGCGACGATCAGGGTGAGCCAGACGCCCAGCGCGACCGCGGCGAGAACGCCGGCCATGCCGTTCAGCCGCGGGCGGCCTTGACCACGCCCAGGGCCGCGTCGCGCAGGATGGTATGGTCGCTGCCGGCGATGACCAGCCCGTAGCCGCGCCCAAACAGGTCGGTCACGCCGTCGCCCGGCGCGGTGATGCCGCCCAGTGCCTTGCCCGACGCCTTGATGCGGCGCTCCGCCTCGGCCATCAGGGCCTTGGCATCCGGATGGTTCTGGTCGGCGACGCGGCCGATGCTGGATGCCAGGTCGTTGCGGCCGATGAACAGCATGTCGACGCCATCCACCGCCGCGATCGCCTCGATTCGCTCGACGGTCGCCTTGGTCTCGACCTGGCAGATGACGAACACGTCGCGCCCGCGCGCCGCCACGAACCCGGCGCGGTCCATTCCGTAGCGCGCCGCGCGCACGCTGCCCGGCGCGATGCCTCGGTTGCCCTCGGGCGGGAAGCGGCACGCCGCGACGACCATGCGCGCCTGATCGGGCGTCTCGACCACGGGCACCATGAGGCCATCGATGCCGGTGTCGAGTGACCGCTTGATCAGGTTCAACTCGGCGCCGCCGATGCGCATCAGGCACGGTGCGTCGCCACCGGCCCACGCCGCCTGCATTAGGTTCACGGCGTTGACCAGGTCGCCCGGGCCGTGCTCCTGGTCGATGATCAGGGCGTCGAACCCGGTCAGCGCCATGATCTCGGCGGCGATGGGGCTGCACAGGGTCAGCCAGCTCGCCACCAGCTTGTCGCCTGCCGCCAGCCGGCCTCGGATGTCGTCGCCACGCGCCATGATGGTTCCCTCCACGTCACCGCACGGCGTTTCGTAGCAACCGGGGCGTTCCGACGCAAAGGTCATCGGGGGTTCTGCGCGCGCGCGTTCTCGGGTAGGGTTCGGCCGTGAGACAGGTTCGATTCGGCGATCGCGAACGTCGGGCCCGGCGTTGGCGTGCCTGGTGGGTCTTGATTCGTTGGGCCGTGGCCATCGGCGCCGTCGTGGCGGCGGGCGTCTATGCCTACGATCTGGGCGCGCGCCTGGCGCGTCAGGACGTCGGCCGGCTGGAATCCGAGCTGACGTCGCTGCGTACCGAACGGGATCAGGCCTTGGCCGAGCGCGACGCGGCACTGACGGCGCAAGGCGCCGCCGAGGTGGAGACGCGCACGTGGAAGGAGCGCCACGCCGCCGAGGTTCCGACCGGCGCGCTGGCCGACCTGGCCGCCATGGTCCGCCGCCGCCTCGACGAAGGCATGGACGCCGAACGCCTGGCCCTCGTCATCGAGCGCGCGAGCGCCGTGCGCGATTGCCCGACGGCACCGCAGACCAAGCGGTTCCTGGTGCAGACGCCGCTGTCGGACGGCAGCGGCGCGGCGGTCGGCTTCGCCGACGGCACGGTCACGGTCTCGGGCACCGGCGCCTCGGCCAAGGATGCGGGCGGCAACCCGCTGGCCCAGTTCGATCCGGCCGCGCCGGTCACGCTTCGCTTCGCGCTGATCGACGGCACGACCTCCGAGGCGACCGGCGTGCTGCCGCTGAACCACAGCGTCGTCGCCGGCGCCTTCGAGCACCGCTTCGGTGTCATCGCCGGCGACAACGGCTTCGCCCTGGTCACCGGCGAGACCTGCCGGTTCCCTTAGTTCAGCGGCGGCGGTAGCCTTCGACCACATCGGCGGCGTCCGGCGTGCCGGCGTCCGGATCGTCGCGGGGCACCTGATCGGGCGCGGGCATGACGAACGGCGCCGGATCCAGGAAGCGACGCAGCACGTTGCCGGTCACACGCGCGACGTCGTTGGCGTAGCCGTCGCTGCACAGGCTGGCGGTCCACGCGATCGAGCCGGTGGCGTACACCGCGCCCCCCGCCGGCGTCTCGAAGAACACCAGGTCCGCGCGCACCAGATCGCTGGCCGCGCCGTCGATCATGGGATGGAGCGTCAGGAATTCCTCGGTCAAGCGGCGCCAGTTGCCCGAGAAGCCGTCGGCGCGCGCCAACACGAGCGCATGGGGTGGTGAACCCAGGCCCGCGTCGAAACGGTCGATCTCGATGCCCGCCGCCGCGCCGAACAGGCCGTGGTCGCCGATCGTCGCCTCGGTGACGCCGTCGAAGGCGAAGGCGGCGCGCGGATCCGCCGCGCCGGGCATAAGCTGGTAGGGCCGCGCCATGTCGAAGCCTTGGGCGGTGAAGCCCACGCCGATCAGCCGGTTGGGCGCACGGCCCAGACGCCGCCACAGCCCGCCGGGTTCGCCGCTGAACGCCAAGTGGCCTTCGCCGGGCGCGCTCGACCAGGCGCGCACGCCGCCTTCGGGACGACGCACTTAAATCACGCCGGGCAGGTCCGGGTGGAACGCGATGCGCCAGTAGAAGCTGTTGCCGCCCAGCGCCATCAAGCGCCCGCCCTGGGCCAGGTAGCGCGCGAACGCATCCCACATGCGCGTCGAGACGTACTCGGGCTGCCGCCCCGTCAGCACGACGGCGTAGGGCGCGAGCAACGCCGCGCCGTCGGCGTCCAGGTCCTCGTCGCCGACCACGTCGCACGGCTCGCTGATGGCGTCGAGCCAGTCGAGAACCAGGGTGTCGGCATCGAAGGTCCACAGGCCCGTCCGGGGGCGCGCGTCCAGCATGGGTCGCAGACGTGAGGCGTGGTGGATCGGGCTGCCGTCGCGATGATGGTCGTAGAGCGACCCGCCGAGTTCCACGTGCTCGGCCAGCGTCACCGTGCGCGGGTCGGCGACCGTGAAGCCGCCCTTGGCGACCTCGGCCGCCGCGCTGTCCAGCGCCATGGCGCCGTTGGCGTAGGCCATGTGGGTCGCCGTGGGCATGACGAACAACGTGCGCGCCCTCGGCGCGCCGAGCGGCGGACGCACCAGGAACGGGATGCGTTCGACCGCGTCACCAGCGACCAGCCGCGCGGCGTAGCAGCCGCTCGGCAAGGTTTCGGGCACCTGCAGAACGAACGAATCGGCCCAGCCGCAATCGTAGAGATCGTCGTCGTGGAAGTGGATGGCTGCGTACTGCTCGGGCGCGTAACGCCAGTTCATCTCGGCGCCGGTCCAGCGGTGGCCGCGCACGGCGCGGGTCGGCAAGTTGATTGTGGTGCCGTGCAGGCGCGCCGGCCCGACGTCGATGACGCGGATCGAACCGATGTCGCGGGCGAAGTCCCAGCACCCTAGCAAGGCGTCGTTCAGCCCGAGCGGTGGAATCGGTTTCCTGAGCGCGGCGACGGCATCCAGCGGCAAGGCGCGGTCGGCGAGGCGCGGCGCTTCGATGCGGCCGTTGAAGTGCGCACCGCGTGGCGCCTGATCGGGGCGCTGGCTGCCGTTCCACGCCGCGATCAGGAAGCCGCGCCCGCCGTCGGCGCGCGCGCCCTCGACCCGGGCGCCCACGACCAGCGGCTTGGCCGGATCGGCGACCGGGTCGATCGGTTCCTGCACCAAGACCGCCTGCCGGCTCGCGCCGTCGAAGCTGGCGGCGACGAAGCTCCAGGTGCGCGCGCGCAGGCGCGCACCGGTCGAGACCGTCAGGTACGACCCGCCGGATGAGCCAAGGCGGAGCGCGAGCGTACCGTCGGTTTCGATGACCAGGGCGAAGCCGGCGCCGAGTCCTGGGCTCCAGGTGCCCATGATCGTCTGCACGCCATCGCCGGGCAGGGTCGGCCAGACGAAGGCCTGCATGGTGAAGCTGGTCAGCCGCGCGATGCGGTCGGTCTCGGGCAGGACGACGCAGCTCCCCGAATGGATCGGCTGGAAACGGCCCGCGTGGCGACCCGAGACCGGCGTGTCCACCAGGCGTTCCTTGAAGCCGGGTCCGTCGGCCGCGTCCACGGCCGCGATCACGCGCACGATGTCGACCTGGTAGTCCTCGATGCCCTGGGCGCTGACCTTGAAGCGGATGGTCTCGCCCGGCCTCACGCTGGCGCGGTCGGCGTAGCCCATCAGGCGCGGCAAGGGCGACGTCACGGGTTACGTGCCGTCAACGGCGCGCGGGCTCGATCAGCAGCCGGCGGATATCGTCGGCGAAGACCACCTCGGAATCGTCCTCGGGCGCGTAGCCCAGCATGTTGCGCGCGCTGTCCAGGCTCCAGTAGGCGCGCGCGTTGCCCGAGATGCCGTAGACCACCAGCCACGGCACGCCGTGGGCGTTGCGAATGTCGGGCGTCTCGATGGCGCGCACGTAGAGCTGAGCCAGGTCGCGCGGGCTGACATAGGCGCCCAGGTTGCGCCGGTAGCCCACCAGGTCGCCTTCGATCTCGACCGTGATGGGCCGCGGCGCACCGATGCGGACGCACACCGTCTCGACCGCGCGGCCGAAGATGCCCGAGGCGAAGGTGAAGGCCAGCAACTCGTAGGACGCCTTCGCCCAGCCGTAGAAGTTGTCCGACAGCGGGTAGGTCTCGGGCCCGATCGCGTGCAGCCGCCCGTCGTGCAGCCGGGTCTCGTACCAGTCGGCCGCGTGGTTCGAGCTGGCGATGACCACGCGCGGAATTCGCTCCTCCACCGCGAGCCGGAGCACGCGGTAGACCATGTCCACGTTCAGCCGTTCGACCGCGAAGCCGTCGAGACTCATGGGATAGGGCGACGGGTTGCGCTCGTGGGGCAGCCACTGGCCCATGCGATCGGACGGGTGGTCGGCGTCGATCGCGTAGGCATTGTGCACGATGGCGGCGGCGCCCTTGAAGTGGGCGCGGTAGGCGTCGAGGTTGGGGTCCGCCAGATCGACCAGCACCACGTCGTCGAGCCGCCCGGCCCGGCCATCGCGCGTGCGGTCCAGCAGGGTGACGTCGAAGCGTTCGCGCAGCGCCGGCAGGATCTGCGACGAGATCGTGCCCGCCGCGCCTGTGAGAACGACCTTCTTGCGCGCCATGCTCATCCCTCCCCCGCCGTCGACCTTAGAGCAACACCTTCGCCTGGTCAGCCTACTGGCTTCGCCGCGCCGCGTGCCCTACGCTCGATGCCGGGAGGGCGCGCGATGGTCGACGTGGCTTGCGTGCTGGACGTGCGCGCGGCGCTGGGCGAATGCCCGATCTGGTGCGCCGAGGAAGCGTGCCTCTACTGGGCGAACATCGACGGCCGAGCGATCAACCGCTTCGACCCGGCGAGCCGGACGAACCGGGTGTACAGCCTGCCGGGCCAGGTGGGCTCGTTCGCCTTGCGCGCGGCCGGCGGCCTGCTGGTGGCGCTGCGCTCAGGGTTCCATCTCTACGACCCGGCGAGCGGCCGGCTCGAGGCGATCGTCGCGCCCGAGCCGGACAAGCCGATGAACCGCCTGAACGACGGCCGCTGCGATCCGGCCGGGCGGTTCTGGGCGGGGACCATGCGCGATCCCATGGACCATAGCTTGCGCGAAGGCGCGCTCTACCGGCTGGGTACCGGCCGGCGCGTGACGCGCATGCTGGACGGCATCGGTACGTCGAACGGCATGGCGTTCAGCCCCGACGGCCGCACGTTCTATTTAGCCGACACCAACCCGAACGTGCAGACCATCTGGGCGTTCAACTTCGACGCGGAAACCGGGGCGATCGCCAACCGACGGGTGTTCGCCACCACCCACGACGAGTTGGGCCGGCCCGACGGCGCGTGCTGCGACGAGGAAGGCTGCTACTGGTCGGCCAGCGTCTACGGCTGGTGCGTGCTGCGCTACGCGCCCGACGGCCGCGTCATCCAGCGCATCCCGGTGCCTGTCGAGAAGCCATCCATGGTCGCGTTCGGCGGCCCCGACCTCGACGTGCTCTACATCACCTCGATCCGCGTGGCGACCACGGCGCCGGGCCAGCCCCAGGCGGGCAGCCTGTTCGCGTGCCGGCCCGGCGCGCGCGGCTTCGCCGAACCGCGCTACGGCGGCTGAGGAGGACGGTCATGAGCAAGGGGTACGTGCTGGCCAAGGTGACCGTGCGCGACGCCACGGCCTACGAGGACTACCGGTCGAAGGTGCTGGCGACGATCGAGGCGCACGGTGGCCGGTTCCTGGTGCGCGGCGGCGCGGCCGAGGTCAAGGAAGGCGGCTGGACGAACCCGCGCCTGGTGGTGATCGAGTTCCCCTCGGTCGAGGCGGCGCGCGGCTGGTACGCCTCGCCGGCCTACCGGGCGATCCTGCCGGGACGCACGCGCAACGCGGACTCCGACGTGGTCATCGTCGCCGGGGTTTGACCAGACCTTCGTCGAGCTTGCGCGCGAGCGAGCGCAGCACCGCCGTCGCCACCGTCACGTCGGCGGCGTCGAGCCCTGCGGCCAAATTCGTCGCGGCGGCGCGCACGCGCCCGTCCAGCGCGGCGAAGGCCACCTCGCCAGCCGGCGTGAGCGCCACCAGGCGCGACCGCTTGTGGCGCGGGTTGGCGATCAGCGAGACCAGCCCTTGTGCCGCCAGCGCATCGACCATGACCTGAATGTGCTGGCGCGCGACGGGCCGCGCGCGCGCCAGCGCCGGCACCGTCTGCGGTCCCTCGCGAGCGAGCGAGCGCAGGAGCCCCCATGTGCCGCCGCCCATGGGGAATACGGCGCCCAGGCGCTTGCCGGCCGCGCGCAGTTTGTGGAACGCGGCGGC
Source organism: Alphaproteobacteria bacterium (assembly GCA_016869675.1). GTDB lineage: Bacteria > Pseudomonadota > Alphaproteobacteria > SP197 > SP197 > VGDP01. The sequence goes on along the minus strand of VGDP01000014.1, from coordinate 53,943 downwards.
GATCGTCGCGATCAGCTCGACCAGGTCGTCGGCGTCAGGCGTCGTCACAACCAGCGCCGCACCCGTTCCATGTAGGCCGGGTAGGCGTCGGGGAACTTGGCCTCCAGGTAACGTTCCTCGCGCGCCACGACGCCCCAGCGCAAGACCACGAACAGCGGCACCAGCCCGGCCAGGAGCCATGCGCTGTCCACGGCGATGCCGAGCCCCGCCAGAGTGACCAACAACGCGATGTAGATCGGGTTGCGGCTGAAGCGATAGGGCCCGTCGGTGACGAGTGCCGTGGTCGGCCGGTAGGTCGGCACGTTGGTGCCGGCACGGCGGAACCGCAAGGCGCAGGCGGCGACAAGCCCCAATCCGGCCAGCAACAAAGCGCCGCCCACGACCGCCTGGGCGGTCGGTCCGAACAGCGGCGCTGGCCAGATCGCGTCGAGCGCGAGCCCGAGCGCGATCGTGGCGAGCGCGAGCAGCGGCGGCGGCGCGATGACGCCGGGGCTGTCCTTGGCCATGGGTCAGGCGCGATGGTCGAGCATGCGATCGAGCTTACGCCGCTGTTCGTCGTCGAGCCCATCATAGAACGCGTCGAACGGCGACCGGACCTCGCGCAACGCGGCGAGCCCCGTCGCCATCATGGCCTCGGCCTGGGTCAGGCGGTCGGGCGCGGATTGGCCACCGGCGCCGCCGGAGAGGTATGTCATGGCGACCCGGTCGGTCGCCGCGCGCACGGCTTTCGCCAGCTAGCGCCAAGCCGGCTGTTGATCCACCCGGATCGCCAGCTCAGTCTCGACCCAATCCAGGCCCTCGTCGGGCCGATCCAGGCCATCGCCCCGGCACAGACCGGCCCAGTTGCCATGGCAGCGGCCTCAGCCGTGGCCATCCTCGGACCATGAACCCAGGGCGCGGCCAAGGCCGAGGACGGACATTCCCGCGAAACCGGCGATGCCCGTGGCCGAAGCGATCAACGCGGTACGTCGTCTCATGGTTGTCTCCTTAAATTGACAATTCAATTGTCTTATAGCGAATTCCAGTGGCGCGTCAATATGACAATTAATTTGTCAACTTGGTCACGCTGTTTCGCCGAGCGATCAACTCCACTACGGTCGCCGTCGAAAGAAGGGAGAAGCCATGCCCGGACCGTTTGCCCTGGACGGCCGCGTCGCCCTGGTCAGCGGCTCGTCGCGCGGCCTGGGGCTGGCCATGGCGCGCGGGCTCGGGCGCGCCGGGGCGCACGTGGTGCTGAACGGGCGTGATCCGGCCACGCTCGGCGCGCGCCAGCGCGAGCTGGCGGCCGAGGGCCTGAGCGCCTCGATCGCCGCGTTCGACGTGACCGACGGCCCAGCCGCCATCGCCGCCGTCGCCGCCGTGGCTCGGCACCATGGCCGGCTCGACATCCTGATCAACAACGCCGGCATCCCCATGCGCGCGCCGCTGACCGAGTACGACGACGAGCGCTGGCGCGCGGTGATCGACGCCAACCTGACCGCGTGCTTCCGCCTGGCGCGCGAGGCGGCGAAGCCCATGGTCGCGCGCCGCTGGGGCCGCATCGTCAACATCGCGTCGATCATGGCGTTGGTCGCGCGCCCGACCGTGCACGGCTACGTCGCGGCCAAGGGCGGGCTGGTCGCGCTGACGCGCTCGCTGGCCGTCGAGCTGGCGCCCCACGGCGTGACGTGCAACGCCATCGCGCCCGGCTACTTCGTCACCGAGCTGACCCAGCCGCTGCACGACCAACCGGATTTCGACGCCATGGTGCGCGCGCGCACGCCCATGGGGCGCTGGGGCGCGGCCGAGGAACTGGCGGGACCGGCCGTGTTCCTGGCGTCCGACGCGGCCTCCTATGTCACCGGCCATACCTTGACCGTGGACGGCGGCACGGTCGCCGCGTTCTGATACCGCCTCGTGACAGGGCCCCTGCCGATGATCGAAGGATGCGCGACGCCATGACCGGCCTGGCCCTGATCACCGGCGCGTCCAGCGGCATCGGCGCGGCCACCGCCGAGGCGTTGGTCGAAGCGGGCTGGCGGGTCATCGCCACGGGGCGCCGCGTCGACAGCCTGGCGGCCCTGCGCGACGCCTTGGGCGAGCCGTTGATCCCGCTGCGACTCGACGTGGCGGACGAGCGCTCGGTCGCGACGCTCGTCGAACGGCTGCCGGGCGACGCGCGCCTGATCGACGCGCTGGTCAACAACGCGGGCCACGACGTGGGCGGGCGCATGCGCTTCGACCAGGGCACGCTGGAGGATTGGGGGTCGATCATCGCCACCAACCTGACCGGGCTGGTGCGCGTGTGCCACGCGATCGTGCCGGGCATGGTGGCGCGCAAGCGCGGCCACGTGGTCAACATCGGCTCGGTGGTGGGACGCCAGGGCTACGCGGGCGGCGCGCTCTACGCTGCAAGCAAGTTCGCCGTGCGCGGCTTCACCGAATCGCTGCGCAAGGATTTCAAGGGCACCGGCGTGCGCGTGAGCGAGGTGGCGCCCGGCCTGACCCGCACCGAGTTCGCGGAAACCCGCTGGCGCGGCGACGCCCAGCGCGCCGCCGCCTTCTACGACGGCGCCAAGGGCGCGCTCGACGCGCGCGACATCGCCCGCGCCGTGGCGTGGGTGCTGGCCCAACCGGACCACGTGACGATCAGCGAACTGGTGCTGGAGCCCTCGGGCGATCCCTAGGACCAGCGCGCGACGCCCTCGCGCGAGCGCTTCGCCAAGCATGGCGTCCCCGGGGTGACTCGAACACCCGACCCGCAGTTTAGGAGACTCTAAGAGCACATCCGGGAAGTTTAGGATCAAGAACGCGGATGTGGCCGAGTGAGCCTTCGGAGCATGGTCTTGATCATGGCGAGGCGGATGAAGGTGACGACGGTGCGGGCAAGACGTTCCAAGTCGCGCATGAGACGGCGTTTGCGGCTGATCTGAAGTGGACCCTGGAATTGGGACCGGTTGACTGACTGGATTTGAGGCCGCTCCGTTGCAACAAACGGGGCGGACGATGAGCCAGAGGACGAGACGGAAGATCGACGCGGGGCTGAAGGCGAAGATCGCGCTGGAGGCGTTGCGGGAGCAGTCGAGCGTTGCGGACCTTGCGCAACGCTAGGGGGTCCATCCCAACCAGGTTTACGCCTGGAAGAAGCAGCTTCAGGAGCAGGCGGCGCGCGCGTTTGATCCCGGAGCGGGGCGGGACGAGGAGAGCGCTCGGGAGCGCGCGATCGAGAAGCTGCATGCCAAGATCGGGCAACTCACGGTGGAGCGCGATTTGTTGGCCATGAGGTCCGGCAGATGAGTGCCCCGGACCGTAGGGGGTTGCTCGACCGAGACCACGGCGAGCTGTCAATCCGGCGACAGTGCACGCTGTTGAGCGTGGCGCGCTCGGGGGTGTACCGGGCGCCGCGGCCGGCCAACGATGATGACCTGGCGCCGATGCGCGGCATAGACGAGCTGTTCATGACATGGCCGTTCCTGGGCTCGCGGCGGATGGCGACGATGCTGCGCGCCGACGGCCATGGGGTTAACCGCAAGCGGGTGCAGCGGCTGATGCGCAAGATGGGCATCGTGGCGATGGGGCCGAAGCCGGGGACCACCATGCCCGCGCCGGGCCACAAGGTGTTCCCGTACCTGCTGCGCGGCTTGGCGATCGAGCGGCCGAACCAGGTGTGGTGCGCGGACATCACCTACATCCCGATCGGACGCGGCTTCTTGTACCTGGTGGCGATCATGGTGTGAATCGGCTCCGAACTGGGACCCCGCGGGAATTCGGTGCAAGACGCTGAAGACACGAAGAAAAGTGATGACTGGGTGGGGTCCCGATCGGCGCCGAAGGCTGACCCCACCGTGGGTTCCGTAAGTAGTTCAAGCGGCATCCAAACTTCACGATACGCTGGGGTCACGGTTGTGCGCCGAAAGGGGTCAAACTTCGGTGCTTGTTCACAGTCGAGCACCGCTGGTCGAGTCACCTGCGGGCGATTGAAGGTCCCGGTCACGCCCGTTTCGGCGCAAGCGGTGTTGCGTTGATGGAGCCTTGCGCCGAGCGTGCCCCGGTGCTTCCATGGCGTCCTATACACCGACAAGCGGCCCTCCCAAGGGCCGTCGTGTCACTAGGGAGGAGGCTTCCAATGATGGAATGGTTCAACCTGGCCGCGCGAAGGGTCATGCGGGCCAACCGCCGCAGCCTGCTGAAGGGCGGCGCGGCGCTGGGCGCCCTGGCCGCCGCGAGCACGCTCCACCGCCCGGCGTGGAGCGCCACCAAGACCGTGCGCGTGCGCTCCTACGCCGACATTCAGATCCTCGACCCGGCGTTTCGGCTCGCCGGCGCCGAGGACGACGTGATGCACTGTTGCATGAACCGGCTCGTCCACTTCAAGGCGAACGATCCGAACTGGACCCTCGAGAACGAGTTCGCCGAGGAGATCGAGCAGATCGATCCCCTGACCGTGAAGTTCCGCATCAAGAAGGGTGTGCCGTGGTCGGACGGCTTCGGCGTCACCACAGCCGAGGACGTGAAGTACTCCTACGAGCGCATCGCCGGCATCACCGGCCTCGCCGCCGACTACGTGGTCGATTGGCAGTCGCTTAAAGAGGTCGAGGTCATCGACGAGGTCTCCGGCGTCATCCACCTCAAGGAGCCGTTCGCGGCGCTCTGGACGTCCTCGCTGCCGTACGGCTCGGGGAACGTGGTGTGCAAGGCGGCGACCGAGGCCCTGGCCGAGAAGCGCTGGACCACCGAAATTCCCGCCTACAACGGGCCGTACCGCATCCGCGAATGGGTGCCGAAGCAGAAGCTGGTGCTGGAGCCCAACCCGAACTGGCCCGGCGACAAGGCGCCCTTCGACGAGATCGTGGTCATCCCCATCGAGGATCCCAAGGCGGGCGAGATCGCCTACCTCGCGGGCGAGGTGGACATCACGGGCATCGACCCGTCGTCGATCCCCGAACTCGAATCCAACATGCCGCTGGACACCACGCTCGCGAAGTTCCCGCCCAACGCTTACATCTGGCTGGGTATGAACGTCGACCAGCAAAAGGCGGATGGATCCCCCGGGCCGCTGCAGGACCTCAACCTGCGCCGTGCGATCCAGCTTGGCATCAATGTCCAGGACGTCCTCGGCGCCGCGTTCTACGGCCAGGCGCAGCCCTCGACCGGCATCGTCGCGCCCGGCCTCGTCGGCCATCGGGAGAAGAACATCTACGATTTCGATCCCGACAAGGCGCGCGAACTCATCAAGGCAGGGGGCTACGAGGGTATCACGATCGAGTTGGCGACTATCAACCAGACCTGGGCGACGACGGGCGCCCAGGTGATCGCCGCCAATCTTGCGGACGTCGGTCTGAACGTCGAGGTGACGCCGCACGATTCGGGCACATTCTGGACGCTCGGCTTCGCCGACAGCCCGACCGCCATGACCAACCAGCTGATCCTCAACCGGTACACCATGGCGCCGGACCCGAGCTGGGCCACGGAATGGTTCACCAACGGCCAGATCGGTATCTGGAACTGGGAGCGGTTCTACTCCGACGAGTTCGAGGCGTTGAACACGGACGGCCTGCGCGAGACCGACATTGACAAGCGCAACGCCATCTACCAGCGCATGCAGGACCTGATGGAGGAATCGGGCGCATACAAGTTCCTGACCCACGGGGTCAATGCGTTCATCTACAATCACGCCAAGCTCAATCCGGCGCTCAGCCCTGACGGCCAGAACCAGAACCTGCGCTATCACACGCCGACGTAGGTCGCGGGCCGAACGTGCTCGCGGGGGCGGGTGCGAACCCGCCCCCAGCTTTTTTGGGGGGTCTATGACCTTCGGCCTCGACACACTCGAGTGGGCCGCGGGCATCGTGCATGGCGCGATGGCCCCGACGCCCGCTATAGCCTGGCCGCTGCTGGCCCGGCGCTACCGTTGTGCCGTCGTGGTCAAACACGAGAACCACACGCCGATCGACCGTTGCTCCACCGGCGCACACGCGCCATTCTCAACCACGGACTCTGGCCGCAAATGGATGAACGTCGGGGGTCAGGTCAGCCCGTTGGCGGCGTCTCGTGCGCGACTACGAGAGCCGCATCGATGTCTCCGACGCCATGATCCATGCCGCTCTCGAAAGCCTTTTGCTTCGAAGAGTCAGCCACTGAACACATTCTCAAACGGACTCTTAGCGACCTGCTAGTTCACATAATCGGGCTGGCTGCGGTCGAGCAGGCGCTTGAGCGCTTCGAAGTGGGTGTCGCGCTCGTGACCGCCGGCCTGCATCTGCGCCGCGACGCGCGCGACCTGGCGCTCGGGCAGCACCTTGAGCGGCCGGCCTGTGGACAGCGCGAGCACTGTCACCAGGCAGGCGCGTTCAAGGTAGTAGAGCGTGTCGTAGGCCTCGGCCACCGTGGCGCCGAGCGCGAGTACGCCGTGGTTGGCCATCATCAGCACGTCGCGATCGCCCAGCACACGGGCCAGCCGTTCGCCCTCGGCCGCGTCGAGCGCGAGCCCGCAATAGTCGTCGTCGTAGGCGATGCGGCCGTGAAACCCGAACGCGTTCTGGGTCGCCATGGGCAGGTGCCCGTCGGCCAGCGAGGTCAGCGCCGTCGCGTAGGGCATGTGGGTGTGCAGCACGCAGCGCGCGTCGGGCCGGGCGCGGTGCACGGGACCATGGATGAACAGCGCGGTCCCCTCGACCGCGCCGTCGCCCTCGACCGTCGCGCCCTGGTCGTCGGCGACGATCAGGTTGCTGGCGGTCACCTCGGACCAGTGCAGCCCGTAGGGGATCACCAGGAACCGGTCGTCATGGCCCGGCACCGCCAGGGTGAAGTGGTTGCAGATGCCTTCGTGCAGGCCGTGCATCACGGCCAGGCGGTAGGCGGCGGCCAGATCGACGCGCAGACGGCGCAACGACGTGTTCATGGTGGCTCCGGCTTTTTCGCGTGCCGACTGTATCCAAGGCGCGCGCCGCGCCGCAACAGCCCGCGCTTGACGCTGCCGGGGCGCGGCCGCGATGATCCGCGCCTTCCAGGCCCCGGAGCCGCCATGGCCTACCCGATCAACGCCCTCGTCGACCGCGTGCTGGAGCCGCCGATCGGCGAGGCGTGGAGCTGGGTCCAGGGCCGCGACTTCCCGACCAACCGACCACTGCTGGACGTCTGCCAGGCGGTGCCGGGCTACCCGCCCGACGAGACGCTGCGCCGGCACATCGCCGAGCGCGCGCTGCTGCCGGAGACCGCGCGCTACACCGACATCGCCGGCATCGCGCCCCTGCGCGCGGCGCTGGCCGCCGACATCGCGGCGCGCTACGGCGGCCGCGTCGAGCCGCGCCACGTGCTGATCACCGCCGGGTGCAACCAGGCGTTCTACACGGCGATGATCGCGCTGGCGCGTGCCGGCGACGAGGTGATCCTGCCCCTGCCCTTCTACTTCAACCACGAGATGACGCTGTCGGGCCTGGGCATCCGGCCGGTGCCGCTGCCGTGCGATGCCGACGCGGGCGGCGTGCCTGACGCGGCGGAGGCCGCCGCCCTGATAAGCCCGGCGACGCGCGCCATCGTGCTGGTCACGCCGAACAACCCGACTGGCGCGGTCTACCCGCCCGCGACCATCCGCGCGTTCCACGATCTCAGCCGGGCGCGCGGCATCGCGCTGGTCGTCGACGAGACCTACCGCGATTTCCTGGACGACCGCCCGCCCCACGATCTGTTCGCCGACCCGGCGTGGGACGCGACGCTCGTGCATCTCTACAGCTTTTCCAAGGCCTACGCCCTGACCGGCTACCGGGTCGGCGCGGTCGCGTGCGACGCGCGCCTGGCGGGCGCCATGGCCAAGGTGCTGGATTGCGTGCAGATCTCGGCGCCACGCATCGGCCAGGACGCGGCGCTCTATGGCCTCGCCCACCTGGACGGCTTCCGGCGCGCCAAGCGGACGCTGATGGCCGAGCGCGCGGCGGCGCTGCGCGCCGCGTTCGCCACACCGGGGCTCACCTACCGACTGCTGTCGTGCGGCGCCTACTTCGCCTACGTGCGCCACCCGTTCGACGGCGAACCGTCGGTCGCCGTGGCGCGCCGGCTGGCCACCGAGCACAACCTGCTGTGCCTGCCCGGCAGCTTCTTTGGCCCAGGCCAGGACGCCTACCTGCGCTTCGCGTTCGCCAACCTGGACGCGGACTGGATGCCGGTGATCGCCGAGCGCCTGATCGAAAGCCAGGCCTGACCGCGCTACGCCTTGACGAACAGATCGCGTGGGAAGTCGGTCAGGCATTGCGCGCCCTGGGCCGTGACCAGGACGGTCTCGGAGAGCTCGTAGCCCCAGCCGTCCATCCACATGCCCAGGATGATGTGGAGCACGTTTCCCGGTTCCAGGACCGAGCGGTCGCCGGCGCGCAGCGAGATGGTGTGCTCGCCCCAGTCCGGCGGATAGCCGAGCCCGATCGAGTAGCCGATCCGCGACTCCTTCTTGAGGCCGTGGCGCGAAAGGACCGCGCGCCAGGCCGCCTCGACCTCGCCGCCGGTCGCCCCGGGCCTGACCGCGCCAAGCGCGGCGTCCATGCCGTCGCCGACCGCCAGGGCCAGGTCCTTGAGCGCCGGTATCGGCCGCCCGAGCTGCATGGTCCGCGCGAGGCCGGCGGTGTAGTGCCGGCACGCGCCGGCCAGCTCCAGCGCCACCACGTCGTCGCCGGCGAACCGCCGGTCGGTCCAAAGCGGATGGGGGGTCGCGGCGTTCTCGCCCGCCATGATGGTGGGCGGCAGCGCCGTCATGTCGCCGGCGTAGTCCTTCTGCCCGGCGACCTGTGCGGCCAGGATGCGGGCAGTCGCGTCGCACTCGCGCAGGCCGGGGACGACCACGTCATAGGCCACGCGCATGGCGTCCTCCGCGATGCGTGCCGCCTTGCGCAGGTACTCGACTTCGGCGGGGCTCTTGACCGCGCGCACCCAGTTGACCAGCAGATCGGCCTCGATGAACCGGGCGTCCGGCAAGCCGGCGACGAGCCGGGCGTGGGCCTTGGGCGCGTAGTAGTAGCTGTCGGTCTCGATGCCGATGCGGCGGCGGCCCCAACCCTTGCCGGCGATCCACGCCGCGACCCAATCCATCGGATGGCGGTCGGACTGGTGGATATGGTCCTCGGGCCAGCCGACGATGTGGTCGGGCGGCATCCAAGCGGTCAGTCGGCCGCCGGCCGCGTCCATGGCGCGCCCCACCCAAATGGGCGCCTCGTCCTCGATCGGCACGACGACGACCTGCGGCGTGTAGAACGACCAACCGTCATAGGCCGTCAGAAAGTGCTGGTTGGCGATGTCCGTCACGATCAGCAGTTCGAGCCCGCGTTCCGCCATGCGCACGCGCACCCGGCCGAGACGCCTGTCATACTCGGAACGCTCGAACGGCAAGGGCACCATCGTCCGTCCTTCCCCCGTCAGCGATCAAAGGCGACCATCCCGACCCGGCCATCGCGGCCGCACCCCAACGTCGCAAGAACCTCGTACGGTAGCGCGCGGCCGGACGCGGCGCGACTGGTTCCCGATGCCCGCGCACCCTTGGAGCAACATCCGATCACGCTGAACCAAGAAGGTTCGGCGTGTTCGGATGAAGTCGCTCGCGGTTCAAGGACCTAGCCGGTCGCCTTCGGGCGGACCAGGATTTCCAGGCTTCCGGCACCGACGATCAGAGCCCAGCCGGTGGCCTCGCGCCAGCCGAACGGCTCGGCGGTCAGCAGCGCCGCCGAGGCGACGCCGACGATCACATCGCCCAGGATCAGGATGGCGTAGCGCCCGGCGTCCAGCCGGCTGGCGCCCCACACCAGGCCGACGTTGCCCAGCACGTGGAAGGCGATGGTGATCAACACAAGCGCCGGCCACGCCGCGGTCAGGCCGGCCGCGGTGAGCGGCGGCCCGAGCCGGTCGCCGAAGGCCGCCACGAACAGCAGCGCGATCACCGAGCCACCCGCCAGCACGCCGACCAGGATGCCGAGATCATCGCCCTTGGGCGCCGTGCGCACGCGGAACTGGCCATAGACCAGCGCCATGCCGGCCAGCAGGCCGCACCAGTCGCCGACCGCCTGGGGCCACGGCACGCCGTGTTCCTCGCCGACCACGATCCACAGGCCGGCCAGGCTCATGGCAAGCGCGACCAGGCGGGCCAGGCTGGGTCGCCGGCGCTGCACGCCGAGTTCCAGCAACGTGCCCCAGGCGGGCGCCAGGTAGAACAGCAGGAGCGCGTTGGCGACGCTGGTCAGCAGCAGGCTGTTGGCGTAGAGCACCAGCCCGCCGCCGATCAGCGTCGTATCGAACACCCGGCCCAGGTTGGACGGCTGGCCGCGCAGCCACCGCCAGGCGATGGCCGGGGCCAGGACCAGCGCCGCCAGGAAGAACTGCCCGAATGTCGCCCAACCGCCGGTCAGGCCCGCCTCGGCCAGGTGCCGCTGGGGCAGCCAGTAGATGCCCCAGAACGCGGCCGAGCCGAACACGATCAAGGCCGGCAGCCGGCCTTCGGCGGTTGCGCGCAGGCTCATGGCATCAGCGCTCGCGGAACGCCTCGTCCCTGAGCTTGAGCACCGGCTTGATCAGGTAGAACAGCACCGGCTTGGTTCCGGTGTGGATGTCGACCGTGGCCTCCATGCCGGGCGTGATCGGGTTCTGGCCCGGCACCTCGCCCAGGTAGTCCTTGTCGGTCTGAGCGATGACGCGGAAGAAGGTCTGGCCGTCCTGGGTCGTGAGGCTGTCGGGCGAAACCAGGATGACCTTGGCGGCGAGCCCGCCGTAGCGCACGAAGTCGTAAGTCGAGATCTTGACGGTGGCGTCCTGGCCCGCCTTGACGAAGCCGATATCGACGGGCTCGAGCTGCGCCTCGATCACCAGGTTCTCGCCCGACGGCACGATCTCCATGATCGGATCGCCAGGGCGCACCACGGCGCCGATGGTGTGCACCTGCAGGCTCTTGACCGCGCCGTCGATCGGGCTGGTGATGACGGTACGCTTCGCCTCGGCGGTAGCCTTGGTCATTTCCTCCTTGGTCTGATCGATGGCCAGGTCGACCCTGCCGAGCTCGTCGAGCGCGGTGCGGCGGAAATTGAGCTCGGCCTCGCGGCGCTTCTGCTCCGCCTCGGCCAACGCGGCCTCGGCACGCGCGATCGCCGAGCCGATCGATGCGATCTCGCCCTGGAGCTGCTCGACCTCGCGCTGCACGGCGAGGTGATCGACCTTGGATGTGAGGCCCTCGTCCAGCAGCGATTCTGAGATCGCCAGCTCCTCGCGCGCGAGGTTCAAGTCGCTGCCCTTGTTGCCCCTTTCGGTGCGCAGCTGCTGGATGTCGAGCGTGCGCTGGCGGATCTGCTCGTCCAGCCCAAGCAGCGTGCTTTCCAGTTCGAGCCGGCGGGTTTTGAAGGCGAGCGTCTCGGTCGAGGCCGTATCCGCCCGGCGCTCGGCGACCTCGGCCGGGAACGCCAGCTCGGTGCCGTTGGCCTCGGCGGTCAGGCGGGCGCGGCGCAGGATCAGGCCGTCGAGCGTGACGCGCAGCTCCACCTCGCGGTTGTCGGATGCGATCAGATCGAGCTGGAGCAAGGGGTCGCCGGCCTTCACCCGGTCGCCCTCCACCACGTTGATCTGGTCGACGATACCGCCTTCCAGGTGCTGGATGACCTTGACCTGGCCCTGGGGCACCACCTCGCCGGTGGCGATCGCCACCTCCTCGAACTCGGCGAAGTACGACCAGGCGACGAAGGCCAGCACCAGGACCATGATCGCCCGGGCCGCGATGCGCACACCCGACGGCGGGTTGCGCCGCACCACGTCGTCGAGCGCGCTCACGCCTTGGCCTCCTGGACGGGCTCGGGCCGGGCCGGGCCGAACAGCTTCGGCAGCACGTCGCGCGTCGGTCCGGCCAGCGCGATCTTGCCCTTGTCCATGACCACGATGTGGCTGCACACCGACAGCAGCACCGGCGTGTGGCAGACCACGACGATGGTGCGCTCCGCCGACAGCTTGACCAGGGAGTCGCGCAGGCTCATCTCGGCCTGGCGGTCGAGGTTGCTGGCGACCTCGTCGAGCAGCAGAACCGCCGGATCGTGCACGAGGGCGCGCGCCACCGCGATGCGCTGGCGTTCGCCGCCCGACATGCGCATGCCCGCCTCGCCGATGTCGGTGGCGTAGCCCGCGGGCAGGTCGACCACGAAGGCGTGGACGCCCGCCAGCTGGGCCGCGCGCACGATGTCGTCGTCGCTGGCGTCGGGCATGGCGATCGCGATGTTGTCGCGGATCGAGCCGCTGAACAGCGTGGCGTCCTGGGGCACGTAGCCGATCACGCGGGCGAGCTGGGCGCGGCTGAACTGGGCGACATCAGCGCCATCCAGCAGCACGCGGCCCGAGGACGACGGGTAGAGCCCGCTCATCAGCTTGATCAACGTCGTCTTGCCGCAGCCGTTGGCGCCGATCAGCCCGACCATGCCGCCCGGGCGGATGGTCATGCGCACGCCGTCGACCACGGGCCGCGCGCCTAGCTGGTAGGCGAACACCACGTCCTCGACCGCGATCTCGCCCTTGGGCCGGCCGAGTTCGACTGGCGTCGCGCGGACGTCCTCGGCCAGGGCGAACAGCGTGCCGAGCCGCTGCTTCGCCTGGCGGTACTGCGACACCTGACGCCAGGTGTTGACGAGCTGGTTGAGCGGCTGGAGCACCCGGTTGCTCAGCATGTTCGCGGCGATCAGGGCGCCGATGGACAGCTCTTGCTCGACGATGGCCAGGGCGCCCACGGTGGTCATGGCGACCGTGGTGAACATGGCGGCCGCTGTGCCCAGGTTGGTGAAGCTGTCGCCGACGCGGCTGCGTTCCAGCGCGTGCTGGATCGCCTGGGCGTGCTTCGCCTCCCAGCGCGGACGCACCGCCGGCGCCAGCGCCAGCGCCTTGACCGTGGCGCGCCCGGCCAGCATCTCGGCGATCAGCGCCTCGCGCCCCAGACCGGATTCGCGCTCGCGCCCCGTGGCGCGGTCCATGACCCGGCCCGAGATCCAGGCGAGCAGCATGAAGAGCGGCGCCGCGATCAGCAGCACCCAGGCGACCGGCGCGGCGATGATGAAGATCAGCGCGATGAACAGCCCGACGAACGGCAGCTCGGTCGCCAGAACCGCGGTCGGCCCCGAGAAGACGTTGCGTACGGTCTCGGCGTCGCGGAACAGCGTCAGCCAGAAGTTGCTGGGCCACCCTTCCAGCGTGCGCAGCGGCAGGGCCGCGATCTTGTCGTAGAGCCGTTCGCCGAGGCGCACGTCGATCAGCATGGCGGCGCGCTGCAGGATGCGGCTGCGCGCCTGGCGCAGCACGAAATCGAAGCCGAGCACGATCAGGATGCCGACGGTCAGGCCGTAGAGCGTCGAGTAGCCGTGGTAGAAGACGACTCGGTCGTAGATCTGCAGCGTGTAGATCGGCAGACCGAGCGCCAGGATATTGACGAACAGCGAGACCGCCATGACCTCGCGGAACGCGGGCCGCAGCGGCGCGACCAGCGACCCGAGCCAGGCCTTGTCCTCGGGCGGCGGTGTCTCGGCGTTCATGGCCGGAGTGTGCCAGCTAGCGTCCTGGCGGGAAAGTCGAGCCAGGCGAGGCGCCTTAGGAACGGCCAGATGCACAAGCCTGTGTTAGTCTGCCTGTACGGGGTCGGGGCCCGTGCAGGTGGTAGGTTCGGCGGCATGCGGCTGAAGGCGTGGCAGTTCTCGATCCTGGTCGGCCTGATGCTGATCGCGGGGTGCGTCGCCGTGCGCTGGTGGGACCCGGTGCCGCTCAAGGTCATGCGGCTCAAGACCTTCGACGTGTTCCAGCGCATCGAGCCGCGCGAACCGACCCCGCTGCCCGTCGCGGTGATCGACATCGACGATCCGACCCTGGCCGCCTACGGCCAATGGCCGTGGCCGCGCACCCTGATCGCCGACCTGATCGGCAAGCTGACGGCCGTCGGCACGACGATCGTCGGCTTCGACATCGTGTTCCCCGAGGCTGACCGGACCTCACCCGACCGCATCGTCGAGCAGTACCAGGGCTTGGCGCAGGCCGCGCGCGACGCGTTGCTGGCGATCCCCAACAACGACAATGTCATGGCCGCGACGATCGCGCGCATCCCGACCGTGCTGGGCCAGTCCACCACGCCCTACCCCAGCGCGCACAACGAGGGCCGGCCCAAGGCGGTTAAGGCCACCTACGCGTGGAAGAGCACCCGCGCCGTCGGCGAGGGCGGCGGCGAGGGTTACCAGTTCCTGCTGCCCAACCCTGGCATCACCCGCAACATCGAGACGTTGGAGAACGGCGCGGCGGGCCTCGGCGTGTTTAACATCGACGCCGAGATCGACAGCGTCGTGCGCAACGTGCCGCTGATCTTCCGCGGCGAGGACAATGTCATCTACCCCACCCTGTCGGTCGAAATGCTGCGCGTCGCCACCGGGCAGAAGACCGTCGGCATCAAGTGGGATCCGCGGATCGGCATTGTCAGCATCCTGTTCAAGGGCCTGGAGATCCCGACGGACGAAAAGGGGCGCGCGTGGCTGCACTTCGCGCCGTGGACGCAGGAACGCCGCGAGGCGGTCTACATCTCGGCGCGCGACGTGCTGGACGGTCGGGTCAGCCCGGACCGGCTGCAACGGCGCTGGGTGATCCTGGGCACCTCGGCGGTGGGCTTGCTCGACATCAAGGCGACCCCGCTGGACCCGTTCGTGCCCGGCGTCGACATCCACGCCCAATTGCTGGAAAGCATAATGCTCTACATCCAGCAGCTGCAGCTCGCCGCCCAGGCCGAGGCCGAGGGCAAGGGTTTCGATGTGCGCTCGCCATTCCTGCACCGGCCGAACGACGCCATCGGCGTCGAGCTGGTGACCCTGGTCGGCGTCGGCGTCGCGCTGATGTTCGCCGTGCCGCTGCTGGGCGCGGCGTGGGGCCTGCTGGTCGTGCTGGTGGCCATCGGCGGGCAGCTGGGTGGCGCGTGGGCCATGTTCAGCCTGCATGGCCAGCTCTACGACATGGTCTACCCGGCCATCACGTCGTTCGTCCTCTACACCGCGCTGACCTACCTCAACTACGTGCGCGAGCAGGCGCAGAAGAAGCAGGTGCGCACGGCCTTCGCCCAGTACCTGTCGCCGGCGCTGGTCGAGCAGCTCGCCGACCACCCCGACCAACTCCGCCTGGGCGGCGAGCGGCGCGGCATGACCATCATGTTCAGCGACATCCGCGGCTTCACGTCGATCTCGGAGACGTTCAAGACCGATCCGGAAGGGCTGGTGCGGCTAATCAACCGCTACCTGACGCCGATGACCGACCTGATCATGGCCAAGGGCGGCACCATCGACAAGTACATGGGCGACGCGATCATGGCGTTCTGGAACGCGCCGATCACGGACGACGACCACGGCCGCCACGCCTGCACGACCGCGCTGGCCATGCAGGCCAAGACGCGCGAGCTGAATGCCCAGCTCGAGGCCGAGGCCACGGCCGCGGGCCGCGCCTTCGTGCCCATCAACATCGGTGTCGGCGTCAATTCGGGCGAGGTGTTCGTCGGCAACATGGGGTCCGACCAGCGTTTCGACTATTCGGTGATCGGCGACGACGTGAACCTGGCCTCGCGCCTGGAGGGCCAGTCGAAGACCTACGGCGTCGGCATCGTCATCGGCGAGAACACCAAGGCGCGCGCCGACGATTTCGCCCTGCTCGAGCTCGACCTGATCCAGGTGAAGGGCAAGGCGGAAGCCGTGCGCGTGTTCACGGTGCTGGGCGACCCGGCGCACGCGGCGACGCCCGCGTTCCGCGACCTGGCCGAGCGCCACGCCGCGATGCTGGCCGCCTACCGCCGGCAGGACTGGGCCGGCGCGCGAGCCCTGGTG
The DNA here is from genome assembly GCA_016869675.1 of Alphaproteobacteria bacterium. Classification (GTDB taxonomy): domain Bacteria; phylum Pseudomonadota; class Alphaproteobacteria; order SP197; family SP197; genus VGDP01. Next base: position 38,131 of record VGDP01000014.1, on the reverse strand, counting down.
GCCGAGAGCCGCGCCCTCGACGGCGCGCTCGCCGCGCTCTACGACCTCTACGACGAGCGTCTGGACATCTACGAGGCCAACCCGCCCGGCCCCGATTGGGACGGCGTGTTCGTCGCCACGTCGAAGTAGCGCCAACCCTCGGAAAACCGAGGGGCGGGTCGATGACCCGCCCCTTCGATGACGCGATAGGCCGCGCCGATCGTCAGTTGAACGACCAGCTGCGCGCGAGGTTGGGGTCGACCGGTTTTGGCGTGGTGACGAAGATGATCGCCGGCGTCGGCTCGGCCGCCGGCACCACGACGGTGCCGAAGCCGGAGATGAACGTGGTCGGCTCGGCCGTGCCGGCCGCCGGCTCGATCGCGGCGAGAGTCTCGGCCGCCGGTTCCACCGGCTCGGCGACCGCAAGCGTCTCCGGTTCGACCGCCGCCGCTGCAACGTCCTCCTCGGCGGCGTGCGCGGCCGGATCGACGTCAATACCCGCCAGTGCCGGTACCAGATGCTTGGCGTCGAGCCGGCCCATGGGCAGCAGCAGGCGGTAGGCCGCGAGGCGCGCGTCGTGATCGGCCGCAGCCTCGTTGATCTGGGCGTTGAACACCTCGTTCTGCGCGTCCAGCACGTTCAACACCGTTTCCTTGCCGGTGTCGCGCAGGGTGGCGCTGGCCTGGTGCACCTCGATCGCAATGTTCACGGCGTTGGACAGCAGCTGCAGTCGGCGCTGCGCCGTCTGCAGGTTCTCCCAGGACAGGTGCACGTCCTCGACGATCTTCTGGTTGACGAAGTTGCGGTTGTCGACCGACGCGGCGTACTGGTACGCGGCCTCGGCCACCGAGGCCCGCGTCGAGAAGCCCGAGAACAGCTTCCACGTGCCGAGCACGATTACCGATTGGTCGCGGCGCACGCTATTCACGCCGGACACGTTGTCCTCGTAGTTGATCTTGCCGACCAGGTCGACGCGCGGGAAGAAATCCGACTTCGCTGTGCGCCGGCGCTGCTGCGCCAGGTCGATCAGGTTGGCGCTGTTTTTGGTCTCGGGATGCTCGACCAAGGCGATGGCGACAGCATCGTCGACCGACAGCGGCATCAGCGACGGCGCCACCTCGGGCGTCGTCATGGAATCGACGTTCGGCGCGTGCCCGAACACCTGCACGTAGCGCGTGACCGCGTTGGCCAGTTCGCCTTCGAAGGCGACGCGCCGTTCGCGCGCGATCTGCAGGCGCGCCTTGGACTGCAGCACGTCGAGCGCGATGCCCGAGCCGCGCTGCACGCGCTCGTTCTCCAGGTTGAGCTGGACCTTGATCGTCTCCTCGTTCTGGCCGGCGAGTTCGACCAGACGGCGGTTGCGCAGCACGCCGACGTAGGCCGCGATACCCTCGAAGACGACGTTCTGCGTCGTGTTGTCGAGCGTGATCTCGGCGCCGCGCTTGGTCAGCTGCGCCGCGTTGTACTCGGAGCTGCCGCGCCAGCCGTCGAAGAGGTTCTGGGTCACGGTCAGCGTGCCCTTCGTGCGCGGCGTGCCCAGCCTCTCGGCGTCGGTCGCTTCGTCGCGGCGCGCCGGGCTGTCGGTCGACTCGTAGCCGTAGTCGCCGGTTACATCGACCTTGGGCAGGTACGCAGCGAACGCCCGGTTGATGCCTTCGTCGGACGCCTCGATCTGGTTGCGCAGGCCCTTAAGCTGCGGGTGGTTGCGCAGCAGGTAGGCGACCTCGTCCTCGATGGACTGCGCCGTCGCGTCGCCGACGCCCAGACCGATCGCGGCGACCGACGCGAGGGCCCCACACCGCAGCCAGCGAAACGACATGATGCGTAACCTCGAAATGTCCCAATTCGGCGCGGGAGCCCTCCACGCGCCTAACGCCCTCATCTTACCACGTGGCCTCGCATAAAAAAGGCACCTCTACCGTGCCCGCGCGGCCCCGGCGCCGGCGAATCAGGCGTCGAGCGTCAGGTTCGACTTGGGCACCGAGACGCAGGCCAGGCACGACCCGGCCTCGGGCGGCGAACCGGGCGGGTTGACGTAGGTGACGTCGCCCACCTTGATCGCCGTCAGGCACGTGCCGCAGTTGCCCGCACGGCAACCGAACTCGATGGCCACGCCGTTTTCCTCGGCGAAATCGAGCAGCGATCCGATCTCGGGCGACCAAGCCACGGTCTTGCCCGACTTGGCGAACGTCACCTGGAATTTGCTGGCACCGGCCGACTCGGCCGAGGCCTGGGCGGCCGGCGTGCGCTTTACCGTGGCCGGGCCGAACGCCTCGAAGTTGATGTCCTTCTCGGGCACTCCCCAGCCTTCCAGGCCGCTGACCAGCGACTCCATGAACGGCGGCGGGCCGCACAGGTAATACTCGTAGTTGCTCGACGGCAGGTTCGCCTTCATCCAATCGACCGAGATGCGGCTGCCCACGTCGTAATCGCGGCCCGCCTCGTCGATGCCCTCGCGCGCGTCCGAGTAGAAGATGAAGATGCGGACGTTGTCGTGCTCGCGCCGGATGCGGTCGAAGTGGGCGCGCATCACCAGGTCGTCACCGTGGCGGCAGCCATAGAGGAACCACGTCTCGCGCTTGGAGCCCGATTCGCAGATGGCGTTCAGCATGCTGAGCACGGGCGTCAGGCCGACGCCGCCGCCGATCAGTACCACCGGCGAGGGCTTGGTCAGGTCCAGGAAGAAGTGCCCGCCCGGCGCCTTGACGTCCAGGATATCGCCTTCGTCGAGCTGGTCGTGGAAGAACGACGACGACAGGCCCGGCGGGACGTCCGGCTTGTCGCGCGGCGGCAGCACCTTCTTGATCGAGACGCGGTAGTAATCCGGGTGGTTCGGGCTGTCCGACAGCGAGTAGCAGCGGATCGCCGGCTTGCGCTGGCCGGGGATGTGCAGCTGGAAGGTCAGGTACTGGCCGGGCAGGAACGGCGGCAGCGGCTTCTTGTCGTGCGGTTGCAGATAGAACGAACAGATGCCGCCGCCCTCCTGCTGCTTGCGCACGATCTCGAACTTGCGGAAGCCGTTCCACACCAGCTCGGAGCGCTTGGCCTCGAACCGGCGCTTGTCCATGACGAGGTCGACGTTGGCGCGCAGCAGCGCCGTTTCCACCTCGGCGGAACGCTGCATGATCCCGGCGGCGCGGGCGCGTCCCACCACCAGCATGGCCACGTACGCGCCGGAGGCGACCAGGAACAGAAGGGCGGCGAGCTGGACGAGCTGGTCGAGCATGGCGGGCCTCAGAACTTGCGCCGGAATTCGAGCCGCGTGCCACGGATGTCGTCGACCCCGTCGCGGAAGCCGTACATGGCGTCGGCGCGCACGATCCACGCCTTGGTGATGGGGATCTGGTAGCGCACGCCGAGCGCGTACTCGTCGTCGAACGCGGGACGACCCACTTCGCCGCGGCCCTCGATCACCTGGTTGGTCGCGACCTCGAACACGAGCTGCTGGTCCAGGTTGAACAGGTACTGGATGCCGATGGCGCCGCCCCAGGTGTTGTTGCCGGTGTCGTCCAGCTTGGGGAACTGGGTGATCGCGTCGGTCTCGAAGTTGAGGCCGGTGTTCTTGAGCACGCCGCGCGCCTGCTGCGCCAGGCCCTGGGGCCGGTCGAGGCCGAGGAACAGGTTGAAGTACGGCACGATCGTCGCGGGTTCGTTGACGATCAGCGAGTTCTCGAACAGGAACAGCGCGCCGTCGGCGGTCTGCTGCGCCGTGCCGTCGGGGTCCTGCCCGAAGTTCCAGATCACGCGCGTCGAGTTGCTGACCTTGTTCCCGTACCGGGCGGACACCGCCGCGGTCAGGTTGTGGTAGCTGAAGTCGTCGCGCGCGCCTTCGCCGTCCGAGTAGCCGTAGCCCAGCTCCCAGTACCGCTCGCCCGCCTCGATGAAGGTCTTGACGCCGTAGATGTTGACGCCGTGCTTGGCGACCTGGTTGGCGTTGTTGCGGAAGGCACCCGAATCGACCTCGTCGAACATGGCGAAGAACGTCACGTCCATGTTCGAGATGTCGAGCGCGGGCGAGTTGCGCGACGGGATGGTGAACGCGCCGCCGATCGCCGCGTCCTCGTACCAGACGCCGTTCTGGAACAGGAGGGGCGTGAAGCCCACCGCGAAGGGCACGTCGATCAGGTTCTCCTCGCCGGTCAGGCCCATCATGATCGGCCCGACGTCGCCCTCGAAGAACAGGGTCTGGATCTCGGTGCTCAGCCCCTCGTTGCAGTTGTCGTCGTCGTCGTCGCCGAACAGCTCGCAGCGCGTGAAGGCGCCGTCGTGATCGAGCGGGCGGACGAACGCGTGCAGGCGCTCGGTCGAGGTGATCTGCAGGTCGAGATCGATGTTCGCGCGAGCGGCGAGTTGGCCCAGCTCGACGGCGCCATTGTCGGCGTAGCCCAGCACGGTCTGCACGTCGCCGTAGATGTAGAAGCGCGGGATGACCGGATTCTTCTCGCCGAGGAACGTGTACGCTTGCTGGAACGGCCCGGCGGTGTAGATCTCCCGCCCCAACTCCAGCAGCGGGCGCGGCGCCACGACCGCGCGCTTGCCGCCGTAGATCTGGATCTGCGCCTCGATGTCGTAGGGCTTGTCCTCGTACGTCGGATCGGAGCGGAAGACGTCGGAGTCGTGCTCCACCCTCGTCGCATCGGGCGACATCTTGGGCGTGAACTCATCCCCGGCCCAGGCCGCGCCGGCGCTCAGCGCCACGCCCAGCCCCGCCCCCAAGGCCACGCGCCAGTGGCGCGCGCCGCGTACCCAAATCCCCACCATAGGAACGCTCCTATTGCGCGACAAATTCGACAGTGTAGGGATGGACGTCGATCATCCACTGGTTCATGGACTGCTCCATCTCGCTCGTCGCCTCGACGAAGCGCATGAAATAGATCGGCTCGGCCCGGTTGCGCATGCGCACGGCCAGCTTGTAGGTGCCGGGTTTGGTGATCAGCTCGCCCGGGACGGTGTAGCTGGCCTCGCGCACGCCGAGCGGCGGGATCGAGCGGGCCTCCATGCGCACGAAGGGCGGATGGTTGATCACCGTGGTCGGCGTCCCCGAGGGCCGCAGGAACGGCAGCTGGTCGACGTCCACGTTGATCGGCAGCGACATCTCGCGGTCGGTGCCCTTGACGTTGGTGGTCAGGAACTTCGACTGCAGGTTGACGAGCTGGTTGTCGGCCGGCAGTCGGCCTTCGAGCACGTCGACCGAGCGCAGGTCGGCCATGTCGCCGGCCGAGTCCACGTAGCCGGACTCCCAGACGTTGTTGCCGTCGGGGTCGATGAGCGCGACGTTCAGCCAGATCTCGGGCTGCGCACCGAGCGAGCCGGACGGCAGGTTGTGGCCGGGGTTCGTGTTCGTGATGTTGTAGGTGAAGGAGAGCGACGAGCCGACGCTCGGCGTACCGTCGAAGTACGGGCCGTCGATGCGCGAGCCGTTCTCCATGACGCGCCGGCGCATCTCCTGCTTCTCGAGGTTGGCCTCGATGTTGGCCTGCACGATCTCCCACGCTTCCTCGCGGTCGAACGGATCGGCCCAGACCTCGGGGAAGGCGACCTCGAGCTCGCCGCCGTCGATCTTCTCCTCGAACTCCTCGCTGCCCCAGCCCGCGCGGTAGTCGAACTGCAGCCATTCCTCGATGGTCCACTGCTCGGAATCGACATTGTGCGGAAAGATGCCGGGGTGGGCGATCGAGTAGCCAGGGCCGGCGAACGAGTGGTCGTGGTGCGTGCGCGTCTCGTCGACGGGTTCGCCGTTGACCACGGCGATGGGGCCGGTGGTGAAGCCCGAGGCGCGGCCGGGATCCTGGCTCATGTGGCAGTCCTGGCAGCTCACGCCTTCGGCGGCAGCCGGCGAGGCGCGGTACTGGTCCCACACGACTTCGAGCTTGATGCCGACGTTGACGGCCACCTGGTGGCACGAGGCGCAGAACTCGGACTTCGAGAGCTGGTCGAACTTGACGCCCTTGGTGTGGATCTTGGCGCCGCGCTCCTCGGGGCTGGTGGCGACCTTCCAGTAGGACGCGTCCTCAACCACCTTGGCGACGCCGTCGCCGCCGATCGGGCCGTAGACCGGCTCGTGGATGTTGCCGGGGATGATGCGCCGTTCGCCGTTGGTGCCGCGCGTGTACTGCTCCGCCACGCGGTGGCAGGTGATGCAGGTCACGCCCTCGCGGCTGATCTGGCTGCGCTCCCACAGTGGCGCCCAGCGCTCCTCGCCCAGCACGGTGCCGCCGCTCTGATGGCAGCGCACGCAGAACGTGCCGATGGTGCCGACCGACAGATCGTTGATTTTCTGCTCGAACTTGTGGAACATCGGCGAGATGCCGGCGTACGCGTGATTGGACGAGCGCCACTCGTTGTAGATCTGCTCGTGGCAGGTCTTGCACTGCGATGCCGAGGGGTACGATTCCTCCGAGAAGAGATCGACGTGCGGATCCCCTTCCCCGGTCGTCGTTTCGGCGGCTGCGGGGTTGGCCCACAGGACCGCGCCGATGGCGAGGAGGGCGAGCGAGCGGAGCATCGCGGTGCGCATGGTCGTCATTCCTGCGAAAACGCGCCCATCATAATGGGCTTGAAGGTGGCTTCGAGGTGATAGCGGTGGCAGAGCCGGCAATCAGCCCGTACCTCCCGTTCGGCGTGGCACTTGGCACACGTCTCAATCCGGATGCCCTCGAAGTTGCTGGCGAACGTCATCGGATCGGCGTCGTCGAATGATGCCGCAAAGTCGGCGGCCGAGTCCAGTCGATGGCATGTCTGGCAGCCCGCCTCTTGGGTGGACATGGCCACATCGGTGGGGTGGACGAGGCTCAGATGCGCGCGGTGCGAATAGAAGTAATACGCACGCTGCCCTTCGGCGTGGTACGTCCACTCGACCATGAGCGGCGGCCCGTCCGCATCGGCCGCGGCATCGTGCACGGCGTGGCACTTGATGCAGGCACCCGGGCCCTCCTCGGGGTCGAGCAGGGTCTCACGCAGCATCTCGGTCCGCTCGTCCTCGTCGGGCGCGGCGAGCGACGCCTCGATCCAGGCGCGCAGGACCGGGTCGGCGTGACCCATCGGCCGATACTTCAACTCCAGATAGTCGCCGAACCAGCCGCCGTTGTCCGGATCCGCCGGCGGCTCGTACTCGACATTGGCGGCCCAGGCGCAGGCGACGCGCTTGACCAGCTCGGGGTTGAGCCCGGCGAGCAGGGCCGTCGTGGGTGCGCCCAGCCGGTCCTCGAGCGCGGCGGCCAGCGGCACCGAGCCTTCCTCGGCCATGGCCATCACCAGGTCCTGCACCGGCTCGCCGTAAGCGTCCATGTCGTCCACGTCGACGTCGAGCACGTAGGACGCGAGCGGCGCCATCTCATCCAGCGACACGCTCTCGAACTCCTCGTCCTCCGCTTCCTCGTCGACCATCGTCTCGCCCGCCTCCATGGCGGCCATGCGTTCCTCGAGCCGTTCGAAATCCGCCAGGGTCGGGCCGCACACGTCGCGTACCGCCTCGGCGTCGATCTCGCTCGTGGCGAGCTCGGGCAAACGGAAGACGACGATATCACGCTGGGTGATCTGACTCCCGTGACAGCTGTCACATGTTTCCGCCGCCTTCACCGGCAGCACGGCGTTGGTCGCCGTCGTCACGTCGTGACAGACGGCGCAGCTTTGCGGCGCGCGGTCCGCCACCTTGGCGTCGCTGAAGTGCTTGTTGATGTGGCTGGCGTGATCGAACTTGATCGAGGTTTCGCGCCGGTGCGGGTACCCCGGGCTGAAGGCCGGATGCCCGGGCACGAAGGTCGCGAAGGGTGCGGTGTGGCACGTCGCGCACACCCGGTCGTCGATGGCCGTGAGATCGGCGTCGGCGCCCAGGTGCTCGCGATGGCACTGGTTGCACGTTACGTCGGGCAGGTCGGGGCGATCGGCGAAGCTGACGTTGTGTGCCTTGCGCGCCTCGCCGGCGAAGGTGTGGCACGAGGTGCACGCCTCGGTCATGTCGGCCGGCTCGACGAACGCCGCCACCAAGGTCGATAGATCGCCACCGTGGGCCTCGTGGCACGTGCTGCAGGCCCCCTTGGGCGCGAACCCCGCGTGCGGGCCGAACAGCGGGCCGGGTTCGAGCGAGTTGATGCCGGCGGAGCCGATGCGCACCGCGCCCGAGAAGGCGATGACCAGGGCCACCACGGCGCAGAACACCACCAGCGCGAGCCGACCGCGCATGGTGCGCAGCGTCGGCTGGGGCACGCACGGAGGCCGGTGATGGGCGCAGGCCCCGTCCGGCCCGGGCCCCGTCGCGCACGGTCCACCCAGGTGCTTCGGGCGGCGGCACTCGAAACGGCCGGTCTTGCCCCGCGCCGGCTGGCAATCGGCGACGCCGCCGCACGAGCCGTCCGCGTTGGGTCCGCGCAGGCACGGCTTCGCCCAGAACGACGCGCGGCCGCAGCGCAGCCGCGCGTTCGGCCGTTCGTAGACGCTGCGATCGTGACGAAACGCCTCGACGTCGAGGCCGGGTTCGTTGCGGATGCGACGTTCAGTCATAGGGCGTAGACGTGCACGAGGACGAGGTGCCAGAGCGCTATGCCCAGCAGCGCCACCGAAAGCGGCACATGGACCAGCAGCCATTTCTTCATGGCCGACTGAAGAACGTAGTGCAGATCAAGGCGGAGTTTCGCGTAGCCGAGCTCGGTCAGGGCGTCGAGGTACTCGGTCTCGCGCTGGCTCAGATAGCGCGCCACGGTCAGCCGCTGCTGGTGTATCCAGTGCACGCCATGCTGGCCACCGAACAGATGGCTCAGGATGAAGCGCGGACGCCGGAAGAACCAAGCGAGCGATTCGAAGTAGTGCCGGGCCAGCGTGTCGCTCTGCAGCTCGCGCGTGCAATCCATGACGATCGCCTCGGCGTCCTCGCGCACGCGCGCCAGTTCGTGCGGGATGCGCTCGTAGATGATCTCGAGGCCGGTCTGCGTCAGCCGCGCGGGGAACAGCCGCTGCATCAACCAGCCGAGGATCCCGGTGAGAGTCACAAGATAGAACAGCCCCGCGAGTAGCTGCTCGTAGGTGCCGGTCGGCCACAGGCTCTGGGTGTGCAGCCAGTAGAGCGCCAGCGCGAACACGCCACCGAACGTGTGGACCACGGCCCACAGGCGGGCCCGACCCAGCGGCACCATCGACAGGCGCTTGCGCGCGTTGAACGACGCCAGCGCGACGAACAGCGCGAACAGCACGTAGCCGGTGATCTGGGCCGGCTCGCCCAGGCCCGCCTCCGCCTGGTCGCGGTGCAGGGCGAGGCCGGCGAACAGGGCGCCGAGCACGACCCAGCTGACGGCGTGCGTTGTCGAGAACGATCTCACGACACACGCTTCCTGAACACGTCGTCGTCGTGGAACCCGACGCGGCGGAGCGCATCGTGCGGGCAGGCGCGCACGCAGGCCGGCCCCCCGGGGTTGGCCGCGCACAGATCGCACTTGGTCGCCTTGTTGATCGGCGCCTGGGTGTCGCGGTCGAGCAGGACGTTGCCGGCCTCGTCGCGGATCTCGACCAGCCGGATGTTCTGATAGGGACACGAGCTCGCGCACGTGCCGCAGCCGATGCACGTGTCGTCGTTGATGACGACCATGCCGCCCTGCTGCGTGCGGTGGATGGCGCCGGTCGGGCAGCCGATCATGCACACCGGGTCGGCGCAGTGCATGCACGCGTTGGCGATCATCCAGTGATCGAAGGTACGGCCGTGGCGGACGAAGCGCGGGTTGCCGCCGTGAGTCGAGGCGCACGCGCGCACGCAATCGTCGCAGCGCACGCAGCGGTCCAGGTCGATCAGCATCGCCTGGGTGCCGTTGATGAACCGCTCGCTGACCGCCCATTCGAGCAGCGCATCGTCGGTCAGGGCGCGTGCCGCCGAGGCATCCACCGGCGAGCGCGGCCGTTCGGCCAGCCGCGGGAAGACGTACTTCTCCAGGATCGGCGCCGACACGCGCACCACGTCCACGTAGCCCAACGCGGTCAGCGAGGCGCGCAGCGGCGCCGGCTTGCCCTCGACCCACGAATCGTAGAGTTCGGACATGGCGAAGTGATCGCCGGCGCCGAGATAGGTCACCGTGCGGTCGCCGTTGCCAAGCGCGATGGACAGCCGCGCGAAGCCCGCGCGCACCATCAGCACGCCATCGGGATAGTCGCCCTGGCGCGCGATGGCGGGTTCGTGCGCGGCACCTTCCTTGCCGGCGCCGCGCATGCGCTGGTAGCTGATGTACCAGTCGAACGAGCCGTGGGTCTCGAACAGCACGCTGTTCGCCACCTCCTGCAGGTCCGTCTCGTCGAGGCCGCCGAACTCCGGCGTCTCGCGCAGCGCCACCTTCAGCGCGTTCTCGCGATAGAGTTCGTCGATGCGCTTGCGGAAGCTCTCGTCGTAGCGGCGGATCTCGCGCAGGCCCTGCCAGCGGATCTCCAGGAGCCGCGCCTCGCTCTCGGCGAACACGGTCGCCGTGCGCGGCACGCGCCCCAGCGCCGCCAATTCGCCGAACAACGCGCCGCCGCCCAACGTCGCGGTCTGGTGCCGATCGAGCACCGCGGGGATGTCCTGCAGGAACACGACCGAGCGGGAGCTGTCGCCGCCCGCGCGCATGGCCGAGCGGTTGTAGCGGCGCACGTCGCGCACCTCGGGCACGCGCCGGTTGGTCCACAGTTGGGTCAGGGCCTCGAAGAAGCCCTTGCGCGCCACGTCCTGGCGCCCCAGCAGGTCGCGCGGCAATTCGGGCGCGATCACCACGCGCAGCGTGCCGTCGAGCACCAGGAAGGCGGAGTTGCCGTAATCGCCCGAGCGCACGACGATGTCGCCCGCCTGGTAGCGGACGATGCGCGTGTCGTTGCGCAGGATGCCTTCGAGCGGCGTGTGCTGGGGGAACTTGTCCTTGTCGATCAGCGAGATCGGGTACTGCCGCAGCAGTTTCTCGACATCGTCGTCGGTCATGTCCTGGCCGAACGGCGCGTCCCAGCGCTGCGGACGCGCCATCATCGCGACAGTCGCCAAGACCCCAATCCCCCGTTCCGCTCAGAAAAGACCCCGGCGCGGCGGCGGGCCCCCACAACCCGCCGCCGCGCCGGCCTCGGTTACTTGTACGTACCCGGATCCGGCAGCAGCGATCCGACCTTGCCCGACAGGTCCTGGCCCTTGATGGCCGCGACCAGCGCGCGCGCGTTCGCGTCGCTCGGGTCGGTCAGCAGCGCCTGCGCCTCGGCCATGTCGCCGACCGCCTCGATGCCCTGGCGCGCCAGGTCGATGCGCTTCTGCTGGAACGCTTGGTACGCGGGATCGCTCGACTTGGCCAGCGCGGCCGACGCGGTGACCAGCTTGGCCGCCGCGCCCTGGATGTAGGCCTCGGCCAGCCCGGCCGCGTCCAGCGGCTTGTTCACGGTCACGTCGGGCGGGTAGAAGCGGTGCAGCACCGAGCCCTGGCTATACTGGACCAATTCGTAATCGGGCTTCGCCGGGTGGCCGGCGGCCAGCATCTTGGCCAGGGTGTCGCCGTCCACGTTCGGGCGGTCCAATCCGTGGCAGCTCATACAGTTGAGCGCGATGTCGTAGCGTTCGTGCGGCCAGATCATGCCGGCCGCCGCGGCGTCGGCGATGCGCTTCGTCTTGTGCTCGGCCGTCTCGTCCTCGCGCTTGACGTCCTTGCCGCCGTAATCGTTGTGAATCGGGTACCAGTCGGACGATGCCCCGTGGCAGCTTTCGCAGCTCGGCCCCGCCTCGGCCTTCATCTCCTCGCCGATCAACGAGTAATGGCACTGGTTGCACAATTCGTTCTTCTTCATGTTCTTTTCGCCGCCAACGGCCGCGACGATGTCCTTGGCCTTGTCGCTCTTGTGGACTTCACGGAACGACGCGAAGTGCTTGGTACCTTCCCAGACCGTGACTTCGGCCTCGTGGCACTCCTGACACTTCTTCGGCCCCTGCATGAACGGCTGCGCCTGGGCGGGCAGCCCGAAGAACCCCAGCCCTACCGCCACCAGTGCGGCGAGGATCAGGCCTTGGCGATGCAACATCGACGTGCTCCCTGCGACGTTAACGGCATAATGCGTGGATTCGGCGGCCCGGACAACCCAAACACGCGGCCACAATCCGCCCGGAAACGGCTACCACCCGATCGTGACCGCATCGCGGCGACGGCACCGGACCCGGTACCATGCCATCAAATCGTAAACACCAGTTCACCGAGGCGTTTGGTCAGCTTGCGGTTCTCGGCGTAGTCGACCGGCACGGCGATCAGGGCCGGCCCCTTCAGGGCGAACGCCTCCTCCAGGGCCGACTTGATCTGGTTCGGACCCGTGATGGTCTGGCCCCAGATGCCGAAAGCCTTGGCCAGGTGATCAAAATCCGGGTTGGTGAACTTGAGGTCGCTGTGGCGGCCGCCGAACTGGTTCTGCTGCTTCCACTTGATCAGGCCGTATTCACCGTCGAGCCACACCATGACCACGATGTTGAGCCCGAGCCGCGCCGCGGTCTCCAGCTCCTGCATGTTCATCATGAAGCCGGCGTCCCCGTTGATCGCCAGCACCCGGCGATCCGGATACGCGATCTTGGCGCCGATCGCCCCAGGCAGGGCGAAGCCCATGCTGCAAAAACCGTTGGAAATCAGGCAGGTGTTCGGCTCGTCGCACTGGTAGTAGCGCGAAATCCACATCTTGTGGGCGCCCACGTCGGACAGCAGGATGTCCGACGGTCTCATGACCTCGCGCACGTCCCACAACACCCGCTGCGGCTTGACCGGGAAGGCAGTGTCCGCCTTTTCCATGGCGAAGTCGTCCTGGATGGTCTGGCGCAGCTTCTGCCAGCGTCCGATGGGGTGGAACGGCAGGCGCCGCTCGAAGCGCGCGTTGACCTCCTCGTTGAGCTGCCAGAGCGCGTCCGCCAGGTCCGAGACGATCTCGACGTCGGCGGTGTAGGCGGAATCCACCTCGGCCGGCCAGAAGTCGAGGTGGATGATCTTCTTGTTGTCGGGCGTCTTGTTCCAGAAGTTCGGGCTGTACTCGACCAAGTCGTAGCCGCACGAGATCACCAGGTCCGCCTGGTCGATCGCCAGGTTGACGTGGTCCTTGCCCTGCAGGCCCATGGTGTAGAGGCAATGGGCGTCGCCGCGCGCGATCGCGCCCTTGGCCATGAACGTGTTGACCACCGGGATGCCGGTCTTGTGGGCGAAGCGGCGCAGCTGCAGCGCCGCGCGTTTGCGGATGGCGCCGTTGCCGGCCAGGATCATCGGCCGCTCGGCCCGCCCGATCAGCTCGGCGGCCTGGGCGATGACCTTGTGGTCGGCGGCGGCGCGCCGCGTCCTGGTCACGGTGAGCGGCGCGCGGGCGATATCGTGCTTGGCCACGTCCTCGGGCAACTCAATCACGGTCGCGCCGGGCTTCTCCTGCTCGGCCAGCTTGAACGCCTTGCGGATGATCTCGGGGATGTTGCCGGCGTTGGTCACCGACTGCGCCCACTTGGAAATCGGCCGGTACATGGCGATGGCGTCCATGTTCTGGTGGCTTTCCTTGTGCAGGCGGTACGTTCCGGCCTGGCCGATAATCGCCACCACCGGCGCGCGGTCCATGTTGGCGTCGGCGACGCCGGTCACCAGGTTGGTCGCCCCGGGGCCCAGCGTCGCCAGGCATACGCCGCTTCGCCCGGTCAGGCGCCCGTAGACGTCGGCCATGAAGGCCGCGCCCTGCTCATGCCGGCACAGCACGAATTTGATCTTGCTGTCGAGCAGCGAGATCATCAGATCCGCGTTCTCCTCGCCCGGCAGGCCGAAGATATGGGTCACGCCCTCGGCCTCGAGGCAACGGACGAAGAGATCGGATGCCTTCATGATGCTTGCCCCTCCCGGCACGACCGCGTGCGCGCGGAGTATCCGTCGTGTGTCGAACCGACGTCAACCATGGCACCCGCTTGACTCGCGGCGATCCGGCTGACACACGGGACCGTAAACGCGGAAGGGAGCGGACTATGGTCACGGGAGCGACGTTCAGGGTCTTGATGGTGCGCCAAGCCGACGGCGCGGTCAGCGCGGCGATCGAGGACGTGCCTGTGGCGTCCCTGCCCGAGGGCGAGGTCACCGTCGCGGTCAGCCACTCCAGCCTGAACTACAAGGACGGCCTGGTGCTGCGTGGGCTCGGCGGCCTGGTCAAGACCTACCCTCACATCCCCGGCATCGACCTGGCGGGGACGGTCGCCGGGTCCTCGGTCCCGGCCTACCGCGTGGGTGATCCCGTGCTGGCCACCGGCTGGTTCATCGGCGAGCGGCACTGGGGCGGCTACGGCGCCCGCGCACGGCTCAAGGCCGACTGGCTGGTGCCCATGCCGGCGGGCCTGGACGCGCGCCGCGCCATGGCGATCGGCACCGCCGGCTTCACCGCCCTGCAGGCGATCGTCGCGCTGGAGGACCACGGCGTGAAGCCGGGCAACGGCGAAGTGCTGGTCACCGGCGCGGCCGGCGGGCTGGGCAGCGTCGCGGTCGCGGTGCTGGCCAAGCTCGGCTACGCGGTGGCAGCGTCGACGGGCCGCGCCGCGACCCACGACTATCTGGCTGGCCTGGGTGCCACGACCATCGTCGACCGCAAGGAGCTGGCCACGCCCTCGGGCCGACCGCTCGAGAAGGAGCGCTGGGCCGGCGTCGTCGATGCGGTCGGCGGCGAGACGCTGGCGACCGCTTTGCGCCAGACGCGCTACGGCGGCGCCGTGGCGGCGTGCGGCTTGGCGGGCAGCAACACCCTGCCGACCTCGGTGCTGCCGTTCATCCTGCGCGGCGTCAACCTGCTCGGCATCGATTCGGTGCAGTGCCCGACGCCCCTGCGCCGGCGCATCTGGAACCGGCTGGCCAGCGATCTGCCGCTCGACAAGCTCGACGCGGTGACCACCGTGGTGCCGCTGGGCGCCCTGATCGACCTGGCGCCGAAGATCCTCAAGGGCGAGGTGCGCGGGCGCGTGGTCGTGGACGTCGACGCCTGATCCTTCGGCACCCCTTGGCGGGTGCCTTCAGGGTTGACATTTCCGGCCATGCCTGCTGTCAATCTGGAGGACTTGGGAAGCCGGCGCCAACAAAGAGAAAGGCGCCGCGGGTGGCCACGCGTGAAGATTGTCGAGGCTGGGTGGGCGTGTCGAAGCCCGTCCGGCGGAGGTTTTGGTTGCTGCCAAGAGTTCAGGTAGGCGATGGCGAACACGGCGGCTGAAGACGCGGCGAACGCGCCTTACGTGCGGTTCACCGATGTCCAGAAGACCTACGACGGCGAGAAGCTGGTCGTCCGGGACCTCAATCTCGACATCAAGAAGGGCGAGTTCCTGACCATGCTGGGCCCGTCGGGCTCGGGCAAGACGACCACCCTTCTCATGCTCGCGGGCTTCGAGGTGCCGACCCAGGGCGACATCATCCTGGGCGATCAGTCGCTCAAGAACATGCCGCCGCACAAGCGCGACATCGGCATGGTGTTCCAGAACTACGCGCTGTTCCCCCACATGACGGTCGAGGAGAACTGCGCGTTCCCGCTGGATGTGCGCAAGGTCGGCAAGGCCGAGATCCAGACGCGGGTGAAGCGCGCGCTCGACATGGTCCAATTGGGTGGCTACGGCAAGCGCCGGCCCGGGCAGCTCTCGGGCGGCCAGCAGCAGCGTGTTGCCGTGGCGCGCGCGCTGGTGTTCAACCCCAAGCTGGTGTTGATGGACGAGCCCTTGGGCGCGCTCGATCGCCAGCTGCGCGAGCAGATGCAGCTCGAAATCAAGCACCTGCACGAGCGTCTCGGCATCACCGTGGTCTACGTGACCCACGACCAGGGCGAGGCCCTGACCATGTCGAACCGCATCGCGGTCTTCAACGACGGCGAGGTGCAGCAGCTCGCGACACCGGACACGCTCTACGAGGAGCCGCAGAATTCGTTCGTCGCCCAGTTCATCGGCGAGAACAACAAGCTGCGCGGCACGGTGCGCAGCCTGAACGGCACGATCTGCGAGGTGGACGTCGAGGGCGGCGGCGCGGTCAGGGCGCTCGCGGTCAGGATCGGCGGCGTCGGATCCGCGACGCTGCTGTCGCTGCGCCCCGAGCGCGTGAAGATCAACCCGCCCAGCGGGTCGGTTCCCAACGTCTTTCCGGCCAAGGTCGAGGAACTCATCTACCTGGGCGATCACATCCGCACGCGCGTCTCGGTGTGCGGACACGACGACTTCGTGGTCAAGGTGCCCAACGCCGAGGGCCGCGTGCCGTTCCAGCCAGGATCCGCCATCACGATCGGCTGGAAAGTGGAGGATTGCAGGGCGCTCGACGTGCTCTGAGCGAGAAGCTGCGGGCGAATGCCCGTGGCGGAGTGAGCCGCCGGTCGCTTCGGCCGGCATACAGGGAGTTGAGGTATTGGAGGGAAACACCATGAAGGACTTTTCTAACCGCATGCGCGTCGGCTGCCTGGCCGGCGTGGCTGCGCTGGCCCTGTCGTCGGCCCTGCCGGCGGCGGCTGAGGATTCAATCACCGTCGTCTCGTGGGGCGGTGCCTATTCGGAGAGCCAGCGCAAGGCCTACCACGAGCCGTACATGGCGGAGACGGGCATCAAGATCATCGAGGCCGAGTACACCGGCGACATCGCGCAGATGCGTGCCATGGTTGAAAGCGGCAACGTGACCTGGGACGTCATCGACGTCGACGCCGCGACCGCGTTGGCCGGCTGCGACCAGGGCTTCCTCGAGGAGATCGACTACGCGAAGGTTGGCCAGCCGAGGGACAAGTTCGTGGTCGGCGGCGCGCTCGACTGCGGTGTGGCGACGATCGTCTACGCCACGGTCTTTGGCTACGACAACGCCAACGTCGGGAACCTGTGGGGCGGCAACGCGCCGACCACGATCGCCGACTTCTACGATCTGGAGAAGTTCCCGGGCAAGCGCGGCTTGTACAAGAAGCCGTTCGTCAACCTGGAATGGGCTTTGATCGTCGATGGCGTCGCCAAGGAAGACGTCTACAACGTCCTGCGCACGCCCGAGGGGCTGGACCGCGCCTTCGCCAAGCTCGACACGATCAAGAGCCAGGTCGCGTGGTGGGAGGCTGGTGCCCAGGCGGCTGAGCTGCTGGCCACCGGCGAAGTCGTCATGACTCAGGCTTGGAACGGCCGCCTGTACAAGCCCATCAAGGACGAAGGCAAGGACTGGACGATCGTGTGGGATCACCAGGGCGTCGACTTCGACTTCTGGGCGATCATGAAGAACACGCCCAAGCTCGACCTGGCGTACCAGTTCGTCGCCTACGCGAGCGCGCCCGAGAACATGGCTCGGCAGTCGAATTTCATCTCCTACGGCCCCAGCCACGCCGACGCGATCCCGCACATCCCCGAGGACGTGCTGAAGGATCTGCCGACGTTCCCCGGCAACATGGGCACGGCGTTCACCGTCGATGCCTCGTTCTGGGCGGACAACAGCGAGGCTCTCCAGGAGCGTTTCAACGCCTGGCTCGCCCAGTAACCGCGTGATCCGTCCGGCCGGGAGGGCCTAGCCCCCTCGGCCGGCGGATTTTCAAGAAGGAACACCATGGTCAGCACGGCCGTGCCCGCGGGGGGCCTGATCGAAGGCAGCGCGGTGCTGAAGTCGCATCTGCGTCGTGCCGAGCGGACGCGCAAGCTGAGGGCTGTCGGCCTGGTGCTGCCGCTGTTCCTGTTCATCATGGTGTCGTTCATCATCCCGATCGGGGTGATGCTGTTCCAGTCGATCTACGACCCGGACATCCGGACCCTGATGCCAAATACGGCGGCGGCGCTGGATACGTGGGATGGCGCGGACCTACCCGACGAGACAGTTTTCGCCGCTCTGGTCCAGGACCTGGCGGCCGCGCAGAAAGAGAAAAAGGCGGCGCTGATCGGCCGACGACTCAACTACGAGATGTCGGGCCTGCGCAGCGAACTGGTCAAGTCGGGCAAGGCCGCGATGACGATGACGGCGGGCCCCTACAAGGACCAGATGATCGCCGTGGCGCCGATCTGGGGCGACCGCGCTACCTGGGCGGTGATCAAGCGCGCCGCGCGCACCTACACACCCTACTACTACCTGTCGTCGTTCGACTTCGAGTACACGGCGGACAACGACGTCGTCGCCGTGCCCGAAGGCCAGGCCGTCTACAAGGCGGTGTTCGTGCGCACGCTGGGCATCAGCCTGCTGGTCACGGCATTGACCTTGGTGCTCGGCTTCCCGGTGGCGTACCTGCTGGCCACCCAGCCGCCGCGCATCGCGAACCTGCTGCTGATCCTGGTGCTGCTGCCGTTCTGGACGTCGCTGCTGGTGCGCACCACGGCGTGGGTCGTGCTGCTGCAGACCCAGGGGCCGATCAACGACCTGCTCATGCTCACGGGCCTGGTGGACGAGCGCGTGCAGCTCATCTTCACGCGCTTCGGCACCATCGCGGCGATGACGCACATCCAGCTGCCGTTCACGCTGCTGCCGATCTACAGCGTCATGAAGACGATCAGCCCGAGCCATATGCGCGCCGCGCGCTCGCTCGGCGCCAACTCGTTCTACGCCTTCGCCCGGGTCTACTTCCCGCAGACCCTGCCGGGCGTCGCTGCGGGCTGCCTGCTGACCTTCATTCTGTGCCTCGGCTACTACATCACGCCGGCGCTGGTGGGCGGGCCGACCGACCAGTTGATCTCGACGTACATCGCGCTGTTCACCAACTCCACCGTGAACTGGGGCATGGGTTCGGCACTCGGCACGATCCTGCTGGCGTCCACCCTGGTGCTCTACTTCGTCTACAACCGGCTGGTCGGCATCGACCGCATGCGCCTGACGTAGGAAACACCCGATGGTCGCTGGCTGCCATCCCACCTCCCTATCCCTCCCCCGCAAGGGAGGGGGGGACGTGCGGCATCGTCATACGTCCCCCTCCCCCTCGATGGGGGCGGGTTGGGGTGGGGGTGTCGCCGCACGGACCCTGGGAGCCTGAGCGCCATGGCCCTGCCCGCCTACGCGACCCCGCTCGAGCGCAAGTGGCACGTGGCGTTCCGCGTGCTGTGCGTGCTGGTGTTCATCTTCCTCGTCATCCCGGTCCTGATCGTCATCCCGCTGTCGTTCAACTCCGAGGCGTTCTTCACCTTCCCGATGCCGGGCGTCTCCCTGCGCTGGTACGACGAATTCTTCGGCTCCGAGCGCTGGATGGACGCGATCAAGAACAGCGCGACCATCGCGATTTCGGTGACGTTCCTGGCCACCTCGCTGGGCACGCTCGCGGCGCTGGGCCTGAGCCGCGCCGGGTTCCCGGGGCGCGCCGCGGTCATGAGCATCCTGATCGCGCCGATCATCGTGCCGGTCGTGATCAGCGCGCTCGGCATGTACTTCTTCTACAACACGCTTGGCCTGATCAGCACGGTCCCCGGCATCATCCTGGCGCACACCGCGCTCGCCACGCCGTTCGTCGTCATCACGGTGACGGCGACGCTGACGGGCTTCGACCATTCGCTGACCCGTGCCGCGTCGGGCCTGGGCGCGCGCCCCCTGACAGTGTTCTTCCGCGTTATCCTGCCGCTGATCCTGCCGGGCGTGATCTCGGGCGCCTTGTTCGCGTTCATCACGTCGTGGGACGAGTTGATCGTGGTGCTGTTCATCGCCAGCCCCGAGACCCGTACCCTGCCGCGCCAGATGTTCAGCGGCATCCGCGATCAGATCAGCCCAACCATCACCGCGGCGGCCACGATCCTGATCCTCTTGTCGATCATGCTGCTGACGACCGTCGAGCTGCTGCGCCGGCGCTCCGAGAAACTGCGCGGCATCCGCCCCTGACGTCCGGCACGGTTCGTGCTGCGAACTGTGGTAGACTCGCGCCGCATGGTAAACAACGCCGACGTCGCGCGCCGTGGCCTTCCAGGGACGACCGTCCATGTACCGTGACAAGAGCCTGCTGCCCAAGGAGGGTATCCGCCTGGCGGCGCTCGGCCTGCTCGCCAGCGAGGGGCCCATGGGCTACACGGCGCTGGCCCAGGCGGTGCGCCAGTTCACCGGTACGTTCTGGGGCCCGACGCTCGATGTGATGTCGTCGTCGATCGAACTCCTGCGCTTCGAGGGCCTAATCGAGGTCGGCGCCGACGCGGACCGGCTGGTCGCCATCACCGCCGCCGGCCGGGCGCACCTGAACGAGTTGCTCGAGTCCGGCGTACGCGCGCCCTCGAGCGACTTCCGCAAGCTCGTGGTCGCCTTGAAGCTGCGCTACCTGCACCTGCTGCCCGAGGACGAACAGGCCGACCAGCTCGCCTTGCTGGCCGAGGCGTGCGCCGGTGAGCGCGCCCGGCTGGCCGACCTGCGCGCCCGCGAAGGCAACGGCGCGCCCGGCTTCCTCGCCTGGCTCGACCACGAGATCGCTCGCATCGACGCCGACATCGCGTTCTACACGCGGCCGCGCACCTTGCGCGGCTGAACCGCCACCGCCCGCTCCGCCTTCAGGACGCCTCGTCGGCGCGGTTGAGCGCGGCCGCGGGGAGTTCACGCTCCGCGAGATCCACGTCGTGCCACGGCCGCCCGATGTGGAAACCATCGCCGTCGATGACGTAGGAGCGCGCTACGCGCTCGTGCCAGGAGCCGCGCATCTTCACGACCGCGATGGTGCGCACGCCCTCGGTCGCCACGCCGTCGTCGAGCACGACCGCGGCGTCCGCGTGGGTCATCAGGTCCAGGTCGATCGCGCTCGCCCGCCCGCCCACGGGCCAGGTCAGCAGGCCCGCCACGCCGCGCTGACGCAGCCGCCCGGTCAGGTGGGCCAGGCCCAGGCGGAACAGGCGATCGTCGCACGCACGCGCCAGCGCGACGAGGCCGTCGACCACGACCCGGCGCGGCTTGAAGCGCTCGAGCACCGTCTCGATCAGATGGAGGTGGTCGGCCAGGCCGCCGCCGTCGGGTCGCGCGCACACGATGGCCAGGCGCCGGTCGGCCTCCATGCGTTCCATGTCGATGGCCCAGCTCGCGGCCTCGGCGACCAGGCGGGCGCGGCTGTCGGCGAACGAGACGAGCGCGCAGCGATCGCCCGAACCCGCGCCACCCGCCAGGTACTCGGCCGCCAGGACCGACTTGCCGCTGCCCGGCGCGCCGCGCAGCACCAGGAGCGAATCGCGGAACAGTCCGCCGCCCAGCATGTGGTCGAGGCCGGGGTTGCCCGTCGGCATACGCTCGACCGGCGCGGCCTCGGTCTCGAAGGCCGGCGGCGCCAGCACGGCCAGGCCTTCGCCGGGCACCATGACCACTGGGTGCCGCCCCCACAGATGGGCCGCGCCGCGCATCGCGGCAATCTCGATCGACAGCGGCCAGTGTTCGGGATTACGCGCGCGCTCGAGACGCACGACCGTGTCGGCGATCGCCGAGGCCAGGGCCGCGGCCGGCCCGTCGAGCGCCGCGGTCACCACGGTCGTGACGCCCATGGCGCCGAGCGCGGCGGCTAGACGGCGCAGCTCGGACCCGATGACGGTGGCGTGCGGCACCTGGGCGAGCAGACCGTCCAGACTGTCGATCACGACCCGCTCGGCATGCGTCTGGGCGACCGCCGCCTCGATCCGCGCCAGCAGGGCGCCCAGGTCGAAATCGCCCGCGAACACCACATCCTGGGATGGGTCGGGAACGCCGTCGACGAAGGCGAACCGGCCTTCGCCGCGCCACGCGGCGACGTCGAGACCGAGCTCGAGCGCCGCAGCCTCGAGCACCGCCGGGGTCTCGTCGAAGGCGACGAACACGCCGCCGCCGGAATCCGCCAGGGCCGTTCCCAGCACCTGCAGGCCGAAGGTCGTCCTGCCGCTGCCGCGATCGCCCAGCACCAGGGCGAGTCCGGCGCGCGGCAACCCGCCCCGGGCCAGCGCATCGAAGCCGGGGATGCCCGTACCCAGTTTGGCGCGGGGGACGGTCATGGGCTCCGCGCGATCGCCGGGTCGAGATCGAGCGCGCGGCGCACGGCGTCGCCGTCGCCCGGGTCACCGATCACGCGACGGGCCGGTGGCGGGTAGTCGCGCACCAACGTCGGCGTCGCCGTGACCCGATCACGCTCGGCCAAATCGGGGCGGTCCAGCACATCGACGACCGTCAGGTCGTAGGCGTCGCCGAACGCCTGTTCGCACACGCGCCGCACCGTGACCAGCGCCCGGTGTGCCCGGGTCGTGCCGCCCGTGACGAAGAGGCGCAGACGCGTGCGGCCGAAACCCGCCGGGTCGCTCACCGGCTACCTCTTGATCTGCAGCAAGGGCACGTCGCGGTCGATCGGCCGCTCGGCCGAGGTGCTGGCGCGGAAGTGCCCGATCAGCAGGGTCAGCGCGCCGACCAGCACCAGCCGGCTGATGGCCAGCATGCGCCGCGTCGGCTCGGGCGCGGCGAGCCGCAGCTTCTGGGCCAGGGCGGCGCGGTGCAGGCGCACGACGTCGCGCGCCGAGGCGCGCAGGAACCCGAGCCGCTGCGCCAGGTCCTGCAGGGCCGGGGTGGTGACGAAGACGGCGCGCTCCTCGGGCACCGAGGCGATCCGCTCCAGCTCGGCGCCGTATTCGGCGGCCAGCTCAGCGAACACCTCGGGCATGGCTTCGTCGAACCCGCCCTGACCGAAGGCCTGGCGCGTGAGCGACGCGACAGCGGGACCGGCCAGGCGGTCGATGGCCTCGAACTCCTGCGCGATGGCGCGCGTCTCGGCGGTCACGTCGCGCCCCAGCCCGCGGTAGCCGCAGAACGTGCCGTTGGGACCCTGGAGCGGTCGCGCCGTCACCAGGGTGGCGCGCGGCGTGCCGCGCTCGTCGCGCCCGGTGACGATGGCGTCGGCGATCATCCGGCCCGCGCCCATGGCGGCGACCAGTTCCTCGGTTTCGGCGTCGTCCTCGGCGTCGAGCGCGTTCCACAGGGTGCGGCCGAGCATGCGGTCGGGCGAACGGCCGGCGTGCCGCTCGACGCCTTCGGAGACGTAGACCAGCCGTTGCTCGGCATCGGTCTCCCACAGCCATTCGACGGCACCCAGCGCGAAATCGCGCAGGCGGTCCTCGGCGCCGCCGGACAGGATCGCCTCGCCCTTCGCGCGCTGCGCGTCCTCGATGATCATGACGAAGCCGCGCGCGGTGTTGCGCACGTCGAGGTCGGGCACCAGGCGGACGCCGACACGGCGCAAGCCGTCGCCGCCGAAACGCAGCTCGGTCTCGAACCCTGCGCCCCGACCGCCGATCGCCGCGTCGACGTACGTCTCGACCCGCGCGTACTCCTCGCCCAGGAGTTCGTCCAGGCGTCGGCCGGCCAGCGACCGGGCGCCACGGCCCAGCCAGCGCGTCGCACGGCCGTTGGCCACCGTCACCCGCCCGTCCAGCGCCACGTGGATGATGCCGGCCGGCGTCAGGTCCACCATGGTGACCAGCCGCTCGGCCCGCTCGCGCAACCGGCGCAAGCGGGACTCGCGGTGCACCAGCCGGCGCACCGCGCGGCCGATCTCCTCGGGCGCGTCCGCTTCGCGGTCCAGCACCTCGGCCGCGCCGGCGCTCATCAGCGCATCCTCGTGCGCGGCGTCGTGGCCTTCGGTCAGCACCATCATGGGCACCGGCGGGCCCAGGTCGCTCCAGGTCAGCACCTCGGGCACGGTGCGCTGGCCCGTGCGCGGCACGACCACGCACAGGTCATGCGCGTAAGCGTCCAGGCGCGCACGCGCGGCGCTGGCCGTCGTCACCCAATCCAGCTCGGCGTCCAGGCCCGCCGACGCCAGAAGGGTTCGGATCGCCGTGAAGTCGCGGCCCCCCTCCGCGACCAAGAGGACTCGAACCGCCACCCCTTGAATCCCCGAACAGCAGGCAGACCCGGCCCGCGCCCCCCAAATTAGTTAAGGAAGTATGAACGAAGTCCCGGAGTCTGGCCAGCACGTTTAGTCTTTTGAACACGACATTTTGAGGGGGATGCCGTTTCCAACCCCATGATGTTGGGGTTGGCCCATGTCGGATGGTAGGGCGGCTGGCCGGCGCCTGGAGTGGCCATGATGGCGGCGAACTTGGGGTGACAAGACTATGAGCGCGAATGAGGAAAGCACGCCCCTCGGCAAGCGCCCCGTCACGATCGCGGACGTGGTGGTCGTCGCGCGCAAACGCGCGGCGGCGGCCCTGGACCCGGAGGCCCGACGGCGCATGCAGGCGTCGCGCGCGGTCGTGGAGCGCTACTCGTCGGAGAACTGGCCGGCCTAAGGGATCACGCACGGGCTGGGCAGTCGCGTGGTCAAGGGCGTCGAACGCGCGGCACGCGAGGACTACAGCCGCGTCGTCGTGCTCGCGCGCGCGTGTGGCGCCGGCGATCCGCTGCCGGCCGAGGCTGTGCGCGCGGCGCTGTTCGCGCGCGCGTCCAGCATGGCCTGGGGCGGCGCGGGCGTGCTGCCCGTGATCGTGGAGACCCAGTGCGCGATGCTGGCCGGCGCCGACGCCATGGCGCGCGCCGGCATCGCCACCGCGGAACTGGGCGAGAAGGAGAGCTTGGCCCTGGCCAGCGCCAACTCCATCTCGGTGGGTCTCGGCGCGCTGCTGCTGGTCGACCTAGCCGCGCTGGTCGATCTGTGGGACCGCATCGCCGTCCTGACCATGGAGGCGTTCCGCGCCAACCCGAGCCCGAT
The DNA here is from genome assembly GCA_016869675.1 of Alphaproteobacteria bacterium. Lineage (GTDB taxonomy): Bacteria > Pseudomonadota > Alphaproteobacteria > SP197 > SP197 > VGDP01. Next base: position 13,609 of record VGDP01000014.1, on the reverse strand, counting down.
CGACCCGCGCGTGGTGGCGGCGCGCGCCGCGCCGGGCCAGACGCGATCCGCCGCGAGCCTGCGCGCGAAGCTGGCGGGAAGTGCCTTGTTCGAGCCGGGCCAGCCGCGCCGCATCCAGGACCCCATCAGCATCCGCTGCGCCAGCCACGTGCACGGCAGCGTCCGAACGGCCATGGACTTCTGCGTCCCGAACATCGAGGCCGAGCTCAACGGCGCGGGCGACAACCCGCTGGTCGTGGCCGAGGACGACGTGATCCTGTCGAACGGCAACTTCCACACGCACGCGATGGCGGTCGCCTTCGACACCCTCGCGCTCGCCATGGCCCAGATGGCCGTGATGGCATCGCAGCGCACGGCGCGGCTGCTGCAAGGCACGTTCACGGACCTGCCGGATTCGCTCACGGAGCGCGGCCCGACCCATGCGGGCGTCGGCATGCTCAGCCTGACCGCCGAGACGCTGGCGAAGGATATCCACATCCTGTGCCAGCCGGCCAGCATCCACGACTCGTCGGGTTACAACGTCGAGGACCACGCGCTCATGACGCCGCTCGCGGTGCGCAAGGCCGTCACCATCCTCGGTTCCCTTCGCCAAGTCGCCGCGTGCGAACTGATCGTCGCGGCGCAGGCTTACGACCTGCGCGGCCCGGCGCGCGCGGCGCCGGTCGCCGTCGCGCTGCGCGATGCGGTGCGCGCGGTGGTGCCACGGGTCGACGACGACCGCAGCCTGACCGCCGATCTCGAGGCCGCGGTTGCGTTGGTGGCGCGTGGCGACCTCATGCCGAGCCTCAGCGCGACGGCGGCGGCCCGGCCATGACGCATACCCCGTGGCGATTGCGGCGACAGGCGCTTCCAGTCAATCTCGGCGCGCGCTTCGCCCTTGGCACCCGCCGTCGTCACGTCGCCGCCTAATATTCCATGGTCTTCCGCCTCCTGAAGTACGGCCTGAGCCACCGTTACCCCGTCACGGGCGACATCCCGGCGACGCCAGACCTGAAACCGCGCTACGACGTGGTCATCATCGGCGGCGGCGGCCATGGCCTTTCGTGCGCCTATCATCTGGCCCGCTACCACGGCATCCGCCGCGTCGCCGTGCTCGAGAAGGGCTGGCTGGCCGGCGGCAACACCTCGCGCAACACGACGACGATCCGCTCGAACTACCTCACACCCCAAGGCATCGCGTTCTACAAGGAGGGGCTCGAGCTGTTCGCCGCCATGTCGGACGAGCTCGACTTCAACATCATGTTCTCCCAGCGTGGCCAGCTCACGCTCGCCCACACCGAGGCGACGATGCGCGCGTTCCACACGCGCGCCGAGGCCGGCACGTACATGGGCACCCGCATCGAGGTCGTCGACCCCAAGGGCGTCGAGGCGCTGTGCCCCGAGCTCAACATGGACTACGGCGGCGCGCTGGAGATCCTGGGCGGGCTGTGGCACGCCGACGGCGCCACCGCGCGCCACGACGCCGTCGCGTGGGGCTACGCCGCCCAGGCCGCGCGCTGCGGCGTCGAGATCCACCAGCGCACCGAGGTCGACGGCATCGAGATCGCGGCCGGGCGCGTGACCGGCGTCGTCACCAGCCGCGGCGCGATCGCGTGCGACCACGTGCTGATCGCGTGCGGCGGCATGAACTACCACGTCGCCCAGATGGCGGGCGTCGAGCTGCCGATCCGCACCTACCCGCTGCAGGCTATGGTGACGCAGCCGGTCAAGCCGTGGCTGAACATCCTGATCTCGTCCGTCAGCCTGCACACGTACCTGGTGCAGTCCTCGCGCGGCGAGGTGGTGATCGGCGGCGGCTCGGACCCCTACCAGCTCTATTCGACCCGCTCGACGCTGGACATGAAGGAGCACCTGGCCGAAGGCTCGGTCCACCTGTTCCCGTTCCTGCAGGGCGTGCGTGTGCTGCGCCAATGGGCGGGCATCACCGACATGACGCCCGACTACAGCCCGATCATGGGCGCCTCGCCGGTGACCAATCTGTGGCTCGACTGCGGCTGGGGCACGTGGGGATTTAAGGCGACCGGCGTGGCCGGTAAGCGCCTGGCCGAGTGCATCGCCACGGGCCGTGTCCCGGCCATCCTGCATCCCTTCGCGCTCGAGCGCTTCGAGCGTTTCGCCCTGCTCAACGAGATGGGCGCCACCGCGGCGAGCCACTGAGGGCGCCATGAAGCTGCTGACCTGCCCCATGAACGGACCGCGCAACATCGACGAGTTCCAGTACCTGGGACCGGTGCGCGACGACGCGGACCCGGACACGGCGTCCGACGCCGCGTGGGCGCGTCACGTGTTCCGCGCCGCGAACCCGCCGGGGCGCCTGCTCGAGTGGTGGCGCCACGTGCCAACCAACTTCGTGTTCGTGGCCGAGCGCGACACGGTCAGCAACGATGTGATCCGGACCTTCGACCCCGCGACGGCGGAGCGGCCATGACGCGCCTGCCCGCGCCCTTCGGGTCCCGCATCGACCGCGCGCGCACCGTCGCGTTCACGTTCGAGGGCCGGCGCGTCGAGGGCTTCGCCGGCGACACGATCGCGAGCGCGCTGGCCGCCCACGGCCAGTGGATGCTGTCCCGCTCGTTCAAGTACCACCGCCCGCGCGGCGTCATGAGCATGGCCGGTCATGAGGCGAACACGCTGGTGCGTGTCGGCCGCGAGCCGAACGTCCAGGCCGACCTGACGCCGATCGCCGAGGGCATGGTCGTGACCGCCCAGAACGTCGCCGGCAGCCTCGCGGCGGACCGCGACGCCGTGATCGACCGCTTCGGCCGGTTTCTGCCGGTCGGTTTCTACTATCGGACCTTCATGGGCCCGACACGCGACGCGTGGCAGCGGCTGTGGGAGCCGATCATCCGACGCAAGGCCGGGCTGGGCGTCGTCGACACCGACGTGCCGGCGCGCACGTTCGACAAGGCGTACCTACACTGCGACGTGCTGGTCGTCGGCGCCGGGCCGGCCGGCCTGGCCGCCGCCGTCGAGGCGGCGCGCGCCGGCGCCGACGTGGTGCTGTGCGATGGCGAACCCGAGCTCGGCGGCAGCCTGACCTACGCGGCCCCGGACGGCGCTTCCGCCACGGCGGCGATCGCCGAGGCCAGCGCCCTGTCCAACCTGCGCGTCATGACCGGCACCCTGTGCAACGGCTGGTTCGAGGACAACTGGCTGCCGCTGATCCAGGGGGACGTCCTGGTTCGTGCCCGCGCGGCCGAGGTGATCCTGGCTACCGGCGGCATCGAGCAGCCGGCTGTGTTCCGCAACAACGACCGGCCCGGCATCGTGCTGGGCGGTGCCGCGCGCCGGCTGATCCGGCATTACGGCGTGCGCCCCGGACAGCGCGCCGTGGTGTTGGCCGGCACACCCGACGCCTTCGGCGTCGCCACGGACCTCGCGGCGGCCGGCGTCGCCATCGCCGCCGTCGTGCTGCCCCGCCCGTTGCCGGACCACGATGTGGCGCTGGAGCGCCTGCGCGGCGCCGGCGCCGCCATCGTCACGGGGCGCATCGATGAGGCGGACGGCAAGGAGCATGTCGGCGCCGTGCGGGTGGGCGACGATTGGTTCGACTGCGACCTCGTCACGGTGTCGGTCGGTCAAGCGCCGGCCTGGCAGCTTGCCTGCCAGGCGGGTGGGCGGCTCGGCCATGACGAGGCCACCCAGCGCCTCACGCTGACGCTCGATCGACCGGGCGCACGCCTGGCGGGATCGGCGGCCGGCCACGCGGACCACGGCGCGGTGGTCGCCGATGGGCGACGGGCGGCGCGCGCGGCGTTGCGCGCGTTGGGCCGCGACGCCCCGGACCTCGAGCCGCCGCGCGACAATGGCCTGGTGTTCGCCCACTGCGCCCTGCCGCTGGACCCAGATCCCCGCGCCAAGGATTTCATCGATTTCGACGAGGACCTGCAGGTCAAGGACCTGATCAACGCGGTCGCCGAGGGCTATCGCGAGATCGAACTGGTCAAGCGCTTCACCACCGTCGGCATGGGGCCCAGCCAGGGCCGCCATTCGGCGCTGGCGACCGCGCGCACCGTCGCGGCCGCAACGGGGCGCTCGGTGGCCGCGACGGGGGTCACGACCGCGCGGCCCCCCGTGGGCCCCGAGACGCTGGGCGTGCTCGCCGGCCATGGCCATGTCGCCGAGCGGCGCACGGCGCTGCACGCACGCCACATGGCGCTGGGCGCCGAGATGAAGCCGGTGGGCGCCTGGTGGCGCCCCTATCTCTACGGCACGGGCGAGCGCGCCCGCGCCATCGCCGACGAAGTCCGGCTGGTGCGCGAAGGTGTCGGCGTTCTTGACGTCTCAACACTCGGCAAGCTGGAGGTGCGCGGGCCCGACGCCGGCGTCTTCCTCGACCGGCTCTACACCATGGCGCACGCCGACCAGCCGGTCGACCGCGTGCGCTACTGCCTGATGCTGAACGAGATGGCGAGCGTCATCGACGACGGCGTCGCGTACCGGCTCGACCAGGACCGCTACTACGTCACGGCGACGACCGGCGCCGTCGCCCACGTCTACGCCGAGATGACGTTCTGGAACGCGCGCTGGCGCCTGCGGGTCGACGTCTTGAACCTGACGGGCGCCTGGTGCGGGCTCAACATCACCGGCCCCGGCGCGCGCGCGGTGATGACCGCGCTCGACAGCGACATCGATTTCACGCGCGACGCCTTCGCGTACCTCGACGGGCGCGTCGGCACGGTCGCGGGCGTGCCCGTGCGCGCCATGCGGATCGGCTTCACCGGCGAGCCGAGCTTCGAACTGCATTGCCCGGGCAGCCTGGCCGCGACCCTGTGGGACGCGGTGATGGCGGCCGGGGAACCCCACGGACTGCGGCCCTACGGGCTGGAGGCGAGCCGTGTCCTGCGGCTCGAGAAGGGCCACATCCTGATCGGCCAGGATACCGATGCGCTCTCGTCGCCGGATGAGCTCGGCTTCGGCTGGGCGGTCTCGAAGAAGAAACCGTTCTTCGTCGGCAAGCGTGCGCTCGAGGCGCGCCGCCGTCTGGGGTTCGACCGCCGTCTGGTCGGCCTGACCTTCGCGCCGGATGCACCCGAGGTTCCGGGCGAGAGCTGCCTCGTGCTGCGCGACGGCGCGCCGGTCGGCGGCATCACGTCGGTCGCCCACTCGCCGACGCTCGGCCACGCGATCGCGCTGGCCTACGTTCACCCCGATGACGCGAAGTCTGGTCACGTGGTGACGATCCGCGGGCGCAGCGGCGCGCCGATCCGCGCCATCGTCGCGGGCCACGCGTTCGTCGACCCGACCAACGCGCGTCAGGACCTGTGACCATGATCACCCGCCCGCTGTACCCCCTCGAGCCCGGCGGTTCGGCCCACGCCGAGGACATCCATCTTGGCGCGGCCGAAGGCCTGACCATCGAGGACCGGACCGCCGCGCCGCGCTTCGGCCTTAAGGGGCCGGGCAGCGCCGACTGGCTCGCCGCCAACGGCGTGGCCCTGCCCGCGATCAACCGACTCGCGCGCGCCGGCGGCCTCGTGGTGCTGCGGCTGGGCGCCAACGACATCACGCTGCTGGGCGACCCGGGCGCGCCGGACGCGCTCGACGCCGTGCGTCGTCGGTGGGACATGGCCTCGGCGCCCAAGGGGTATTCGAGCTGGCGCGAGGAAAGCTGGGCATGGCTGCGGCTCTCCGGCCCGCGTCTCAACGAGACCCTGGCGCGGCACTGCGCGCTCGATCTAAGGCCGGGACGCTTCGCCGACGACGCGATCGGCCAGACGCGCTTCGCCCATGTGGAGGCGGTGCTGGTCCGCGCGGGCGCCGGCTTCGACGTGCTGTTCGACATCACGGCGACGGCCGGCGTGCTGCGCGATCTGCGGCGCGCGCATCGCGGCCACGGGCACCGCTGAACCGTGAGCCGCGCGCCCATCGTCCTCGTGCACTCCGATGCGCCGGAACCGGTGCGCGCGATCGTCGCCGCAGCCCATCCCGACCTCGCGATCCACACGTGCGAGACCTACGCCGGGCTGCCGGCCGCCCTGGCTGCGACACGGGCCGAGGTCGTCTACTCGGTGCGCTTCGACGGCACGCCGCGGTTCCCTTGTCAGGCCCTGATCGACAGCCCGACGGTCACGTGGGTCGCGGTCGGCGGCTCGGGGACCGACCATCTCGGCCCGTGGGACCCGGCGAGGCTGACGGTCACCAACGCGGCCGGCGTGGCCGCCGACACCATGGCCGAGTACGCCATCGGCACCGCCCTGTCCTTCACGCTCGGCCTGCGCGACTTCGCCAAGGCCCAGGCGGGACGGCGCTGGGTCGCGGGCCGGGTCGCGCCGATCACGGGGCGCACCATGCTGATCCTCGGCCTCGGCCATACGGGGCGCGCGGTCGCGCGCCGCGCCAAAGCGCTCGGCCTGACCGTGCTGGGCGCCCGCGCGCACCCGGCGCCGATGCCGGACATCGACGAGGTTCACGGCACGTCCGACCTGCCCGACCTGTGGCCGCGCGCGGACGTGGTGGTCGTGTGCGTGCCGCTGCTGCCCGCGACGCGCGGCCTAGTCGGCCGCGATGCGTTCGCGGGAATCAAGGCTGGTGCCGTCCTGGTCGATGTCTCGCGTGGCGGCGTCGTCGACGAGGCCGCCCTGCTCGACGCGTTGCGGTCCGGGCAGCTGGCCGGGGCCGCGCTCGACGTGTTCACGACCGAGCCCTTGCCCGCCGACCATCCCTTCTGGTCCATGGGCAACGTGATCGTGACGCCCCATTGCTCGTCGGTGTTCGAGGGATGGGAGCGGACGTCGGCCGCCCTGTTCGCCGACAATCTGGCGCGCTACCGGCGCGGCGAGGCGCGGTTCAACGTGGTCGATCCCGTGCGCGGGTATTAGGGCGGAGGGCATGAAGCCATGACACGGGACCGACGCGCCGGCGGGCGACGGGGCAAGTCCGATCGCAGCGGCGGCCCGATCCCCCAGCTTCCGTGGCGGACAATGGTCAACCCGTACCGGCCCATCGAGATCGCCGACGCGGAGCAGATCGAGGCGATCCACGCAACCTCGGTCCGCGTCCTGAAGGAGCTGGGCATCCGGGTCATGAGCGATCGGGTGATCGACCTGTTCGCCGCGGCCGGCGCCATCGTCGACCGCGCCGAGAAGGTCATCCGGGTCGACGAGAGCCTGATCGCCGCCGCGCTCAAGACCACGCCCGAGCGGTTCACCCTGACCGCGCGCAACCCGGCCAAGCGCCTGACCTTCGGCGACCGCCACGTGGTGTTCGGCCTGGTCGCGGGCCCGCCTAACGTGCACGACCGCGTCAACGGCCGGCGCTCGGGCAACCTAGCGGACTACGAGAACTTCATCCGCCTCGCCCACGTCTTCAACGCCATCCACATGATCGGCAACCAGGTCGTGGCGCCGCAGGAGCTGCCGGCGAACAACCGGCACCTGGACACGTACCGCGCCAACCTGACGCTGTCCGACCTGACATACCACTGCACGGCCATCGGCCGGGGCCGCGCCATGGACGGTATCCGCATGATGGCGATCGCGCGCGGCCTGTCGGTCGAGGCGATGGCGCGGGACCCCGGGGTGACCACGATCATCTCGGTCAATTCGCCCCGCCTGTTCGACGACGCCATGGCCGAGGGCCTGATCGCCATGGCCGAGCACGGCCAGCCGGTGACGATCACGCCCTTCACCCTGATGGGCGCCATGACGCCCGTGACGTTGCCGGCCGCGCTGGTGCAGCAGAACGCCGAGGCCCTGTTCGGCATCGCGCTGGCCCAGTTGGTCAAGCCGGGCGCGCCGGTCATGTACGGCGCGTTCACCTCGAACGTCGACATGCGCTCGGGCGCGCCGGCCTTCGGCACGCCCGAGAACACCAAGGCCAACCTAATCGCCGGCCAGCTCGCGCGCCGCTACCGCCTGCCCTACCGCACGTCGAACACCAACGCCTCGAACGCGGTGGACCTGCAGGCCGCGTACGAGACGAGCATGGCAACGTGGGGTGCGATCATGGGCGGCGGCAACCTGATCTACCACGCGGCGGGCTGGCTGGAAGGCGGGCTGACCGCGTCGTACGAGAAGCTGATCCTGGACGTGGAAATCCTGCAGAACATGATGGAGATCCTGCGCCCCATCGAGACCACGCCCGACGAGCTGGGGTTCGACGCGATCGCGGCGGTCCCCACTGGCGGGCACTTCTTCGGGACAGCGCACACCATGGCGCGCTACGAGACCGCGTTCTACCGGCCCCTGCTGTCCGACTGGACCAACTACGGCGCGTGGGAGGCGGCGGGCGCCCAGGACGCGCTGGCCCGCGCGACCCAGCTTTGGCAGCGCGCGCTCGAGGAGTATCAGGAGCCCACGATGGACCCGGCCGTGCGCGAGGAGCTCGACGCCTACGTCGCCAAGCGGCGCGAGGAAATCGGGTCCGGCGAACCATGACCACGTCATCGACGCCGCGACCATTCCCGTTCCAACCCTTACCAAGAAGGGCCTGACGATCATGCGCACCCACGCCCAGGTCGTCGTGATCGGCGGCGGCCTCGTCGGTTGTTCGATCCTCTATCACCTGGCCAAAAAGGGCTGGACCGAGGTCGTGCTGCTGGAACGCGCCGAGCTCACCTCGGGCTCCACGTGGCACGCCGCGGCCAGCATCCACGGCCTGCACGACGTGACCAACATCAGCCGCCTGCAGCACTACACGATGCGGCTCTACAAGGAGCTGGAGGCCGAGACCGGCCAGAGCTGCGGCATCTTCCAGCCGGGCATGCTGTACCTGGCGCAGACCGAGGCGCGCGAGCACCAACTCCGGCTGCAGGCGGCCAAGGCGCGCTACTTCGGCATGAATTTCCACGAGATCGATCGCGCCGAGGCCGAGCGCCTGCACCCCCTGGTCGACTACGACGACGTCCGCTGCGTCATGTACGAGCCCGACGGCGGCAACGTCGACCCCTCGGGCGTCACCAACGCCTATGCCCTTGGCGCGCGCCAGCGCGGCGCCGAGATCCACCGCTTCACGCCGGCCGTCGCGACCGAGGCGCAGGCCGACGGCACCTGGATCGTGCGCACCGCGAAGGGCGACATCCGTACGCCCTGGGTCGTCAACGCGGCCGGGCTGTGGGCACGCGAGGTCGCGCGCATGGCGGGAATCGAGCTGCCGCTGATCCCGACCGAGCACCAGTACTTCGTTACCGAGACGATCCCCGAGATCGCGGCGCTCGATCGCCGACTGCCCTCGGTCGCCGACCGCGACGGCGAGTATTACATGCGCCAGGAGGGCAGGGGCCTGCTGATCGGCGCCTACGAGAAGGCCATGAAGTTCTGGGCCGAGGACGCCACACCGGCCGACTTCGGCACCGAGCTGTTCCCCGACGACCTGGACCGCATCGAGCCGAACGTCATGCGCGCGATCCATCGCGTGCCGGCCGCCGGCCGTGCCGGGATCAAGCGGGTCATCAACGGGCCGATGATCTGGTCGCCGGATTCCAGCGCGCTGTTCGGCCCGGTGCCGGAGCTCAAGGGCTACTTCTGCTGCAACGGCATCATCCCGGGCTTCTCTCAGTCGGGCGGGCTCGGCCAGCTCGCGGCCGAATGGATCGTCGAGGGCGAGCCGACGCTCGACCTGTTCAGCTGGGACCTGGCGCGCTTCGGGACCTGGGTTTCGCGTGCGTTCACCAAGGCGCGCGTGCGCGACCAGTACACGCACCGCTTCAAGATCCATTTTCCGAACGAGGAGCGCGCAGCCGGACGCCCGGTGCGCACACGCCCCGCCTACGCCCTGCAGAAGGACTTGGGCGCGGTGTTCAGCCTCAACTACGGCTGGGAGCACCCGCTGTGGTACGCGGCCGAGGGCGAGCCGCGCGAGGAGACCTACGGCTTCACGCGGCAGAACTGGTGGGCGCCGGTCGGGCGCGAGGCGCGCATGCTGCGCGAACGCGCCGGCATCATCGACATCTCGAACTTTGCCAAGTACGCGGTGCAGGGGCCGGGTGCCGAGGCATGGCTCGACGCCCTGTTCGCCAACCGTTTGCCGCGCCAGGTGGGCCGTTCGTGCCTGACGCCGCTGATCGGCAAGCGCGGCGGCGTCGCCGGTGATTTCACGGTCACACGGCTGGGCGACGAGGAGTTCCTGATCGTCGGCTCGGGCATGGCCGAGCGCTTCCACCAGCGGTTCTTCGGTGCGCACCCCCTGCCCGCCGGCACCACATTCCGCTCGTTGACCGAAGCGGTGTGCGGCTTCAACGTCGCGGGCCCGCGCTCGCGTGCCCTGCTGCAACGCCTGACCCACGCCTCGCTCGCCAACGACGACTTCCCGTTCATGCGCTCGGCGCAAATCACGGTGGCCGGCGTCGATGTGACGGCGATCCGCGTCTCGTTCACCGGCGATCTGGGCTGGGAGCTGCACTGCAAGGTCGAGGATCAGGTGACGCTGCTGACCGCCCTGCTCAAGGCGGGACGGGAGATGGGCGTCGGGCCGGTGGGGTCGCGCGCGCTCATGAGCCTGCGGATCGAGAAGGGCTACGGCTCGTGGGGGCGCGACTACAGCCCGGAGTACTGGCCCCAGGAGAGCGGGCTTGACCGCCTCGTGAAGGCGGACAAGACCTTCCTCAACAAGGAGGCGTGGGCGGCGATCGCCGATCGGCCGGCACGCTACCGCATGGTCATGCTCGAGATCGACGCGACAACCGCCGACGCCTCGGGCGGCGAGCCCGTGTTCCTGACCGACGGCACGGCGGCCGGCCAGGTCACCTCGGGGGCGTACGGCTACGCGGTCGGCAAGTCCCTGGCGATCGCGTACCTCAAGGCGGGCTGCGGCGCTGTCGGCGACACGGTCCACGTGGCGATCGTCGGCCAACCCCACACCGCGCGCATGCTGGCCCGGCCGCCGTTCGACCCCGACGGAGCCAGGCTGCGCGCTTAGAGCGGGGACCAACCACGTGGGATCATCTTGTGATCCCACGCGAACGGGCAAGCCGCTCTGGATTCTTGAATCGCGAGCAACTTTATCCGATCAAACTGAACCTAACCCGCATTTCCCAAGTGACCGGTATTGCTGATGCCTGAATGGCCCATTTCTGATATAAGAATTATAGACTTAAGGGTGTTGGAGGGCGGCCCGGATGGGGAACCCGGCGGGTGAATCGGGTCGCGGCTCCCTGCGGCCCGTTTTCGACCGCCGCCTGGACCACCAGCGGCAAGCCGCTTGACATCAACCATCATGAGCCAGAGCCTCCGCAAAAAACCGCCCCGGCTGTCCCACTTATCCTGACGACGGACACTCTCGGAAGGGGGACCGGCGTCAATCGCCCAGCGTGCGCCCGAGGAAGGCGAACAGGCGCTCGGCCGCGTCGGCGGTTGCGCCGCCGTCGTAGCGCAGGAAGTGGCCGGCATAGACGTAGCCCTGACCGACGCTCGCCTCGTCGAAGGAGTGGGTCGCGCCCTCGTAGAGCACGAGCTCGACCGGCGCGCCGATCGCCCGCTGCATCTTCTCGTAGCCCTGGCAATTCGCCGCCGGCGTCCAGTCGTCCTCAGTCCCGATGAGGATGAGGAGCGGCAGGACCGCGTCCTTCGCAGAGCCGCAGTAAGGGTAGAACGCGACGACGCCGCGGAACGGCACGATCGGCACGTCGGTCCAGGACAGCTTGCCCGGCTGCTTGGCCGCCAGCTTGAGCGCGATGATGCCGCCGTGCGACCAGCCGATGACGCCCACACGATCGCCGTCCACGTCGGCGCGCGCGCGCAGGAAGGCCGCGCCGGCGTAGGCATCGGCCACGCGCGCGGCGTACGAGACCTTGTTGAAGGTCCGCTCGGTGCACACGTCGCTGACGCCCCGGCTGCGGAAGCCTTCCACGATCAGGGCCATGTAGCCACGCGCTTCCAGCTTGCGCGCCCAGGCGCCGTGGTTCTTCTCGACACCCGAGCAGCCGTGCATGAGCACCACCGCCGGAAACGGTCCGGCACCGGAGGGGCGATGGAGCTTGCCGTCGAGTTCGACGGTCTTGCCGTCGGCCCGGTAGGTGATCGTGACGGATTCCGCGGCGACCGCTACCGAGGACAGCGCCACGAGGATCGCGACAACCAGGGACAACGAAAGGATGGTGCGCATCGTCTCTCCTTGGGCGAGCATCCCGAGGGCCGTGGGACCGAACTCACGTTACCATGGGCGCAGGGAGGTCAACGCGGGCCGGGTTTTCGACCGCATCCTTCCGCCCCTGCCGTCAGACACCTGTCGCCAATGACACCCGCTGCGGCAGCTGTCGTGTTCGTTGCGACGGTCCCGATGGCGTCGGCCCGTTCGTGTTCCGGCCGTATTCGCCGACATTCCCCAGATGAACCCTGGTTCCGAGCATCACGGTATCCATTTGGGGCCCATGCGGCAATCTGGGGGGGGCGTTGAGCAGCAGTGATGAACGTTGCTCGCCGCTGCGAGCATCGCCAGCGGCCGTTTGGGGCTGCTGATTGGTCCGTTTCCCGTCATCAACGCGCATTGCCCATGACCTCGAAGGCGAGCAGCGGGATGACCGTAGCGAACGACGCGCGCGCCGAGCCCTCGATCGCCGTGAGCACGGCGAACGACCACGGCCCTGGCGTGGCGAGGGCATGGTAGGCGCGGGCGAGGGGACGGGCAGCCATGGACGGGTCGGCGCTTCGTTAGGGCGCACGGGCGTCCGCCACAACGAATTCTCAGGAACCGATCGGCTTGTCGTACATGATGCAGCTCCATCGCCTGCATCCTCGACCCCTACGCGTCGGGCGAGACGTGCAGGTAGGACAGCAAGGGCTGGGTGCTGTCTGGATCGCGCGCCAGCTCTCGCTCGGCGAAGTCGATTGTCAGGACCTCATGAAGCGTCAGCCGCTTCAGGGCGGGCCGGTCAGCATCCGGTGCCAGGCGCTCGAGGTTCTCGAACTCGATGATGAAGCGCGGATAACTGGTCGCCATGTCGTGAATGAACTCGACCCATCCGAGGTTCTTGTGACGGTCCGCGCCCGCCGCGCCCTGGGACAGGAGACCCGCTTCGTCGCGCGGCCGCAGCCCGTAGGCACCGAGCAGCGCCACGACCATGTTGGCCGCGTGCCGCTCGACTTGGCCGAGCAGGACGAGTTTCGCGTGCTGGTCCGGGTCCGCATTCGCGCTGGCCAGGGCGTCGAAGTACCCCTGGCCCATGATCTCCTCCTCGTAGTAGAGCAGGAGCAGCCTCAGGTATTCCGGGTCGATCCTGGCGCCACCATCAGGCGACCCTCGGGTGCGTTCGTCCATGGTGTCCGTCCCGGTGGCGCGTTCGCTCAGCCGACATTCGCCAGATGAACTCTGGAACGGCGTGGACGATAGCATACGGCTGGGTTCCCCAGAAGGCATAGGCGGGTTTCGCAGTGCTCCCGGCATTCCAGTTGTCCCGAACGACGTCCGATCCGCCGATCTGGCCACGTCCCTCGTCATTCGGACACACTCCTCCCGTCGTGATGACGCACCCGACCGTGCCAAGGCTCAAGCAGAGGCCGGTTTTCGTCGCAGCCCATCGATCAGCCGCAGGATTTGCTGAAACATGAACATCGGCACCGCGATCGCGCCAAGCGCTTGACGGGGTTGACCGCCGCCGGGCGCCTCACGCTTGCGTCCGCGCTTGATGGTCCAGCGGCCCTCGGTGTCGATCTGGGCGCGCCGTGCCGGCGTC
>VGDP01000013.1 GCA_016869675.1 Alphaproteobacteria bacterium | reverse complement strand
CGACGACCCATGTTCAAGGAGCTTCGTGCTCGATCCCTTGCAGCCTGGTCAGAGGCGTCGGCAGCCGCATGAGCCTCGCCCAACCCAGCGTACCTCACCAGCCCAGGCCAGTTAACGTGACAATGCCTACCGGACGGCTTTCCCCGTCGTTGGTGGAACGAGGGACTGGCGCGTGCCACGATGGCCGAGCACCGAGCGATAGGTCGCTTTTGATTCACGGCAGGGCAGGGTTCCGACGTGGCTGACCTCGTGAACTCCACGGACAATCTGGCACGACGAGTCGAGAATGGCGCGTTGGTCGCCATTCCGCCCGACTACGCGGGGGTCGCCATGGCGGCGACCCGGGCCCTGGTGCGGCGCGAGGCGCGCGATCTGCGCCTGCTGGCGGTACCGACCAGCGGCCTGCAGGCCGACCTGTTGATCGGCGCCGGCTGCGTCGCGGCGTTGGAGGCGGCGGCCATGACGCTCGGCGAGTATGGGGCGGCTCCGTGCTTCGTCCGTGCCCAGCGTGCCGGCGCCCTGGCGATGAAGGATGCCACGTGCCCGGCGATCCACGCGGCCCTGCAAGCCGCCGAGAAGGGGGTGCCGTTCATGCCCCTGCGTGGGCTGATCGGCACCGACGTGCTGCGTTTTCGCGCCGATTGGACAGTCATCGACAACCCGTTCTCGGCCGGGGACCCCATCGTCGCCCTGCCGGCGATCCGGCCCGACAGGGCGCTGTTCCACGCGGCGATGGCGGATCGCGAGGGCAACGTCTGGGTCGGCCGTCGGCGCGAACTGATCACCATGGCTCACGCCGCCGAGGCCAGCCTGGTCACCGTCGAGCGCCTGGTCGACCGACCGCTTTTCGACGACCCGGCGCTGGCGGCGGGCACGCTGCCCGCCCTGTTCGTCGAGGCCGTCACGGTCGCGCCGCGTGGCGCCTGGCCCATCGGATTCGAGGATCTCTACGCCACCGACGACGACCACATCGCCATGTACGCGCGCGCCGCCGCCACGCCCGAGGGTTTCGCCCGCTACGTGGCCGATCACGTGCTCAACGCCGACGAGGCCTGACATGGCCGACCCGCGCCTGCTGATCGTCACCCTGGCCCGCCTGCTCGATGGCTGTCGGACCGTGGCGGTCGGTGCCTTGTCGCCGATCCCGGGCAGCGCCGCGCTGCTCGCGCGCGAGCTTGCGGGCGGGCGCCTGCACGTGTCGGTGCTGGGCAGTCGTCGGCACAGCGACTTCTCGGACGGCGGGCGCGAGCTGTTCGACCGCGCCGGGCAGGGCCGCATCGACGCCTTCTTCCTGGGTGGCGGCGAGATCGACGGCGCGGGCAACATCAACATGGTCGGCACCGGCGGCTATCCCCGATCCGCGGCGCGCTTCCCCGGCACGTTCGGCGCCGCCTTCATGGCCTTCGCCGTGCCGCGAGTCATCCTGTTTCGCGAGGAGCACACGCCGCGCGTCCTGGTGCCGCGCGTCGCCTTCGTCAGCGTGCCGGGCACCAGCCCGCCCGGCGTGTGGCGCCGAGGCGGCGCCACCGCCCTGGTCACGGGTCGCTGTGTCTTCGACTTCGATCCTGCGCGCGCCCGGTTCGGGCTCCGGAGCGTCCATGCGGGCGAGACGGTCGCGAGCGTGCGCGCCGCCACGGGCTTCGACTTCGACGTACCCGCGTCGGTGCCGACGACCGAGCCACCCAGCACGGCCGAGACGGCGCTGCTCGATGGCCCCGTCGCCGGCGCGATCGCCGAGGTCTACCCGCGCTTCGCCGGCGCCGTGTTCGAGCCAACCCGCACGCCGTAGCCGGCGGCGTCGATGCCGACGCGCGTAGCGGCAGCGACGATGCCGTCCCACACGGCCAGGTCGAGCGGAACCGCCGCGTAGCGCTCGGCCGCGAGCCGCGCCTCGGGCTCGCCCGGCATCATGACGCGCTCGACGCCCTCGACGGGCGGCACGGCGCGCAGGCGCTCGGCGTAGGCGGTGGCGCTGGCCAGCGCGGCGTCCAGCGGCCGGAACAGGTCAGCCTTGATCGCCAACAGCAGCCAGTTAAACTCGTAGGGCGCGCCCATCATCGCGTCGCCCACCAGTTCGGCGATGACGCTGAGCCCGCTGCCCTTGTGCCCGGCCGCGGGCAGCAGGGCGCCGCCGTCCTGGTAGACGGCGGCGGAACGCGTCGGCCGGCCGTGGACGTCGGGCGTCGCGCCCTCGGGCAACGGCTTGCCGGTGGCGCGCGCCAGTGTCGCCTTGCCGTTGGCGATAAGCGAGGTCTCGAAATCGGCGACGGCGGGCGCCTGGTCGCCGAGCGGGAAGCCGAACGCGTAGGGGTTGGTGCCGAGGATCGGGCGTGTCCCGCCATTGGGGGGCGAGGCCCGCCCACTCGCGCCAGCCGCCGCCACCGAAGACCTGGCACAGGAAACCGGCGCGGGCGCCGCGTTCGGCGTAGGCGCCCATGCGGCCGGTGTGCCCGACGTTGACGACGCCGGCCAGCGCCCCCCCCCAGCCCGGCCGCCCGGGCGAGGACTGCGTCGAGCGCAAACTCCATGGCCGCGATGCCGATGCCACCGCCGCCGTCGACTTGTAGCACCGGGCCGTCGTCGTGCACGAGTCGCGGCACGCCCGCCGGGTTCAGCCTGCCGGACCGCGCGCACTCCAGGTACCAGCCGAGCCGGTTGACGCCATGGGATGTGACACCCTTGATCTCGGCGTCGATCAGATGCGCGGCGGTCTTGGGCGCGGCCTCGGCACCGAAGCCGCCGGCGACCAGCGCGTCGGCCACCAGGCGTTCCAGGCGATCCGTGGCGTAATGCGGGTGCTCGGTCGGTTCAGCCATGGGCGCGGTCCTCCGGCTCCTGTCGCGTTCAGGCTGTGATACGGCGCCGTGTGACGATGCGGAAGCGCCAAGCCAGGCCGACGGTGGCGCACGCCAGCGCGAGCCACAGGCTCCACAGCAAGCCGTCCAGGCCCAGGCCGAGGCAATGGCCGGCCAGCCAGGCCACCGGCACGCCGACGATCCAGAACGCCACGGCGTAGACGACGGTCGGCGACAGCGCGTCGCTGAACCCGCGCAGCGCGCTGATCATGACGCCCTGGCCGCCGTCGACCACGACCATGGCCGCGGTGATGCCGATGGCGCCCAAGGCCACCGGCACCAGGATGGCATCGCCGGTGTAGGCGCCGACGACCAGCGGCGCGCCCAGCGTCAGGGCGATGCCGACCGTGCCGGTCACCGCCAGGACCAGCACGAAGCCGGCCCACCCGGAGCGCGTCGCGCTGCGCACGTCGCCGCGGCCCATGGCCTGGGCGGTGTGCACCGTCGTCGCGGTGCCGATGCCGACCGAGAGCATGAAGACGAGCGAGAGCACGTTCGAGGCGATCTGGTAGGCCGCCACCGGTACGTGACCGAGCTGGCCGGCGAACCCGGCCACGGTGGCGAAGCACGCGCCCTCGAGGCCCAGCGCGATCGCCATGGGCAGGCCGATCGAGATCAGGCGCTTCGCCACGGCGCGCGACCCACCCGAACCGAGGACGCCGTAGCGGCGCATCGACGGCGTGAACAACACGTAGCCGACGATCGCGGCGACCATGAACCAGCGCGCCGCGCTGAAGCCGAGCGCGCCACCGGCGGCACCCAACGCCGGCAGGCCCAGGTTGCCCTCGACCAGCAGCCAGCAGGTGAGGATGTTGATCAGGTTGCCGGCGACGACGATCGCGGCGCCGACGCGCGGCTGGCCGATGCCTTCGAGGAACAGCGACGTGGCCACGAACAGGATCGCGACCGGCATGCCGATGGCGTACATGTGCAGCACGCGCCCGCCGCCACGCGCCAGGTCCTCGGGCTGGCCGAGCACCAGCAGCAACGACTCGCCCAAGCCGAGCAGGGTTGCCGAGCCGAGGCCGAACAGCATGCCGATGACCAGGGCGACGCGCCAGGCGTGGCCGCACTCGTGTAGCCGTTCGGCGCCCTTGGCCTGGGCGGTCAGCACGCCGGTGCCCAGCATCAGGCCGATGCCGAGCGACAGCAGCATCAGCTGCGGCGCGCTGGCGATCGCGAAGTAGGCGAGTTCGGTCGCCCCGGCTTGGCCGACGAACGCCGTGGCGACGAACGCCATGACCAGCAGCCCGGCGCGCGCGAACATCACCGGCACCGCGAGGCGGCCGATCGCCAGAATTTGATCGCGGAAGCGCGGGCTCGGCGCAGGGTGGGCGCGGGGCGGGGCGGAGGTCACGGGCGGCGACCCTATAGGGCCGGGCCGGCGCGGTGAAGGGGCTCGTGGCGCGCGCTCAGCGTCGGGGCCGGATTTACTTTCCGGCCAACGCGACCTACGTTCTCCGCCTCGAAACGACGCGCCCGAGACCGCAGATCATGAGCCGAGAGAGTCGCCGAAGCCGTGTCCGCCGCAAGGTCGGCGCGCTGCGCCAGCGACCGTGGGGCCTGCCGTACCGCCGGCTCACGCCGATCGCGATCCTGAGCGCCGACCAAGTGGAGGCGGTGCACGACGCGGCTCTGCGCATTTTGGAGACCATCGGCGTTGTGGTCGAGGACGCCGCCGCGCTCGATGCTCTGGCGCGCACCGGGGCCGTGGTCGACCGGGTCGAGCGGCGCGTCCGCTTCGATCGCGGGCTGGTTCGTGCCCTGTTGGCCAAGGCGCCCGGACGGTTCACGGTGACGGGCAGCGCGCCCGGCCGCGACCTGGTCCTTGGCGACGAGACCATGGCGTTCGCATCGGTCGCGGGGCCCGTCCACGTCATCGACGGCGATGGCGCACGGCGCGACGGAACCCACGCCGACATGATCGAGGCCTTGCGCGTGATCCAGGGGCTGAACACGGTTCACCTGATCGGCGGCGCGCCAGTCGCGCCACTCGACCGGCCAGTGGCGACCCGCCACCTCGACATGGTCGAGGCGTATCTCGCCGTGACCGACAAGGTGTTCCACGTCTGGCCACGCGAGCGCTACCGCGTGCGCGATGCGCTCGATCTGCTCGGCGCGGCGTTGGGACTCGACCGGGCCGACGTCGAGGCTGCGCCGCGCGTGCTGGGGACCATCGTCTGCGATTCGCCGTTGCGCTACGACGGGCCGACGATCGCCGGGTTGTTGGAACTGGCCGAGGCCGGCCAGGCGATCGTGGCGGCGCCCTTGGCGCTTGCCGGAGGCACCGCGCCGGCGTCGCTGGCCGGTGCGCTGGCCCAGCATGACGCCGAGGCGCTGGCCGCAATCGCGCTCGCACAGGCCGTGCGGCCGGGGACGCCCGTGGTCTACGGCGGCATGGCAGGCGCGGTCGACATGCGCACGGCGGCGCCCGCCTTCGGCACGCCGGACGCGGTGCGGGCGACGCTCGCGCTCGGCCAGCTCGCGCGGCGCCACGGCCTGCCGTTCCGCGCCGGCGCCGTCAGCTCGGGCAACGTGGTCGATGCCCAGGCCGCCTACGAGACCGAGATGGCGTTGTGGGGCGCGGTGCTGGGCGGCGCGCACTACTTCGGCCACGCGGCGGGTTGGCTCAACGGCGGCCAATCACTCTCGCTGGCCAAGATGATCGTCGATGCCGAGATGCTGCAGATGATCGCCGAGGTGCAATGGCCGCTGGACACGGCGCGCGACGAGCTGGGGATCGAGGCCATGCACGAGGTCGGCCCCGGCGGCCATTTCTTCGGCGCGGCCCACACGCTGGCGCGCTACGAGAACGCGTTCTACGCGCCGTTGCTGTCGGACTGGCGCAACTACGAAACTTGGCGCGAGGCCGGGGCCGAGGACACGGCCGCGCGCGCTGGGCGCCTGTGGCGCGAGCTCGCCGAGGCCGAGCCGACCGCGCTCGACCCAGCCGCCGCCGAGGCGGTCGCCGCGCTCGCCACAGAGCGTCGGCACGCGATCGCCGCATCGGCCTAAGGCGCCCGTCCATGCTGGATCGTCTCGATCACGTGACCATCCTGGCCGGCGACCTGGACGCGTCGGTCGCGTTCTACGAGGGTGTGCTGGGTCTCGCGCGAGGGCCCCGACCGCCCTTCGGGTTTCCCGGTGCGTGGCTCTATTTGGCGGAACGTCCTGTCATCCACCTGATCGGCGGGTGCGGCCGCGCCGACGGCACGGGCACGATCGATCACCTGGCGTTTCACGCCCAGGGCGTGGACGCGACGCGTGCTCGCCTGACGGGGTTGGGCATCGCGTTCGAGGAACGCGTGGTGCCTGGTCAAGGCCTGATCCAGCTTTTCGTGCGCGACCCCAACGGCGTGCGTGTCGAACTCAACTTCGACGCACCGGCCGCGTCGTCATGAGGATCGACGGCGTCGCCTGGCGCACCATCGCGCCCGAGGCGGATGGGTGCTCGGTGCGCATCATCGATCAGACCCTGCTGCCCCACCGCTTCGAAACGCGGGTGCTGCGCACGCTGGACGACGCGGCCCGCGCCATCCGCGTCATGCAGGTGCGCGGCGCGCCCCTGATCGGCGCGACGGCCGCGTATGGGCTCGCGCTCGGCCTGGCCGAGGATGCTTCGAATGCGGGGCTCGAACGGGCGCACGCGGTGCTGCTGGTGACGCGGCCGACGGCGGTCAACCTGCGCTGGGCGCTCGATCGGGTGCGCGCCGCCGTGGCGCCGCTGGCGCCACGGGCGCGCGCCGGCGCGGCGTTCGACATGGCCGCTCTCCTGTGCGACGAGGACGTGGCGACGAACGAGGCGATCGGGCGGCACGGTCACGCCCTGATCGCCGAGCGGGCCAAGGCGCGCAGCGGCCGCGTGGACGTGCTGACCCACTGCAACGCTGGCTGGCTCGCCTGTGTCGATTGGGGCACCGCGCTCGCGCCCATCTACAAGGCCTACGACGCGGACATCGCGGTCCACGTCTGGGTCGACGAGACCCGACCGCGCAACCAGGGTGCGGCCCTGACCGCGTGGGAACTCGGGCGCCACGGCGTGCCCCACACGGTGATCGCCGACAACGCCGGCGGCCACCTGATGCGCAACGGCAAGGTCGATCTGTGCATCGTCGGCACCGACCGCACGGCGGCCAACGGCGACGTGGCCAACAAGATCGGCACGTACCTGAAGGCGCTGGCCGCCCACGACAACGGCGTGCCATTCTACGTCGCGCAGCCGTCGTCCACCATCGACTGGACCCTGGCCGACGGCGCCGCCATCCCGGTGGAGGAACGCGACGGCGCCGAGGTTGGGCGCATCAGCGGCGCGCTCGACGACGGCTCGGTGGTCTCGGTGCGCCTGGTGCCCGAGGGCACGGCGCTGGCCAACCCGGCCTTCGACGTCACGCCAGCGCGCTACGTCACCGGGCTGATTACCGAACGCGGCGTGTGCGCCGCGTCGGTCCACGGGCTGGCGCGCCTGTTTCCCGAGCGGGCTTAGCGCGCGCCCGTCATCGCGCGGGTGCCACGGCCTTCGGGGCTTCGAGACGCAACGCGAGCAAGGCGGCCATCGCGAGGGCGGCGGCGAGGCCGGCCACGCAGGCGCCCCAGCCCAGACCGTCGTAGAGCCGGCCCAGCACCCAGGCACCCACCAGGCCGCCGCCGTAGTAGCTGGCGAGGTAGAGGCCGCTGCCCGGTCCGTGGTCGCCGCCCGGCTGACGAAGCCCGTGGCGATGGCCTGGGCGAAAAACGTGCCGGCGCCGACCAGCGCCATGCCCACGAGGACCACCACGAGATTGGGTGCCAGGACGAGCGGCAACCCCAGCGCGGCGACGAGCGTGGCCGGCCAGAACGTCCGCCGCGTGCCGAAGCGCAGCGCCGCGCGCCCGGCGAGCGGGGTGGTGACGATCGACGGCAGGAACACCAGGTAGACGAAGCCCAACTCCATGGCGCCCAGCCCGATCGGCGACGCGACGAGCACGAAGTTGACGTAGGTGAACAAGCCGATGAACACGAACAGGATCACTAAACCGATGGCGAACGTCTCGCGCAGCGCCGGGTTGCCCAGGTGATCGCGCCACGCCGCCAGGGTCGACCGCGCGGGACCCATGGACGCCATGGGGGTGGCGCGCGCGAGGTCGAACACCACCAGCGCCGCGCCCACCACGTTGAGCGTGAAGAAGAGGTAGAAGTTGGTCGCCAAACCGAGCTGGTCGGCGACCGAAGCCGAGACCAGGCGCCCGATCAGGTTGCTGGCGACGACACCGGTGATGTAGGCGGCCAACACCGAGGCCGCGTCGCGCACGCTGTACTGCTCGGCCAGGTACGCCATGGTCAGGGTGAAGGCGGTCGCCATGAACACGCCCTGGGCGATGCGCAGGGCGGTGAACACCATCAGATCCGGCGCGACGGTCAGGAGCGACGTGGGGATCGCGAGCAGGGCTAGGCTGATCCAGTTGCCGTTGCGCCGGTCGATACGACGGCTGACCAGGGCGACCAGAAGGCCCGCGGCCGCCATGCCCATGGTGCTGGCGTTGACCGCGAAGCCCATGGCGGCGCGGCTGACCTGGTACGTCTCGACGAGCGTCGACAGGATCGCCTGGGCCGCGAACAGATCCACCAAGGTCAGGAAGCCGATCACGCCGATCAGCAGGCCGCGCGCGGCGTCGGCACGGGAACGAGCGGCGGTCGGGGCCGGGTTGTCGAGGACGGTGACGGTCATGACCTTAACCTCGGGTCGGGGCAGGGGGCGGGAGCGCGGCGGGGGAAGGCCGCGCTCCCGCGGGGCGCGCGTTCGTGGGGAGGGGCGCCCCGGTTACATCATCGTGTCGTCGTCATCGTGACGCAGAAGGTCGGCCGAGATCAGGATCGCGGTCTCGGTGCCGTCGTTGCGCCACCAGTGGGAGACGGTGTGCGTTTCGGTCGAGAGTTCGCCCGCCTTGTGCACGATCGGCACGAGGCAATCGCTCGAGTACTCGGTCACCTCGCCCTAGACGACGTAGATCTGGGCCGGACGATCTTCCTGGCTGTGGAACGGCACGACGCTGCCGGGCTGGATTTCCAGGCGGCGCAGGCGGAACAGGCGGCCGTCGATGGACACCGGCTCACCCGCCAGATTGATCGAGCCGAGCACCGTGTCGGTGACCCCCGCGGGGGCGGTCATGCGGTCGGCCAGGGGATTGGCGCCGACCTGGTCGGACGGGCACTCGCCCGCCACGGCGGGCGTGACGTAGGTCGCCACCGCCAGCAGGCTGGTCAGGGCGAACGTCGTGGTGAACGCTGATCTGCGGAGCATGGGCTGGTCCTTCTTCCTTCGTCGCGGGCCGGTATGGCCGCGCCATGGCCGCAAGGATCGTGGTTCAGTGTACGGAACGGAAATGCCGATCGCGCCTGATTTCCATAGCCGGCGGTCATGGCCGGCATCGCTATCGCCAGGGCGAACCTGGCCTTAGACTCGCGCCCGTCAAGCCGGAGTCCAAGCGTGGCCAGTCGCGCCGAACCCATCGAACCTAGCGTCAGCGGGCCCGGGGCCCTGTCGTTCGCCGTGCTCTACACGCTGCACAGCTTCTCGCAGGCGACCACCATGACGATCATCCCGCTCGAGGCGCTGCGCCTGCTGGGCAACGCGCGGGACGTCTCGGTGCTGTTCTTCGTCACCGGCTGGGGTGCGTTCCTGGCGCGGTTCCTGATCCCGCTCCTGATCCGCCGATTCCGGCGCCGCCGGGTGCTGTCGGCGGGCGCGTTGTTCGTCATGGTGGCGCCGATCCTGATCGGCACCGGCAGTCTGGCGGGGCTGGTGGCCGGCTCGGTGCTGCGCGGGTTTGGCGGCGGCTGCGTCAACATCAACCTCAACCTTTACATCATGGACTACGTGCGCAAGCAGGACCTGGCGCGGGTCGAGCCGTTGAAGTTCGGCCTTTCCGCGCTGGCTTGGGCCGGTGGTCCGACCATCGGGGTACTGCTGTTCGAGCGGGTGGCGCCGTGGGCCGCGTTCGGCACGGCGAGCGCCCTGGCGATCGCCGAGCTGGCCTACTTCTGGTACTTGCGCCTGACCGACGCGCCCACCGTAGCGCCCATGAAAGTGCCGCCGCCCAACCCGCTCCGCTTCGTCCGCCGTTTCGCCGTGCAGCCCCGGCTGCGCCTGGCCTGGGCGTTGGGCTTCGGGCGCGAGTTCTGGTGGGATCTATTCTTGGTCTACGCGCCGGTCTATCTGGTCGTCGCCGGCACCAGCAACGAAACCGCCGCCTATGTGGTGTCGGGCGGCATGGTCACGATGGTGGGCGCGCTCGGTTTCGGCTGGTTCGCTCGGCGCTTCGGCGTGCGCCCGGTGATGGAGATCGGCTTCGTCGCGGTGGGAACCCTGACACTCGGCGTCCTAGCGGTCTACGACCAGTGGATCGCCGGCGCGGCCCTGCTCGTCCTCGCGGCCCTGGCCATCACGGCGTGCGATTCGGTGGCGAACGTCACGTTCTTCCGTGCCGTGCGCAAGCGCGAGCGGCCCGAGATGACCATGGTCTACTCGACCTACGGCGACATCGCGGGCCTGGTGGCCATGGGCGTGTTCGCCGGCCTGCTCAGCGTGTTCGACCTGTGGATCGTGTTCGCCGTAACGGGCGTCCTGATGTTCGGATTCGCCGGCCTGACCCGCTGCCTGCCACGCGGCCTGTAACCCTCAGCGCGCCTCGGGTGGCACGCGGAAGGCGACCATGGCGCGGTTCCAACCGTTGATGAGGACGATGGCCCACGTCAGGTCGACGATCGCGCGGTCGTCGAAGTGCTGGCGCAGATCGGCGAAGTCGGCATCGGGAACGCCGCCGGCGACGTTGGTCACCGCTTCGGCCCACTGCAGCGCCACCTTGGCGCGTGCGTCAAACGCGGGTGATTCGTGCCACGCGGCGAGGGTGTCGAGCTGCACCGTCGAGACGCCGTGGCGGCGGGCCAGCCGCCCGTGCATCGCGAGGCAGAACGCGCATCCGTTATATCTGCGAGACGCGCATCTTGACCAACTCGAGCAGGGCATGATCGAGGCCACACGATTCCACGTAGGCTTCGAGCGCCTCCAAGGCTTGTTCTCCGCCAGGCGCCAAGGCGGCCGTGTCGATGCGTAGGCTCATGGGTCCGCCCCTGGTCGGTCGGCCGGCAACCTAGCACATGCCCTCGGCCGCGCGGGACCATGGCGCCCGCACGCATCGGCGACATAGAATCAACGGCAACGGGGCAGGGACCGAGGGCCTGGTCGTGGCGAACGTCGGGGCGGTGCTGGAGAGGGGAGGCGAGACGGTCCGCCCACCGTCACGTCTCGCCATTCCCGCCGCGCTGCTGTCGGTGACGATCTGGGGCTCCTACTACCCGATCATCGAGTACCTGCTTGCGTCGTGGGACGCGGTCACGCTCAGCTGGGCGCGCAACGTCATGGCGGCCATGGCGCTGGGCGTCCTGCTGGTCATGACCGAGGGCGCGCGGTCCCTGATCCGCGACGTGCCGTGGCGTCCGGTCTGGCTGATCGGTGTCGTCGGTGTCGCGGCGAACATCCTGTTGTCGTCGTACGCCGTACAGTTCGCCGGAGCGGTGCCGGCAGCCCTGATCACGGGCGGAACGCCGGTGCTTGCAGCGCTCATGGCCTGGTTCTTCTACGGGCAAAGGCCGCGCTGGCTCGCCTGGTTCGCGATCGTCCTGGCGCTCGCCGGCGTCACGATCGTCACGCTGGGCGGCAGCGGCTGGGACGGCTCGTTCATGGGCGGCGAATTCATGGTGCTCGCCGCCGCCCTGACCTGGGTCTGGTACATGATCATGATCCAGAAGGCGCTGCCGGGGTTCTCGCAGCTCCGGGCGACTACGATCACCATGATCACCGGTGCCTTCGCCTCGACCGGCGGCTACGGCGCGGTGCTCGTCCTGGGGTACGGGCCGGTCGCCTACGACACCGGCGCGTCCTCGCTCGGGCTCGTGTTCTTCTCGGCCGCGGGCTCCGTGGCGCTTGGCACGGTGCTGTGGAACTTCGCGGTCAGCCGCCTGGGTGTCACCGTGACGTCGCTGTTCGGCAACCTCGTGCCGGTCGTCGCCGTGGCGCTCTCGCTGGCCTGGGGCGGCACGATCGGCGGCCTGCAGGTGGTCGGAGGCGTGCTGGTCCTGATCGCCGTCATCATCATGCAGGTCGGCCCGCGCCTCGCGGCGCGAACCCGCAGGGGCTGACCATCGACCACGAACCAGGAGACCACGCCGTGACCGATCACGACCACGCGTACCAGGTGCCGCCGGCCGAGTTCGCCGACCGCCAGCGGCGCGCCGCCGCCGCCGCCCGTGCCGCCGGCTATGACGGCATCCTGGTCTGTTCGCGCGGCGGCGGCACGGTGGACCGCTACGCCAACGTGCTCTACCTGGCGAACTTCTACTCGTCGTTCCCGTTCATTCCCGACGTGGCCGGCCATTGGTCAGCGCGGGCGCACGCGTTCATCGTCCTGCCGGTCGAGGGCGCGCCGGTGCTGATCACCGACATGCCGGTCAAGAAGGACGAGGTGCGCATCGCCGATGTGCTGACCGGCGACGATGTGGTCGGGCTCGTGGCCCAGGCGGTGAACGAGCGTGGCTTGGGGCGGGCTCGCCTCGCGGTCGCCGGCGCCGACGCGCTGCCCTGGACTAGCTTCCGCGCGGTTCAGGCGGCGCTGCCCGAGGCCGTGTTCGAGCCGGCGGACGCGCTGCTCGACCGGCTGCGCATGATCAAGTCGCCGGCCGAGATCGCCGTCCTGCGCCGGGTCTCCGAGATTGGCGGCGAGGCGATCGACGCCATGATGGACAAGGCCGTGGCCGGCGCGACCCATGGCAAGGTGATGGGCGAGGGCCTGCGCTGCCTCGCTGCCCACGGCGCCATGCTCTACAACAACTTCATCGGCTCCGGGCGCGGCGGCAACGACCCGCGCATGCACTACGCCGACTTCCCGACGTGGAGCTCGACCGCGCGCATCGAGGACGGCGACTGGTTCCACATCGGCGCTTCGGGCGTGTGGCGCGGCTACTACTTCGACCACTCGCGTTCCAAGCCCATCGGCAACCCGACGGCGCCGCAGATCGAGGCGTTCGAGGCGGCGATCGCGGCGGTCGAGGGCTCAATGGCGCGCATCCGCGCCGGCGCGACCGCCGGCGAGGTCGCCGACGCGGGCTACGACGCGCTGCGCGCGCGCGGCTTCTCGACCCAGAGCGACTTCAACGGCATGGGCCACGGCGTCGGCATGGGCTGGGACCTGCCCTGGCTGGTGCCGGGCGACCCCACGGTGCTCGAGCCCAACATGGTGCTGTGCGTCGAACGCTCGGTCGAGAAGCACGGCTATGTCGGCGACTTCGAGCAGACCGTCGTGGTGACCGAGACCGGCCACGAACTCTTGACCCACGCGCGCAAGCGGCGCTGGTAGTGGGCTACGCCGACGCGTCGAGCGCTTGATCGAGATCGGCCTCGATGTCGGCCGCCGTCTCCAGCCCGATCGACAGGCGGATTAAGCCGTCGGCGATACCGTGCTTGGCGCGCTCCTCGGGCGCGTACTGGGCATGGGTCATGCTGGCCGGGTGCTGCACCAGCGTCTCGGCGTCGCCGAGACTGACCGCGCGGGTGATCAGCTTGAGCGCGTTCATGAAGCGCATGCCGGCGGCGAGACCGCCGTCGAGCTCGAAGGACAAGAGGCCGCCGCCCGCGCTCATCTGCCGGCGGGCGACATCCTTCTGGGCGCAACTGTCGAGCCAGGGATAGGCGACCCACGTCACGCGCCGATGGGTTTCCAGGTACCGCGCGATGGCGAGCGCGCTGGCCGAGTGGCGCTCCATGCGGAGTTCCAGGGTCTTGAGCCCGCGCAGCACCAGGAACGCGGTGAGCGGTGCGATGGTTGCGCCGGTCAGGTAGCGCAGGCCGTGGCCGCGCACCTGGTCGACGACCGTCTTCGGCCCGATCAGCGCGCCGGCCAGCAGGTCGCCGTGGCCGCCCAGGAACTTGGTCATGGAGTGCACAACCAGATCGATGCCGTGCTCGATCGGGCGCTGCAGGGCGGGCGAGGCAAAGGTGTTGTCGACCACGGTCTTGGCACCGACGCGCCGGGCGCGCGCCGCGACCGCCGCCAGGTCGATCACCCGCAGGCTCGGGTTGGCGGGGGTCTCCAGGTAAACCAGCTTGGTGCGCGGCGTGAGCGCACGCTCCAGCGCTGCCGGATCGGTCATGTCCACGCTGGTGGCGCGCACACCGAATTTCGCCAGCCCCTTGGTGAACAGGTAGTAGGTGTTGCCGTAAAGCGTGTGATCGACGACGACCTCGTCGCCCGCCTCGAGCAGCGTCCAGAGCAACGCCGAGATCGCGCCCATGCCCGAGGCCAGCGCGAGCGCGGCCTCGCCACCTTCCAGCTCGGCCATCCGGTCCTCGAGCAGCGCCTGGGTCGGGTTGCGCGTGCGGCCGTAGATGTAGCCTGGCTTCTCGCCGCGGAACATGGCGCCGCCCGCCTCGGCGGATTCGAAGGCGTAGGTCGAGGTCATGTAGACCGGCGCGGTCAGGGCGCCGTGCGCGGTCATCGGGTCGTAGCCGTGGTGGATCGCGCGGGTCGCGAAGCCGGACTTGCGGTTGGAACGATCGGTGCTCATGGGCTCCTCAGACACGGCGGCGGGCGAACCTGACCAAGGCGTCCTCGCTGAGGGTGACGCCGACGCCCGGCGCGTCGGGCACCGCGATGCGGCCGTCGGCGCTGATGGGGAATCGCTCGTTGGTCAGTTCCCAGCGCAACGGCGAGACGCTGGTCGAATATTCGCACGGCTCGTCGGCCGCCTGGGCGGCCAGGAAGTTCAGGTTGATGGCGACCAGAAGGTTGGTCTTGTAGCCGTGGGTGACGATGCGCTTGCCGCGCGTCGCCACCTCGGCGGCCAGCCGGCGCATCTCGGTGTAGCCGCCGACCATGGTGATGTCGGGCTGGGCGATGTCGCAGCGGCCCCGGTCCAGCATGTCGAGGAACTCGAAGCGGGTCGTCAGGCCCATGTCGCCGCCGCCCACCGGCACGCCGTGCCCGGCGAAACGCGCGTGCCCCGCCACGTCGTCGAGCGGCAAGGGTGCCTCGAGCCACGCCATGCGGCATTCGCGGAACAGCGGCAGCAGGGGCAGGCCCTGCTCGGCGCTGGTCCAAGCGGTCGCCGCGTCGACCATCAAGTCCACGTCGGGGCCGACGTGGTCACGCGCGGTGCGGACGATGCGCTCGGTGACGGCGATGTCGTCGGCCCAGAACGGGTCGGCGACGATCTTGATCGCCTTCAGCCCCAGGGCGAGCCCGCGGTCGAGATTGGCGCGCACCTCGTCGGGCGTTCGCCCCAGCGGGTAGACCGTGCCGTAGGCCTTGACCCGGTCGCGCTTGCGGCCGCCCAGCAGCGCGGCCACCGGCTTGCCTTCAGCCTTGCCCTTGATGTCCCACAGCGCGATGTCGATGCCGCTGATGGCGTGAATCGCCGCGCCTCGCCGGCCGAAGTGGTAGGTCGCGTCGTACATGCGATCCCACAGGGCCTCGATGTCGCGCGCGTCCGCGCCCAGCAGGACCGAACGCAGGCCGCGCGACTTGGTGTGGGCGACCGGCGCCTCGACGATCGCCCGCACCACGACCGGCTCGCTGTCCACCTCGGCGATGCCGGTGATGCCGGCATCCGTGTGGACGCGGATGACACAGTCGTCCCAGCTGCCGTCGTAGCCCGAGCCGTCCCAGCCGGGCACGCGCAGCTCGATGACCTCGATGTTGGTGATGCGCAACGGGTCCTCCTCAGTCCTTGAACTGGCTTTCGCGCCAGCGGATCGCGGCGGTCAGGCCGTCCTTGGCGGCGATCGCCTTGAACGTCTTGTAGGTCTCGGTCTCCTCCGCATCGAGGATCGCGCCGGTCTCGACGCCATAGTCGAGCGCCTGGCGCAGCCCGGCGATCTCGGCGCCGCGGTTGATCGACGCCTTGGTGGTGATCAGGCCTTCCACGGCGATCGCCGCGGCGCGCCGGGCGTAGCGGAAGGTCTCCTCCTCCAGCTTGTCGTCAGGGAACAGCCGGTTGACCATGCCGACGCGCAAGGCTTCCTCGGCGTCGATCAGGTCGCCGGTGTAGAGCAGCTCGCGCGCCTTCTTCAGCCCGACGATCCAGGGCATGACCACCGCCGGCGGCGCGGTCGAGAAGCGGATCTCCGGCTCGCCGAAGGTTGATTGCTTCGAGGCGAAGGTCACGCAGCACATCATCGCCAGTTCACAGCTTCCCGCCAGGCAGTAGCCGCGCACCATGGCGATGACCGGCTTCCTGCAGCTCCACGGTGTCAGCTCGAAATCGACGCAGGCGCGCAGCATGTCGCGCATCGACATGGGCCCGCGCCCGCCATAGTGCTCGCCCCACGGGAACTTCAGGTCGTAGCCCGCGCCGAAGTTGGCGCCGATGCCCGACAGCACCATGACGCTGACGTCCTTCGCTTCGTCGGCCTCCTTCAACGCCGCCGACAGCTCGGCCATGACCTCGGGGTTGATCGAGTTCATCTGCTTCGGCCGATTGATCTGGATGTGGGCGATGCGGTCCTTCTTGGTGACCAGGATGTGCGCAGGCATGGCGTCTCCTCGGGCAGGGTCAGGCGGGGTTGCGTCGTGGCACGACCAGGGCATCGATCGCGACCGCGCCTTCGGGGCCAGCGATCACGGGATTGACGTCCATCTCGGCCAGCCAGGGTCCCAGGACCTCGGCGATCACGGCGAACCGTGCCACGGCCGCCGCCAGGGAGTCGAGGTCGGCGGCGGGCTGGCCCCGGTAGCCGTCGAGCAGGCGGCGGCACGCCAGGCGGTCGATCAGGCGGCGCGCCCAGGCGTCGTCCAGCGGCGTCAGGCCCCAGCGCACGTCGGACATCAACTCGACCAGGGTGCCGCCGGCGCCCACGCCGACGATCGGACCGAAGGTCGGGTCGTGCACCATGGCCAGCGCCAGTTCCACGCCACCCCGGACCATCGGCGCCACCATGACGCGCGGTCCCAACCGGCCGGCCACGTCCTCGTAGGAGCGCGCGACCGCCGCGCTGTCGGCCAGGTTCAGCCGCACCCCGCCGGCCTCGGTCTTGTGCGCGATGCCCGGCATGGCGGTCTTGAGCACGACCGGGAAGCCAAGGTCGCGGGCGGCCGCCTCGGCCGCCACGACGGTCTCGACGACGCGGTGCGGCACGACGGGGGCACCGAAGTCCGCCAGCAGCGCCAGCCCTTCGACCTCGTCCAGCGTGGCACCGCCAGCCAGCCGGACGCGCCATCGGTCCACCACGGCGGGCGCGGGCGCCGGGCCGCGACGCGGCCGTGGGCGGGCAGCCGCGTCGCGCAAGTCCAGCATGGCACGTGCGGCGAGCAGAGCCGGCCGAATGCCCTCCAGCAGGGGTACGTCGTGACGCATCAGCCGCTCGGCCAGACCGGTGTTGGCGCCCTTGCTGAAGCACGTCGCTACGGCGACCGGCTTGGTGGTGGTCGCGGCGACCCGCAGCAGCGGGTCCATGTAGCCCTCGTGAATGCCGAAGCCGTCGAGCACATCGGCGACCCACAAGCCGACCGCGGCGTTCTCGTCGTCCATGAGCGCCGCGAAGCCCGCGCCGAAGATCGCCTGGTAGTCGTTGCCGGTGCCCCAGGCGTCCAACGGGTTCACGGGCTCCAGGCCGGGTTCCAGGCAGGCACGCAGCCGGGCCGTGGTCGCCGCCGAGATCGCGGTCACCGGCACGCGCAGCCGATCCGCATGGTCGAGTAGAAGTTCGCGCTCGCCGCCTGAATCGTGCAAGGCCACCAGGGCGCCCCGCGCCGCGCGCCGGGGCGAGCGGACCATCTGAAGCACCGCCGTCATTTCGTCCAGGTCATCGACCCGGTGCACGCCGTAACGGTCGAACGCCGCCTCGTAGGCCGCATCGTTGCCCGCGATGGCGCCCGAATGGCTGACGGCGAGGCGCGCCGCCGCCTCGCTTCGCCCCACCTTGACGGCGACGATGGGGATGCCGCGCTCGGCCGCGACCTCGAGCGCCGCCAGGAACGCCGGGCCGTCGCGCACCGTCTCGAGGAACAGGCCGATCGCTCGAGTCTCCGGCCGGGTCAACGCAAAGGCCATGTAGTCGGCGGCGCTTGTGGCGATCTCCTGACCTGAACCGATGAGCAGGTTCCACGCCACGCGGCCGTTGTTGAGCCGCATGGCGAGTTGAACGGAGCCCGACTGCGTGATCAGCGTCGCGTCACCCTTGGGCATGGGCCCGCGCGTGCCCAGCGCGATGTAGGTGTCCGCCGTGGTGTTGGCGTAACCGCTGCAGTTGCCACCGCAAAGCGGGATGCCGGCGGCACGGACCTTGGCGCGCAGGCGATCGAGCAGCTTGGGTTCGCCGTCGCCGTCCAGGTGGCCGCTCGCGAAGATGGTGGCCGACCGCGCCTGCGCCGCCAGCGCATCATCCAGCGCCGCCTCGAGCAGCCGGTTCGCCACACCCAGCACCACGTGGTCGACCCGCTCGGGCAGGGCCGACACGGAAGGGTAGCAGCGATAGTCCTCGATCGCCTCGTAGTTGGGGTTGACCGGGTAGACCGCGCCGGGGAAGCCGCACTCGCGGAGCGCCCGCACCATACCGTTGCCGAACGAGCCTTGCTTAGGCGATGCCCCGACGAGAGCGATGGACCGTGGCGCCAGCAGCGGCACCAGATGCGCCGCGCGCGCCTCGACGGTGGCAAGGGCCTCGCTCATGAAGCGTCTCCAGGTAAGTCGCGACCGACGAGCGCCGAGCCGCCGTCGACCGGGATAAACGCGCCGGTGATGTAGTCGCCGGCGGCCGAGCACAGGAACGCCACGGCCAGGGCGCACTCACACGGCGTGCCCATGCGCGGTATCGGGAGCTTCCCGAGGCGCAGGCCGCTCGTCATGGCTCCGGTGTACTGGGCGATCGCCGGCGTCTCGATCGGCCCGGGGCCGACCGCGTTGACCAGGATCCCCTGGCGCCCCCATTCCATGGCCAGCGTCTTGGTCAGGTTGACCACGGCCGCACGTGCCGCCGCCGCATGGGCGAAGTACGGCATGCCGTCGGTATCGCAGAACACGACGTTGACGATGCGGCCCTGGTGACCGGCGGCGAACAGGCGGCGCGCCTGGGCGTGGCACATGTGCCAGGTGCCCTGAACGTTGAGGTCGACGACGGCGCGGAATCCATTCGGCGAAATGTCGATCGCCTTGGCCCCGAACTGGCCTCCAGCGTTGTTGACCAGGATGTCGGGCAGGCCACGCTCGGCCTCGACCCAGTCGTAGAGCGCCTCGACGTCGGCCTCCTTGCGGATGTTGACCGGCCGCCAGGCGGCATCGATGCCGGTGCCGTGAAGCTCGGCGGCCGCCGTCGGCAGACGCTCCGCCGTCCGTGCGGCGATGGTGACACGCGCGCCCAGGGCCCCCAGCTCGCGCGCGATGGCAAATCCGATACCGGTGCCGCCGCCCGTGACCAGGGCGTGGCGCCCCGCCAGGATGCCGGCCGCGAAGACGGTCGTGTCGGTCATGCGGACACCAGCAGGGCGTCGACCGCCACGACGCCCTGACCGTGCGGCAGAACCATCAGCGGGTTCACGTCCAGTTCGGCGATCCGTCGGGCATCGCGTTCGAGCGCCTTGGCGATGGCCATGACCGCCGCGACGACCGCGTCCACGTCCCCCTTGGGCCGGCCGCGGAAGCCGTCGAGCAGCGGCCAGGATCGCAAGCGGTGCAGGGCCTCGCGCACGTCGGCTTCGCGCAGCGGCAGGATCAGGGTCTGCACATCGCGCAGGAGCTCGGTCAGGACGCCGCCGGCGCCGAGGGTGATCGTCATGCCGAACAGCGGATCGCGCCGCGCGCCGACGATCAGCTCGGCGACCGCGCCCTTGACCATGCGTTCGACGATGAAGCCTTCGAGGCCCGGCACGGCGGCCATGGCGGCGGCGGCGGCGCGAACCGCGCCGGAATCGCCGAGGTTGAGCGCGACCGCGCCGGCCTCGGTCTTGTGCAGGAGGCGCGCGCCGCAACCCTTGAGCACGACCGGGTAACCGAGTGCCTCGGCGGTCCGCGCCGCGTCCTCTGCGTCGGTGACGCGGCGCCCTTCGGGCAACGCCACGCCGGCCGTCCGTAGCCAGGCCTTGCTGGCCCATTCGTCGGCGCCCTTGGCTTCGCCGCCGCCGTTCGGCGCCAGCACCAGGCGACTTTCGACACCGCCCTGGGCGTCGAGCGCGCTGCGGCGCGCCGCGAAGCGTGCCGCGCGCCCGAACGCGGCGAAGGCGTCCTCGAATCCCTGGAGTGTCACGACGCCATGCTTCGCCATGGTGTCTCGCACCCGGCGTGGCGCGCCTTCGGGCAGGTTGGTGATGACATAGCAGGGCAGGTCGGTCGCCGCCCGCACGTGGATCATCGCCTCGATCGCCGGGTCGTAGGTCGAGCCTTCCGAATTGGTCGGGTAGTTGATGATCAGGGCCGCGGCGTCGGTCGGCTCCTGGAGCAACGTGATGAGCGAGGTCGCCTGGCCGGCGCGATCGTTCCACTGCATCATGGTCACGTCCAGCGGGTTGGCCGGCGTGGCGATGGGCGGGATGACCTTGCGCAGCGCGTCCTGGACGGCGGGCGAGGGCTGGGGCAGGGCGACGCCGTACCGTTCCGCGAGGTCGGCGCAGTAGCCTGCATCCGTGCCCGAGCAGGTCTCGATCGACAGCCGGTTGCCCTTGGGCATGGGGCCCATGGTCAGGAGCTTCGCGACCTCGAGCAACTCCGTGAACGACTCGGCGCGCACGACGCCGAGGCGCTCGAAGAACGCGTCATAGAGCTCCGAGGCGCCGGTCATCGAGCCCGTGTGCGACAGCGCGATCTTGCGCCCCATCTCGGACACGCCCGCCTTCAGCACGATGATCGGCACGCCGCGCGCGTGCGCCTTGGCGGCGGCCTCGGCGAAGGCCTGGGCATCGTTGAGCCCCTCGACGTAGAGCACGAGCCCGGTCACGCGCGGATCGTCGAGCACCACGTCCACGTAGTCGGCCATGCCGAGCACCGCTTGGTTGCCGATGCTCAACAGGTAGCCGATCGGCAGCGAACGATCGGAGCCGACCAAGTTGATGGTGATGGTGCCGCTCTGGGCGATCACGGCGACGCCCTTGGCGGGGCGCTCGACACCGTGGTTGCCGATGGCCACGGGCACGGCGTCGAAGTAGTTGACCGTACCGATGCAGTTGGGGCCGACCAAGGCGAGCGACGGCCCGGCCGCCTCGCGCAACCGGCGCTGCAGATCCTGATCGCCCACCTCAGCGAAGCCAGCGGTGTACATCACGGCCGAGGGCGCGCCGATCGCCGCCAGGTCGGCCACCGCGTCGATGGCGATTTCGGGCGTGACGGCGATGAAGCTGCACTCGGGCGGCTCGGGCAGATCGAACACTGAGGGGACGCAGGACACGCCGGCGATCGACGATCGCTTGGGGTTCACCGCATGGAGGCGCCCGGTGTAGCCCAGTTCGTGGCAATACTGGATCGCGTGCTCGACGCCGCTGCCGCCGATGAAGGCGATCGAGCGTGCCGCCAGGCCTCGCCGGAGGTTGGCGCGGCGTTGCGCGCGGTCGTTCGTCTCAGTCACGAAGAATCTCGGTGGTTGTGGACGCGGGTTTCTACGACCATCCCGTGTAGACGTCGAGACCGCGTTTGCGGATATGGCCGCCGATGATGACCTTCTGGATCTCGGACGTGCCTTCACAGATGCGCTCGAGCCGCACGTCACGGTGGAGCCGCTCGACCGGGTTCTCGCACATGGCGCCACGCTCGCCGAAGATCTGCAACGCCTTGTCGACCACGCGCCAGCCGGCTTCCGAGCAGTACCACTTTGTCGCGCTGGCCTTGGCGTGGGCATGCTTGCGGTCGAGCCCGCCGTCGATCTCGGCGCACACGCGGTAGAGCATGCTCTTGCCGGTCATGATGTCCGCCGCCATCTCGGTGATCATGAACTCGATCGCCTGAAAATCGCCAATCGGGCGGCCGAACTGGACGCGCTTGGCGGCGTAGGCCTCGGCCAACTCGGTCGCGCGGATCGCCATGCCGATCGAGCGCGCGGCTATGGCGAGGCGCGCTTCGACGAACCAGTCCTTGGTCAGCTCGAAACCCTGGCCCACCTCGCCGAGCATCGCATCGGCGGGCACCTTTATGTCGCGGATATCGACCTCGGGATGGCCGTGGCCCGAGCGCTGCATGAAGCTTGGCAGGCGCTTGATGTTGTAGCCCTTGGTCTTCGGGTTGATGATCAGCAGCGTCGGCTTCTTCGGATCACTGTCGACGATGGTGGTCAGCAGCGCCAAGTCGGCGCCTTCGGAAAAGCTCGCGAAGCATTTCTCGCCGTTGACGACCCAGTGGTTGCCGCGCAGCACCGCGCTCGTGCGGACGCCCCCGGCATCCGAGCCCGCGCCCGGTTCCGACGTGCAGAACGCGACGAAGACCTTGCCGGCGCAGGCCGGGCGCAGGATCTCCTCCTTCTGCTCGCGCGTGCCGTCCTTCAGGCACATGGGCGGCAGCCAGACGCGGCCCCACAGGGCGCCCGTCGCCTTGGCGACCTCCTCGTTAACGATCATCAACTGGACGACCTGCCCTGGCCGCCCCATTCGACCGCGTGGTTGACCGCGTTCAGGTGGTAGTCGCGTACCGCCTGACGGATCGCCTCCTCCGTCTCCTCCGGCAGGTGGTCGTTAACGTCGAGTTCCTCCTCGTGGGGGAAAAGATGCTTCTCGGCGAACCCCGCGCCCGGGCGCACACGTCCTTGTCATCGCGGCTGAAGTTCACATCCATGGTCGCACTCCCCTGCGCTCGCGCAATGTTACGCGCAGGGTGCAGGCGTATACAATCGCGCAGGCTCGGGGACGAGGGGAGTGCCATGACAACACGTATCGCGATACCGCCGGTGTCCGTCGTCGACATCGAGAACCTGTGGATCCCGATGCCGGACGGACGGCGACTGGCGGCGCGCGTCTGACTGCCCGCCGGGGCCGAGACGTCGCCTGTTCCGGCGATCCTCGAGTACATCCCCTACCGCAAGCGCGACCGTCAGACGCTGGAAGACCAGCGCGTGCACGGCTACCTCGCCGCGCATGGGTACGCGTGCATCCGCCTGGACATCGTCGGGTCCGGCGACTCTGAGGGCGTGCTGCAGGACGAGTACCTGCGTTCCGAGCAGGACGACGCGGTCACCGCCATCGCCTGGATCGCGGCGCAGCCGTGGTGCGACGGCAAGGTGGGCATGACCGGCATCTCGTGGGGTAGCTTCAACAGCTTGCAGGTGGTGGCCCGTCGTCCGCCTGCGCTCAAGGCGATCATCACTGTCGCTTCCACCGACGACCGCTACGCCGATGACATGCACTACATGGGCGGTTGCGTGCTGATGGACACCATGGGCTGGGGCGCCACGTTCCTCGGCTACTTGCCGACGCCGCCCGACCCAGTGGTGGTTGGCGCCGCGTGGCGCGCCATGTGGCAGCAACGCCTCGAGGTGGTCCGGCCGCCGGTGCTGGCCTGGCTCGAGCACCAGACCCGCGACGACTACTGGCGCCAGGGTTCGGTGTGCGAGGACTACGGCGCGATCCAGTGCGCGGTCTACGCCGTGGGCGGCTGGGCCGACGGCTACTCAAACGCCATCCCACGCCTGATGCGCCATCTGACCTGCCCCAAGAAGGCCCTGATCGGGCCGTGGGGCATTGCTTCCCCTACGAGGGCGGGCCGGGTCCGTTGATCGGGTACCTGCAGGAGACGCTGCGCTGGTGGGACCACTGGCTCAAGGGCCGCGCCACCGGCGTCATGGACGAGCCGCCGATCCGCGTCTGGATGCAGGAGTGGGAACCACCGCTGGCCGAGATCCCGGTGCGCCGCGGCCGTTGGGTGGCCGCGCACGCCTGGCCCGACCCCGCCGCACCGGGTCTGGACATGTGGCTTGGCGAGCAGGGGCTTTCGCGCACGCGCACGGCATCGAACGCGGCGAGTTCGGTGGCGTCGCCGACCGTGGCGGGCCGCGCTTCCAGCGACTGGTGCCCCTACGGCCTGGGTCCTGATCTGGCGACCGACCAGCGCGAGGACGATGCCGTCGCCCCGGTGTTCGACTCAGAACCGTTGGATCGCCCACTCGACATCCTAGGCGCGCCGGTGCTCGCCATCAACGTCGCCGCCGACCGGCCCGTAGCCCAACTCGTTGTGCGCCTGTGCGATGTGGCGCCCGACGGCAGCTCCGTGCGCGTGACGTACGGCGTGCTCAACCTGACCCACCGCGGCGGGCACGAACGGCCCGAACCCCTGGAGCCGGGGCGGAGCTACCGGGTGCGGCTCGCGCTCAACGACTGCGCGCACGCCTTCCCGGCCGGGCACCGGGTGCGCGTCGCGCTCGGCACATCGTACTGGCCCGTGGTCTGGCCTGCGCCCGAGCCCGTGACACTGACGGTCGCGCTCGGCTCCGGCTCCCTGACCCTGCCGGTGCGCGCGCCGAAGGCCACCGACACGACGCTGGCGCCGTTCGGCCCGGCGGAGTGCGCGCCGGAACGCGCCTTCACCGTGCTGCGCGCGCCGACACGCGGCCGCCAGGCGCTCGCGGCAGACGCCACGGGCACGACGCGTTTGGTTTCGGTGCGCGATCGCGGCCGCTTCCGCCTCGACGACATCGGGCTCATCCACGAGGGCTGGGGCCAGGGCGTGCACAGCTTTGGCGAGGGCGACCCCGCCTCGGCCGTGACGGAGACTCAGCGCCGCGTGGCCTATGAACGCGACGGCTGGTCGGTGCGCATCGAGACGCGCATGCGGCTCGGCGGCGATTCCACGGCGTTCCTCCTGCAAGCCAAACTCGACGCTTTCGAAAGCGATGCCAAGGTGTTCACCGGGACGTGGGATGAAGTGATCCCACGGTGCGGCGTCTGAACCGCCTATACTGCGCGCCATGGCAGGGTTGACCCGTAGCTATGTCCACGGCGCGGCGTCGGTGCCGCTGATCGGCACGACGATCGGCGAGCATCTGGACGGCGCCGTCGCGCGCTGGGCCGAGCGCGACGCACTGGTTGTCCGCTCCCAATCGGTGCGCTGGACCTACGCCGGGCTCGCGCGTCGGGTCGAGGCGTTCGCCGCCGGGCTTCTCGCGCTCGGGCTGGAGCCGGGGGATCGCGTCGGCATCTGGTCGCCCGACAACGCCGAGTGGGTCGTCACTCAGTTCGCCACCGCCAAGGCAGGGCTCGTGCTGGTCAACATCAACCCGGCGTACCGCCTGGCCGAGCTGGAGTACGCGCTCAACAAGGTGGGTTGCCGCGCCCTGGTCACGGCGACGCGGTTTAAGTCGAGCGACTACCTGGCGATGGTGGCCGAGTTGGGCCAGGCCCGACTGTCACGGCTCGAGACGGTCATCGTGGTCGGCGACGGGACGCTGCCCGGCGCGATCCCGTTCGATGCCGTGGCGGCGCGTGGCCGCGCGGCTGAACGCGCGCGCTTGGCCGAAATCGGCGCGCGGCTGCAGTTCGACGACGCCGTCAACATCCAGTTCACCAGCGGCACCACCGGCGCGCCCAAGGGGGCGACGCTTAGCCACCACAACATCCTCAACAACGGCTACTTTATTGGCGAGTCGCTGGCGCTGACCGAGCGCGACCGGGTGTGCATCCCGGTGCCGCTCTACCACTGCTTCGGCATGGTGCTCGGCAACCTGGCGTGCGTCACCCATGGCGCGGCGATGGTCTACCCTGGCGAGGCGTTCGATCCGTTGGCCGTGCTGGAGACGGTGGCGGCGGAACGTTGCACGGGGCTCTACGGCGTACCGACCATGTTCATCGCCGAGCTCGACCATCCGGAGTTCAGGCGCTTCGATCTGACCAGCCTGCGCACGGGCATCGTGGCCGGCTCGCCGTGCCCGATCGAGGTGATGAAGCGCGTCGTCAGCGACATGCACATGGCCGAGGTCACCATCGCCTACGGCATGACCGAGACTAGCCCGGTCAGCTTCCAGACGTCGCCGGCGGACCCGCTCGACAAGCGCGTCTCGACCGTCGGGCGCATCCACCCGCACGTCGAGGTCAAGATCGTCGACGCCGAGGGTCGCGTCGTGCCGCCGGGCACACCGGGCGAACTCTGCACGCGCGGCTACTCGGTCATGTTGGGCTACTGGGACGATCCGGCGCGCACGGACGAGGCGATCGACCGCGCCGGCTGGATGCACACGGGCGACCTGGCGACGCTCGACGACGCGGGCTATTGCAACATCGTCGGGCGCATCAAGGACATGGTGATCCGCGGCGGCGAGAACGTCTACCCGCGCAGGGTGGAGGAGTTCCTCCACCGCCACCCGGCGGTCGCCGACGTGCAGGTGATCGGCGTGCCCGACGCGCGCATGGGCGAGAAATTGTGCGCCTGGATCAAGCTGAAGCCGGGCGTCGCGGCCAGCGCCGAGGACATCCGCGCCTTCTGCCAGGGCCAGATCGCCCACTACAAGATCCCTCGCTACGTGAAGTTCGTCGACAGCTTCCCCATGACCGTGACCGGAAAAATCCAGAAGTACGTGATGCGCGAGCACATGAAGCAGGAGCTCGGCCTGGCCGAGGCCAGGACAGCATGAACGCCATCGTCGTCATCAACCCGAACAGCGACGCTGAGGTCACGGCGCACCTCGACCGTGGGCTCGAGGGCCTGCGCTTCCGCGACGGCCCGCCGATTACCTGCCTGACCCTGGACGACGTGCCCAAGGGCATCCAGACCGCGATGGACGCGGCGGTAGTGGTCGGGCCGCTATGCCGGCTCGTCGAGCGGTACGACAACGACGCCGGCGCCTTCGTCATCGCGTGCTTCGGCGATCCGGGGATCCACGCGGTGCGCGAGGTCACGAGCAAGCCGGTGATCGGCATCGGCGAGGCGGGGTTGACCGCTGGCCTCAACCTCGGCGAGCGGATCGGCATCGTCACCAATCTGGCGGGCGACATCGCCGGGCATCACCGGCAGAACCGTTCGCTCGGCATCGGGGCGCGTGTGGCGGGGGTGCGCGCTGTCGGCATCCCCGTGGTCGGCCTGCCCGACGAGACGCGCGGCCTGCCGGCGATGATCGACAACGCCCGCCGCCTCGTCGAGGAGGACGGCGCCCAGGTGATCGTGCCGGCGTGCGCCGGCATGGCCCGCTACAATGACCGGTTGCGCGTCGCGCTCGGCGTGCCCGTGGTCGATCCCACGGCCGCGGCGGTCGGCATCGCGCTCGCGGCGGTGCGCGCCGGATTCCATGGAGCCGCCGGATAGGCTTCCCGGCTCACCCCACCTCGGTCGGGGGTGAAAGGAGCGTCGCGGCCGAGCCGGCCGGCAGGCGCCCCAGGGCCTCCAGCACGCACGCCTGGAAACAGTGGATGGCATGCTCGCTCATATCGCCGCGCGCCGCGTCGATCAGCAGCCGGCCCTGGCGTCTGGCGGGCGAGCGCAGGCCCTGCTGCACGCCCACGTTCAGCGCGACGTCCTCCGGCCCCAGCACCTCGGCCATCCAGCGCACCGCCGCAGCGGTGACCTCGTCGAGAGCGCACCCGCCGGGCGTGTAGGCGACCACCTCCTCGTGGGTGCGTTCGGGCCCCGTGGGCGTCATCGGGAAGCTCCACACCGCGCCCACGTGCGGGAACGTGAAGATCAGCAGGTCGGGCCACAGGAAGAAGGTCACGTAGTCCGGCGTCTGGCCCTTGCCGATGTTCGAGCGGTAGTCGTAGACGCCGCTGTCCGGCGAGCCCGGACCGGCGTGCAGCAGGATCCAGTCCGGCCGGTTGATCATGCGTAGGCCGTGGCCGTCCATGAACCGGCCGAACGCACGATGCGCCGGCCCGGACAGGAACACGTGGTAGCCGTCGATGCCGTCCTCGGCGACGACCTTCCAGTTGGCCGCGATGTCGAAGTCCTGGCGATCGACGCGGACCATGCGGTCGAGATTGGGCATGTAGCGCTGGAGCGTCGTCATCGAGGTTGACGAAGACGAAGCCGCCGCACGTCTCGGTGCGTACCGGCAGCAGACCGAAGGCGCTAGCATCGAAGGCGCGTACGTTCTCGCTGTTGCGTGCCGTGCGCAGCCGGCCGTCCAGGCCGTAGGCCCAGGAGTGGTACGGGCAGGTGATGACGGCGCGGACCTGGCCCGAGGACCCGGGCAGCAGGCGATGGCTTCGATGTCGGCAGACATTGTGGAATCCGCGCAACACACCGGCCTGATCGCGCAAGACAAACACATCGGAGCCGGCGATCGACCGCGCCAGGTAGTCGCCTGCGTTCGCCAGCTCGCTGACATGGCCCATGAAACGCCACGTGGCACGGAAGATGGCGCGTTGTTCGGCGTCGAACACCTCGGGCGCGGTGTAGTAGGGCGCCGGCAGGGTCCAAGCGTCGTCGGGATCAAGCGAGAAGCGGCCGATGTCGAAAGGGTCGGTCACGCGGTCAGGCCCAAAGCGCCTCGATGCGCTCGCGATAACGCGCGAGCACCGCGTGCCGGCGCACCTTCAACGTCGCGGTCATCAGGCCATTGTCGATGGTGAACGGCTCGTCGGCGAGGGCGAAGCGCTTGACCTTCTCGATGACCGAGAGCTTCTCGTTGGCGCGACTCACCGCGTCGCCCAGCGCTTGGTGTACGGCCTCCGCGTCGCGGGCGTCGACGCCCTGCGCACGCAGGCCATCCGCATCGGGTACCAGCAGGGCCACCAGATGGGGCCGGCGGTCGCCGAACACGGCGGCCTGGGCGACTTCCGGTTGCAGCGTCAACATGCCTTCGACGCGCTGGGGGGCGACGTTGTCGCCACCCGAATTGACGATGATGTCCTTCTTACGGTCGGTGATGACGAGGTAGCCGTCCTCATCCAGGTGGCCGATGTCGCCGGTGTGCAGCCAGCCGTCGACCAGCGCGGCGCGCGAGGCCGCCTCGTTGCGCCAGTAGCCCTTCATGACCAGCTCGCCACGCACCAGGATCTCGCCGTCCTCGGCGATGCGCACCTCGACATCCTCCAGCGGCGGACCGACGGTCGCGATCTTGTTGCGCTCGGGCAGATTGGCGCTGATCACCGGTGCCGATTCGGTCTGGCCGTAGCCCTGCAGCACGCGAACGCCGAGCGCCAGGAAGAACAGGCCGACCTCAGGGTTGAGCGGCGCGCCGCCCGAGACGAATGCCTTGAGTCGGCCGCCGAAGCGCGCGGCCACCTTGCTGCGCACCAGGCGATCGAGCAGCGGGTCGATCAGCTGCTCCAGCAGGCCTACACGGCCGCCCGCGCCGTGCCGGCGCAGCCCGATGTCGAGCGCCAGGTCGAACAGGCGACGCTTCAGCCCCGTGTTCTTGTGCACCTGGCCCAGGATGCGCTCGCGCAGGACCTCGTACAGCCTGGGCACGCAGGTCACGATGGTCGGGCGGACCTCGACGAAATGGCGGGATAGCTCGCCGACGCTTTCCGCGAAGTAGACCTGGGCGCCGATCGCCACGGGGAACATTAGACCCGCGGTGTGCTCGTACGCGTGGCTGAGCGGCAGGAACGACAGGAACACCTCGTCGTTCAGGCCGATGGAGTGGAACAGGCGCCGGGCGCCGCGCACGTTGTGCAGGATCGCGCCGTGGCTCAGCATGACGCCCTTGGGCGTGCCGCCCGTGCCGGACGTGTAGATCAGGCACGCGATGTCGTCGCGGCTCTGGCCGCCCAGCGGCGCACCGTCGGGGGGCCGCGCCGCCATAAGGTCCGACCACGCGGCGACGCGCACGGCTCCCCTCTGCTTGACCGGTTCGATCGCCACGACGGTTTCGACCGAAGGGCACTCGGCCGCGGCCTCCATCACCCGCTCGGCCAGCTTGGCGGTCGAGACGATCACGACGCGCGCGCCGCTGTCGTTCAGCACGTGACGATGATCGGCGGCCGTGTTCGTGACGTAGGCCGGCACGGTCACGCCGCCCGC
Source organism: Alphaproteobacteria bacterium (assembly GCA_016869675.1). Taxonomy (GTDB): domain Bacteria; phylum Pseudomonadota; class Alphaproteobacteria; order SP197; family SP197; genus VGDP01. The sequence goes on along the minus strand of VGDP01000013.1, from coordinate 43,580 downwards.
CGCCATGATCGCGAAGTCGGCGATCGCCCATTCCGGCCGGCTCTCGGCGACGAGGGCGATGCGATCGCCCGGCGCGATGCCCAGGCCGCGCAGGGAATGGGCCAGCGCGGTCACGTCGCGTGCCGCCTCGTCCCAGCGGGTCGGCCGGAACGCGCCGTCACGCTTCGCCCACAGCCAGGGTCGATCGCCCAGGCGCGCGGCCTGGTCGAAGAACATGGCGACCAGGTTGGGCCAAGTCGCGGGCGATGCGTCGATGACACGGCTCATAACGTCAGTCTATCCGGTCGCGCCGCCGTTGGAACCTGTCGGTAGCACATTGAGTTGACCGTTTTTTTAGCACAATGGTTGTCCGCTTCTGTTGTTGATGGCCCTGTGGGGATGTGGGCGGCGCGGAGCGTCGTCCACATATCCACGGGGCGCTGGGGTTGCGCGGCGTCGAAGCGTTTCACGCCGCGGCCCCCAGCGCCGGTCGTTGTGGGTCGATCAGGGTTCCCTCCTTGTCGTAGCGGGCGATGACACGGGGTCCATGGGCGACGGCGAGAGTGCCGTCGGGATAGACGCGCAGCTTGACGCGGGCCTTGACGAAGTGGTGACGCAACGGACTTGGCGGCAACTGGAGCCGGAGCCGACCAAGGCCGACGGTGTTGTCGCGCGCCACGATGCGCTCTTCCTCGACGCACAGAATCTCGACCAGTGCGGCCCGGTCCGTCACCGTCACGAAGGCGCTCTCGGGCAGCTCCGGCGCCACCGCGAAGCGGGCGTTGTGCGCCGGCAGGTAGACCGCGCGGATGAAGCGGCTGGCCGCCTCAATCATGGCGATGCCGGCGAGCGCGAGTTCCTTGGGCAAGCTATCCTGCAGCGTGCCGAAGGCGCGCTCCGAGCGTCCGCGCGCCTCGGGCGAGTATGCCGCGATGTGCTCGACACCCAGACGATCGAGCGCCGGGCCCACCTGGGTCAGCCGGGTCCTGTCCACCTTGCTGCCTGCCTCAGGCGTGTGGAAGTAGTGACTGCCCCGGTCGGTATAAAGGCTCGCCGGAAGACCCCCGGCCGTGAACACGTCGAGCAGCGCGCGCAAGGTCGAGGCCGTGCCCTCCTCCTCGACCAGGAAGGCCGAGTGGATCGTGCTGGTCGCGTCGTCCAGGGTCACGATCAGGTGCAGTTCGGGCGCGCCAGCCAGCCAGGCGAACCGACTGCCGTCCTGGTGCAGCATCATGCGGGCGCATGGCTTGCGCGGCCGACGGCGACGGTGCGCGCCTCGCCGCTTCGCCCGATCCACCAGGCCGGCGGCGTGCAGCTGGGTCTTGGTCCAGCTGTAGCTCAGCCGAAAGCCGTGACGCGCCTGAACGTGCTCGTGGAAGTGCTTCACCGTTCAGCCCATGTGCCGCGTCCGATACTCATCCAGAAGCCACGCGATCCGGTCCACCGGAACCCGCCGCGCCGAAGCCTTGCCAAGCCGACGGTCCACGAGACCGTCCAGACCCTCCTCGTCAAAGCGGCGGCGGTAGCGCCGGAACTGACGCTCCGAGACGCCCAACAGCTCCCCAGCTTCCAATCCCGATAGCTCTCGACGCAAGTAGCGCCCAAGAACATCCTCGATCTTCTCCATCCTGCGGTCCTGTAGCAACGTCGTCCGGTTCATCGCCCCGCTCCCTCGCAGGCTCACCAAACCGGACAACTCGTGTGCTACCTAACCCGGACGACTCATCTGCTCGCGACAGCGCCGCCGTTGGAACCTTGGCCCGGGCGCCTGCCCACCCTATGTTCCGGTGAACGGTTTGCGGGAGAACGACTATGGCGCACGACCTCGGCGCGCTGCCGACCTGGAAGCTGGACGATCTCTACACTGGCCCCCAGTCCAAGGCGCTGCTGCGCGACCTGGCCGCGTCGGACAGGGACGCGGCGCGCTTCGAGCGGACGTACAAGGGCAAGCTCGCCGGCCTCACAGGCGAGGATTTCGGTGCCGCCATCGCGTCGTACGAGCATCAGAGCGAGCGCCTGCAACGCATCGGAAGCTACGCCTATCTCTACTTCTGCCGTTCGGTCGACGACCCCGAAAAGGGCCGCTTCTTCCAGACCATGTCCGAACGGACGAACGAGACCTCGACGCGCCTTCTGTTCTTCACGCTGGAGATCAACCGCATCGACGACGCGGTGCTGGAGCGCAAGCTCGCGCACCCCGCCGCCGGTCGCTACCGTCCGTGGCTGCGCGACGTGCGCGCGTTCCGGCCCTACCAGCTCGACGATGGCATCGAGAAGATCCTGCACGAGAAGTCCGTGGCGGGCGCGGAGGCGTGGACGCGCTTGTTCGACGAGTCGGTCGCCCAGATGCGCTTCGACCTGGGCGGCCAGAGCCTGTCGGAGACCGAGGCGCTCGACGGGTTGAGCTCGCCCGATCCGGCGCGGCGGCGCGAGGCGGGCCTCGAACTCGGCCGCGTGTTCGGCCAGAACTCGCGGCTGTTCGCCCATATCCTCAACACCCTGGTCAAGGACAAGGAGATCGAGGACCGCTGGCGCGGCTTCAAGCGGCCGATCTCGTCGCGCAACGTCGCCAACCAGGTCGAGGACGAGGTGGTCGACGCGCTGGTCGCCGCGGTGCGGCAGGCGTATCGGCGCCTCGCCCACCGCTACTACGCCATGAAGGCGCGCTGGCTCGGCGGCAACCAACTCGACTGGTGGGACCGCAACGCGCCTCTGCCCGAAGTGGACGAGGACATCTTCGCCTGGAACGACGCGCGCAACACGGTCATGGACGCCTACGCGGCGTTCTCCAAGGACCTGGCCAAGGTCGCGCAACCCTTCTTCGACAAGGGCTGGATCGACGCGCCGGTCGGCCCAGGCAAGGTGGGCGGCGCCTTCGCGCACCCGACCGTGCCCTCGGCGCACCCGTACCTGCTGCTGAACTACCAGGGCCGCACCCGCGACGTCATGACGCTGGCGCACGAGCTGGGCCACGGTGTGCACCAAGTGCTGGCGGCCGAGCAGGGACCGCTCATGGCGGACACGCCGCTCACGTTGGCCGAGACGGCCTCGGTGTTCGGCGAGCAGCTCACGTTCCGCAGCCTGCTCGTACGCGAGAAGGACCGCGCGCGGCGCCGGATCCTGCTGGCCGGCAAGGTCGAGGACATGCTGAACACCGTGGTGCGCCAGATCGCGTTCCTCGAGTTCGAAACCCGCGTGCACGCCGAGCGACGCAAGGGCGAACTGACGGTGGATCGGCTATCGGAGATCTGGTTCGCGATCCAGGGCGAGAGCCTGGGCCCGGCGCTGCGCTTCGACGCCAGCTACGCCAACTTCTGGTGCTACATCTCGCACTTCGTGCACTCGCCGTTCTATGTCTACGCCTACGCGTTCGGCGATTGCCTGGTGAACGCGCTATACGCCCGCTACGAGGAACAGCCGCGTGGCTTCCAGGCGCGCTACATGGATCTCTTGCGCGCGGGCGGCACCAAGCGCCACGGCGAACTGCTGGCGCCCTTCGGGCTGGATGCCTCGGACCCGCGCTTCTGGGCCAAGGGGCTGGGCGTGATCGCGCGCACCATCGACGAGCTCGCGGCGCTGAGCTAGGCGGTGGCACGCGCGCCCGACGAGAAGAACACGCTGGGCCGCCGCGTGCGGCGCTACGCGCGCGTGTCTTCGTCGATGGGCGGCCTGGCGGCGCGGGTGGGCGCCGAACGCCTGTTCGGCGTGCCTGTCGACCGCACCCGCTTCGCCGCCGACCTGCGCGCCGCGCTGGGCGGGCTCAAGGGCCCGCTCATGAAGGTGGCTCAGTTGCTGTCGACCATCCCCGACGCGCTGCCGGCCGAGTACGCGGCCGAGCTTGCCCAGCTCCAGGCCAACGCCCCGGCGATGGGCTGGCCTTTCGTCAAGCGCCGCACGGCGAGCGAACTCGGGTCCGACTGGGAGGCGCGCTTCGCTTCGTTCGACCGCGCGGCGGTCGCGGCGGCCTCGCTCGGCCAGGTGCACCGGGCGATGGCGCACGACGGCCGCGCGCTCGCGTGCAAGCTGCAGTACCCGGACATGGCTTCGGCGGTCGAGGCCGACCTCAACCAGCTACGGATCGTCTTCGCGGTCTATCGCCGCTACGACCGCGCCGTCGATCCCTCGCGCATCCACGACGAGATCGCGGCGCGCCTGCGCGAGGAGCTCGACTACGCGCTCGAGGCCCGGCACATGCGGCTCTACCGCGCCATGCTGAAGGGCGAGCGGCACGTGCGCGTGCCCGAGGTGGTCGACGAACTGTCGACGCGCCGGCTGCTGACCATGACGTGGATGGATGGCGCGCCGCTGATGGGTTTCGTCGGCCGCACGGTCGAGGACCGCAACCGGCTGGCCCACACCATGTTCCGCGCCTGGTACGTGCCCTTCTACAACTACGGCGTGATTCACGGCGATCCGCATCTCGGGAACTACAAGGTCGCTGCGAACCTCGACGTTCAGCTCCTGGACTTCGGCTGCATCCGGAAGTTCCGCCCGCCCTTCGTCCAAGGCGTCATCGACCTCTACCACGCGCTCGAACGCGACGATCGCGCGTTGGCCGTGCACGCCTACGAGACGTGGGGCTTCGCCGGCCTCAAGAACGAGGTCATCGACACGCTCAACCTGTGGGCCGAGTTCGTCTACGCGCCGCTGCTCGAGGACCGGCCGCGCCGCATCCAGGAGGAGGGTGGCGGCATGTACGGCGCCCGGGTCGCGAGCCGGGTCCATGCACGTCTGCGCGAACTGGGCGGCGTCACGGTGCCGCGCGAGTTCGTGTTCATGGATCGCACCGCGATCGGGCTCGGCGCCGTGTTCCTGCACCTCAAGGCGGAAATCAACTGGCACCGCCTGTTCCACGAACTCGTCACCGGCTTCGACGTCAAGGCGCTGGCCAAGCGCCAGGCCGCGGCGCTCGACGCCTGCGGGGTCGCCCAGCCGGACTGACGCAATGTCAGCTCCCGAACTTGGGCATGGTCGCCGCGAAGCTCGGCCGCGCCAACACCGTTTCGAGCCAGCGCCCGAGCGCTGGGCGTGCGGGCCGGCGCTGCTGGCCTTCGGGGGGCATGCCGACGTACCGGAGCATCGGCGCCACGTGCAGGTCGGCCAAGCTGGCGTTCGGGCCGGCCAGGTAGGGCAGGTCGGCCAGACTGCCATTCAGCACTTTGAGTGCTCGATCGAGATCCGGCAGGTTGTCGCGAATCACCGCCTCGTTGGTCGGCCGGTCGAAGATTCTGGGCGCGAACCGCTCGATCACCAGGCGCTGGCCGAACACGACCGCCATGTAAGCGTTGTACGCGCTGATCCACTGGGTCATGCGCGCGCGCCCCACTGCGTCGGTCGGTTGCAGCGGCGGTCCGTCGAACCCCTCGTTGGCGTAGCGGGCGATCGCCGCTGTCTCGAACAGACGGACCCTGCCGTGTTCCATGGCCGGCATGCGGGCGTAAGGGTGGCGCGCGCGGTACGCGGGGTCCGCCAGCGCGGCGGCCTCGAGCTGGTGGGGCACGCCCTTCTCGACGAAGGTAAGCCGCGCCGTGCGCACGAAGGGCGACAGGTCGGAACCGAAGACGATGACGTCGCTCATGCCAGGCCTCCCTCGGCCAGGGCCTCGAGTCGGTCGAGGCAGGCGTTCCAGCCCTTGCCGTGATCGCCGGCCATGTCGGCCGACGTCATCAACGCGTGGGTCACCCCGCAGCAGGGTTACCGTGCCATCGGCCACGAAGTCCAGGGCGACGAGCGTCGCCACCCCAGCATAGCCGCCGTCTTGCCACGCCCACGTGTAGACCAGGCGGGACGGCGCCACGACTTCGCGGAAGGTGCCTCGGATGCGCAGGTTGTTGCCGCTCGGCGCCTGCATGTCGATGGCGTAGGCACCGCCGGGGCGCACGTCCAGCTCGGCGCGCGGCGTGGTGAAGCCGGGCGGACCCCACCAGGTCTTGAGGATCGCCGGGTCGGTCAAGGCGCGGAACACCCTGTCCGGTGCCGCCCTGAAGCGGCGCTCGAGCCGCAGAGTGTGGTCGGTGTTCGCTGCGGTCGCCGCGGTCGCGGTGTTCATCGTCGTTCTCCTACGCGGGTTCGTCGAGGGTGCGCGCCAGTCGGTCGAGGCTTCGCTTCAATAAGCTGGTCTGCTGTTCGAGCCAGCCGGCCGCATCGGTCAGCTGCTCGGCTCGCAGGGTCAGATGATGGGTTCGTCCTTCCCGTCGTCGCTCGATAAGTCCGGCGCCTTCCAGCGCCTTGAGGTGCTTCGAGATCGCGGGCAGTGAAAGCGCGAAGGGCCTGGCCAGTTCGCCGGCCGTGGCGGTCCCCAGGGCGAGGCGGGCCACCATGGCGCGCCGCGTCGGGTCGGCCAGGGCGGCGAATGTGCGGTCGAGGGCCGCGTGCTGATATTTAACCATTTGGTTAACTATAGATCGCACGACAGAATGGGTCAAGCGCGACGCGCATCAACGCCGATGAGGGCGTGTCAGCCCTGCGGTTCTTCCAGCAGGTCGGCCAGCATGTGCAGGCAGTTCTCCCAGCCGCCGCCGAAGTCAGCCTGCATCTGGGCCGCAGTGAACCCGGTCTGGTTCAACGTGAACTCGGTCGCGCCGCCGAGTTCCTCGAAGGTGAGATCCACCAGGGTCTCGCGGCCGGCGTAGCGACCCTCGTTGAAGATCCAGGTGTAGACCAGGCACGCAGGCGCCTCGATGGTGCGTTAGCGCCGGCCGAACGTGTGCAGCGTGTCGCGCGGCGAGCGCATGTGTACTTGGTACGCGCCGCCCTCGCGCAGGTTGAACTCGACTAGCGGGCAGATGAAGCCGGGCGGCCGCCACCAGCGCTGGAACGTGGCCGCGTCGGTGAGAGCGTGCCACACGCGTTCGCGCGGCGCCTCCAGCACGCGGGTCAGGTGCAAGGTCAGCGATGGTGACAGCGGCGCGCCGCCCGGGTTGAACGTCAGGTTCTCCATGGCCCGAGCATGCCGATACCGTCCGGGGCTTGGCAAGCCGGGTGCGAGCGGGCATTGTGCCGCCGCTTTGCGAGGGGGCAACGCATCATGCGGATCGGCGTGATCAGGGAACGGCTGCCGGGCGAGCGGCGCGTGGCGGTCTCGCCCGACTCGGTCAAGAAGTTGAAGGCCCTGGGCTTCGCCCTGACGATCGAGAGCGGCGCGGGCGCCGGCGCGCGCCTGACCGACGCGGCCTTCGCCGAGGCCGGCGCGACCATCGTGCCGACCGCGGCCGAGGCGCTGGGCGAAGCCGGCATGATCCTCAAGGTCCGGCGGCCCTTGCGCGCGGGCGAGGGCGAGTTCGACGAACTGGCCGCCCTGCCCAAGGACGCTATCCTGATTGGCCTGCTCGATCCACTCGGGCGCCGTGCCGATGCCCAGGCGTACGCGGACCAGGGCATCGTCGCGTTCGCGCTGGAACTCGTGCCGCGCATTACGCGCGCCCAGGGCATGGACGCGCTGTCGTCCCAAAGCAACGTGGCCGGCTACAAGGCCGTGCTGGACGCGGCTGCGCGACTCGATCGCATGATGCCCATGATGATGACCGCGGCGGGCACCATCGCGCCGGCCAAGGTCCTGGTGCTGGGTGCCGGCGTCGCCGGGCTGCAGGCGATCGCCACCGCGCGCCGGCTGGGCGCCGTGGTTTCCGCCTTCGACGTGCGCCCCGCCGTCAAGCAGGAGGTCGAGTCGCTCGGCGCCTCGTTTGTCGAGGTGCCGGCCGAGGCGGGCGCCGAGGCCCAGACCGTTGGCGGCTACGCGCGCGAGATGGGCGAGGACTACAAGCGCCGCCAGGCCCAGGCCATCCACGACGCCATCGTCAAGGTCGACATCGTCGTGTCGACGGCGCTGATCCCCGGCAGGCCGGCGCCGCGTCTGATCACGGCGGCCATGATCCAGGCGATGACGCCGGGCTCGATCGTCATCGACATGGCGGCCGAAGCCGGTGGCAACTGCGAACTGTGCGAGGCGGGCAAGGTCGTCGAGCGGCACGGCGTGACCATCGTGGGCGAGGGCAATTACCCCTCGCGCGTCGCGACCGACGCCTCCACGCTTCTCGCCCGCAACCTGCTCAACTTCGTGACGCCGCTTGTGGACAAGAAGGCGGGCGCGCTTGCCATCGACTGGGACGACGAGATCGTCAAGGGCAGCCTGGTCGCCCGCGACGGCAAGGTCGTCCACCCGTTGCTCCTAGCGTCCTGATCCCCCGACCCGCCGAGGAGACGCCATCATGGAAGCCGTCGCGGCCATCGATCCGTTCATCTTCCGCTTCACCATCTTCGTGCTGGCGATCTTCGTCGGCTACTACGTGGTGTGGAGCGTGACGCCAGCCCTGCACACGCCGCTGATGGCGGTGACCAACGCGATCTCCAGCGTCATCATCGTCGGCGCCCTGATCGCCGCCGGGCCCGAGGGCGCCAGCCTATCCAAGATCTTGGGCTTCGTGGCGGTGATGCTCGCCTCGGTCAACATCTTCGGCGGGTTCGCGGTGACCCAGCGCATGCTGCAGATGTTCAAGAAGCGACAGGCGAAGTAGCGGGCACGCGCGATGTCGGCCAACCTTTCGGCGCTGCTCTACCTGGTGGCGTCGGTCTGTTTCATCCTGGCGCTGAAGGGTCTGTCGTCACCGACCTCGTCGCGGCGCGGCAACCTGATCGGCATTGGCGGCATGGCGCTGGCCATCGCCGTGACGCTCCTTGACCCGGGCGTGCTGTCCTACGAATGGATCCTGGCCGGCATCGTGCTGGGCGGTGGCATCGGCGTGGTCACCGCGCTGCGCATCCAGATGACGGCCATGCCCCAGTTCGTGGCAGCGTTCCACAGCCTGGTCGGCACGGCCGCCGTGCTGGTGGCGGCGGCGGCGCTCTACGCGCCAGAGGCCTACGGCATCGGCACGGTCGGGGCCATCAAGACCGCCAGCCGCATCGAGATGAGCCTGGGCATCGTGATCGGCGCGATCACGTTCTCCGGCTCGGTCGTCGCGTTCACCAAGCTCCAGGGCCTCGTCTCAGGCGCGCCGGTCGTGTTTCCCGGCCAGCACCTGCTCAACCTGGTGATCGGGCTTGCCATCATTGGCTTCGGCGCGTGGTTCGTCGCCGAGGAGGGCCGCGAGGCGTTCTGGCTGATGACCGCGCTCGCCCTCCTGGTCGGCGTGCTGATCATCATCCCCATCGGCGGCGCCGACATGCCGGTGGTCATCTCCATGCTCAACTCGTACTCGGGCTGGGCAGCCGCCGGCATCGGCTTCACGCTCGAAAACCAGCTCCTGATCATCACGGGCGCGCTGGTCGGCGCCTCGGGCGCGATCCTCAGCTACATCATGTGCAAGGGGATGAACCGCTCGTTCATCAGCGTCATCCTGGGCGGCTTCGGGGCCGAGGCGTCGGCGGGGCCGGCGGATGCCGGCGAACGCACTGTCAAGCAGGGCTCGGCCGAGGACGCGGCATTCATCATGTCGAACGCGCGCAAGGTCATCATCGTGCCGGGCTACGGCATGGCGGTGGCGCAGGCCCAGCACGCGATGCGCGAAATGGCGGGGCTGCTTAAGAAGGAAGGGATCGAGGTCAAGTACGCCATCCACCCCGTGGCCGGGCGCATGCCGGGGCACATGAACGTGCTGCTGGCCGAGGCCAACGTGCCCTACGACGAAGTGTTCGAGTTCGAGGAGATCAACAGCGAGTTCGCCGGGGCCGACGTTGCCTTCGTGATCGGCGCCAACGACGTGGTCAACCCGATCGCCAAGTCTGACTCCTCAAGCCCCATCTACGGCATGCCGATCCTTGATGCCGAGAACGCCAAGACCGTGCTGATCGTCAAGCGCAGCCTAGCGTCGGGCTACGCCGGCATCGACAACCCACTGTTCTACAAGGCGGGCACGATGATGCTTTTCGGCGACGCCAAGAAGATGGTCGAGGACATCGTCAAAGCGCTCTGACCACCGCTCAGCAAGGGATCGACACGGGCGCGGTGTCCATCTGCACAGGCGTATCCATGAGCAGGGCGGCCAGGCACAGGGCGCCGGCGGGCGGCCACCGCCGATCCTCGTTCCTCGTGGCCATGTGGCCCCGTTGCCAGATCGGCCGTTCGTCCTCGACGAACGTTGATACGTCCTCGCCCTGCGGTACGCCGGTCAAGGCCGCCTAAGCTTGCCAGCCGGTACGGCCGGGGATCGTGACACCGGCCCACGTTTCGTCGCGGCTAGCCCCGTCCCTCGTGAGGTTGGGGAGCACGGCCAGCGCCGAGCCCAGGGTGGCGACGATCAGCCAAGCGGCGATGAACTCGCGTCCTCGTGGTGTCATGATGCGGTCCTCCTGACAGCGGGCCCCCGGGTCGGGGTCATGTCCCCATCTAGGTTGTTCCGTTAGATTCGGATCACAAGTCACGCCCGATCAACAGGATGTGACACGATGTTGAGGACTCGCCGAAAACGATTGCGCCGCCTCCGGGAGGGGCTGGGAGGCGGCGCGGTCGTCAGGAGGCGGTGCGCGTCGGGCGTTGGGCGCCGTTCGCCAAGGAGCGCGGTGGCTGGGGGGATGGCCCGCGCTCGGTCGGCCCGCGTACCGGGCCGTGTGCGCCTCCCATGCGGCCTATATGGTTCGTCCGCGCCGCCGCACAATGGGATGGCGCCGATTTTCGCGGACGCGCGAACACGATATGGTGAGCCACGTGCCGCCGCCGGGCCCGCCAGGGAGAGCCGTCATGCCCAACGACCGTTTCGCCAACGCCCGCACGTTGTGCGCTCCACGCGGCACGGCGCGCAGCGCCCGAAGCTGGCTGACCGAGGCGCCGTTGCGCATGTTGATGAACAACCTCGATCCGGATGTAGCTGAGAAACCTGACGAACTTGTGGTTTATGGAGGTATCGGGCGGGTCGCGCGCGACTGGCGCTGCTTTGATCGCATCGTCGCCGCTCTCAAGGACCTGGGCGACGACGAAAGCCTGCTGATCCAGTCCGGCAAGCCGGTCGGCGTGTTCAAGACCCATGCGGACGCGCCGCGCGTGCTGATCGCCAACTCCAATCTGGTCGGCCATTGGAACACGTGGGAGCACTTCAACGAGCTCGATCGCAAGGGGCTCATGATGTACGGCCAGATGACCGCTGGTTCGTGGATCTACATCGGCAGTCAGGGCATCGTGCAGGGCACCTACGAAACCTTCGTCGAGGCCGGGCGGCGGCACTATGGCGGCAATCTGAAGGGCCGCTGGATCCTGACCGGGGGCCTGGGCGGCATGGGCGGCGCCCAGCCACTGGCCGCGACCATGGCCGGCGCCTCGATGCTGGCGGTTGAGTGTCGCCCCAGCCGGATCGAGCGGCGGCTCGAGACCCGGTATCTCGAGCGCCACGCCGACAGTCTCGACCAGGCGCTCGCCATGCTCGACGAGGCCAGACGCGCGGGCCGTGCCGTCTCCATCGGGCTCTTGGGCAACGCCGCCGAGGTGCTGCCGGATCTGGTACGGCGCGGCGTGCGCCCCGACATGGTCACCGACCAGACCAGCGCCCACGACCCCATCCACGGCTATCTGCCGGCCGGCTGGACGCTGGAGCAGTGGGAGGAGCGCCAGAAGAGCGATCCCGACGGCGTCGCCCGGGCGGCCAAGGCGTCGATGGCGACCCATGTGCGTGCCATGCTGGCCTTCCATGCCCAGGGCGTGCCGACCTTCGACTACGGCAACAACATCCGCCAGTTCGCCAAGGACATGGGGGTGGCCGACGCCTTCGCCTTCCCGGGCTTCGTGCCGGCCTACATCCGGCCGCTGTTCTGCCGCGGCGTCGGGCCGTTCCGCTGGGTCGCGCTCAGCGGCGAGGCGGACGACATCTTCAAGACCGATGCCAGGGTCAAGCAGCTGATCCCCGACGACCCGCACCTGCACCGCTGGCTCGACATGGCCGGCAAGCGGATCAAGTTCCAGGGCCTGCCCGCGCGCATCTGCTGGATCGGGCTGGGCGCGCGCGCCCGCGTCGGGCTAGCGTTCAACGCGATGGTGCGCAAGGGCGAGGTCAAGGCGCCCATCGTGATCGGCCGGGACCACCTGGACTCCGGCTCGGTCGCCAGCCCCAACCGCGAGACCGAAGGCATGCGCGACGGTTCCGACGCCGTGGCCGACTGGCCGCTCCTGAACGCGCTGCTCAACTGCGCCTCGGGCGCCACGTGGGTCAGCCTGCACAACGGCGGCGGTGTGGGCATCGGCTACTCCCAGCACGCCGGCATGGTCATCGTGTGCGACGGCAGCGCCGAGGCGGACCGGCGGCTTGAACGCGTGCTGACCAACGATCCGGGCTCGGGCGTCATGCGTCACGCCGACGCGGGCTACGACGAGGCGATCGATTGCGCCCGCGAACAAGGCCTCAACCTGCCGATGCTCGGCCAATAGCGCGGGGTTGCTATCAGGTCCGACCGCGCCGGCACCGCGCGATCACGGCCTCGCGGTGCAGGATGTAGAGGCCGCTGGCGATGACGATGGCGCTGCCCGTCCAGATGGCGGCATCGGGCAGCTCGTGCCAGATGACCCAGCCGAACGTCACGGCCCAGATCACGGCCGAATACTCGAACGGCGCGATCAGCGACCCCGGCGCGATCTTGAACGCTCGTGTCATGAGCAGTTGCGCCACGCCGCCGCACAAGCCCACCGAAACCAGCAGGCCCAAGTCACCCCAGGTCGGCGTGACCCACACGAAGGGTAGGATGGCGCCGCTGACCACCGTGGTGGTCAGGGTGAAGTAGAACACGATGGCCGCGATGGTCTCGGTCGCGGTCAGCCGGCGCACCAGCACCATGGCGAAGGCGTAGCCTACGGCGCCGCCCACCGGGATCAGGGCTTCGACCTGGAACAGGCTGGAGCCCGGGCGCACCATGACGATGACGCCGAGGAACCCGGCGAAGACGGCGCACCAGCGCCGCCAGCCGACGGTCTCGCCCAGCAATGGCACCGAGAGCGCGGTCAGGAAGATCGGCCCGGCGAAGCCGATGGCGATCACGTCGGCCAGGGGAAGCACCGCGAGCGCCCAGAAGCCGAGCACCATGGACGACACGCCGACCAGGCAGCGCAGGATGTGGCCGACCGGCCGGTTCGTGCGCAGCGCGGCCAGGCCGCCCTGGCGCGCGATGAACAGGCTGAGCGGGATGAACGCGCAGGCGCCACGGAAGAAGATCACCTGCAACGTCGGGTAGTCCGCGCTCAGCCACTTGATGAGCGCGTCCATGATCGAGAAGACGATCACCGCAGCCAACAAGTAGCCGATGCCGGCGAGGGGCTGCGATGCCGGTGTGGGAGCGGAGGACATAGGACCGTTGCGGGGCGCGGCGGGCAGCCATCATAGCCCACGCCGGCGCTCCTGTCGGGCCGGTTGACCCGCGTCGCCGCCCCATGGAACGGTTGGCGCGCCAGAGGGGAGGGCACCATGACCGCGAAGGACACCGGCGTCGTCGACCGCAACCGTTCGTGCCTCGTCGTCATCGACGTGCAGGCCTACTTCCTGACCAAGCTGCCGCTGCACGAACGTGGACCGTTGGTCGAACGCATCGGCTGGCTGATGAACGCGGCCCGCGCTCTTGACATCCCGATCGTCGCGACCGCCGAGGACATCGCGACCAACGGCACCCTGGTGCCCGATCTGGCGACGCGGCTGCCCGAAGGTGCCACGATTTTCGACAAGATGATCTTCGGGCTCGACCGCCAGGACGATATCCGTGCCGCGGTCCAGGCGACGGGGCGCGATACCTTCGTGCTGACCGGCATGGAAACCGACGTGTGCGTCGCCCACTCGGCGCTGGGGCTCGCGGCGCTCGGTCACCACGCCGTGGTCATCGACGATGCATGCGCCAGCCCGCCGCCCAACCACGACCACGGGCTGCGGCGCCTGCGCGACGCCGGCATCGCCGTCACCTCGACCAAGGGCATCTACTACGAATGGGTGCGCGACCTGGCCACGCACCGCCGCGTCAAGGCCTTGATGAACGCGCCCGTGCCGGCCGGCATGACGCTCTGATGCGGCTCGAGGTCTTCCAGTCCCTATGGGCCATGGAGCTGCGCCGACCCGACGGGGTCGAGCGGCCGGTCGAGGAATCCTTCGCCATGGTCGCCGAGGCCGGCTACGCCGGCATGGCCATCGACATGGGCATCTTCGACGACGACGCCATGCGCCGCACCCGGCCGCTGTTCGCGCGCCACGGCCTGGGCTGCCTCATCAACGCGTTCCCCAAGAGCATCGAGGACCTGCGCCCGGTCTTGCGCATGGCGCGGGACTTCGACGCCCGCTTCGTCAACGTGATCGGCCAGGTCATGCCACTGACGGTGGCTGGCATGATTCCGGTGATCCGTGCCTGGATCGCCATGGCCGAGGACGAGGGCGTCGCCATCCAGTTCGAGACCCACCGCAACTGCATCACCAACGACCTGTTCGCCACACTGCAACTGATCGACGCGGTGCCCGAGATGCGCCTGTGCGCGGACCTGTCGCACTACCTGCTCGACCGCGAGTTCTGGTACCCGATCTCGGCCGAGAACCATGGCCTGATCCGACGCATCCTGGAACGGTCGGACTCGTTCCAGGGGCGCGTGGCGTCGCGCGAACAGATCCAGGTGCAGATCTCGTTCCCGCAGCACGCCAAGTGGTTCGACCTGTTCGCCGGCTGGTGGGAAGACGGGTTTCGCCTGTGGCGGGCGCGGGTGCGGTCCGACGCGACCTTGCTGTTCCTGTGCGAACTGGGGCCGAATGAGTACGCGATCACCGGCCCCGACGGCTATGAGCTGTCGGACCGCTGGGACGAGGCCCTGATGATCCGCCGGCGCGTCGAGGCGATCTGGGCGCGCCTCGAGGCGGAGACTCAGAAGTAGCGCACCACCAAGACGATCGCCGCGATGGGGATGATGATCATCACGCCGATCGCGCGGGCGCCATAGACCAGATTCGAGACCAGATTGTAGTGGTCTTGCGCCAGGTCCTTCTGGCGGTTGAGCGCCTCGAGGATCGCGCGCTGGCCGTCGCGGATGTCGCGCAGGGCCTCCAGGATCCTCTGTTCGCGCTCTTCGCTCATGGCCGTCCCCGCCGTTACTCGGCCGCGCGCGCCGCGTGCGGGCCGGCGCGCAGCAGGCCCATCAGCTCGTCGAGCCACGCCAGCGCCTTGACCCGGTTCGCCTCCTTGACGTGGCCGAAGCCGCGCACCTGTTCGGGCAGGCGCGCGATCTCCGCCACCAGGGAATGGCTGTCGTGGTCGAGCCGCTCCAGCGCCTCGGTCACGGCCTGTTCGTACGTCGCGATCAATGCCCGCTCGGCACGCCGTTCGGCGGTCCGCCCGAACGGGTCGAACGGCGTGCCGCGCAAACCCTTGAGTCGGGCCAGCACGCGGAAAAGCGCGAACACCCACGGGCCGAAGGTGCGCTTGCGGGCGTGGCCGGTGACGGGATCGCGCTCGCCCAGGATCGGCGGCGCGAGGTGCACCTCCAGCCGTGGCGAGCCCTCGAACTGGCCGGCGATGCGCGCGGCGAAGGCCGGGTCCGTGTAGAGCCGCGCGACCTCGTACTCGTCTTTGTAGGCGAGCACCTTGTGGTAGCCGCGCGCGACGGCATCGACTAGGCCGGTCATGCCCTCGGCCCTGGTCCGCTCGGCGTCGGCGGCGCGGCCGACGAAGGCGCGGAAACGCTCGGCCAGGGCCTGGTCTTGGTAGGCCGCCAGGTGCCGTGCGCGGCGGGCGACGACGTCCTCGGTCGTGGCGCTCAACTGGCGGTGCGCGGGCGCGGGCTCGGCGGCACGCACCTGCCGCACCAAGCCGTCCGGATCCAGGGCCGCGTGGCGCCCGGCGTGGAACGCCGCGGTGTTCAGCGCGACGGCGGCGCCGTTCAGCTCGAGGGCCCGGAGGATCGCCGCGCCGGGCAGGGGGATCAGGCCCTTCTGGTACGCCCAGCCGACCATGAACAGGTTGGTCGCGATGGCGTCGCCGAACAGATGGGTCGCAATCGTCGTGGCGTCGAGGAAATGGGCGTGCCCCGGTCCGACCGCCGTCTCGATGCGCGCGCGCAGACGGGCGCCGGGGAACACCAGGTCGGGCTTGCGGGTGAATTCGCCGGTCGGCGATTCGTGGGCGTTGATCAGGGCCGTGGCGCGGCCCTCGCGCAGCTTGGCCAGGGCGTCGAACCCGGCGGCCACCACCAGATCGCAGCCCAGCAGCAGGTCGGCGCCGCCGGCCGCGATCTTGACCGCGTGGATGTCCTCGGGCCGGCGGCCGATGCGCACATGGCTGACCACGGCGCCGTATTTCTGCGCCAGCCCGGTCTGGTCGAGCACGCCGACGCCGCGCCCGGCCAGGTGGGCCGCCATGCCCAGGATCGCGCCGACCGTGACGACGCCCGTGCCGCCGACGCCGGTGACCAGGATACCGAACGGCTCGTCCAGCGTGGGCTCGCTCGGCTCGGGCAGGGCCTCCGGCCCGAGGCCGTCGGCGCCTGCGGCGCGGCGCTTACGCATACGCCCGCCGCGCACGGTGACGAAGCTGGGGCAAAAGCCCTCGACGCAGCTCAGGTCCTTGTTGCACGAGGACTGGTCGATCTGGCGCTTGCGGCCGAATTCGGTCTCGACCGGCACCACCGACAGGCAATTCGAGGTTCGGCTGCAGTCGCCGCAGCCTTCGCATACGTCCTCGTTGATCACGACGCGCACGTCCGGATCGGCCATCAGGCCGCGCTTGCGCCGACGCCGCTTCTCGGTGGCGCACACCTGGTCGTAGATCAGGGCCGTGACGCCGGCGGTCGCGCGCAAGGAGCGCTGCACCGCGTCGAGCTCGCTTCGGTGATGGACCGTGACACCGGCCGCGAAGCCCGCGTCGATCGGGTACTTGTCGGGCTCGTCGGTGACCACGACGATGCGCCGCACGCCTTCGCCGTAAAGCTGGTGGGTGATCTGGGCGACCGATGGGTGCCCCTCGGTCGGCTGGCCGCCGGTCATGGCGACCGCGTCGTTGTAGAGGATCTTGTACGTCATGGTGACGCCCGCCGCGACCGCGGCGCGGATCGCCAGCAGGCCCGAGTGGACGTAGGTGCCGTCGCCCAGGTTCTGGAACACGTGCGACGTCTCGGTGAACGCGGCCTGGCCGATCCACGAGGCGCCTTCGCCGCCCATTTGTGTGAAGGTCGCGGTGGAGCGGTCCATCCACAGCGCCATGTAGTGGCAGCCGATGCCGGCCAGCGCGCGGCTGCCCTCGGGTACCTTGGTCGAGGTGTTGTGCGGGCAGCCCGAGCAGAAGTAGGGGATGCGGCTGATCGGCGCCGGCTCGGTGGTCAGCGCGCGCTCCTTGGCCTCGAGAAACGCCAGGCAGTCGCGGATGTCCTCGCTGGTGAAGAACCGGCCAATGCGCCGGGCGATGACGCGCGCGATGCGGGCCGGCGTCAGTTCGTCGAACGAGGGCAGGATCAGATTCCGCTCCTCGTCGAACTTGCCGATGATGCGCGGCCGGTCCTTGACGTCCCAGTTGTAGAGCTGCTCCTTGAGCTGGTTCTCGATGACGGCGCGCTTCTCCTCGACCACGAGCACTTCCTCGAGGCCTTCGGCGAAGCGGCGCGCGCCCTCGCGCTCCAGCGGCCAGCTCATGGCGACCTTGTAAACGCGCAGGCCGATCTGCCGCGCCATCGCTTCGTCGATGCCCAGGTCGTCCAACGCCTGGCGCACGTCCAGGTAGGTCTTGCCCGTGGTGATGATGCCGAAGCGCGGGTTCGGCGAATCCAGCACCACGCGGTCCAGCCGGTTCGCCCGCGCGTAGGCCAGCGCGGCGTAGAGCTTGTGCCGGTGCAGCCGTTCCTCCTGCACCAGCGGCGGGTCTGGCCAGCGGATGTTGAGCCCGCCCTCGGGCATGGTGAAGTCGGTCGGCTCGATCAGCCGCACCCGGTCGGTTCCGACTTGGACCGAAGCCGAGCCGTCGACCGTGTCGGCGACCACCTTCATGGCCACCCAGACCCCGGCGTAGCGCGAGATCGCCCAGCCGATCAGGCCGTAATCCAGGATCTCCTGGATGTTCGACGGGTTCAGCACCGGGATCATCGCGTCCATGCAGGCGTATTCGCTCTGGTGCGCGAGCGTCGAGGACTTGCACGTGTGGTCGTCCCCGGCCAACGCCAGCACGCCGCCGTGGCGCGCCGTGCCGGCGCTGTTGGCGTGCTTGAAGGCGTCGCCCGTGCGGTCGACCCCGGGTCCCTTGCCGTACCAGATTCCGAACACGCCGTCGTACTTGGCACCGGGGAACAGGCCAACCTGCTGGCTGCCCCAAACGGCGGTGGCGGCCAGATCCTCGTTGACGCCGGGCTGGAAACGGATGTGCTGGCGGTCGAGGAACGGCCTGGCGCGCCACAGCGCCTGGTCGAAGCCGCCGAGCGGCGAACCACGGTACCCCGCGATGAAGCCGGCGGTGTTCAGGCCCGCCCGCGCGTCGCGCCGGCGCTGCATGAGCGGCAGGCGCACCAGAGCCTGGGTTCCGGTCAGATAGACCCGACCGTCGTCGAGCGCGTACTTGTCGTCGAGCGTGACGGCGGCGAGCGTCATGGTCTCACCCTCAGTGCCCGATCCCAGCCAAGGTCATGATGGACCTGAGGCCCAGGCCCGGCAAGGTGCGCCGCCCTAGCCTTCGGCCTCGGCGGGCTCCAGCCCGAGTTCGCGCACCTTGCGGTAGAGCGTCGAACGGCCGATGCCCAGGCGTCGCGCCACCTTTGACATTTGGCCGTGGTAGTGGTCGAGCGCCAGGCGGATGACCTCGGCCTCGATGTCGCCCAGCGGGCGCACGTTGCCGTCCTCGCCCAGCAGCCGGATGCTTCCGGCCGCCGGGCCGGCGGGCGGGGCTGATGGCGCGGGCATCGCGGGCGCCACCGCCATGGGGCCGTGCGCGGCAGCGGGCGTGGGCGCGGCGACCGGATCGCTGGGCAGATCGATGCCGACCCACTGGGCCACCTGCGGGAAATCCGCCGGACGCAGCAGGTCCGAATCGGCCAGCACGACCGCGCGGAACACGGCGTTCTCGAGCTGCCGCACGTTGCCCGGCCAGTGGTACGACCCCAGCATCTCGAGCGCCTCGGGCGTGGCGCCCTTGACCTTCAGGCCCTCGGCGGCCGCGAACCGCTGGGCAAAGTGCTCGACCAGGGTCGGAATGTCCTCCTTGCGATCCCGCAGTGACGGCACCGAGACCGGGAAGACGTTGACGCGATAGTAGGGATCCTCGCGGAACACGCCCTGGGCGACCAGCTTCTGCAGATCACGGTTAGTCGCCCAGATCAGGCGCACGTCGACCTTGACCGGTTGCTTGCTGCCGACCGGGTCGACTTCGCCTTCCTGGATCACGCGCAACAGCTTGACCTGGAGGTCCTGCCTCAGCTCGCCGATTTCGTCGAGGAACAGCGTGCCGCCATCCGCTTCCTGGAATTTGCCAATGTGGCGCCCGGTGGCGCCGGTGAACGAGCCCTTTTCGTGGCCGAACAGGATGCTTTCGACTAGGTTCTCGGGGATCGCGCCGCAGTTGACCGCGACGAAAGGCCTCTCGGCCCGATCGCTCCGGGCACGGATGTAACGCGCGATCAGCTCCTTGCCGACGCCGCTTTCGCCCTCGATGAGCACCGGGATCGAGGACTGCGCGGCGCGTTCAGCCAGGTTGAGCGCCTTGCGCAAGGCCGGGCTGCCGCCGACGATGTCGGTGGGGTCGACCCCGCCGCCCGCGCACCGTTGCAGACGCGTGACCTCGCCGGCCAGGGACTTGATGTGCAGGGCGTTCTCGATAGAGACCTGCAGTCGTTCCTGCGACACGGGCTTGACCACGAAGTCGATGGCGCCGGCGCGCATGGCCTTGACCACGTGCTCGATGCCCGCGTGCGCCGTCACCACGATGACCGGCAGGTTGGGCCGCATCGGCTTGACCTTGTCGAGCACGCCAAGGCCATCGATCTCGGGCATCAGGAGGTCGAGCAGCATGAGGTCGAAATCGCCCTCGCTCGACTGCTCCACCATCTTGATCGCGGCCTTCGGGCCATCCGCCTGCACGGGACGGAAGCCCGCGCGCGTCACGATCTCGCTGTGCAAGCGGCGCTGCACCGGATCATCGTCGACGATCAAAATGGTCTTGGCCATGCCGGTCGCTCCATGCCATAGGCAGGCTGAAGGATGCGTTAAGCATGAAGCGTCAAACGCGGGCGCGTGAAGGCCTGCGTACCAGAACGGGACGGAGGCAACAAGGGTAGGGGTCGCCCGACGCGTTCGGGGCTCGCCCACCAACAGGACAGGGGCGCCAGGGGTACGGGACACGTCATGGCCATCATCGTCACCGGAGCCGCGGGCTTCATCGGGTTCCACGTCGCGATCAGCCTGCTCGCGCGCGGCGAGCGGGTCATCGGCGTGGACAACGTCAACAACTACTACGACGTCCGCCTCAAGGAAGCACGTCTAGCCAAGCTCACGGCGCACCCGGATTTTGCCTTCCACCGGCTCGACATCGCGCGCTGGGAGCAGGTCCAGGGCCTGGCGGCGGCCGATGTCACCGGCATCGTCCACCTGGCGGCCCAGGCCGGCGTGCGCTACCCCCGGACCAACCCCTTCGCCTATGGCGAGGCCAACGTCATGGGCCAGATCGCCATGATCGAGCTGGCGCGCCGCTGCGCGGCCCTGCGGCACTTCGTCTACGCCAGTTCCTCGTCGGTCTACGGCGGCAACACCAAGCATCCCTTCTCGGTGACCGATCCGGTCGATCGGCCGGTCTCGCTCTACGCTGCGACCAAGCGCGCGTGCGAGCTGATCGCCGAGTGCAACAGCCACCTCTACCGGCTGCCCATGACGGGCCTGCGCTTCTTCACGGTCTACGGTCCTTGGGGTCGCCCCGACATGGCGGCGTTCATCTTCACCAAGGCGATCTTCGAGGGCCGGCCGATCACCCTGTTCAACCGCGGCGATCTGAAGCGCGACTTCACCTACATCGACGACATCGTCGCCGGGACCATCGCGACGCTCGACCACCCGCCGGCCGACCCCGGCGACCGTTCGCCGCATCGGGTGTTTAACCTTGGAAACCACAGGACCGAGGAACTGCGCCGCTTCGTCCAAGTGCTGGAAGAGGCGTGTGGCCGCAAGGCCATGGTCGAGCTGGCGCCCATGCAGCCGGGCGACGTCTACGAGACCTACGCGGATATCACCGAATCCCAGGAAATCCTGGGCTTCCAGCCGGCGACACGGATCGACCAGGGCCTGCCGCGCTTCGTCGCCTGGTACCGCGACTACCACGGCGTCTAGCGCCTAGACGCTGATCGTGCCGGCCAGGTAGGTGATGCACCGGCCCGCGATCAGGACCCGGTTGCCCTTGACCGTGCAGCGCAGCCCGCCGCCCCGGCGCGACACTTGGCGCGCCTCCAGCGTCGTCTTGCCCAGCCGGTCCGCCCAGTAGGGCGTCAGCGTGCAGTGAGCCGACCCGGTGACCGGGTCCTCGGGGATGCCGTGGTTCGGCGCGAAGTAGCGCGACACGAAGTCAACGTCGTCGCCGGGCGCGGTGACGATGATGCCCCTATCCTCGAGCCCCCGGCCGAGCGCCGGGATGTCGGGTACCAGGTCTCGGACCTCGGCCGCGCGGCCCAGCAGGGCCAGCGTATTGCCGCCTGGTGCGTCGTGGAACGCGCGCACCTCGGCGCCGAGCGCCGCCGGCAGCCACGACGGCACGGCAATCGGCGCGGGTGGGCGCGAAGGGAAGTCGAGCACGCGCCAGTCGCCGTCGCGCGCGACACCGAGCGGCCCCGAGGCCGAACGGAACGTCACGCTGTTGCGCGCCGCGTCGAGCACGGTCATGACCACGTGACCCGAGGCGAGCGTCGCGTGGCCGCACAATTCGACCTCGACCGTCGGGGTGAACCAGCGCAGGTGGTAGCCCGCGCCCTCGGGCACGAAGAACGCGGTTTCGGAGAGGTTGTTCTCGGTGGCGATCGCCTGCATCAAGGCGTCGTCGAGCCAGGAGCGCAGAGGCACGACGCCCGCCGGGTTGCCCTTGAAGGGGGCCTCGGCGAAGGCGTCGACCCAATAGAACGGCAGGTTCACGATGGTGCTCCCTGATCGCGGCGCGGCACGAAGACCGTCGAGGTGAACGTCATCGCCGGTTCATCGCGCTGGTTCACCACGTCGTGGCGCACGCGCAGGATGCCACGGTCGGGCTTCGAGGACGAGACGCGCTTCTCGAGGATTTCGATGCGCGTGCGGATGGTGTCGCCGGGACGCACGGGCTTGAGCCAGCGGAGTTCGTCGAAGCCGGGAGAGCCGAGTCCACCGGCGATCGCGCCGGTGTCCCACAGGATGCGAAACGCCACGGCGAGCGTCTGGAAGCCGCTCGCGATCACGCCGCCGAAGGGTCCCTGGCGCGCCGCCTCGACGTCGATATGGAAGGGCTGCGGATCGTAGCGGAAGGCGAAGTCGATGATCGCCGCCTCGGTCAGGGTATGGCCGCGCGATACGATGCGTTCGCCGACCGTGTAGTCCTCGTAGGCACGTTCGTTCATGGGGCGCGACTGTACGGTGTGGACCGGAGTGGTGGAACGGCCATGTTAGGGCGGCAGCGCGTCTCAGTCCCAGCCGCGCGCGGCACCACACGCCGGGCCGCTGCCCGCGTGCAGGTCGCCGTGCTTGTCGCGCCACACGCCACTGGTCCGGCCGAACGGCCAGCTTGTGGCGGTGCGCTGGGCGATGGTGATGCGATGCCCGAGCGCTTCGAGGATCTCGCGCGTTGCCATGGCCATGTCGTCGGCAACGTCCAAACCGTCGCCCTGGTGGTGCACGCGCGGCCGTTCGATGGCCGCCGTCAGGCCCAGCCCGCGATCGACGACCTGGACCAGAGTGTTCAGGATACCGGTGGCGATGCGATAGCCGCCGGCGCCGGCCAGGCCGCCCAGCGCGCCCCGTTCGTCCATGGCCATGAAGACGGGCGCGCCGTAGAGCGGCATCCGCCCCGGCGCCATCGGGTTGCGGCCGTGGCGGAACAGATCGAAGAGCTGCAGCCCGTTGCCGAGCAGGATGCCGGTTTCCGGCACCAGGATCATGGAGCCGAACGCGCCGTCGATGCTGGTGATCAGGCTGGCGCCGTTGCCCGCGGCGTCGAGCACGCAGATCTGGGTCGTGCCGGCGAACGGCGGCGCGCCCGCGCCGACCGCGCCGAAGCGCCACGGCTCGCCCGGTGCCACGGCGGCGCGGGCCCTGGTGGCCGTGATGGTCGCGGCGCGTTCGCGCGCGTAGGCCTTGCTCGCCAGGCCGGCCAGGGGCAGCTCGGCGTTCACCGGGTCACCGCCAAGGGCGAAGTTGTCGACGAACGCCTGGGCCAGGGACTCGGCCAGCAGGTGCAGGGCCGTCGCCTCGTCGGCGCCGACCAAGTCGAAGCACTCCAGGATGTTGAGCGCTTCGATGGCGATGAGATCGTCGCACGTCACGTAGCGCAGGCCGCGATAGTTCTGTTCAGCCTGGCGCGCGGCGCGCGGCCGATAGGCCGCCAAGTCGGCGGCGTCGAGCAGGCCGCCCGCGCCCGCCACGGCCTGCTCGATGGCGAGGGCGATCGGTCCGTCGTGCAGGGCGGCGGCCCCGTCGATGGTGATGCGCCGGAGTGTCCGCGCCAGATCGCGTCCATCAAGCCGCGCGCCGGGCGCGGGCAGGGTACCGCCCGGCATCAACCAATCGGCCAGGGCCGGTTGGGCGCGGATCGCATCGGCGTGCAGGGCGACCAGCGCCGCGTGCCGCGCGTCGAGCACGATGCCCGCCTCGGCCAGATCGATGGCGGGGCCGAGCAGGCGCACGAGCGGCCACGAGCCGAACCGACGCACGGCCTCGCACAGGCCGGCGACCGCACCCGGCACGCCGACCGACAGGGGGCCGGTCTCGGCCAACGCTCGCGCGTCCCGGTCCGGATGACGTCGCGCCATGGCGCGCAACGCCGCGCCATAGGCCTCGGGGGTTGCCGCGCGCGGCACGATGAGGAAGTGATCGATGCCCCGCGGCTCCGCCGTTCCGGCCATGACCAACGACAGCCGCCCGTGACCGCCGATGCCGCACATGCCGGGCTCGACCACGAACGCCGCGAAGGCCCCGGCGACGATGGCGTCGACCACATTGCCGCCCGCGCGCAAGACCCCGACCGCCACCCGGGCCGCGTCGGCGTGGCCGGCGGCGGCGACGCCCTGCCCGGCGATCACCGAGGATTCGGTACCGTTCATGGACCCTCCGCCGCCTCGCGGCGCAACTCGAGCTCGAGCCATGCGTCCTCGGCCGCCGCCATTTCAGCCTCGGCAGCGGTCAGGCGCTGGGCCGCCGCATCGAAACCCTTCGGGTCGCGCGCGTAGAGACCCGGATCGGCGAGGCGTTCGCGCAAGCCCGATAGCTCCGCCTGGAGCGCCTCGATCCGCGCCGGCAGGGTCGCCAGCGCGTGCTTGTCCTTGAAGGTCAGGCCCTTGCGTGCCTGTGACGCGCGCGGTGCCACGGTCGCCTTGCGTTCGCGCGGCTTCGCGGCGCCCGGGCGGTCGCCGCGTTGGGCGAGCATGTCGCTGTAGCCCCCGGCATACTCGACCCAGCGCCCGTCACCCTCGGCGGCGAGCGTCGAGGTCACGACCCGGTCGAGAAAATCGCGGTCGTGGCTGACCAGCAGCACCGTGCCGGCGTAGTCGGCGAGCATTTCCTGCAACAGGTCCAGGGTCTCCAGGTCCAGGTCGTTGGTCGGCTCGTCGAGCACCAGCAGGTTTGACGGCCGGGCGAGCGCGCGGGCGAGCATCAACCGGCCGCGCTCGCCGCCCGAGAGGGCGCCGAACGGCATGGATGCCTGCTCGGGCGTGAACAGGAAGTCCTTCATGTAGCCGACCACGTGGCGCGCCTGGCCGCCGACCGACACCGTGTCGTCGCGCCCCTCGGTCAGGGCCTCGGCCAGGGTGACCGAGGCCTCGAGCGCCTCGCGGCGCTGGTCCAGGGTGACCATCTGGACGTTGGCGCCGAGACGCACCCGGCCGGCATCCGGATCCATGCCGCCGGTCAGCAGGTTGACCAGCGTCGTCTTGCCAGAGCCATTGGGACCGACGATGCCGAGCCGGTCGCCGCGCGCCACGCGCAACATCAGGTCGCGCACCACGGGCCGGTCGAAGGACTTGGCCAATCCCTTCGCCTCGATGACCAGGCGCCCGGACGTATCGCCCTCGGCACGCGCGAACGCGACCGTACCGGGGCCTTCGCGCCGGTCGCGGCGTTCGGCGCGCAGCGCGATCAGGCGCCTGAGACGCCCTTCGTTGCGCTTGCGCCGGGCGGTGACGCCGCGCCGCAGCCACTCGGTCTCGGCGGTGATACGACGATCGAGCTTGTGCTTGGCGTCCGCCTCCTGCTCGATCTGCGCGTCGCGCCATGGCTCGAACGCGGCGAAGCCCTGGTCGAGCGTGCGGGTGCGGCCCAGGGCGAGCCACGTCGTGCGCCGCGACAGGGTCTCCAGGAACCGACGGTCGTGGCTGATCAGCACGATGGCCGCGCGCGAGGCGGCCAGCTCGCGCTCCAGCCATTCGATGGCCGGCAGGTCGAGATGATTGGTCGGCTCGTCCAGCAAGAGGATGTCCGGGTCGCCGGCCAGCGCGCGCGCCAGCGCGCAACGCCGCGCCTCGCCGCCCGACAGCCGGTCCGCGGCCTCGGTGCCGTCGAGGCCGAGCGCATGGAGGAGGGCGCGTGCGTGGTGGCGCTGGTCCGGGTCGTCGAGGTCGGCGGTGGCGTGGTCGAGCGTCGTCGCGAGGCCCGTGAAGTCCGGCTCCTGGGCCAGATAGCGCACGGTCAAACCCGGCTGGGCGAAGCGCTCACCGCCATCGGGCTCGATGATACCGGCCGCGACCTTCAGCAGGGTCGACTTGCCCGAGCCGTTACGCCCGACCAGGGCCAGCCGCTCGCCCTCGCGCACGGCCAGGTCGGCGCCCTCGAACAAGGGATGGCCGCCGAAGGTCAGGCGGATGTCGCGCAGCGCGAGCAGGGCGGCGGTCATGGGGCGCGGAGGATAGGTGAACACGGCGGGCGGCGCCAACGGCCGCCGTGGGCTATAGGGAAGCCATGGAATCCTTCGATGTCATCGTGATCGGCGCCGGCGCGGCCGGGCTGATGGGCGCCATCGCCGCCGGACGTCGCGGGCGGCGCGTCCTGGCGCTCGAACGGGCCGAGAAGCCCGGGAAGAAGATCCTGATTTCGGGTGGCGGCCGCTGCAACTTCACGAACCTGCACACCGCACCCGACCGGTTCCTTTCCAACAACCCGCACTTCTGCAAGTCCGCGCTCGCACGCTTCACCCAGCGCGATGTCGTAGCCTTGGTCGAGCGCCACGGCATCGCCTACCACGAGAAGACCCTGGGGCAGCTTTTCTGCGACGGTTCGGCGCGCGCCATCGTCGCCATGCTGTTGGAGGAGGGCGCGGCGGTTGGGGTCAGCCTGCGCGCTGGCCTTGACGTCACCGACGTCACGCGCTCGGACCACTTCCGGATCGAGACCAGCGGTGGCTCGTTCATGGCTCCGTCCCTGGTCCTGGCGACGGGCGGCCTGTCGATCCCGCGCATGGGGGCCACCGACTTCACCCACCATGTGGCGCGCCGGTTCGGGCTTGCCGTCACCGCGACGCGCCCCGCCCTGGTGCCGCTCACCTTCGTGGGCGAGGACTTGAACCTGATGCGGTCGCTCAGCGGCGTGTCGCTCGATGTCGTCGCGTGCAGCGAACGTGCGCGGTTCCGCGAGGCGATGCTGTTCACCCATCGCGGCCTGTCGGGTCCGGCGATCCTGCAAGTCTCGTCGACCTGGCGCGAGGGCGAGCCGGTGACGATCGATCTGCTGCCGGATCACGACACCCGCTTCCTGGTCGAACGCAAGAAGGCGCGGCCCAGGGTGTTGCCCGCGACGGCGCTGGCCGAGGCAATGCCCGAGCGGCTCGCCCAGATCATGGCGGAGCGGCACCTGCCGGTGCGGCCCCTGGCTGATCTGCCTGATCGGGATCTGATCCGGTGCATGGAGGCACTCAAGGCCTGGCGTCTGGTCCCCAGCGGCACCGAAGGCTACGCCAAGGCCGAGGTGACGCTGGGCGGCGTCAGCACCGCGGACCTGTCGTCGCGCACCATGGCGGCGCGTGGTGTGCCGGGGTTGTTCATCGTCGGCGAAGCGGTGGACGTCACGGGCTGGCTCGGCGGCTACAATTTCCAGTGGGCCTGGTCGAGCGGCTGGACGGCCGGACAGGAAGCTTAGGAGGCAAGCAAGATGGCTTTGGCCCGACGTGACGGCGCGGCCCTCGTGGGCGCTCTGGGGCTGTGCCTCGGGGTCGGCTACGTAGGCGGCACCTTCAGCGCCGCGTCGGTCGATACCTGGTACCAGACGCTCGACAAGCCGGCGCTGAACCCACCCGACGCCGTGTTCCCGGTGGTTTGGACGGCGCTCTACGTCGCCATGGCCGTTGCGGCGTGGCGTGTCTGGCGAAAGGCGGGCGCCGGTCGGGCTTTTGCCTGGTTCGTTCTCCAACTCGCCTTGAACCTCGGCTGGTCCTGGCTGTTCTTCGGCATGCGCCGGATCGACCTGGCCATGGCCGAGGTGCTGGTCCTGCTTGCGGCGATCGCCATGACGTGGTTGGCCTTCCGGCGTGTCGACCGCTGGGCCGGGTATCTGTTCCTGCCCTACTTGGCGTGGGTTGGTTTCGCGACCTACCTGAACGCCGGTCTTCTGATGCTGATCGACTGACGATCAGGCGTCGAGCGTGCGCAGCGCGCGGCGCAGGATCTTGTCGGTCGAGGTCTTCGGCACGTCGGCCACGAACTGGACCGCGCGCTGCACCTTGTAGGCGGCCAGGTGCTGGCGGCAGTGGGCGAGGATCGAGTCCGCATCCGCCGTGGCACCCGACTTGAGCACCACGTAGGCCTTGGCGATCTCGCCCTTGAGCTCGTCCGGCTGGCTGCCGACCGCGACCAGGGCGACGGACGGGTGCGCCGCGACGACCCGTTCGATCTCGGCCGGATAGACGTTGAAGCCGGCGGTGATGATCATGTCCTTCTTGCGGTCGACCACGAAGATGTGGCCCTGGTCGTCCATGCGCGCCAGATCGCCGGAATGGAGCCAACCGTCCGGCTCGATGGTTTCGCGTGTCGCCTTCTCATTGCCGAAGTAGCCCTGCATGA
This sequence comes from Alphaproteobacteria bacterium, assembly GCA_016869675.1. Taxonomy (GTDB): domain Bacteria; phylum Pseudomonadota; class Alphaproteobacteria; order SP197; family SP197; genus VGDP01. The sequence goes on along the minus strand of VGDP01000013.1, from coordinate 15,487 downwards.
CGATGGGCCCGCGCACCATCAGCTCGCCGACCTCGCCGGCGGGAATCGTGCGCCCGGCGTCGGCCACGTTGGCGATGCGGCACTCGACATAAGGCAGGGCGATGCCGATCGAGCCGAGCTTGCTGGGGCCGTAGGCCGGATGGGTCGTACCCAAGCCGGCGATCTCGGTCATGCCCCACAGCTCCAACAGCGGAGAGCCGAAGCGTTGCTCGACCTCTTCTATCTTGGCGACCGGCATGGTCTGGCCGCCGACCGTGCAGCGGGTCAGCGAACCGAGGTCCGCGCAGGCCAGGCTGGCGGCGTTGAGCATGTACATGAACATGGTCGGAACGCCCTCGAACATGGTCGCGTGGTGGCTCTGGATCAGACCGATCGCTTGATCCGGGTCGAAACGTGGCATCAGCACCAGCGTCATGCCGGTCATGAAGGCACCGTTCATGACCACGTTGCCCTAGACGTGGGCGCACGGCAGCGCCGTGACCACCGTATCGACCGCCGTGCGCACGTGCATGTTGGCGGTCATGGCGGCGTTCAGCACCACGCCCTGGTGCGTCAGCATGGCGCCCTTCGGGTGGCCCGTGGTGCCCTACGCGGGTCTGCCGCTGTTCGCGGCGATGGCCGCGATCGACCAGCGCACGGTCGCCGCCGCGCGCGGTTTGGGCACCGGGCCGTTCGGCGCATTCGCGCGCATCTTTCTGCTGCTCAGTCTGCCGGGCATCGTGGCGGCGGGCGTGCTGGTGTTCATCCTGACGCTCGGCTTCTTCGTCACGCCCGCGATCCTGGGCGGCGGCAAGACCATCATGATCGCCGAGTGCGTCAGCGTGCAGATCCTGCAGGTGGTGCGCCGGGGCATCGGCTCGATGCTGGCGGTGGTGCTGGTGGCCTGGGTCTTCCTGCTGCCGCTCCTGGTGGTCGCACCCGTCTCGCTGACGCCCGAGCGCTTTCTGTTCCTGCCCGAGGACGAACTCTCGCTGCGCCACTACGTCAACTTCTTCACCAACGAGAAGTGGACCGACGCGATCTGGCAGAGCCTGATCATCGCCGTCGCCTTGACGACCATCGCGGTGCTGACCGGCACGCTCGCCGCGATCGGGCTGTGGCGGCTCGCCTCGCGCTTCGGCGAGGCGCTGCGTGCCTTCGTCCTGCTGCCTATCATCGTGCCGCCCATCGTCTCGGCGCTGGCGTTCTTCCGCGTGTTCGTCGAGCTCGGCATCCTCGACACCATGTTCGGCGTGATCCTGACCCATTCGGTGCGGGCCGCGCCCTTCGTGGTGATTACGGTCTCGACGTCGCTGGCGAGCTTCGATCTCCGGCTCGAGCATGCGGTGCGCAACCTAGGCGCCACGGTCGGCGAGTCGCTGCGACTGGTCATCCTGCCCAACATCCTGCCAGGGGTAGTGTCGGGCGCCGTGTTCGCCTTCATCCTGTCGTGGGACGAGATCGTGGTGACTCTGTTCGTCTCCAAACTCAACGTCTTCACGCTGCCACGGCGCATGTGGGACGGCATCCGCGACCAGGCTGACCCGACGATCGCCGCGTGCGCCACCGTGCTGATCCTGCTGACGGTCGCGGGCGTGGTGGTGCGCACCATCGTCGTCGGCCGGCGCGAACGCGGCGCCTGATCGCGACGCCCTACGTAGCGCGGGCGCGCAGCGTCTCGCGGTGCAGGACGTAGAGCCCTGAACCCACGATCAGCGCGATGCCGACCAGGGCGAGCGAATCCGGCAGCGTGCCGAAGATCGCGAAGGCGGCGACGGTGGTCAGCACCACGTGGATGTAGGTGAGCGGCGCCATCAGAGACGCCTCGCCCTCGACGAACGCGCGGATGTGGAAGAAGTGGCCGACCAGCCCGGTGACGCTGATCCCGATCAGCAGCAGCCACTCGAATGGGCTCGGCGCGATCCAGATGAACGGCATCACGGCAGTCAGGATCACGCCGGTCCCCAGGATCGTGTAGTAGAGGCTGGTCCAGGCCGGGTCGTCGCGGCCGATCAGCCGGGTCAGCACCGAATAGACCGCCGAGCACGCGGCATCGATCAGCGGCAAGGCGTACATCCAGTGGCGACCTTCCATGCCCGGCTGGATGATCAGGAGCGCGCCGGCGAAGCCGACGCAGCACGCCGACCAGCGCCTCCAGCCCACCATCTCGCCCAGCACGACCGCGGCGATCGCGGTCAGCAGCAGGGGCGAGACGAAGACGATCGCGACCGCGTCGGCCAGCGGCACCGCCTGGAGCGAGAAGAAGAACCCGAGCCCCGCCGCCAGCATCAAGAGCGAACGGATCGTCTGCTTGGCCGGGTGCCGCGTGCGCACAAGGCGCAGCGGCGAGACGCGCAGGACCATGGGCAGGATCACCATGGCGGCCGCCGCGCGAATCCACAGGATCTGCATCGGGTTCATGTCCTGGACGGCGACGAGCTGCTTGGCGAACAACTCGAGCACGACGAACGCCAGGTTCGACGCCATCAGGAACGCGATCGCGGGCGCGTTCGCGCCCTTCAGCATGACGTGGCCCCAGCGCGGTGCGGGCTCAGCCGATGCCCTGGAGCGCCAGCGGCGTCTTCGACATGAAGGGCGATCCGGTCGGCGTGTAGACGCAGGTGTCGACCAGCCACGTGTTGAACATGCTCTCGTAGTTGGTGACCATGTTCGGCTTGATAACCCGGTCGAGCCAGCGTTCGTCGCGCACGTTGAAGTAGAACTCGCCGACCCAGTCGGGCGGCAGGCTGAGCCCGAGCTCGTAGCCGACGCCCCAGCCCGGCTCGTTCCACAGGCCGACGCTCTCGTAGTAGCGGCGCATAATGCCGTTGACCTCGCGCACGGTCATGCCCGCCTTCACCTCGGCCGCGAACACGTCGAACGCGCCGGCGGCCAGACGCGTGCGCTCGACCATCGCCTTGAGCGGGTCGCCCATCACGTAACCGCGCTGCACGTTGCCGTGGTAGCGATGGTAGGCGCCCGCGATGTCGATCTTGAGGAACTCGCCGGCGCGGATCACCTTGCGGCCCATCATCGCGTGGCCGTGGGCCACGGGGCGTCCGCCCCGGATCGGGCCCGAGGTGAAACTGTGCACCAGTGCGGGCGATTCGCCTCCCGCCTTCATCATGGCACGCAGCGTCTCGCCGTAGACCTCCAGCTCCGTCATGCCCGGCCGAGCGGTCGCCACCACCGTGGCGTGGCCGATGTCGGCGATCTCGACGGCCTTGCGGATGTAGGCAATCTCGGCCGGCGACTTGACACGGCGCACGCGCCGCACGATCGCGCTGGCGTCGACCACCCGGCAGCCCTCGGCCAGGAAGGCACCCTCCAGCATGGTGCTGATCGCCCGGTTGGGCACGTAACCCCAGTATTCCAGACCCACCGTGCCCTTGAGCCAGCCCTTGGCGCGCAGCTCGTTCATGACGAAGGCGATGTTCGGCGCGCCGTCGCGGCTGGGGAAGAAGCGGTTGTCGGTCGAGACCGAGGTCTTCTGCAGCACCGGCAGCTCGGTCGGGTTGTCGAAGTGGATGAACGCGTCGTGGTCGACGTGGATCGCGGTGCCGTAGAGCTGCGGATACCGCATGGGGCTGTTGGCCTTGTACCAGCTGATCATGTAGCCGTGCAGATAGGCCACGTGATCCGGCACGGTGACGTAGAGCAGGTCGATGCCGTCCTTCGCCATGCGCTTGCGCACGCGCCGGATGCGCTCGTGGTACTCGGCGGCCGAGAACGCGATGTCGCGATCCTGTTCGGGCCACGGCTCCAGTGCGCCGGGCGTCAGGCCAAGGATCGTCGTCGCCGTCATGGGTGCCTCCGTTGCGTGCGCGAAGCATCGCTCCAGTGTATACCGCCTGGACAGCCGTGTCGTCTCGTGCGACGGCGCGCATCAGGGAGGATCGACGTGACCCAGCGTGACATCTGGCGCATGCCCATCGAGATCAACCATCACGTCGGCGCGACGGCCGGCGTGCTGACCTTCGTCGGCGGCGGCGCAGATCTGGATTCCGAAGGTGCCATCCGCCACCCGGGTGATCTCGAGGCGCAGATCGACGGCACCATGGCCAACATCGCCGAGGCGCTGGCGCCCGAAGGCTGCTCGCTCGACGACGTGGTGAAGCTCAAGGCTTTCTACACGGCCGATCCCAGCGCGTCCGACTGGCCGGTCATCGCTGGCCTGGCCCGTTCGATCCGCAAGAACCCGATGCCCGCCGTCAGCACCGTGCCGGTGCCGATGCAGCCCTTTGCCGGCCAGCGCATCCAGGTCCAGGCGATCGCCCAGCGCCGTTGGCGCAAGGGCGACGACGTGCGCGTCGTGACGCGCCCTGTGCCGGCCAAGTACCGCGGCCTATTCAAGGGGCGCGACGTCACCGGGGGCCTGCGCGCCGGCGAGTTCGTCGCCGTGGCCAACCGTACCGCCGCCGACGGCGACGACCGCATCGCCAAGGCCAAGGACCCGGTGGCCCAGAGCCACGCGATCATGGCGACGCACGAGGCAACGCTGGCCGGTCTCGGTGCCTCGACCCAGGACGCGATCAAGATGGAGGGCTACTACTTCGGCACGACGCGCGAACACTGGGCGCCGTTGGCCAAGGCGCGCGCCAGCCACTTCCGCGAGCCCGGCCCGGTGGCGACCGTTGTTCCGTGCCATCGGCTGGGACCCACGGGGGCCTTGACCAAGATCGAGGTCATGGCCATGCGCGAGCTGTGGAACGGCTTCGACAAGTACATCCCGCGCGAGGACCACTGGCCGCGCCGGGTGTGGGACTGGCCGATCCCGCTGCCCTACCGCCAGGCGATCCGCCTGCGCGACACCATCTGGCTGGGCGGCCAGGTGCCGTCCGAGCCGAACGCGAACAACGGCCGGCGCATCCTGCCCAGCCAACTCGTGCCGCAGACCCGCTTCACCATGAGCCTGATCGAGGACCTGCTACGCGGCTTCGGGCGGCGGCCGGCCGACCTCAAGCTGATCGTCGCCTACTTCACGTCCGACGGCACGCCCGAGGCGACCGAGACGTTCCTGGCGACCGTCGCCGCCGCCATCGGTGGGCCGCTGCCGCCGATCACGGTCGTGCCCCAGCCGCACATGCACGACCCGGCGACCATGGTCGAGATCTGGGGTGTCGCCCAGGGCTGACGCGCGTTACAGCGTCCCAGGGTAGGCGCCACCGTCCAGCAGCAGGTTCTGACCGGTGATGAAGCCGGTGTGCGCGCTGCACAGGAACGCGCAGGCGGCGCCGAACTCCTCGGCGGTGCCGTAGCGGCCGGCGGTCTCGTAGGCCTTGTTGGCTTCGAGCACGGCCTCGACGGTCTTGCCGGCGGCCTTGGCTTCCGCCTCGGCGAGTTGATGCAGCCGGTCGGTCTCGTGCGAGCCCGGCAGCAGGTTGTTGATCGTCACGCCATGCTTGACCACCTGGCGCGCCAGACCCGCGACGAAGCCGGTCAACCCGGCGCGCGCGCCGTTGGACAGGCCAAGGGTGGGGTAGGGGTTCTTGACCGAGCCCGAGGTTATGTTGACGACGCGGCCCCAGCGGCGATCAATCATGCCGTCGATCGTCGCCTTCATCAGGGCGATCGGCGCCAGCATGCTGGCGTCCAGCGCCTTCAGCCAATCCTCGCGCGACCAGGCGCGGAAATCGCCCGAGGGTGGCCCGCCCGCGTTGGTCACCAGGATGTCGGGCACGGGGCACGCGGCCAGCACGGCGGCCCGGCCGGCCTCGGTGGTGATGTCGCCGGCCACGGCCGTGACCTTCACGCCGGTTTCCTTGCGGATCGCGGCGGCCGTAGCCTCCAGCGCGTCGGCGCGGCGGGCATTGATGGTGACGGCCACGCCCTCGCGGGCCAACGCCAGGGCGGAGCCGCGACCCAATCCCTTGCTCGCCGCGCACACGATGGCGCTGCGTCCCTTGATGCCCAGATCCATCGTCGCTTTCTCCTGTCGCTCTGCTAGGTTAGCGCCCGGCGCGGGGGCATGGCCAGGAGGCGGCCGCGGTGGCGACGGATTACCCCAGGGACATGGTGGGCTACGGCGCCGCGCCGCCGTTTGCCGACTGGCCGGGCGGAGTCCGGCTCGCGCTCAACATCGTGTTCAACCTGGAGGAGGGCTCGGAGTATTCCGTGCCCGACGGCGACGGCTTCTCCGAGACCGGGCTGACCGAGATCCGCGCCTCGACCTACCCGCTGGGCTCGCGCGACTTCGCCGCCGAATCGCTCTTCGAGTACGGCGGCCGCGTCGGGTTCTGGCGCCTGCATCGCCTGGTTCAGGAACGGGGCATGACGGCGACCATGTTCGCCTGCGCGCTGGCTCTGGAACGCAACCCGGCGATCGCGCGCGCCGTGGTCGAGGCCGGCTACGACGTCTGCTGCCACGGCTGGCGCTGGATCGAGCACTACAAGCTGACCGAGGCGGAGGAGCGCGAGCACATCCGCCGGGCCATCGACTCGCTGACCCGCACGGTGGGGCAGCGGCCGCTCGGCTGGTACTGCCGCACCGGTCCCAGCGCCAACACGCGCCGGCTGATCGCCGAGGAAGGCGGGTTCCTCTACGACAGCGATTCCTACGCCGACGAACTGCCGTTCTGGGTCCTGGTCGACGGCCGGCCGCGCCTGGTGGTGCCCTATTCGCTGACCACCAACGACGGCCTGTTCACGCGCGGCAGCATCGGCACCGCGGATCAGTGGTTCGGCTACCTCAAGGATTCCTTCGACATGCTATACGCCGAAGGCGCGACGACTCCGCGCTTGATGTCGGTCGGGTTGCACATGCGCCTGGTCGGCCACCCGGGCCGCGCCATGGCGCTGGCTCGCTTCCTCGACCATGTGCGCGGTTTCCCCGACGTGTGGGTCGCGCGCCGGATCGACATCGCGCGGCACTGGATTCAACGCCACCCCTATCGCCCCTGACCCTGGTATACCGTTCGCCCGACGGAGGAACCGACCATGACGACGGGACTGCAGCTCAGCCGCGACAAGCTCCTCGAGGCCTACCGCCGGATGGCGACCATCCGCGTCTTCGAGGAGACGGTGCATGACCTATTCGAATCCGGCGCGCTGCCCGGTTTCGTCCATCTCTACGCCGGCGAGGAGGCGAGCGCCGTCGGCGTGTGCAGCCACCTCGACGACGACGACCGCATCATCTCGACCCATCGCGGCCACGGCCACTGCATCGCCAAGGGCTGCGAGGTGGTCGGCATGATGAAGGAACTGTTCGGCTCGAGCGAAGGCACGTGCCGGGGCAAGGGCGGCTCGATGCACATCGCCGACATGGGCAAGGGCATGATGGGTGCCAACGCCATCGTCGGCGGCGGTCCGCCGCTGGCGTGCGGCGCGGCGCTGGCGGCCAAGACGCTCGGAACCGGCAAGGTCGCCGTGGCGTTCACGGGCGACGGCGGCTCGAACCAGGGCACCACGTTCGAAAGCCTCAACTTCGCGGCGATCTTCAAGCTGCCCGTGGTGTTCGTGTTCGAGAACAACGGCTACGCCGAGACCACTGCGTCGTCCTGGTCGGTGGCGTGCGGCGACATCGTCAAGCGCGCACCGGCCTTCGGCATGCCGGGCGTGCAGGTGGACGGCTTCGACTTCTTCGCCGTGCACGACGCGGCGGCCGAAGCGGTCCAGCGCGCCCGCACGGGCGGCGGACCGACCTTGATCGAGGTCAAGCTCGGCCGCTTCTTCGGCCACCACGAAGGCGACAATCAAAGCTACCGGGGCAAGGGCGAGGTCGAGGCGCTGCGCCGCGACCATGACTGCCTGCATCGGTTCCGCAAGCGTGTCGGCGACGCCAAGTTGCTGGGTGGCGGTGAACTCGACGCCGTCGACGCCGAGGTCAAGGCGCTGGTCGAGCGCGCCGTGGCCGAGGCGCGGACGGCGCCGCGCCCCGCCGCCGACCAACTCCTGACCGACGTCTACGTCTCGTACTAGGAGGGCGCGATGGCACGGATCCTGAGCTACCGGCAGGCGCTGTCCGAGGCGTTCCGCCAGGAGATGGAACGCGACCCGACCATCATCATGCTGGGCGAGGACATCGCCGGCGGCAAGGGCGCGCCCGGCGACCAGGACGCCTGGGGCGGTGACATGGGCATCACCAAGGGCCTGATCGGCCGCTTCGGCGAGGCCCGCGTGATCGACACGCCGATCAGCGAATCCGCGTTCATCGGCGCGGCCGTGGGCGCCGCCACCTGTGGCTTGCGCCCGGTCGTCGAGCTGATGTTCGTCGATTTCATGGGTGTGTGCTTCGACCAGATCTTCAACCAGGCCGCCAAGTTCCGCTACATGTTCGGCGGCAAGGCCCGGACGCCGGTGGTCATCCGCACCCAGATCGGTGCGGGCTACCGCGCAGCGGCGCAGCATTCGCAGTGCCTCTACCCGTTGTTCACCCACATCCCCGGGCTCAAGTGCGTGGTGCCGTCCACGCCCTACGACGCCAAGGGCCTGTTCATGACCGCCGTGCGCGACGATGACCCCGTCGTCTTCTTCGAGCACAAGCTGCTGTACGACAAGGCCAAGGGTGACGTGCCCGAGGCGCCCTACACGATCCCGTTCGGCGAGGCCGCCATCGTGCGCGACGGCAAGGACGTGACCATCGTCGCGCTCGCCCGCATGGTGCACTTCGCCCAGGACGTCGCGACCGACCTCGCCAAGGAAGGGATCGACGTGGAGATCGTCGACCCGCGCACCATCTCGCCGCTCGACGAGGAGACCATCCTCGACAGCGTGGCCAAGACGGGGCGCCTGGTGGTGGTCGACGAGGCGTACCCGCGCTGCGGCATGGCGGCGGACATCGCCAGCCTGGTGGCCGAGCACGCGTTCGACGATCTCAAGGCGCCGATCCGCAAGGTGACGCCGCCGCACACGCCTGTGCCCTTCGCACCCGAGCTAGAGGACGCGTTCATCCCGAGCCGGGCGCGGATCGCGGACGCCGTGCGGTCCGTGATGCGCGCATGAGCGAACGCATCCACGCCATCACCGTGCCCAAGTGGGGCATGGCGATGGACGCCGGCACGGTCACCGGCTGGCACGTCGCCGAAGGCCAGTCGGTGGCGGCCGGCCAGGACGTGCTGGACGTCGAATCGACCAAGATCGCCAACGCCATTGAGGCCAAGGTCGACGGCACGCTGCGCCGCATCGTCGGCCAGGTGGGCGACACCCTGCCGGTCGGCGGCCTGCTCGGTGTCGTGGCGGCGCCCGACGTGCCCGACGCCGAGATCGACGCGTTCGTCGCCGGGTTCGTCGTCGCGCCCGACGATGGCGAAGGCGAGGGCGGGCCGCGCACCCGCACCGTCGTGGCGGACGGCCGGGCGATCCGCGTGCAGGAGACCGGCGCGGGCGAGGAGACGGTCGTTCTGGTGCACGGCTTCGGTGGCGATCTGAACGGCTGGTTGTTCGTCCAGCCCGCCCTGGCGACAACACGTCGGGTCGTGGCGCTCGACCTGCCGGGCCATGGCGGTTCGACCATGGACGTTGGCGGGGCCGGCGTGGCGGCCCTCGCCCGTGTGCTCGAGGCGACGCTCGATGCGCTGGGCGTCGAGCGCGCCCATCTGGTCGGTCATTCGCTCGGCGGCGCGGTCTGCCTCGTGGCGGCCGGGCGTGCCAGCGCGCTGACCCTGATCGCCAGCGCCAGCCTGGGGCCCGCGATCAACGGTGCCTACATCGAGGCGTTTCTGGCGGCGGAGCGGCGCAAGGAGATGGCGGCGGCGCTGGGCGCGCTGTTCGCCGACCCGGCGCTGGTGACGCGTCCGATGGCCGAGGACGTGCTCAAGGCCAAGCGCATCGACGGCGCGCAGGCCGCGCTGCGGGCCATCGCGGCCGCGTGTTTTCCGGCCGGGCGCCAGGCCGACGATCTGCGCGGCCGGCTCGCCGGCCTGCGCATTCCGGCCCAGGTGATCTGGGGCCTGGCCGACCGCGTGATCCCGGTCGCCCACGCCGAGGGCCTGCCGGCCGCGGTCGCCGTCCATCGGCTCGACGCCGGCCACATGCCGCACATGGAACGCGCCGCCGACGTCGCGCGCCTCATCGCGGCGCTGGGATCCTAGTCCAGCGCCTCGAACAGCCCGGCCAGCAGGCGCGCACGCGGCACCAGAGACGAGTAGAGCACGTGCTCGTCGTGGGTGTGGGCGCCGTCGCCGCACAGACCCAGGCCGTCGAGGGTCGGTATGCCGAGCGCACCGGTGAAATTGCCGTCGCTGCCGCCGCCGAAGCTGCCGTGGCCGGGCACGAACCCGATGTCCTTGGCGATTGCCTCCGCGCGGTCGTAGAGCGCGAGCACGCCGTCGTTCGGCTCGAACAGCGGGCGGACGGGGCCTTGTTCCACCGTGAACGCCACGTCGGGGCTGATCGGCTCGAGCGCCAGCATGCGCACGCACGTCTCCTCGAACGCCGCGCGGCTGGGCATCACCGCCAGCACCTCGGCGCGGCACTCGATGGGCACCACGTTGACGAAGGTGCCGCCCTGGATGATGCCGACGCTCAGCGTGACCCCGGTTTCCGGGTTCGACATGGCCTCGATGCGCAGCACCTGCTGGACCATCTCGCGGATGGCGCTGCGGCCGCGTGCGAGCGTGGCGCCCGCGTGCGCCGGACGGCCGCGCGCGTGCAGGCGGAACCGCGCGAAGGCGAAGCGCCCGGTCACCAGCCGGCCCTGCTTGGCGGGCTCGGGCACCAGGACGTAGCGGTGCCGGCGCGCCTCGTCCTCTATGCGCGCCCGCGTGGTCGGGCTGCCGACCTCCTCGTTGGGCACGAACATGACCGTGACGGGCAGGCGCGGCGTTGTTCCCGCGCGCAGCAATTGGCGCAGCGCGTAGACCGCGGCGTACATGCCGCCCTTCATGTCGTAGATGCCGGGGCCATAGACCTTGTCGCCGTCGCGCCGCCAGGGCAGGTCTCGATCCAGTGTGCCGACAAGGTGCACGGTATCGAGGTGGCCCAGCACCAGGATGCCCGGCCCTTCCGTGCGCCCGGGCACGCGCGCGATCAGCAGGTCGCCGTAGCCCTCGCCGGCACTCTCGCGATTGATCGTGGCGCCGAGCCGCGCCATCGCCTCGGCCGCCAGGTCCATCATGCGGTTGACGCGCGCGGGCTCGCTGGTCGGGCTCTCGACCAGGACCCAGGTCTTGATGCCTTCGAGGATCTCGTCGGCGTCGAAGGCGGGCGCGTTGCCGCTCATGGCTTCGGCAGATAGCGGGCGGCGAGCCAGCCGCCGTCCACGGTGATCGTCTCGCCGGCGATGAAGCGCGCGTCGTCTGAGCACAGGAAGGCGACGACCCCGGCGATGTCCTCGGGCTTGCCGTTGTAGGGCGTCGGCGTCGCCTCGATCATGACCGTGTTGTACCAGTGGTCCTCGGCGATGCGCTTGGCGGTCAGCGGCGTTTCGATGATGCCGGGCGCGATGGCGTTGACCAGGATGCCGCGCGGCGCATAGTCCGCCGCCAGCTGCCGCGTGAGCTGCGCCACCCCGGCCTTGGCCACGCCGTAGGCGCAGCTTCCCGGGAAGCCGACCAACCCGAACACCGACGAGATGTTGACGATCCGCCCGCCCGGCGCGGTCAGGCGCGGCAGCGCCTCGCGCGACAGGCGGAAGACGCTGCGCAGGTCGACGTCGAGAAAGCGGTCCCACGCCTCGTCGGTGGTCTCGAGCGCTGAACGCGCGCCGCCGATGCCCGCGTTGTTGACCAGGATGTCGAGCCGGCCGAACGCCTCGAGGCAGCGCGCCACGATGCGCCGGGGGCCGTCGTCGGCCGCCACGTCGCACACCAGGCCGGTGAAGCCGTCGAGCCCAATGTCGTTGACGTCGACGCCGAGCACGCGGGCGCCTTCAGCCGCGAGACGCAGCGCCGTCGCCCGGCCGATGCCCGAGGCCGCGCCGGTGACGATCGCAGCCTTGCCGTCAAACCGACCCGCCATGGCGGCTCAGACGCCCGGGCCGGCCTGCGCGGCCCAGGCCGACGCGACCTGGCTGCCGGTGCCGAACCAGACGTCGGGGAACGAACGGATGAACCCGATCATGCGGCGCAGCAGTGCCACGCGCGACGGCCGACCCGTGACCTGCGGGTGCATGACCAGGTCGAACAGGCCGCCCCAGCGATAGATCTCGCGGAACTCCTCGGTCCACACCTGGAACACGTGGTCGTTGGTGAAGATCGGCCGGGGCGTCTTGATCGAGAACAGGAAGTAGGGCGCGTCGTCCAGGCTCCAGTGCCAGGGCAGCTCGATCAGCGTGCGGCCGTCGCCGGCCGGGATGCGGTAGGGGTTGATGTCCGCCATCAGGGACGAGTCGTAGACGAAGCCGCGCTCGACGAGCAGGCGGAACAGGTTTTCGCTGGTCTCGCCCGCCGGCGAGCGGTAGCCGGTCGGCTTGACGCCGACGGTGCGGCGCAGTGCCTCCAGGCCCTTCTCGATCTCCTCGATCTCCTCGGCCGGGCGGTCCGGGTCGGGCCACTTGTGCAGGTAGCCGTGGTGGCCGACCTCGTGGCCCGCGCGCACGATCGCTTCCACCCGGGCGGTGTGCGTCTCGGCGGTCCAACCGGGCACGAAGAAGGTCGCCGGCAGGCCCTGGTCCGCCAGGAGTTCTAGGATCTTGGGCACGCCGACGCGGGCGCCGTAGGTGCCCTGGGACAGGGTGCCGGGCCGCTTCAGGTTCGCCGGGTCGCGCCCGATCCACAGGGTCTCGGCGTCGAAATCGAAGCTCAGCATCACGGCGCAACGGGCGCCGTTCGGCCAGGCGATGCGGGTCTCGGTCGGCGATGCGGCGGGGCTCATGGCGCGGGTCCCTCGGATCAGGCGGCGGCGGTCTCGTCGTAGGCCTCGGCGTCCGAGACCGCGATCGGCGTGCGGCGCAGCGTGCGGCGTTCGGTCCGTTCGAAGGCCGTGCGCGCGTGCTGCAGCGTCAGGTTGTTCCAAACCACCAGGTCGCCGACGCGCCAGACATGGCGGTAGCCGATGGCCGGGTCGGCGATGGTGGGCGCCAGCTCGTCCAGCAGGGCCTGGGTTTCGTCGTCCTCGAGGCCGGAAATCGCCGCCGTGGTCAGCGGGTGGGCGAACAGGATCGGCGCGCCGCTGTCGGGGTCGGGCAGCACCAGCGGGTGCGCCGCGCGCAGGGCGGCCGCCGAGGCCCGTGCCAGCGGCACGCGGGTGTTGTACTCGCCGCCGTACTCGAAGAGCTGGACCGAAATGCGGCCCGCGAGCCGCGCCTTGAGCGCGTCCGGCAGGTTGCGATACGCCAGGATGCAGTTGGCGAACAGCGTGTCGCCGCCGGTGCGCGGCACCTCGAGCGCGTGCAGTGCCAGCGCCTTCAGGGGCCGGCGGAAGAACGTGTGGTCGGCGTGGAACAGCATCTCGCCTTGGCCGAGCACGCCGTCGGGCGCCGTGTTCGACACCAGCGCCGCGTCGCGCGTCTTCATCCAGGCACCGCGATGGGAGATCGGGCCGAACACACGGGCGAAGCGCACCTGGGTCGCCTCGTCCACGACCGGGCCGCGCAGCAACAGCAGGTGGTGGCGCCGCAGCAGGTCGCGCAGCACCTCGGCCGTGTCCGCGCCGATGGGGACGGCGATGTCCAGCCCTTCGACCTCGACGCCGAGCGCGGGCGACAGCGGGCGGGTGTGCAGCGTCATGCGCCCAGGTTAGAAGCGCCTTGCGCTACGGTCCAGGTCCGAGCGCCAGTTGCCGGAGCCCCAGGTCAAGACCGTGGTCCACAAGGCGGTATCTGGATTCTTAAGGACGATCATGCCGCTTAGCGCATCCCGCACCTCGACATGGTCGAGGCTGATCCAATCGCCGGCGTAACAGGACCCGTTCGCTGGATCGGCGATCCTTTCAAACGAGTACTTCACATCTTCCGCGGAGACCTCGCCGAAGCCGTTCGTCCAGGGCAGCCCAGCACGCAGTTGGAAGGTGATGTGCGTTGGGTCCACCTGCTCGATGGCGACGATCATGTCGGATGGTTCGTACGCCCAGGTATCTCCTGGGGTCATTTCGACCAGCTCATCGAAGAGTGCCGCGTAGACATCGTTCTCGAACCGCAGCTCGACTTCGGCGCGGCGCAGCTGGGAGAGTAGCTTTCCGCCTGATTGGTGCACGCGCCGTCAAACGAGAACGCGACGCTATGGTTGATGCGACGAGTCACGAAACGGGCATGGAGCGCATCCCATGAGCCGGAATTGCCCGCGCGGGGAAATCGTAGGAACTTCGCGCGTCGGTAGGGGTCCCGTCGCCGCGTTGAACTCTCCCGGAGTGGACCCGAAGCGGCGGATGGGACCCTTTGCGGCCATGCCGGCGCCGAGGCCGTACGCCAAGCCGATGAGCGAGACCGTGTTGGCCGGCACGCGCGGCGCCAGCCAGGTGGCGAGCCTTTGGATCACGGCCAGGTTCCGGGCAGCGATCTGTCGCCGGTTCAAGGTGTCCGCCATGATCCGCCGACCTTCCCTGGTGGGTCCGCCCGAGGTGCGACGGGAACCATGGTGCCGCGGAGTGGAATCGAACCACCGACCCCGTCCTTACCAAGGACGTGCTCTGCCCCTGAGCTACCGCGGCGCTAGAATGGCGCCCGGAAAATGCCACACGGCCCTGGTACGGGCAAGGGAAGGGACTGATGGCGCGGGAACGGACGCCCGAGGACGAGCGCGCGGCCGCCGCCCGGCGGCTGGAGGCCGCGTTGCGCGACAATTTGCGCCGACGCAAGGCCCAGGCTCGGGCGCGCGACGGGCAGTCCGTGCCGGAACCAGCCGAGGGACCGCCGGACGAGGAGACGTCATGACGCGCGCCTTGCTTCTTGCCGTTCTCCTCGCCTTGGTTGGCGGCGGACCAGGTTCCGCCGAGGAGCGGCGCCTTGATGCCGAGGCCATCGCCGAGGCCCTGACCGGCAACACCGCGCGCGGGGTCGCGCTGGGCCCGGAGTTCCTGCAGTTCTTCGACGCCAGCGGCGTCACGACCTACATCACTCGTTCCGCCCCTCCCGATCGCGGTCTCTAGCGGGTCGGCGATGACGGTCTCTACTGCTCCCAATGGCGCGACGGCGGCTGGTCCTGCTACGAGGTCTGGGCGTCGGACGACCAGATTGTATGGATCTCGCCCTCAGGCACGCGCTATTCGGCGGTCATGCACGACGGGCGGGTCTCGACGTTCTGATGAAGTGCCGGTCGTCTTGCGGCCGTTCCGGCCGTTGCTCTAAGTAGGCCCTGGCCCAGGACAAGGCGCGGCATGGAGAGGATTCGAATTCGCGGGGGCGTTCCGCTGACCGGCGCGATTGTCATCGGCGGGGCGAAGAATGCCGCCCTGCCGTTGATGGCCGCCGCGCTGCTGACCGACCAGCCGCTGGTGCTCGACAACCTGCCCGCCCTGGCCGACGTTGCCTCGATGGGCGCCCTGCTGATCCGCCTGGGCGCCGCGATTGACGAACAGCCCGAGGCCGACGGCCGCCATGGCCGTGCCCTGGTCCTGAACGCTGCGACCATCGCCAGCACCACCGCGCCCTACGACCTGGTGCGCAAGATGCGTGCCTCGGTGCTGGTGCTGGGGC
>VGDP01000012.1 GCA_016869675.1 Alphaproteobacteria bacterium | reverse complement strand
GCAACGCAGCGGTATGGGCATCGTCACGGCGAACCTCCTCAGTTCGCCACAATGAGCCAGACTTTCGCCCTCTTCGGGATCCCCCGCTTGGCCCTCAACGAGTCAATGTCAACGCAGGCCAGTATAAGTTCAGTAACATAGAAGTTCAATCATCGTGACATGATCGCGTGGGAACAATCATTTTTCAAGCCGCACGACGATTGTATAAATCACTTACGACATGGCGCTGTTGGTTGTGGTTTTCGCGAGGACGATACTGCGCGAACGGCGCAGGACGGGCGAATGATCCATGCACCGCGGGCACAGGCGTCGGTGCCGCGCCCCGCGGACCGGGGCACCTTCCTTTTTGAGCTGTCTCCGGACCCGGGCATAAGATTGGCGGCACGACGACGTGAACCCCTCGATGCCGGGGTTCACCCCACGGGGTCGCCGGCGGCGGGCCCTCCGATGGCGTGTGCTTTGGCGCGCCGAGCTTCCCAGACGTGTCGTGCCCCGCGCAAGGAGGACAACCATGCGATCGATCGTCTACTTCGAGGGCCGGGGGACCGAAGGCAACCCGCCCGTCATGGGGCTGTTGCGCGACACGGGTGTCCAGGTCGTCGAACGCACGCTGACCTACGAGGAGGTGCTCGACGCCGACGAGATCTTCTCGACCGCCAACTACCAGAAGGTCACGCCGTGCACGCGCATTGAGCGGCGCGATCTGCAGCCGGGGCCGGTCCATCGGACGGCACGCGAGCTGTACTTCCGGTGGGCGCGCGAGAAGGGGCTGCGCGTGTGATCCGATGGCGCTCGCTGCTCGCGGCGGGCCTGGCGCTGGTAGCGGGGACGGCGGACAGCGCGAAGGCGACCGAGGCCGAGGTCGTCGCGTGTCCGTTCGAGGTACCACCGGGGGTCGAGGCCACGTGCCACCGCGTCACGCGCCCGCTCGGCAGTGGGGCGTCCGCCGCGCTCGACGTCGCGCTGTTCGTCCTGGTGATCGAGGGCGCGGCAGGCGGAAACGAAGCGCCGCTCGTCTATCTCGATGGTGGGCCGGGCGGCAACGCGTTCCTCGGCGTCGACGACGTGGGCGTGTGGTGGCAGGCGCTCGAGGACTATCCCTTCCTCGGTCGGCGCGACCTGGTGATCCTGGCCCAGCGTGGTTCGCCGCCGTCGCGGCCCAGCATCGACTGCCCGCCGTTCAAGGCGGCGGTCGAGGCGCTGCTCGCCGAAGGGCTCGCGGCGCGCGGCGGCGCCCGCGACACCCGGCTCGACGCCATCGCGGGGTGCGCCGCGGCGCTGCGCGACCAGGGCGTGCCACTCGGCGCGTTCACCACCGACCAGCGCGCCGCCGACATGCCCGCGGTGCTGCGGGCCCTCGGCTACCGATCATGGCACCTGTGGGGCGTGTCCTACGGTACGTACCTGGCGCTGACGGTGCTGCGCGACGATCCGGAAGGCATCCGCTCGATCGTGCTCGATTCGGTCATGACGCCCGATGTCCCCGACGATCTGGTGGACGACGAGGACGACCGCTGGCGCCGTCGCCTGTTCGCCCTGTGCGCCGCCGATCCTTCTTGCGCCGCGCGCTACCCCGATCTGCCGGCCATGTTCGAGCGTGTCGTCGCGGCGCTCGACCGCGAACCGCTGACCTGGACCGAGGACCCGGACGACGTGGCCGCGCCGACCCTGGTGATGGACGGCCGGGCGGTGGCCGAGGCCATCGAGGTGCTGACCTACGACGCGGCTGCCAGCCGCGCGGTGCCGGCCGCGCTGGCCGATGCCGAGGCCGGCGATTTCGATCGCCTGGCGGGCATCGTCGGCGCGCTGGTGTGGTACGAACGCGAGGACGGCATGGCCTCGCTCGCGCTCGACGCGCGCTGGTGCGGCGAGGTGCGCGGCTTTGTCGACCCGGCCGGCGCGCGGGTCTCGGACATCCACGACCTGAAGCACGACCGCGTGCCGGACGGCGAAGCGTGGTGCGCCTCGCTCGGCGTCGCGTCCCTGGGCGCGGCCGCGCGCGCCCCGGCCGTGTCCGACGTGCCGGTACTCCTGCTGGTCGGCGAGGAGGATCTGGTGACGCCACCAGCCTGGGCCGAGGCGGCGGCGCACCACCTGAGCCAGGCGACCCTGATCCGCTTCCCGGGCTACGGCCACGCCGTGACGTTCGCCACGCCCTGCGCGCTCGAGGTCGTGGCGGCGTTCCTCGACGATCCGGTCACCGCCGCGGCGAGCCCGTGCCTCGGCGATCTCGCCACGCCGCCGTTCGAGATGCCCTAGGCTCGATTGACCGATCGATGTGTCCCTGAACGTCAAGGACCCCAGGCTCACGAGTTGGCGCGCAGACTCGCCGCCGAGACGGGGGGTCGATGACGCGAGTCGTGGTCGAGGCGCTCACGGAACGTCTTGAGCGCATCACCGGGCGTCGGCAGGCCAAGGCCACCGTCGAGGAGATGCTCGAGATTGGCGGGCGCTGTGCCGCTCACATGACGGAGCCCGGTCATTCGCTCGACCACGGCGACTTCTTCTACGACGACATCGGGATGCCGAAGTGATTGTCGATAGCTCGGCCATGCTGGCCGTCATCTTCGCCGCGACCGACGTCACGCCCGCGCTGTAGCCTTCAGGTCAGACCGCCGGACAGCGCTTTGTCGATCAGGGCGAGCGTCTCGGCGATGCCATAGAGCGCGATGAAGGAGCCCATGCGCGGCCCTTCGGACTGGCCCATGAGCACCTCGTAGAGCGCCTTGAACCAATCGCGCAGGTTGGCGAAGCCGTGACGCCTGCCCGCCTCGTAGACCTGGTACTGGATCGCCTCGGCGTCCGCGCCTGGCGCCAGACCGGCCAGCACGGCGCGCAGGTCGGCGATCGCTGCGCGCTCCTGCGCGGTCGGCGCGCGGAATCGCTTCGCCGGCTTGACCAAGTCCTGGTAGTAGCGCACGGCGAAGCCGGCCAGCCGGTCGAGCATGGGCGCGTTGGCCGGCGTGGCGTCCTTGACGTAGCGGCTGATGAAGCCCCACAGCACCGCCTTGTCCTCAGCGTTGCACACGCTGGCCAGGTTCAGCAGCACGGCGTAGGTCAGCGGCTGGGTCGGCGCCGGCGGCGTGCCCTGGTGAATGTGCCAGACCGGATTGTCGAGGATGCGTTCCGGAGCCTCGGCACGCGACTTGACCAGCCAGTCGGCGTACTCGTCGACGTGACGCGGGATGACGTCGAAGTAGAGCCGCTTGGCGCGCTGCGGGTTGGCGTACATGAACAGCGACAGGGACTCCTCGGTGCCGTAGGCCAGCCATTCCTCGATGGTCAGGCCGTTGCCCCTGGACTTCGAGATCTTCTCGCCCTTGTCGTCGAGGAACAGCTCGTAGTTGAAGCCCGCCGGCGGTTCGCCGCCCAGCGCCGCGCAGATGCGGCTGGACACCTTGACCGAATCGATCAGGTCCTTACCGGACATCTCGTAGTCCACGGCCATGGCGGTCCAGCGCATGGCCCAGTCGGTCTTCCAGCCGAGCTTGCAGTGGCCGCCGGTCACCGGCACGTCCACGTGCTCGCCGGTCTCGGGGTCGCGGTAGGCGACCGTGCCGGCGTCCAGGTCGCGCCCGACAATGGGCACCTGCAGCACGCGGCCCGTGCGCGGGCACACCGGCAGGAACGGTGCGAAGCTGGCGCGACGTTCGGGTCCCAGCGTCGGCAGCATGATCGCCATGACCGCGTCGTAGTGGCGCAGCACCAGGCGCAGCGTCGCGTCGAACCGGCCCGAGCTGTACCAATCGGTCGAGGACTGGAACTCGTAGTCGAAGCCGAAGCGGTCCAGGAACGCGCGCAGCATGGCATTGTTGTGGTGCCCGAAGGACTCGTACTTGCCGAACGGGTCGGGCACGCAGGTCAGCGGCCGGCCGATGTGCTCGTTCAGCATGGCCTGGTTCGGCACGTTGGTCGGGACCTTGCGCATCCCGTCCATGTCGTCGGAAAACGCGAACAGCCGGGTCGGCAGGTCGGAGAGCCGGGCGAAGGCGTGGCGCACCATGGACGTGCGCGCCACTTCGCCGAACGTGCCGATGTGCGGCAGGCCCGAGGGGCCATAGCCGGTCTCGAACAGCACGTAGCCCTTGGCCGGCGGCGCCTTGGCGAAGCGTGCCACCAGCTTGCGCGCTTCGACGAACGGCCAGGCGTTGCAGGCTTGGGCAAGGTCGCGCAACTCGGTCATCGGCTCCTCCGCGGCTGCCGGACCCTACGGAGCGCGGCCGGGAGCGTCAACGCGCCGCGGCCGCTATAGTCGGCGCATGACCAATCCAACCCGGCTCGTGGCGGCGGCACCCGCGCTCGTCGTGGGCGCCGGCGGCGCGGCGCTCGCCGACGCGGACGGCGCCCGGACGATCGCCAAGGACGAGGCGCGCCGGCGTATCGCCGCAGGGCCGCCGCCGCTGGTCTGCCACGGCCCGGCGACGCTGCGCCGGCTCGGCCTGGAGGCCGGCGCGCTGCGCGACGTGCTTCAACTCGCCGCCTTCGTCCGCCCGGGCACGTTCTTCGTGCCGACCCCCGCCGGGCTGGCCGCCTTGCTCGGCCTGCCGGCACCCGACGGCCTGGGGACCCAGGCGACGACCGTGGCGCGCACCGCCCAGGCCCTGACGGCCGAGTTGGCGGCCTTGGACGAGCCCGCACGCCAGGCCGCGGCGGCCGTGGCCGCCACCATGGCGCGCGGCGGCTGGCCATGGGCCGAAGCCGTGCAGGCCGTCGTGGGCACGGCGCCGCCCGGCGGGCTCGACGTCTGGCGCCGGCTGCCCGAATGGCAGGAAACGGCGCCCCGGCCGCCGGCCGGCTGCGCGCCGGTCACCGACGGCGAGGCGCGGCGCCGGTTGGCCGCCATGCTAGGCGCGAACGCCGAGGACCGGCCGGAGCAGGCCGACTACGCGGCGGCAGTCGCGCGCGCCTTCGCCCCGCGCGAGGAGGACGGCCAGCCCAACCTCGTGGTCGCCGAGGCCGGCACGGGCGTCGGCAAGACGCTCGGCTACCTGGCGCCGGCCAGCGTCTGGGCCGAGAAGAACGACGGTGCCGTGTGGGTCTCCACCTACACGCGCAACCTGCAGCGTCAGGTCGACCACGAACTCGATCGCCTGTTCGCCGACGCCGCTGCCAAGGCGCGCCGCGTGGTCGTGCGCAAGGGGCGCGAGAACTACCTGTGCCTCTTGAACCTGGAGGAAGCGGTGGCCGGCGCGCTCGGCCGGCCGCGCGACGCCATCGCGCTCGGCCTGGTCGCGCGCTGGGCCGAGGCGACGCGCGACGGCGATCTGACCGGCGGTGACTTTCCGGCGTGGCTGGTCGAGCTCCTGGGCGCGCGCGTCACGCTCGGCCTTGCCGACCGGCGCGGCGAATGCCTATACAGCGCCTGCCCGCACTACGGCCGCTGTTTCATCGAAGATTCGGTCCGCCGGGCGCGCCGGGCCGACGTGGTCATCGCCAACCACGCGCTGGTCATGGTCCAGGCGGCGCACGCCGCCGCCGACACCTGGTTGCCGACCCACATCGTGTTCGACGAAGGGCATCATGTGTTTGACGCGGCCGACAGCGCGTTCTCGGCGCACCTTTCGGGGCGCGAGACCGCCGACTTGCGCCGCTGGCTGCTGGGCGGCGAGGGCCGGCGTAACCGCAGCGCCCGCGGCCTGGAACGCCGCGCCGGCGACCTGATCGAGGACGACGAGAAGCGCGCGTTGCTCGAGGAGATCCTCACGGCGGCACGGGCGCTGCCCGCCGAAGGCTGGCTGCGCCGGGTGGCGACCGGCGATCCCATGGGGCCGACCGAGACGTTCCTCGCACGCGTGCGCGCCCAGGTGCTGGCGCGCGCCGAGGACGCCGCCAGCCCCTACAGCCTCGAGGCGCCGACCGAGCCGCTGGTCAAAGGCGCGCTTCACGCGGCCCAGGCGCTCGACGCCGCGCTCGCCCGGCTGGCCCAGCCCATGGTCGAGCTCGCGCGACGCTTCGCGCGCCGACTCGACGAGGACGCGGCGACGCTCGACGGGGCGACCCGCGTGCGGCTCGAGGCCCAGGGGCGCGCGCTGGAACGGCGCGGCACGGTCATCGTGCCCGCCTGGCGCGCCATGCTGGCCGCGCTGGGCGATGCCGTGCCCGAGGCGTTCGTCGACTGGTTCGCCATCGACCGGATCGACGGCCACGACATCGACGTCGGCTACCACCGCCACGGGGTCGATCCGACCAAGCCTTTCGCCGAGGCGGTGGTGCGTCCGGCCCACGGCGTGCTGGTGACCTCGGCGACCCTGCGCGACGCGGGCGGCGATCCGGTCGAGGCGTGGCAGGCGGCCGAGACCCTGACCGGCGCCGCGCACCTGGACGGCGCCGCCGTGCGCGTAGCCGTGCCGTCGCCCTTCGACTACGCCCGCCAGACCCGTGTGCTGGTGGTGCGCGACGTGCGCCGCGACGCGCCCGACGACATCGCCGCCGCCTACCGCGAGCTATTCCTGGCGGCGGGGGGCGGCGCGCTCGGCCTGTTCACGGCGATCGCGCGGCTGCGCGCCGTGCACGCGCGCATCGGCGGCGCGCTCGAGGCCGCCGGCATCCCGCTCTACGCCCAGCACGTGGACGCCATGGACACCGGCACGCTCGTCGACATCTTCCGTGCCGAGGAGCGCGCGTGCCTGCTGGGCACCGACGCGGTGCGCGACGGCGTCGACGTGCCGGGACCCAGTCTGCGCCTGATCGTGTTCGACCGCGTGCCGTGGCCGCGGCCCGACATCCTGCACAAGGCGCGCCGGGCCGCCTTCGGCGGCGCGCGCTTCGACGACCGCATTGCCCGGCTCAAGCTGCGCCAGGCGTTCGGCCGCCTGGTGCGCCGGGCCGACGACCGTGGCGTGTTCGTCATGCTCGACGCCATGCTACCCTCGCGACTCGCCTCGGCCTTCCCCGAGGGCGTGGCGGTGGAACGCTGCGGCCTGGCCGCGGCGATCGCCGCGACGCGCGCCTTCCTGGCCGGGTACCGGGGCGATTGATCGGGCATCGGGCGCGCGCCGGCCGCAGCGAGAGGCGAGGCGACGTTCGTTGCGGGCGGCGGGGACCCATGGCGATGGCGGTCATCGCCGCTTGAAGTCGCATGCCGTCGCGGTTTATGAACCAGCCCATGACGATCCGAGTTGACTGGCATCGCACGCGTGGCCCTGTTCACGCCCTGCAGCCGTTGCTGCAGGGCTGACCAAAGGGGTCCGGACACCTTTCCCGTTCTGCTCTCTGGTTTACCTACACCGGCGCCTACGCGCCTTGGTTCCCTCAAGACCAGAGATCGTGCCATGGGCTCCATCAGCCTCAATGCCGTCGGCGTCATCGCCACCGAACCGGTCTTCAACGACGTCTCGATCGTCATCGGCGAGGGGGACTGCGTCGGTCTCGTCGCCGGCAACGGCGCGGGCAAGACGACGCTGCTGCGCTGCATCGCCGGCCGCCAGGAACCGAGCAGCGGCGCCATCGTCCGCTCACGGGGCCTGCGCATCGGCTTCGTCGAGCAGGACGTTCCACACACCCTGCACGCGTTGACGCTGCGCGACGCGGTGCTGGATGCCCTGACGGCCGAATCCCCGCGACAGCGACGGCTGGCGCGTCGAGGTCGCGCTCGACGCGTTCGAGGCACCGGACGACATGCGTGGCCGCCCGGTCGCGCGGCTGTCGGGCGGCTGGCAGAGGCTCATGCTAATCGCGCGGGTCTGGGTCAACGAGCCGGATGTGCTGCTGCTCGACGAACCCACCAACCATCTGGACCTGGGCAAGATCATCCAGTTGGAGCGTTGGCTGAACGGCGCGACGCGCGCCATGCCGATCGTCATTGCCAGCCACGACCGCAGTTTCCTCGACGCGACGACGAACCAAACGCTGTTCCTGAGGCCGGGATCGTCACCGTGCTTCGCGCTGCCCTACGGCCGCGCCCGCGCCGCGCTGGCCGAAGCCGACCAGGCGACGGCCCGCCAGCAGGAACGCGATCTCAAGGATGCCCAGCAGCTGCGCCGCCAGGCGGCCAAGCTGACCAACATCGGCATCAACTCCGGCTCGGACCTTCTGACGGTCAAGGCGAAGCATCTCAAGGAGCGCGCCGCCAAGATCGAGTCGGCGGTCGTGCCGCCACACAAGGAGAAGTCCGGCGACATCCGCCTCGCCAACGCCGGCATTCGCGCGAAGGTCCTGGTGGCCATGGAGAACGTCACGGTGGCGGCGCCCGACGGGCGCCCGTTGTTCACGGTGCCCAAGCTTCACCTCTGTCAGGGCGATCGGCTCGCGCTGCTCGGGCGCAACGGGGCCGGAAAGTCGCAGTTCATGAAGTTGCTGGCCCGTGCCATCGCGAGCGACGACATCCAGGGCGTCCGCGTCACGGCGTCGCTGAAGCTGGGCACCACCGACCAGGCCATGTCGCAGCTTCCGGGCGCGGGGACGCCGTTCGACGTCATCGCAGGGTTTTGGCAAGGCGATCAACGCACCACGTCACTGCTCGCGGGCGCCGGCTTCCCGATCGAGAAGCAGACGAAACCCATCGGCGGCTTGAGCCTGGGCCAGCGGGCGCGCCTGGTGCTGCTCGCGCTCAGGCTCAGCGAGCCGAACTTCTATCTCCTGGATGAAGCGACCAACCACGTGGATATCGCTGGCCAGGAACGGCTCGAGGCCGAAATCCTGGAACACGGTGCGAGCTGCATCGTCGTTTCGCACGACCGCAGTTTCGTCCGGACCATCGGCACCCGCTTCTTCGAGATCGCCGGCCATCGGCTCGTCGAACGCGGCGATCCGGAAGGGTTCTTCGCCGCCATGGCCGGCGGCTGACCGCGCTGGTACCGCTAGGGACGGGGCGATCGCCGCGCCGCGCCACTTCCTGGCCGGCTACCGGAGCGATTGACCGGGGCGGTTGACCCGTGCGGGCCGCCCGGCTATGTGACGCGGCAGGAACGGAGTGCGCATGAACGCGTCCAAGCCGGTCGACCACACCACGACCATCGACCACCATTCGGCGCTGATCTACACCATGATCGTCGTCTCGGCCTCCGACCGCGAGATGCGCGAGGCCGAGTTCAGGCGCATCGGCGACATCGTGCGCCGCCTCCCTGTGTTCGCCGGCTTCGATGAGAACGAGCTGCCGACCGTGGCCAAGCATTGCGCGGCACTGCTGGCCGACGAGGACGGCATGAAGGCGGTCCTGACCGTGATCGCCGAGGCGCTGCCGGTGAAGCTGCGCGAGACGGCCTATGCTCTGGCCTGGGAGATCGCGGCGGTCGACCACCGCTTCGGCCGCGAGGAGACGCGCATCATGGAGCTGCTGCGCGAGCGGCTCGGGCTCGACCGCCTGATCGCCGTCGCCATCGAGCGCGGCTGCCGCGCCCGCCACACGACGCTGTAACGCCCGATCAGCCCTGTTTGCGCTGACGTTTGCCGAAGGCGACGTCCCAGCTTTCCTTTGTGAAGCCGGTGACGATGTCCTCAGTCGTCTTCATGTCCTTGGCCACAGCCGGGCGCTGGGCGATGCGGCCGAACCACGTCTTGACGTGGCGTTAGGCGTCCAGGTCGACGCGCTGGCGGCTGTGCAGCCGGCACCAGGGAAAGATCGCCATGTCGGCGATGGTGTACTGGTCCGCCGCCACGTAGGCGTGATCGGCGAGGTGGCGGTCGAGCAAGCCGTAAAGCCGGTTGGCTTCGTTGGTGTAGCGCTCCTGGGCGTAGGGCAGCACCACGGGCCCGTCGGGGCGCATGGGCGCGTAGGCGTTGAAATGATGCGCCTGACCTAGCATGGGGCCGAAGCCGCCGACCTGCCAGAACAGCCAGCGCTGGGTGTCCCAGTACGCCATGGGCTCGGCGGGTAGGAATTTGCCTGTCTTGGTGGCCAGGTAGAGCAGGATCGCGCCCGACTCGAACATCGCGATCGGCCGTCCGCCGGGGCCGTCTTGGTCGACGATGGCGGGGATCTTGTTGTTGGGACTGATCGCCAGGAACGCCGGGTCGAACTGCTCACCCTTGTCGATGTCGATCCAGTGGGGGCGGTACACCAGCCCGCACTCCTCCAGCATGATGTGGATCTTCTGCCCGTTGGGCGTCGCGGCGGTGTAGAGATCGATCATCGCGTGTCCTCGCGCCATCAGCCGGCGCCTAAGCGCCGCGCGCCGTCCTCGGTCAGGATCCAGTCGAGCCGCTGGTCGTTGTCGTCGTGCGGCACCTGGGCCACGCGCTGGCCGGCGAAGGCGGCGCCAACCGCGACGGGCGCCGGGTCCGACGCGCGCAGGGCGTCCAGCGTCATGTCGTAGAAGCCGCCGCCGTAGCCCAGCCGGTAGCCCGCGTCGTCGAACGCCAGCATGGGCACCAGCAGCACAGCCGGCACCAACTCGTCCGCCTCGGGCAACGGCACCGGGATGCCGAGCGCCGCGGGCACCAGCGTATCGCCCGGCTCCCAGCGGCGGAACACCAGCGGCTTGGTCTTGCCCACCACAACCGGCAGGCAGCAGGCGTGGCCAGCGGCGTGCAGGCGTTCCAGCGTCGGGCGCACGTCGAACTCGTCGCCGACCGGCCAGTAGCCCGACACCACGGCCTCGGGCTCGAGCGTGATCGCGGCCAGGAAATCGTCGGCGGCGCGCCGGCCCGCGTCCTCGCCGGCGACGCGCGCGAGCTGCAACCGGCGCACGCGCGCCTCCTTGCGCAGCAGGCGCTTGTCGTCGTCGACAGTCATGGGTCGCGTCCCCGGGGCGTGGACGGAGCCGCGTTCGCCGTAGGCTGTATCGCTCCCACTGTGGCCTGCTTGCGCAGGTGGGCGCCGTGTATCGAGGGCACGCCCTCGATAGGGACAGCTCCCTTCATGGAAGTGTTGGCCCCAGGGACGTTCGATGCCTTCGCACGACGCAGCACCCGTCCGTCACTGACCTTACGTGCTCTCCAGCCGGGCCGCAATCATCTCGAGCCGACCGGCCAGGCCGTCCAACACCTCGTCCGCCTCGCTCGTCGCGGGCGGCGGCGGCGATGGCGCCGCCGCGGCGGTCTTCAGGTCGTCGATCTCGTCCGCCAGCAGGATGCTGGCCATGGCCAGGAGACGCGCCTCGCCGATCTGGCCCAGGCCATTGGCGAGCGTGCGCACCTTGTCGTCGACCGAACGGGCCAGGCGGGTGACGTGCTCCTGCTGGCCGTCGTCGCAGGTCACCACGTAGTCGCGCCCGTTCAGGGTTACGGCCACCTGTGCCATGTCAGGCCTTCAGAATGCGGTCGAGTTCGGCGATGGCCGCGTCCAGCCGGCCGCGCACGGCTTCGACCCGTTTGTCCTTGCGCAGCACCTTGCGCGCCGCGCGATCGGCCTGGATGCGTCCGGTCGCCCGTTCCATGCGATCGAGCGCTCGCTCGATCCGTGCCTTGGTTACCGCCGTCTGCTCGCTTCGCATGGCCGCCATCGCCGCCTCCCAATGGGTCCGACCACCGATAGCCCATGGTCCGGCGCAGGTCAACGCGCCCCCATCGGCCCAACCGGGTTGACGCCCGCGTGCCGCCCCGCCATGGTGCGCACCCCGAACGGGTTCCGCCCAAGGATTCCGCCTTGACCGACGCAAGACCGCGCGTGCGTCACGCCGATATGGCCAACGCCATTCGCGCGCTGGCCATGGACGCGGTCGAGCGTGCCAAATCGGGCCATCCGGGCATGCCCATGGGCATGGCCGACGTGGCGACCGTGCTGTTCACCCGCACGCTGCGCTACGACCCGGCGGTGCCCCATTGGGCCGACCGTGACCGCTTCGTGCTGTCGGCCGGGCACGGCTCGATGCTGCTCTACGCGCTGCTGCATCTGACCGGCTACGCCGACATGACGATGGACGAGCTCCGGAACTTCCGCCAGCTCGGCAGCCGCACCGCCGGCCACCCCGAACACGGCCACGCGGCGGGCATCGAGACCACGACCGGACCGCTCGGCCAGGGCCTGGCCAACGCCGTCGGCATGGCAATCGCCGAGCGGCACCTGGTGGCGCGCTTCGGCGCCGACCTGGTCGACCACCGCACCTTCGTGCTGGCCGGCGACGGCTGCCTCATGGAGGGCGTCAGCCACGAGGCCGCCAGCCTGGCCGGACACCTCGGGCTCGCCAAGCTGGTCGTGATGTGGGACGACAACCGCATCTCGATCGATGGGCCGACCGACCTGACCGTCTCCGATGACGTGCTGGTGCGCTTCGCGGCCTACGGCTGGGCGACTGACACGGTCGACGGCCACGACCCCGAGGCGATCCACGGCGCGCTCGAGCGCACGCGCGGCGCCACGCGGCCGACGCTCGTTGCCTGTCGCACCATCATCGGCTTCGGCGCGCCGACCAAGCAAGGCACGGCGGCGACTCACGGTTCGCCCCTGGGCGCCGACGAGGTGGCCAGGGCGCGCGAAACGCTGGGCTGGCCGCACCCGCCGTTCGAGGTGCCCGGCGCCGTGCGCGATGCCTGGCGCGCGGCGGGCGCGCGCGGCGCCGCCGAACGCGCGGCGTGGGAACGCCGGTTGGCCGTCTCGGCGCACCGCGCGGCGTTCGCCGCTACCGTGGCCGGCGACCTGCCCGAGGGCTGGCGTGCCGCCTACGACGCCCATGTGGCGGGCCTGATCACCAACCCGCCGACCGTCGCCACGCGCAAGGCGAGCGAGATGGCGCTCGAGGCCCTGACCGCCGCGATCCCCGCGCTGATCGGCGGCTCGGCCGATCTGACCGGCTCGAACAACACCAAGACCAAGGCGACGACGCCCTTCACCAAGGCGGCGCCCGGCGGGCGCTACATCTACTACGGCGTGCGCGAGCACTGCATGGCGGCGGTCATGAACGGCATGGCGCTGCACGGTGGCGTTATTCCCTACGGCGGCACGTTCCTGGTGTTCACCGATTACTGCCGGCCGTCGATCCGCCTGTCCGCGCTGATGGGCCAGCGGGTCGTCTACGTCATGACCCACGATTCCATCGGGCTGGGCGAGGACGGGCCGACGCACCAGCCGGTCGAACATCTGGCATCCTTGCGCGCTATGCCCAATGTGGTGGTGCTGCGCCCGGCCGACGCGGTCGAGACCGCCGAGGCATGGGCCGTGGCCCTGGAGCGGCGCGACGGGCCGACCGTGCTGGCGCTCA
Organism: Alphaproteobacteria bacterium; assembly: GCA_016869675.1. GTDB lineage: Bacteria > Pseudomonadota > Alphaproteobacteria > SP197 > SP197 > VGDP01. Next base: position 67,683 of record VGDP01000012.1, on the reverse strand, counting down.
GCCGGCAGAACCTGGCGCCGGTGCGCACTTCCACCGCGCCCCGCAACCTGACCGCCCAGGGCGGCTACGTCCTGGCCGAGGCGTCGGGCAAGGCCCGCGTCACCCTGATCGGTACAGGCTCCGAAGTCGCGATCGCGCTGGCGGCGCGCACCACGCTCGAGGCCGGGGGCGTTGGCACCCGCGTGGTCTCGCTGCCCTCGTGGGAGCTGTTCGACGCGACGGACGCGGCCTACCGCCGCTCCGTGATCGACCCCGGAACTGTGCGCGTGGCGGTCGAGGCCGGGGTGGCCCAGGGCTGGGAGCGCTACGTGGGCGAGGGCGGCGCCGTCGTCGCCATGGCCGGGTTCGGCGCCTCGGCACCGGCGCCCGCGCTCTACGACCATTTCGGCATCACGCCCGCGGCGCTCGTCGCCGCGGCGCGCGAACGCCTGTGACGAAACCACGAGGCCAGAGAGGAACCCCATGACCTTGCGCGTCGCCATCAACGGTTTCGGCCGTATCGGCCGCAACGTGCTCCGCGCGATCCACGAGGCGCGGCGTGACGACATCCAGGTCGTCGCGATCAACGATCTCGCGCCCGCCGAAACCAACGCCCACCTGCTGCGCTACGATTCGGTGCACGGGCCGTTCCCCGGCACGGTGACCGTCAAGGACGGCTCCATCAACATCGGGCGCGGTCCGATCGCGGTGGTCGCCGAACGCGATCCCGCCAAGCTGCCGTGGAAGTCGATCGGCGTCGATCTGGCGCTGGAATGCACCGGCATCTTCACCAAGCGCGAGCAAGCGGCGGCGCACCTGAACGCCGGCGCGCGCCGGGTCCTGGTCTCGGCCCCCGCCGATGGCGCCGACATCACCGTCGTCTATGGCGTCAACCACGACAAGATCGAGGCCAAGCACGAAGTCATCTCGAACGCTTCGTGCACCACCAACTGCCTGGCGCCAGTCGCCCAGGTGCTGCACCAGGCGGTTGGCATCGCCCAGGGCTTTATGACCACGGTGCACGCCTACACGGGCGATCAGCCGGTGCTCGACGTGCAGCACAAGGACCTGCGGCGGGCGCGCGCCGCCGCGCTCAGCATGATCCCGACCTCGACGGGTGCCGCGCGCGCGGTCGGTCTGGTGCTGCCCGAGCTGAAGGGCAAGCTGGACGGCACTGCCGTGCGCGTGCCCACGCCCAACGTCTCGATGGTCGATCTGGTGTTCAACGCCAAGACCTCGACCAGCTTCGAGGTGATCAACCAGGCCGTGATCGACGCGGCCAACGGCCGGCTCAAGGGCGTGCTGGTCACCACCGACCAGCCGCTGGTCTCGACCGACTTCAACCACAACCCGGCCAGCGCGACGTTCGATCTGACCCAGACCCAGGTGGTCGCCGGCACGCTGGTGCGCGTGCTCGCCTGGTACGACAACGAGTGGGGCTTCTCGAACCGCATGTGCGACGTGGCCGCGACCATCGGCCGGCTCCGCTAGACATGGCGGCTTTCCGTACCCTCGACGACCTGGCGGTCAAGGGCCGCCGGGTGCTAATCCGCCTCGACCTCAACGTGCCCATGCAGGAGGGCCGCGTCACCGACGCGACCCGGATCGACCGCGCCATGCCCACCGTGCGCGAATTGGCCGACAAGGGGGGGCGCGTCGTCATCCTGTCGCACTTCGGCCGGCCCAAGGGCGCCAGCGCGCCGTCCATGTCGCTCGCCCCCCTGGCGCCGGCGCTGGCCGCCGCCCTGGGCCGCCCCGTCGCCTTCGCCAAGGATTGCATCGGGCCGGCGGCGGCGGCGGCCGTGGCGCGCCTAGGGGACGGCCAGGTCCTGCTGCTGGAGAACGTGCGCTTCCACGGCGGCGAGGAGGCCAACGACAAGGCCTTCGTCGCGGCGCTGGCCACGTCGGGCGAGGTCTATGTGAACGACGCGTTCTCGGCGGCGCACCGGGCGCACGCCTCGACCGAAGGCCTCGCCCACGTGCTGCCGGCGGCGGCCGGCCGGCTCATGCAGGCGGAGCTCGAGGCGCTCGATGGCGCGCTCGGCGCGTCGCAGCGCCCAGTGATGGTTGTGGTCGGCGGCGCCAAGGTCTCGGGCAAGCTCGAGGTGCTGACCAACCTGGTCGGCAAGGTCGAAGTGCTGGCCATTGGTGGCGGCATGGCCAACACCTTCCTGTTCGCGCGCGGTATCGAGGTCGGCAAGTCGCTGTGCGAACGGGACCTGGCGGAGACGGCGGCGACCATCTCGGCCAACGCCAAGGACGCGGGTTGCGCGATCATCCTGCCGCGCGACGTGGTGTGCGCCGAGAAGTTCGAGGCCGGTGCGCCGCGCGAGACCCTGTCGGTCGACCGGGTCAAACCCGCGTCGATGATCCTGGACGTGGGTCCGCGCACGGTGGCCGACATGGCTGAGCGGCTGGCGCAATGCCGGACCGTGCTGTGGAACGGGCCGCTTGGCGCCTTCGAGCTGGAGGGCTTCGCCGACGGCACCGTGGCGCTGGCGCGCAAGGCGGCCGAACTGACCGGTGCCGGGCGGCTGGTCAGCGTCGCCGGTGGTGGTGATACCGTGGCGGCCCTGGCGGCGGCCGGCGTGGTCGACCGCTTCTCCTACGTCTCGACCGCCGGCGGTGCGTTCCTCGAATGGCTCGAGGGCAAGACGCTGCCGGGCGTCGCGGCGCTTGCCCGCTGACGGCGCCGCGGATCGCCGGGCCGTCGTCGTCCACGGCCGCGCCGATGTCGCCCGCGCCGCGCGCATCGCCGCCGAACGTGGGCATCCCGTGACGCTGCTGACCGCGCCGGGTGCCGCGGACTACGCCGGCCCCGATGCGCTGCTGGCCATGATCGAAGCAGGCCTCGCCGAGGCGCCGGGCGCCGATGTCCGGGCCGTGATCGACTGCGGCGACGCGGCGGGGCGAGCCCAGGCGGCGTTGCGCGCGGGCTGGCGCTGGGTCGTGTTTTCTGGCCACGCTTCGGCACGCACGCGGCTGCAAGGCATCTCCGCCGGCCTCGGCGCGCGCGTTCTGGCCGAACGCCCCGTGGCCCTCGATCCGCTCGACCGCGCCGACGCCCAAGCGGCGCTCAGCGTCTGGCTCGAGGGCGCGCCGTCATGACCGCGCCCGAGCGCCCACGACTGTATCTGGTGGCGCCGGCCGGCATCGCGCCCGATGACGTGCTGGCGGCGCTCGGCGGCGGCGATGTGGCGGCGCTCGAGCTCATCGCGGCCGTGCCGGGCCTGATCGCGGCGATCCAGGCGCGTGGCGTTGCCGTCCTGGTGCGCGACGACGTGGCGGCCGCGCGCGGGGCCGACGGCGTCGTCCTGTCCGAGCCGGACGCCGATGTGGCGGACGCGCGACGCGCGCTCGGACCCGGCGCCATCGTCGGCGCATGCGCGGCAACCCGGCACGGCGCCATGGTGGCGGGCGAGGCGGGCGCGGACGTTCTCGCCTTCGACAACCTCGATCTCCTCGCCTGGTGGGCCGGGACCATGGTCGTACCGTGCCTGGCGCGCGGCATCGCCACGCCCGCCGACGTGGCGGCGGCGGTGGCCGCCGGCGCCGACTTCCTGGCGGTCGACGAGGCGGTCTGGCACGCCACCGCGGGCCCGGCCGATGCCATCGCCGCCCTCAACGAGGCCGTGGACAGGGCGTGGCCAAGCTGATACGAGTCGCGCCCCGAAAATCCCCCAATTTCCTTGGTCTACGGCGATGAAGATCTCAGGCGTCGAAATTCGGCCCGGCATGATCCTGGAGCACAAGGATCGGCTGTGGGTCGCGGTCAAGACCATGCACACGAAGCCCGGCAAGGGCGGCGCGTACATGCAGGTCGAGCTCAAGGGCGTTCAGGACGGCACCAAGCTGAACGAGCGGTTCCGTTCGGCCGAGACGGTGGAACGCGTGCGGCTGGACGACCACGACTACCAGTTCCTGTTCGCCGAGGGCGAGACGCTCACCTTCATGGACGGCGAGACGTTCGAGCAGATCACCATCCCGCGCGACCTGGTCGGCGACGCCGCGGTGTTCCTGCAGGACGGCATGGTCGTCACCGTGTCGAGCTACGAGGGCAAGCCCTTGTCCGTCGAACTGCCCGAGACCGTCGTCTGCACGGTCGAGCAGACCGACGCGGTCGTGAAGGGCCAGACCGCCGCCGCCAGCTACAAGCCGGCGCGGCTGGACAACGGCGTGCGCGTCATGGTGCCGCCGCACATCGGTGCCGGTGAGCGCATCGTGGTCGGCACGGCCGATTCCGAGTACCTCGAACGGGCCAAGGACTAGGCTTCGTTGGTCGCCCGCCCGCCTCTCGTCACGGTCATGGCCGCGGCGGCCGACAAGGCCGCGCGGCGTCTGATCCGCGACTTCAACGAGGTCGAACAGCTCCAGGTCAGCCGCAAGGGGCCGGCCGATTTCGTCAGCGCTGCCGATCTGGCGGCCGAGCGCACGATCAAGGCCGAACTCAAGCGCGCTCGCCCCGCCGCTGGCATCCTGGCCGAGGAGAACGGCGCCGAGGACGGGCGCGATGCGTCCGCGCGCTGGATCGTCGATCCGCTCGACGGCACGCTCAATTTCCTGCACGGCATCCCACACTTCGCCATCTCGATCGCCTACGAGACCGGCGGCGAGGTGGTGGCGGGCCTGGTGTTCGATCCCATCAAGGACGAGACCTACTGGGCCGAGAAGGGGCGGGGCGCCTATGTCAATGACCGGCGCCTGCGCGTCTCGGCCCGGCGCCGGCTCGAGGACGCGGTGATCGCCCACGGTCGGCCCGATCCGGGCGATGCAGACCTCGCGCCGTTCCTGGCCGAGATCGACGCGGTGCTGGCGGCGGGTGCCGCGGTGCGCCGGTTCGGCGCGGCCGCGCTCGACCTGGCCTATGTCGCGGCGGGCCGGCTCGACGGCTACTGGGAAGCCGGGCTCAAGCCTTGGGACCTGGCGGCCGGGGTGCTGATCGTGCGCGAGGCCGGCGGCCTGGTCACCGATCTGGCGGGAGGCGTGGACGGCCTGGCGCAGGGGGACGTGGCCGCTGCCAACCCCCACGTGCACGACGGCCTGATCCGCGCTCTCGCGTCCGTGCGCCACACCACGGCCACATTGCCGCGCTAAGCACCGTCGTTGTCGGCGTTGGGACCGTGGTCTATGGTGGCCCCGCGCCTCGCGGACGACAGGACAAACACCATGACGCTGCTACGCCGCCCGCCGGATCGTCGCCGCGCCATGGCCGCCGTGGCCCTGGTCGCGGCCCTGATGGCGGGTGGGACGATCCAAGCCGCACCGCTCGTCGTCACCTCGGGCCGCGCGGCGGTCGAGGTCGATCTGGGCGTCCTCGATAGCCTCGGTCCGGACACGAGCGACGGCGCCGCGGCGCCGGTCCTGGTCATGCCGATCGCATCCGCCGTGGTGCTGGAGTCGGCGGATGCCGGTCCGATCGCCGAGTGCATCGACCCGGCGCCATCGGCCGTAGCCGCCGTGCCGCCGCCTCCCGAACCCGCGCCGGCGCTGCCGGCGCTGACCAGCGCGGCCATGGCCGAGGTGGCGCCGGAACCCGAACCGGACCTCGAACCGGCGCCGGTGGAGCCCGCGACGGTCGCCGCCCTGGAACCTGCCGAGCCCATGCCGGCCGCGCCGCTCGAGCCGGCGGCCGAGCCAGAACCCTTGCAGAGCGAGCCAGCGGCGGCAGAACCGCTGCCGGCGACCGAGCCCGAGACCGTGGCTCAACCCGAGCCCGAGCCCGAACCTCAGGTCGCCGCACTCGCGCCCGACGGGCCGCTCGACCTGACCCAGCCCGGTCCGGTCCTGACCATCGGCTTCGCCGCCGACGAGATGGACCTGCGGCCCGAGGCGGCGGCCAGCCTGGACACGTTGCTCGCGGCCATGCTGCGCGACGAGACCGCGCGCATCCAGCTCATGGCCTACGCCGGTTCCCAGGGCGACGGCGCCAGCGCCCCCCGCCTCCTGTCGCTCAGACGCGGGCAGGCGGTGCGCGACTACCTGATCGAGAACGGGGTCCGCTCAACCCGCATCGACGTGCGCGCGCTGGGCGACGCGGTCGAGCAGGGACCGCCGGACCGGGTGGACGTCGTCGGCCTGCCACGCTGATCGGACCGGAGCATGTCCATGAGCCGACCACAGACCTACATCATCCGCATGGTCGTGTTCCTGGTCCTGGTCGGCATCGTGGTGGTGGTGCTGAACCAGACGGTGATCACGGCGTTCAAGGCCAGCCCGTGGCTGAACGGCCTGATCGCCGGCGTGTTTCTGCTGGGCATCGGCTACGTGTTCCGCCAGGTCACGCGGCTCGAACCCGAGGTGCAGTGGATCGAGTCGTTCCGGCGCAACCAGCCCGGCCTGTCGATCGCCGCGCCGCCCACGCTGCTGGCGCCCATGGCCACCATGCTGGGCGAGAAGAAGGGCCGCGTGGTGCTGTCGGCCACGGCCATGAGCACGCTGCTGGACGGCATTGGCTCGCGTCTCGACGAGGCGCGCGAGACCTCGCGCTACATGATCGGGCTGCTCATCTTCCTCGGCCTGCTCGGCACGTTCTGGGGCCTCTTGACTACCATGGGCTCGGTGCGCGACGTGATCCAGGGCCTGGACATCGGCACGGGCGACCTGGTCACCGCGTTCGAGGACCTCAAGGCGGGCCTTGAGGCGCCGCTCACCGGCATGGGCACGGCGTTCTCCACCTCGCTGTTCGGCCTGGCCGGTTCGCTGGTGCTGGGATTCCTGGGCCTGCAGGCCGACCAGGCCATGAACCGGTTCTACAACGAGCTCGAGGAGTGGCTGTCGAGCCTGACCCGGCTGCCCTCGGGCGTCGGCGGCAGCGACGGTGACCAGTCGGTGCCCGCGTACGTGGCGGCGCTCCTGGAACAGACGGCGGAAAGCCTGGAAGGCCTGCAACGCATCATGCAGCGCGGCGAGGACAGCCGCCGCGCGGCCGACGCCAACCTGGCGCAGCTGGCTGAACGCCTGGCGGCGCTGACCGATCAGATGCGCGTCGGCCAGTCGGTGATGCTCAAGCTCGCCGAGGGCCAGATGGACATGCGGCCGCTGTTGCAGCGGCTGGTCGACGCCGCGACGGTCGGCGGCGGGCTCGACGAGGCCAGCCGCGGCCACGTGCGCAACATGGACGTGGCTATGAACCGGCTGGTCGAGGAAACGGTGCGCGGCCGCAACCAGCTGGTGGAGGAGTTGCGCAGGGAGATCAAGCTGCTCGCCCGCACGGTCGCCGCGGCCAGCGTACAGCGGCGCGGCCAGGGCTAGGCCGCCGCCATGGCCTTGCGCGGCCGACGCGCGGCACGGGCGATCGACCCCTGGGCGGGCTGGGTCGACGCGCTGTCGACCCTGCTGCTGGTCTTCATCTTCCTGCTGGTCGCCTTCTCGCTGGCGCAGACGGTGCTGACCCACGCGCTCAGCGGCCGCGATCAGGCGCTGGCGCGCCTGCAATCGCAGATCGACGAGTTGGCCGACCTGCTGGCGCTGGAACGCCAGGCCAACGCGGACCTGCGGCTCAACGCGGCGCAGCTTTCGGCCGAGCTGCAACGCTCGGTCGAAGCACGCGACGACGCGGCGGCGCAGCTTTCGGCGGTGTTGGCGGAACGCGACCGCGCCCTGCGCGACGCGGCCGACGCGGCGGCGGTGCGCGACGCGCTCGACGAGGAAGTCAAGATCGGCGAGGACGCGCTCAAGCTGCGCTTGGCCGAGATCGAATCGCTCCGGCGCGACATCGCCGCGTTGGAAGCGCTGCGCGCGAGCCTCGAGGCGGACATCGCGCGGCTCGCCGGCACGATCGAGGAGCGCGACGCCGAGATCGGTGCACTGCGCGACCGCAGCCGCGAGCTGGAGGCGACGCTGGCCGACGAGGCCGAGCGCACGCTTCTGGGGCAGAAGACCATCGAGGAACGCGATATCCGGCTCTCCGAGCTGACCAGCCTGCTCGCGCTGAACGAGCGCGAACTCGCGGCGGCCGAAAACCTCTCGGCCGAGGCCCAGGCGCAGGTCGCCCTGCTCAACCAGCAGATCGCCGCGCTGCGCGATCAGATGGCCGCGCTCGCGGCCGCGCTGGACCTGAAGGAGCAGGAAGCGCGCGACAAGGACGTGCAGATCGCCGACCTGGGCCGCAAGCTCAACGTCGCGCTCGCCAACCGTGTGCAGGAGCTGGAGCGCTACCGCTCCGAGTTCTTCGGGCGCCTGCGCGAGGTGCTGGGCGAGCGCCCCGACATGCGTATCGAGGGCGACCGCTTCGTGTTCCAGTCCGAGGTGCTGTTCGCCTCAGGCTCGGCGGACCTGGAGGACGGCGGCAAGGCCCAACTCGGCCAACTCGCGGCGACCCTGCTGACGATAGCGCGGGACATCCCCACCGACCTGCCGTGGATCCTGCGCGTCGACGGCCATACCGACAGCGTGCCCATCAACACGCCGCAGTTCGCCTCGAACTGGGAGCTTTCGACCGCGCGCGCCGTGTCGGTGGTGAAGTACCTGGCCGCCCAGGGTGTGCCGCCCGAGCGGCTCGCGGCGACCGGCTTCGGCGAGTTCCACCCGCTTGATATGCGCCTCGACGAGATCGCGCACCGCCGCAACCGCCGCATCGAGCTGAAGCTCGACCAGCGCTGATCGGTGCGGGCTCAGCGGCCGGGGGCGGTGAAGTCCTTGGGGAACAGGCCGGCCAGGAAGGTCAGGCAGACCCGCCGCGCTGCGGCACGGCTGACCGCTTCGGGGTGCATCATGATCTCGTCCAACAGGCCGTCGATCATAGCGTTCAACCCGCGCGCGACGATGGCCGCATCCAGCCCCGTGTAGTCGCCGTGATCGATCAGCCGCGCGCACAGCGCCTCGGCCTCGCGGAAGTAGCGCGCGTCCAGCGTGTCGCGCTGGCGCCGGAACGCTGGCCGGGCGCGCGACTCGGCCCAGAAGGCGCGCCACGCCATGATCTTGCGCCCGGTGCACAGGGTCGGGTGGAAGTCGACCTTCAGCAGCGCAGCCAGCCGCGCGGCCGGCGCGCGCCCGGCGCGTCGCATCACGCGCTCGAACACCTGCTGATACTCGTCCGCCATGTAGGCCAGGGTCGCCGCCAGGAGCTGTTCCTTGCTGGCGAAGTGGAAGTTGACGATGCCGCGCGACATGCCCGTGCGGTGCGCCACATCGGCCAGCGTGGTTCCGGCGAAGCCCTTCTCGGCGATGACGTCGATGGTCGAGCGGATCAGGCGCGCGCGGGTGCCGGCCTTGACCTGGGCGCGGCTCGGCCGGCGCGCCGTCGGCTCAGCCATCGCCGACGAGACCTTCCTCGACATCGTGGAAGATCGCCTCGTTCGAGCGCGCCGTGGCGGGGCCGTGGCCGGCGCCGCCGGCGGTCTCCAGCACCAGGCGGTCGCCACGCCGCAACGTCATGGCGGCCTTGGAGCGGAACGGGATGGTGGTACCGTCACGCTCGACGAAGCAGCGGGCCGGCCAGCCGTCGACGCCGCCCGCCAGCCCGCGCGGCGCCAACTTGAAGCGGTCGGCGTAGAGCGCGAAGCCGACGTTGTCCTCGGTCATCTGAAAGACGCGGCGCAGCCCGGTGCCGCCGCGATGGCACCCGGCGCCGGCGCTGCCCGGCCGCAGCCCGTACTCGGCGATGCGGAAGTAGCCGTATTCGGCGTCGACCACCTCGGCCGGCGTGTTGGCGCAGTTTCCCAGCGGTCCGGCGATGCCGTCCTCGCCGTCGCCGTCGGCGCGCGCGCCCCAGCCGCCGCCATGGATGTCCAGGTGGACCTGCCAACCGGCTGGGCCCAGGCGGCTCAGCGCGATCGCCGTGGTGGTGTCGTAGCCCGCCGCCATGACTCGCTCGGGCGCGGCCTTGCCCAGCGCCTGCATCAGCGCGCCGAACGCGCGGTAGCACGGCTCCATGCGCGCGCGCACCGGCGCCGGGTGGCGCGGGTTGAGCAGCGAGCCCAGCGGCGCGCGGATCGTGATCGGGCGCTTGGCGCCCTCGTTGAACGGCACGTCGGGCCCGGTCAGCACCAGCTTCAGGCAGCTCAGGGTCGCCGACACGGTCGAGGCGAACGGAGCGTTGATGTTGCGCGCGACCTGCGGCGCCGTGCCGGCGTAGTCGATGTCCAGCGTCTCGCCCGCCTTGGTGATGGCGACGTGGACGCGCACCGGTTCCTCGCCGACGCCGTCGTCGTCGAGCCAGTCCTCGCCCTCGTAGCGGCCGTCGGGCAGGGCGGCAATCGCCGCGCGCACGCGCCGCTCGGCGTAGTCGAGCATGGCATCCATCACGGCCGTGACCGTCGCCGCGCCGTGGCGTCGCGCCAGTTCGGCGACGCGCGCGGCACCCACCCGGTTGGCCGCGAGCTGGGCGTTGAAATCGCCGATGGTCTGGGCGGGGACGCGCACGTTGGCGGCCAGGAAGCGCTCGAACGGCCCGCCGTTCCAGTCGCGCGGCAGGTTGAAGCGCGACGGCGGGATGACGATGCCTTCCTGGTAGAGGTCGCTCGCGCTGTTGTTCAGGCCGGCCGCGCCGCCGCCCAGGTCCAGGTGGTGGGCGACCGAGGCGGCGAACGCGATGACACGGCCTTCCACGAAGATCGGCGAGAAGATGAACACGTCCTGCAGGTGCTGGCCGCCCTGGTACGGGTCGTTGTTGACCAGGATGTCACCGTCCTCGAGCGTCTCGGCCGGGAAGCGGGCCAGGCACGGGCGCAGCGTCTCGCCGATCGAGCCGAGCTGGATCGGGATCAGTTCGGCCTGGGCGACGGTGTTGCCGCGCGCGTCCACGATGGCGGCCGAGGCGTCGCGCGCCTCGCGCACGACCGTGGAATAGGCGCTGCGCACCAGCTTGGCGCCCATCTCGCGCGCTGCCGCGGTCAGCGACTGGCCGACGACCGCGACGTCGACCGGATCGAGGTTGCGCAACGCGGTCAGTCCGCGCCGAGCGCGAGGCCGTAGTCGCGCCGGGCCGCCGCCTCGCTGACCAAGCCATCGGCGATGTCCTCGGCCAGCTGACCGCGTGGCCGGGCGCGCCCGTCGCCGTGACCGCCGCCGCCGCCGGTGATGAACTCCACCGTGTCGCCCTTCGCCAGGATCATGCCGGTGTTGATCGCCGCGTCGATCACCTGCCCGTCGCGCCGCACCCGGCAGAGCGCGCTGGCGCCCGGCCGTCCGCCCGCCAAGCCTTGGGGCGCGCGCTGGAAGCGGTCGGCGTAGGTGGCGAAATTGACGCCGTCGGTGACGACCGCGTAGGCGCGGCGATAGCCAGCGCCGCCGCGGTGCACCCCGGCCCCGCCGCTGTCGGCGACCAGCTCGTAGGCCGTGGCGCGGTAGGCGTCGAAGTCCATGTCCAGAACCTCGATCGGCGTGTTCGAGCAGTTGCTGAGCGGTCCGTCGACCGCGTCGCAGCCGTCGGACCGGCTGCCGGCGCCCAGTCCACCGCCCAGGATGTCCAGGTGCACCTTGTAGCCGTCCGGCGTCAGGTAGCTGAGCGCCGCGGCCCAGGTGGTGTCGTAGCCCTGGGCGACGACGCGGTCTGGTGCCGCCTGGCCCAGCGCGCGCATCACCGCGCCATAGGCCCGGTAGGCCGAATTCATGCGCGCGCGCACCGGCGCCGGCGGCCGCGGGTTTAGGATCGAGCCGTAGGGCGCGGTCACGGTGATTGGCCGCTTGGCGCCTTCGTTGAACGGCACGTCCGGCCCGGTCAGCACCGCCTTGAGGCACGACAGCGTCGCCGAGACCGTGGAGGCGAAGGGCGCGTTGACGTGGCACGCTACCTGTCCGGCCGTGCCCTTGAAATCGACCGCCAGCGTGTCGCCCTTGACCGTGATCGTCGCGCGCACCGTCAGGGTGCCGCCATCGCCCCAGCGGTCATCCAGCGCGTCCTCGCCCACGTAGGTGCCGTCGGGCAGGGCGGCGATCGCCGCGCGCACGCGCCGCTCGGCGTAGTCCTGCAGTTCGGCCATGGTCGCCTCGACCGTGTCGGTGCCGTAACGCGCGCACAACTGCGCGCCGCGCGCCGCGCCGATGTGGTTGGCGGCAAACTGGGCGTAGAAGTCGCCGATGGTCTGGCCGGGCACGCGCACGTTGGCGGCGATCAGCCGCTCCAGGCCGCCGCCGTTCCAATCGCGCCGCTCGCTGTATTTTGACGGTGGAATGATGATGCCTTCCTGATAGACGTCGCGCGACGAGGCGTTCAGCCCCGGGTTGCCGCCGCCGAGGTCCAGGTGGTGCGCGATCGAGGCGCTGAACCCGACGACCCGGCCGTCGACGAAGATCGGTGTGAAGATGAACACGTCCTGCAGGTGCTGACCGCCGTGGTAGGGGTCGTTGGTGATCAGGAAGTCGCCCGGCTCCAGCGTCTCGACCGGGAATCGCTCCAGGCAGGGCTGGATCGTCGCGCCAATCGAGCCGAGCTGCATGGGGATCAGTTCGGCCTGGGCGATGACGTGGCCGTGGCGGTCGGTCAGGGCGGCCGAGGCGTCGCGCGCTTCGCGCACCACGGTGGAATAGGCGCTGCGCACCAGCTTGGCGCCCATTTCGCGCCCGATCGCCTGGAGTGCCTGGCTGATGACGGCGTAATCCGCCGGGTCGAGGTTGCGGGTCATGGCCATGGCAAGCTACCCCCGTGTCATGACGAGATTGTCGTGGCTGTCGTGCCGCGCCGTCCAGCCCCGCGGTACGTAGACCGTGGCGGTCGGGTCCTCCAGCAGGGCGGGGCCCGCCAGCGCGACGCCGTGGGCCAACGCTCCGCGCGCCATCAGCCGGCCGGTCTGCCGTTCCCGATTGTCGTAGAGCGCGAAGTCGCCGGTGCGCCCGGCGTCGCCACCGCCCTCGGTCAGGGCCGGCACGTCGGTCTGCGGCGCCACGATGCCCAGGCGGTAGGCGACGATCTCGATGGGCCGGCCGGTGCCGGCGCCATGGAAGAAGATGCTCTCGTGCACCTTGCCGAACAGTTCCGCCAGCTCGGCCACGGTCAGGCGCTCGGCGCGTTCGGCGTCGACCTCGACCGGCAGTTCGAACGCCTGGCCGACGAAGCGCATCTGCAAGGCGAAGGTGTAGCACGCGCTCCTGGCCAGGCCGAGCGCCTCGAAGCGTGCGCGCGCGCCGTCGCGCATGGCGCGGAACACCTCGGCCACTGCCGCGGGTGCCCCGTCGTCGAGCGCGATGCGTCGGGTCATGGTGTCGTAGTGCACGAAGTCCGACGCGATCAGCCCGTAGGCCGAGATGACACCGGCGTTGGGCGGCACCACGATGGTGCCCACGCCCAGGTCCGCCGCCACCTTGGCGGCGTGCAGCGGCCCGGCGCCGCCGAACGGCACCAGCACGAAATCGCGCGGGTCGCGGGCGCGTTCGGTGGTCACGAGCTGGATCGCGCGCACGATGTTGGCCTCGGCGACGCGCAGCGCGCTGTCCGCCATGTCCTCGGGCGAAAGACCGAAGGCCTCGGCGATGGGGGCCAGCGCCGACGCCGCGGCGGCCGCGTCGATCCGCAAGTTGCCGCCCAGCAGCGCATCGGGCCGGATGGTGCCACGCGCCACGTGGGCGTCGGTGATGGTGGGCCGACGCCCGCCGCGCCCGTAGCAGGCTGGGCCCGGGTCGGCGCCCGCGCTTTCGGGCCCGACGCGCAGCATGCCGCCCTCATCGCACCAGATGATGCTGCCGCCGCCGGCGCCGACGGTCACGATATCGAGCACCGGCAGGCGCACCGGCAGGCCATCGATATCGGTCTCGGCGGCCAGCGACGGCCGGCCGTTCTCGACCAGGCACACGTCGGTCGAGGTGCCGCCCATGTCGAAGGTAATGAGATTGGCATAGCCGCTGAGCCCCGCCTGGCGCGCCGCGCCCATCACGCCGGCGGCCGGGCCCGAGAACAGCGAGGTGATGGCGTTGCGCCGCATGCCCTCGGCGGGCAGGCGGCCGCCGTTGGACTGCATGACGCTGAAGCGACCCTTGAAGCCGTGGCGGCCGAGCGTGTCCTCGAAGCGCGCCAGATAGCCGGCGATGACCGGCTGGAGGTATGCGGCGAGCGTGGTGGTCGAGGCGCGCTCGTACTCGCGGAATTCGCGCGTCACGTCCGACGAGATGGTGATAGAGGCGCCCGGCAGGTGGCGCCGCACCAGGTCGCGCACCGCCTCCTCGTGGGCCGGGTTGGCGTAGGCGTTCAGCAGGCACACGGACACGGCCTCGTAACCCGCTGCCTTCAGGCGCGGGATCACATCGCGCTCGAAGGCCGCCGCGTCGAAGGGTCGCTCCGCCGTGCCGTCCGCCAGCATGCGCTCGGGCACCTCGTAGCAGTCGCGCCGCCGCACCACCGGTGTCGGCTTCCTGTACGCCAGGTCGTAGATGTTGCGCCGGTCGTGGCGCTGCAGGAACAGCAGATCGCGGAAGCCCGCCGTGGTCAGGAACGCGACCCGCGCGCCCTTGCGCTCGAGCACCGCGTTGGTGCCCACCGTCGAGCCGTGGACGAGGTCCTTGATGGCGCCCAGGTCCAGCTTGCCGGCCTGCAACGCCTGGAACGCCCCTTCGTCCGGGCGGCGCGGCACGCTCGGCACCTTGGCCACGCGTACCGTGCCGCCGTCGATCGCCACCAGGTCCGTGAACGTGCCACCCACCTCGACGCCGACGCGCATGATGTCATCCTGCCTGCTGTTCGGGGCCCGAACCTAACGGCGCACCACCGCGCGAACAATGACCATCAGGTTGTGCCGATGGTGACCGTCCGTTTGATCTCGTCGGAGCGGAATTCGAACGCCATGGGCCGCGCCGCCCCGGCCAGCGCCGCCACGTCGTAGAGTTCGCTGATCAGGCCGTCGAGGCGCAGCCAATGCTCGGCATCGCCGGTCGCCAGGTTGACGACCAGCAGCCCGCAGCGCGCCTCGGCGCCGTGGCGGGCGAGCGCGTCGTCCAGGGCCAGGCCGCTGAAGGTACGGTTGTCCCGCGGCTAGGAAAGGCCGATCACCGCGAAGCCGCCCGCGAAGGCAAGCCCGCGCGCGTTGCCGGGGCAGAAGGCGACGCGCGCGAACCGGCCGGACGACACATCGACGTGGCCGAACCAGCCGTTGCCCGAATCGAGCAGCCACAGCCGGTCGTCGTGCCAGCGCGGCGAATGAGGCATCGAGAGGCCCGTCGCCACCGGCTCGCCGCTCGCCACGTCCAGCACCAGGCCGCCATCGCGCCGATTCTCGCGCCAGCCGTCGGCCACGTTCGAGCGCCCCGCCAGGGTGACGAACGCCGGCTGGCCATTTCGCTGCGCCAGGCCGTTCAGGTGGCAGCGGTCCTCGGCGGCCAGCCGCGTGACGAACGGCGACCGTCACAGCGGCACGAAGCTGGCGGCGTCGCTGACGGTCGCCAGGCAACTGAACAGGGTGTTGACGAACACCGGGCGGCCGTCGGGCACGATGGCGATGTCGTGGATGTCCAGATCGCCCGTGATGTACCCGACCTGCGGCACGTAGAGCCGGTCGTAGCCGTTGTGCAGAGCACCGGGCTCCAGCGCGTCTTGGAAGCGCCAGAGCTGGTAGAGCGAGCTCATCCACAGCACGCGGTCCGCCGCCACCAGGCCCATGCAGCGGTTGAACGTGCGCTCGAACACGCTGAGCCGCCCATCGGGCCCGGTGCCGATCAGGAACAGCTTGCCCGTCTGGTAGTTGGTGAAGGCGAGGCTCGCGCGCGCCGGCCAGCCACGCGGCCAGATGCCGCAACGTGCCGATCTCGATGCTGGGCGCCTGATCCTCGGCCATGGCGCGATCCTACGGTCGCGCCCGCGCCGGCCGCCAGTGCCGAGACGCCCGGTGGTTCCCTCCGGTGGGGCGTTGCTCTACTGTCGCAGACTGTATCCAGAGCCGCCGACGGAGAGGGTCCATGTATCCCATCGACACCAGCCGCACGGACTTGGCCCGCGAGTTCAAGAAGAACCCGTTCGGGCCGCACAGCGCCGAGCTGCAGCGCATCCTGAACCGCATGCGCTGGGAGCCGTTGAAGGGCAAGTTCGTCCTGGTCTGCACCAAGCCGCACAAGGAGTGGATCCTGGCCGAGCTGCCGGGTGAGCGCGGCAAGCCGATCACCATGCACCACGATCAGGTATTCACCAGCCTGGCGGACGCCGAGTGGGTGGTGTTCAAGAGGCGCTGGAAGCGCATCACCGGGCAGGAGCTGGCCGTCGACTGAACGATGGCGCCGCGCAAGTCGCTGCTGGTCTACGCCGACCGGGTCGCCGCCGCACCCGGCGAGACCGTGCGCTTCATGGCCAGCAGTGAGACCGGCTCACCCTTCGACTACGAAATCATCCGCGTCCGCTGCGGCGATGCCGCGCCCGGGGGCGCCGGCTACAAGGTGGACGCGGTCGCGGGCGGGCGCGGCCGCGTGGCCGACGCCCGGCGCCAGCCGGTCGCCGCCGGGTCCTACGCCGTGGTGCCGGGAACCTGGGCGGTCGATGGCGCCTTCACGCTGCAGGCCTACGTCATGCCAACCACGCCCGCGCGCGGCTGGCAGGGGCTGATCGGCTGGTGGTCCGAGCCGACCGAGTGCGGCTTCGGCCTGTTCATCGACGACAAGGCCCAGGTTCTGGTCGCCATCGGCGACGGCAAGGGCGAGGTCGACGTGCTGCGCGCCGGCAAGCCGCTGGTCGCCGGCCTGTGGTACCTGATCGCCGCGACTTACGACCGTGACGCGCGCGCGCTCCGCCTGATCCAGGAGGTCCAGAGCGAACACAAGCGGCTCGACCTCGACGCCGACGTCGCCATGGCACCCACGGTGCGGGAACTCGGCCGCCCCAGCGTGCCGCTGACCATGGCGACCATCGTGACCGAGACGGACGGCGCCTGGAACGCGGGTGCCTTCTTCAACGGCCGGATCGAGGCGCCGCGCCTGGACGATACAGCACTCGACCGCGCCGCGATCCAGGCGCTGGCCGGCTGGCCGGTGCCGGCGGCGCTCGAACCGCGCGTGCTGGCCGCGTGGGACTTCGGCCACGATATTCCCGGCACGGGCATCCACGACCGTTCGGCGCATCGGCGCCACGGCGAGCTCGTCAACCTGCCGACCCGTGCGGTGCCCGGTCGCGCCTGGACCGGTGCGGTGCACGACTGGCGCCAGGACCCGACGCACTACGGCGCCATCCACTTCCACGAGGACGATCTCTACGACGCCGGCTGGACGCCGTCGTTCGCCTTCACGGTGCCCGAGGACCTGCGCGGCGGGCTCTACGCCGCCCGCGTCTGGAACGACGCGGACGAGAGTTTCGCCACCTTCGTCGTCCGCCCACCCAGGGGCCGGGCGAGCGCGCCCATCGCCTTCCTGGCCTCCACCGCCACCTACACCGCCTACGTCAACATCCAGTGGTCGATGCTCAACCAGGCGTCCGAGATGCGCATGGGTGGCCTGACCGTGCTCGACGCCGACGATGTGACGATCTACGAGCGGCCCGAACTCGGGCTCTCGGCCTATGACCTGCACGTGGACGGCAGCCCGGTCTACTACGCCACGCGCCGGCGCCCGTGCCTGAACTGGGCGCCCCGCACTGGGCTGTGGTCGTTCAACGCCGACACCCACGTGACCGACTGGCTCGAGGCCAAGGGCCACGCCTACGACGTGGTGACCGACGACGACCTCCACGCCGATGGCGTCGATCGGCTGGCGCCCTACCGCGTGGTGGTGACCGGCGCCCACCCGGAATACTGGTCGACGCCCATGTGGGACGCCATGACCGCGTATCTGCGCGGCGGCGGCCGGCTGATGTACCTAGGCGGCAACGGCTTCTACTGGCGCATCGCGTTCCACCGCGACCTGCCGGACGTGATCGAGGTGCGCCGGGCCGAGACCGGCGCGCGCTACTGGGCGGCCGAGCCCGGTGCCTACCACCACGCCTTCACCGGCGAACTCGGCGGCCTGTGGCGCCGGGTGGGGTGCCCGCCCAACCGGCTGGTCGGCATCGGCACGGTGGTGACCGGCTTCGACCGCTCGTCCTACTACCGCCGCACGCCCGCGAGCCGGGGCGCCCGCGCCGCCTGGATCTTCGACGGCTTGGCCGAGGACGAGCGGATCGGCGATTTCGGCATCCTGGGCGGCGGCGCTGCGGGCTTCGAACTCGACGCCGCCGATCCGGCGCTGGGTACGCCGCCGCATGCGCTCGTCGTCGCGCGTTCCGAGGCGCACTCGTACTACTACCTGCTGGTGCCCGAGGAGACCCTGTTCCACCACCCGGCGATCAACGGGTTGGAGGACGATGGCGTGCGCGCCGAGATGGTGTTCTTCGAGGGCCCCAACGGCGGCGCCGTGTTCTCGACGGGCTCGATCATCTGGGCCGCCAGCCTCGCCCACGCCGGCTACGACAACAACGTCAGCCGCGTTACCGACAACGTGCTGCGCCGGTTCACCGACCCGGCGTCGTTCTGAAGGAGGCGAAGGTGGCGGGGTTCATCACCGGCTATTCCGACCGCATCAGCGTGCGGCCGGGCGAAACGATCAAGTTCATGGTCAGCACCCAAGGCGTCGAGTCCTACGACGCAACCATCGTGCGCGTGATCTGCGGCGACGATGGGCCGCAGAGCCCCGGCTACAAGGTCGAGCCGCTCAAGACCTCGGTCGATGGGCGTTACAAGGCGCGGTTCCAGTCGATCCACGCCGGGTCCTACGCCATCATGCCGCCGAGCCCGCTGATCGACGGCCTGACCAGCTTCACGGCACAGGCCATGGTCATGCCGACCCTGCCGGCCAAGCCCTGGCAGGTGGTCATGGGCAAGTGGGTCGAGCCTTCTGAATGCGGCTTCGTCGTCTACATCGACGACAAGGGCCAGTTCTGCACGGGCATCGGCGACGGCAAGGGCGGCACGTGCTTCCTGCGCAGCGGCCGGCCGGTGCACGCGGGGCGCTGGTACCTGGTGGCCGCGGCGTTCGACGTGGCCTCGGGCACGCTCCGCCTGTGGCAGGAGCCCCAGGATGTCTATCCCGGCCACGACGCGGTCGCGGTCGAGACGACGACCAAGGTGCGCGTCGGCGCGCGCGCCGACCTGCCGTTCCTGATCGGCGCCTGGTCCGAGGACGGGCGCGCCGACGGCGGCACGGTCGGCGCCCACTTCAACGGCCGTATCGACGACCCGATCCTCAGCCGTCGCGCGCTCGATCGCGCCGGCATCCTGGCGCTGCGCCACGGGCCGTTGCCGCGGACCATCGCGCCTGACGTGGTGGCCGCGTGGGACTTCGCCGCCGATATGATGTCGGACCGCATCCGCGATGCCTCGCCCAACCGGCTCGATGGCCGGCTCGTCAACCTGCCCACGCGCGCCGTGCGCGATTCGCTGTGGACCGGCGAGGCGCTGGACTGGAAGCAGGCGCCCGGTCACTACGGCGCCATCCACTTCCACGACAGCGACCTCTACGACTGCGGCTGGCAGGCGGATTTCACCTTGACCGTACCGGCCGGCGCGCGCAGCGGCTTCTACGCCGCGCGGCTGTTCGCCGACGGCATCGAGGAGCACATCCCGTTTTGGATCCGGCCACCGGCGGGCACGACGACGGCCAAGCTCTGTTTCCTGGTGTCGACTGCCAGCTACATGGCGTACGCCAACCCGCACTTCGGCACCGGGCGCTACAGCGAGCTGATCGGCGGCGCGTTCTCCGTGCTGACGCGCGCCGATGTGTTCCTCAACAACCATCCGGAATACGGCCTGTCCTGCTACGACATGCACTCGGACGGCAGCGGCGTCAGCATCACCTCGCGCCTGCGCCCCATCCTGAACATGCGCCCGCGCGGGCCGCTGTGGGAGTACAACGCCGACACCCACGTGACCGACTGGCTCGAGGCCAGGGGCATCGCCTACGACGTGCTGACCGACGAGGACCTGCACACCGAAGGCGTCGCGGCCATCGCGCCCTACGCGTGCGTCATGACCGGCACACACCCGGAGTACGACACCAAGGAGATGCTCGACGCGCTCGACGCCTACAAGGAACGGGGCGGGCGGTTCATCTACCTCGGCGCCAACGGCTTCTACTGGCGTGTCGCGTACCATCGCGAACTGCCGGGAGTCATGGAGTTGCGACGCGCCGAGGACGGCAGCCGCGCCTGGGCCGCCGAGCCGGGCGAGTACTACATGAGCTTCACAGGCGAGTACGGCGGCATGTGGAGGCGCAGCGGCCGGCCGCCCCAGCGCATGGCGGGCACCGGCTTCGTCGCTCAGGGGTTCGACCTGTCCAGCTACTACCGGCGCCTGCCCGCCAGCCACGATCCGCGCGCCGCGTGGATCTTCGACGGCGTCGGCGCCGACGAAAGGATCGGCGACTTCGGCATCCTGGGTGGTGGCGCCGCCGGCTGGGAGCTCGACTGGTACGACGTGACGAACGGCTCGCCGCCGCACGCCCTGGTGGTCGCGCGCTCGGAAGGTCACACCGCGAACTACCAGGTGGTCAACGAGGAGGTGCTGTTCAACTACCCGTTCCTGGGCGGCGACGCCAACGACATGGTGCGCGCCGACATGGTGTTCTACGAAACCTCGAAGGGCGGCGCCGTGTTCTCAACCTCGTCGATCGCCTGGGGCGGAGCCCTGTTCCACAACCGCTACGACAACAACGTCAGCTGCATCACCGAGAACGTCGTGCGGCGGTTCTGCGACCCGACGCCGTTCCCGCCGCCCCGCTAGGGCAAGGTCATCATGGTCGTTGCCGATCTCGTGTCATCCCCGGGCCGGCCGCAGGCCAGAACCGGGGATCCAGGGGCGGCCAGTGCTTCACCTGCCCTGGATCCCCGGTTCGCCGCTGACGCGGCGTCCGGGGATGACAGCCCATGACTCCAATGAGACTCCAATTGTTCCAGGAGCCCACCATGCAGACCAAGACCATCGTCGGCTACGCCGACCAGATCGTCATCGCGCCGGGCGAGACGATCGCGTTCAAGGTGAGCTGCGAACCGGGGGTCGCGGACTATCGGGCGCGCATCGTGCGCGTGGTGTGTGGCGACGACCAACCGGCCGGACCGGGGCTGAAGCTGGAACCCTTCCCGGCACCGGCCGAGGACACCCACAAGGCCCGGCACCAGCCGATCCGCACCGGCTCGTGGATCAGCGTCCGCGCCGGCCCGGCGCTCGCGCGGCTCGAGAGCGTGACGGTCCAGGCCATGATCTGGCCGACTACGGTGGCCAAGGGCTGGCAGGGCCTGCTCGGCTGGTGGTCGGAGCCGCGCGAGTGCGGCTTCGGCCTGTTCATCGACGACAAGGGCCAGCTCCTGTTTGCCATCGGCGACGGCAAGGGCAAGCCCGCGCTGCTCGTCTCGGGCAAGAAGCTGGTCGATCGCGCCTGGTACCTGGTCGCCGGCAGCTACGACGCGGCGACCGGCCAGACGACGCTGATCCAGGAGCCGGTGGAATGCTTCCCGCACGTGGACGACGCCGCCACCGTGTGCGCGACCGTCGCCAAGAACTACGTCGGGCGCCCCGACGCGCCGTTCTCGTTCGCGACGATCCTGACCGAGCAGGGCGGCGGGGCGGTGACCGCCGGCGCCATGTTCAACGGCAAGATCGACGCGGCGCGCGTGGCCAACCGCGCGCTCGACCGCGCCGAGATCGAGCGGCTGCGCGACGATCCGGCCGCGCCCTCCTTGCGCGCCGCGGTGGTCGCCGCGTGGGATTTCGCGCGCGACATGGCGGGCGACCGCATCGTCGACACCTCGACCAACCGGCTGCACGGCACGGTGGTGAACACGCCCACGCGCGCCATGCGCGGCTGGGCCTGGACCGGCGCGTCGGGCGATTGGCGCCAGCGACCCGACCATTACGGCGCCATCCATTTCCACGACGACGACCTAGACGACGCCGGCTGGGCCACCGACTTCACCTTCACCGCGCCCCAGGGCCTGCGCAGCGGCTTCTACGCCGCCCTGGTCGAGACCGAGGGGGCCGAGGATTCCATCCCCTTCTTCGTTCGTCCGCCGCGCGGGCAGGCGACGGCCAAGCTCTTGTTCCTGGTGCCGACCGCCAGCTATCTGGCCTACGCCAACTTCCGCGAGGCGCTCGATTCTGAGAACGCCGAGGTCATGACCAACGCGCTGTCCATCATCGGTGCGGACATGATGTACCTGAACGATCATCCCGAGGTCGGGCTCAGCATGTACGACCTGCACACCGATCGTTCGGGCGTCGCCTACTCCTCGCGCCTGCGCCCAATCCTCAACATGCGTCTGAAGGGGCCGCTCTGGCAGTACGCCGCCGACACTCACGTCACCGAATGGCTGGAGGCCAAGGGCATCGCCTACGACGTGGTCACCGACGAGGACCTGCACGCCGAAGGCGTTGACCTGCTGCAACGCTACACGTGCGTCATGACCGGCACGCACCCTGAATACTACTCGACACCCATGCTCGACGCGGTCGAGGCGTACATCCACCGCGGCGGCCGGTTCATCTACACCGGCGCCAACGGCTTTTACTGGCGCGTGGCGTTCCACCCGGACCGGCCGGGCATCATGGAGATGCGCCGCGCCGAGGATGGCTCGCGCTCGTGGATCGCCGAACCGGGCGAATACCACATGAGCTTCACCGGCGAACTCGGCGGCCTGTGGCAGCGTTCGGGCCGCGCGCCGCAGAAGCTGGTTGGCACCGGCTTCATCGCCCAGGGCTTCGACATGAGCTCGTACTACGTACGCAAGCCGGGCAGTTTCGATCCGCGCGCCGCCTGGATCTTCGAGGGTGTGGGCAAGGACGAGCGGATCGGCGACTTCGGGTTGATCGGCGGCGCCGCCGCGGGGCTCGAGCTCGACTATGTCGACCGCAAGCACGGCACGCCGCCACATACGCTGCTGCTCGCCTCGTCCGAGAACCACACGGACTCATTCATGATCGTCAACGAGGAGATAGGCCACAACTACCCCACCACGCTCGGGCGCGATCACCCGAACGCGCGCGCCGACATGGTGTTCTTCGAGATGGCCGGCGGCGGCGCGGTGTTCTCGACCTCGTCGATCGCCTGGGCCGGCTCGCTCGCGCACAAAGGTCACGCGAACAACGTCAGCCGCATCACCGAGAACGTGGTGCGCCGGTTCCTCGATCCGAAGCCGTTCGCCGGCGCCTGACCATGGCCCTGCGCACGCCTCTGTGCAATCGACTGGGTATCGACGTACCCATCGTGCTGGCGCCCATGGGTGGCGCGATCGGCCCCGCCACCGCGGCTGCGGTCGCCGAGGCCGGCGGGCTCGGCATGCTGGGTTTGTCGTGGACCTCGTTGGACGGCATGCGCGCCGACCTGCGTGCCACCAAGGCGCTGACGGATCGCCCCGTCGGGGTCAACCTCGTGCTCGACACCGACCAGAGCGAGCGGCTGGCCGTTGCCCTCGACGAAGACGTGCGCATCGTCTCGTTCTTCTGGGGCGACCCGGCACCCTATGTGTCGGCATGCCACCGGCGCGGCGCGCTGGTCCTGCACACCGTCGCCAGCGCCGCCGAGGCAAGGCGGTCCGTCGCGGCCGGCGTCGACGTGATCGTCGCCCAGGGCTGGGAGGCCGGCGGCCATGTCTGGGGCCAGGTCGCGACGCTGGCACTCGTGCCGCGCGTGGTCGACGCGGCGTCGGCGGCACCCGTGATCGCCGCCGGCGGCATCGCGGATGGTCGCGGGCTCGCCGCCGTGCTGGCGTTGGGCGCCCAGGCTGCCTGGATCGGCACGGCGTTCCTCGTGGCCGAGGAATCCTTGGCGCACCCGCGCTACCGCGAACGGCTGATCGCGGCGGACGAGACCGAAACGGTGCACACCGAGCTGTTCGATATCGGATGGCCGCGCGCGCCCCATCGCGCCCTGCGCAACGCCACCGTCGCGGCCTGGGAAGCGGCCGGTCGGCCTGATCCGGGACAGAGACCCGGCGAGGGCGACGTGGTCGGGCAGCGCGGCGACGGCTCGTCCGTGCTGCGCTACGACTTCGATTCGCCGAGCTTCGACATGACGGGCGATCTGGACGCCATGTGCCTCTATGCCGGCCAGGGCGTCGGGCTCATCACCAAGGTGGTACCGGCGCGCGTCATCATGGCGCGCATGCTGGCCCAGGCGGAAGCGACTCTCGCGAAGCTGGGGCCCACGTGACGATTGGCAGTGTTCAACCGCCGCGCGTCATCGGTCATCGCGGCGCGGCGCGGCTGGCGCCCGAGAACACGCTGGCCGGGCTGCGCAAGGCCAAGGCCGAAGGGGCCACGTGGGTCGAGTTCGACATCAAGCTTTCGGCCGACGACGTGCCGATCGTGATGCACGACGACACGCTGGAGCGCACGACCAACGGATCTGGCCCGGTGCGGATGCGCACACTCGCCGAGCTGACGCGGCTCGACGCCGGCTCCTGGTGGGGGCCGGCGTTCGCCGGCGAACCCATCCCGACGCTCGACGCGGCGCTGGACACGCTGGCCGCGCTGGGGCTGGGTGCCAACGTCGAGCTCAAGCCATGCCCGGGGTGCGAGGCCGAGACCGGGCGCGTCGTGGGGGCGCGGCTCGCGCGCGCCTGGCCCGCGTCGCTGCCGCCGCCGCTGCTCTCCAGCTTCAGCCCCGAGGCGCTTGAGGCCGCGCGCCTACAGGCCCCCGCGCTTGACCGCGCCGTGCTGGTGAACGACCGGTGCGCTGAGTGGGAGGCACTCGCGGCGCGCGTGGGCGCGGTCGCGGTGCATACCTGGTGGGGGTTCATCACCGCCGAACTGGCGCGCGACGTGCTCGCGGCCGGCTACGCCTTGCGCGCCTACACGGTCAACGACGTGGCCGAGGCGCGCCGGCTGTTCGCGCTCGGTGTCGCCGGGGTGTTTTCCGACGTGCCGGGCTGGGTCGGGACGGCGTGAGGGCGTACGCGGTCGCGGCGCTCCTCGTCCTCGCGGCGCCGACACACGACGTGGGCGCGGCGCCGGTCCCCCGGCCGACCGACGACCTGCGCCGGCTCGACTATCTGTTCGGCATCGCGCTGGAGTGCGTGCTGGTCGACACGGCGGTGATCGAGGGCTACACGGCGCGTACCGCGGCGATCGTCGCACGGCTGGGCCTGAGCGATGCCGCGCGCCGCCACACCCGCGCCGCCGCTTTGATCGCCGTTGATCGGGAATGGGCGAACCGTGGGCTCGGCGGCTACCGCGGCTGGTGCCGCACCGAGGGTGCCGACGCGGCGGCGTTGTTCACGGGCGTTCCGACGCCGTGAGGCGGACGGACTAGACTTGAGGCGCCGGACAAGGAGGCTGCAATGAACGTTCCGTTGCCCGCGTCCTGGTACACGGACGCTCAGGTGTTCGAGCGCGAACGTTCCGCCGTGTTCGGCCGGTCGTGGCTGATCGCCTGCCACCGCTCGGACGTGGCCACGCCTGGGGACTACGTGACCCTCGACGTCGGCGGCCGCGACGTCTTCGTCGTCCACGGCACCGATGGCGCGGTGCGCGCGTTCCACAATGTGTGCCAGCACCGGGCCCATCGCTTGCTCGATGGCCGCGGCCGGTTCAAGGTGTCGTTGACCTGTCCCTACCACGCCCGGACCTACGGCCTGGATGGCAGCCTGCGGACCGCACCCGACGCCGACGATCTGGCGGGATTCGACCACCGCTGCTTCGTGCTCGAACCGGTGCGCTCGGTCATTTTCGCGGGCTTCGTGATGGTCTGCCTCGACGCCGCGACCCCCATGCCTGCGCAGTCCCTGCTGGGCGCGCTCGAGGCGATGCTGCGGCGCGACCATCCGAACCTCGACGTCATGATGCCGATCTACCGGCGCGAGGCGACGATCGCCGCGAACTGGAAGGCGATCATCGATAACTACCTGGAATGCTACCACTGCGACGTGGCTCATCCGTCGTTCGGCAACTTCGACCTCTCGACGTGGAAGCATGTGGTCGGTGAAGGCTGGAGCCGCCAGGGCCGCGTGCCGCCCGGCACCGCCGACCGCGACGTAAACCACGCCACGATGATCGGGCTGTCGGCGTGGTGGCAGTCGCCCAACGCCGACAGGGCAGCGCCGCGCTGGACGCGGATTCCTTCGTGGCTGTCAGCCATGAGCCGCTGGCGCCCGACCGCACGCGTCAGGTGCGCACGGTTTACGCCATGGGCGCCGCGACCGACGCCATGGGCCGCTTCAACGAATTGTTCGACCGCGTGTTCGCCGAGGACGTGGGCATGGTCGAGGCGGTGCAACGCGGCCTGGCCTCGCCGGGCTACCGCGGCGGCGTGCTCATCGAGCAGCCCGAGGCCCGCTCGGGCTGGAGCGAGCACGGCGTGCGCCACTTCCACGACCTGGTGCGCGCCGCGCTGGCGTAACGGTGCGCCCGCCGGCATAGTCCGCCGTTATGGCCAGGGACCGCATCCGCAACGTTCTGCTGATCGCCGCCGACCAATGGCGCGGCGATGCCCTGTCGGTGTTAGGCCATCCGGTGGTGCGCACGCCCAACCTCGACGCCCTGGCGGCCGAGGGCGTGCTGTTCCGCAACCACTACACTCAGGCCAGCCCGTGCGGCCCGGCGCGTTGTTCGCTGCTGACCGGCATGTACCTGCAGAACCACCGGTCGGTGCGCAACGGCACGCCGCTCGACGCGCGTTTCACCAACGTCGCCAAGGAGGTGCGCAAGGCGGGGCTCGAGCCGCACCTGTTCGGCTACACCGATACCAGCTCCGATCCGCGCGGCCGCGCCCCTGACGACCCCGAGCTCGGCACCTACGAGCGGGCGATGCCTGGCTTCGTGCCGACGCTGGTCATGGGGCCGTCGTTCGGGCCGTGGCGCGCGTGGCTCGCCGCCAAGGGCTACGACGTGCCGGCCGAACCCTACGGCATCTACACGCCCCGGCCCGGTTACCCCGGCGCGGCGGAACGCGGCTGGACCTTCGCGCCGCCGCGCTACACGGCCGAGCACAGCGACACCGCGTTCCAGACCGACGCGGCGATCGGCTTCCTGGCGTTGCAGGGCGACCGGCCTTGGCTGGTGCACCAGGCGTACCTGCGGCCCCATTGGCCGTTCACGGCGCCCGAGCCCTACAACGCGCTCTACCACCCCGACGCGGTGCCGGCGCCGGTGCGCGCCGCCAGCGCGGCGGCCGAGGCGCGCCAGCACCCGCTGCTCGCGTACCTGATCGAGAACTACGCCCGCGCCGAGGGCCGCTTCTACATCCCCGACTACACCTCGGGCTCGGCCGTGACCGACCACCATCACCGCCAACTCATGGCGACTTACTTCGCCCTGATGACGGAACTCGATCACCATGTCGGCCGGCTGGTCGCGCACCTGAAGGCGCTGGGGCGCTGGGACGACACACTGGTGATCTTCACCTGCGACCACGGCGAGAACCTGGGCGACCACTTCCTGTGCGGCAAGACCGCGTACTTCGACCCGGCGTTCCACATCCCCATGATCGTGCGCGATCCGCGCGCGACGGCGGACGCGACGCGCGGCCAGGTGGTCGAGGCGTTCACCGAGACCATCGACACCATGCCGACAATCCTTGACGCGCTCGGCCTGCCGGCGCCGCGCCAGTGCGACGGGCGCTCGCTCGTTCCCTTCCTGCACGGCGCGCCGCCGGCCGATTGGCGCCAGGACGTGCACTGGGAGTACGACTACCGCGACGTGCGCGATCCGGCGATCGAACAGGCGCTCGGCATCGGGCTCGACCAGTGCACGCTCAACGTGCTGCGCGACCGGCGCGGCAAGTACGTGCACTTCACGGCGCTGCCGCCGCTGTTCTTTGATCTTGAGGCCGATCCCGGCCAGTTCCACGACCTGGCCGGCGATCCGTCGCGCGCCGCCGACGTTCTGGGCTACGCCCAGCGCATGATCTCGTGGCGCATGGCCAACGACGAACGCACCCTGACCGCGCTGGCGGTCGGCGAGGGCGGCGTCGCCGAACGCGCTTGAACCCCTCGAACCAGGAGCCGCCGCCGTGGTCAGCTATTTCCCGGATACGCCCTACGCCATTGCCGTCGTCGGCGCCGCCAGCGGCATCGGCCACGCCGCGGCCCGCTTCCTGGCGGACCAGGGCGTGCACGTCGGCTGCCTGGACGCGGACGCCAAGGGCAACGCGGCGACGGCCGCGTCTCTGCCCGCCGGGCGCGCCATCGCCCACGCCGTGGACGTGACCGACGCCTCGACCATCGCCCCGGCGCTCGACGCGGTGGAGCGCGCGTTCGGCCGGCTCGACGGACTGGTCAACTGCGCCGGCATCACCGGCATCACCAACCGCAAGGCCCACGAGGTGGACCTGGACGATTTCGACCGCGTCTACCGCATCAACCTGCGCGGCGCCATGGCGCTCTCGGTCGCGGTGCTGCCCCGCCTGCTGGCGCGTAACTACGGCCGGCTGCTCCACGTCGCCTCGATCGCGGGCAAGGAAGGCAACGCCGGCATGGCGGCCTATTCGGCGACCAAGGCCGGCCTGATCGGCCTGGTCAAGTCCATGGCCAAGGACTACGCGACCACCGGCGTCACCATCAACGGCCTGGCCCCGGCGGTGATCCGCACGCCCATGGTCGCCGCCCTGCCCGAGGCGCAGGTGACCTACATGACCGACAAGATCCCCATGCGGCGCTGCGGCACGCTCGACGAGGTCGCGGCGCTGATCGCCTGGATCGTGTCGCCGGCGTGCAGCTTCACCACCGGCTTCACCTTCGATCTCTCGGGTGGCCGCGCGACCTATTGACGCTCCGAGCGATCGCCCGTGCCCCGCACGACCCTGCTGGCCGCCGCGGCCCTGATCACGGCGACACTGCTGTGGTCGGGCGGCACCGTGCTGGTGCGCGCCCTGCGCGAAAGCCTGCCGCCCATGAACCTTTCGTTCTTGCGCGCCGTGCTGGCCTTCCTGGTGGTGTTGCCGTTCGCCTGGAGCCAGGCTCGGTCCCAGGCGCCCTTGTTGCGCGCCGAGCTTGGCCGGCTGGCCGCCGCCGGGCTGATTGGCGTCGCCGCGTTCCCGGTGGCACTGTTCATCGCGATCCACCAGACCCAGGCGATCAACGTCGGCCTGATCAGCGCCTCCGAGCCCCTGGTCATCGCCCTGGTCGCGTGGATCGCCCTGGGCCACCGCCTGGGTCTGGGCCAGATCCTGGGCTTCGTGGTCGGCGCCGCGGGCGTCGCCGTGATCGTCAGCGAAGGCGACGTCGCGCGCCTCGGTGGCCTGAAGATCGGGCCGGGCGACGCCATCGCCGTGGGGTCGCTCTACGTCTGGGCGGTCTACACGGTGCTGGTGCAGCGCGTCGCGCCGGCGCTCTCGGCGCGGGTCGTGCTGGCGGCCGTGTTCGCCTGGGGCATCGCGTTCAGCGCGCCCTTCGCGGTGGTCGAGGCCTTGGTCGATCCGCCGCGGTTCTCGCGGACGGCGGCCGCCCTGGTGGCCTACAGCGCGATCGGCGGGGCGGCCCTGTCGTTCGCCTGCTGGAACTTCGGAGCGCGCGTGCTGGGGCCGACGCGCGCCGGGTTCTTTCTCTACCTGATCCCGGTGTTCACCCTGGTGCTGGCGATGCTGGTCCTGGGCGAGCCGCTGCGCGCCCATCACGCGGTTGGCGCCGTCGCCATCGCCATCGGCATCGCCCTGGCGACCGTACCTTGGCGTGCTCGCTTGACCCGACAGGGGCCGCGCCCTAAGGCTAGCCGTGGTGCGGGCGCGGATGGCGAGGAGGCGTCATGAAGCTGGTTCGTTACGGGCCCAAGGGTCGCGAGAAGCCGGGCCTGGTCGACCCCGACGGGAAACTGCGCGATCTGTCGCGCCATCTCTACGACACCGACCACTTGGCGCTGTCCGAGGAGAGCCTGCACAAGTTTTGCAGCATCGACCCCGGCATCCTGGGCAAGGTCGAGGGCACGCATCGCTTCGGCGTGCCGCTGCGCCGCGTCGGCAAGTGCGTGTGCATAGGGCTGAACTATACGGACCATGCGGCCGAGACGAACTCCAAGCCGCCCAAGGAACCGATCATCTTCATGAAGGCGACCAGCAGCCTGTGCGGTCCCAACGATCCGATCATCGTCCCCAAGGATTCGGTCAAGACCGACTGGGAGGTTGAACTCGCGGTCATCATCGGGCGCAAGACGCGGCATGTCAGCGAGGACGAGGCGCTCGACTGCGTCGCGGGCTACGCCATCATGAACGACGTCTCGGAGCGCGAGTTCCAGATCGAGCGCGGCGGCCAGTGGGTCAAGGGCAAGAGCTGCGACAACTTCGGTCCCCTGGGCCCGTGGCTGGTGACGCGCGACGATGTGCCCGACCCTCAGGTGTTGGAGCTCTGGCTCGATGTCAACGGCGAGCGCATGCAGACCGGCTCCACCGCCAACATGATCTTCTCGGTGCGCACGATAATCAGCTACGTCAGCCGCTTCATCACGCTCTACCCGTGTGACGTGATCAGCACGGGGACCCCGGCGGGCGTGGGGCTCGGCAAGAAGCCGCCCCGGTTCCTGAAGACGGGCGACGTGGTCACGCTCGGCGTTAGCGGGCTCGGCCAGCAGCGCCAGGAGTGCGTCGCCTGGTCGCCCTCGACGTGACGCGACGCTGATGCCAGTCCTGAGCCTGCCCGGCGTCGAACTGGCTTACTTCCAGGAAGGCAGCGGCCTGGACATCGTCTGGATCCCAGGCGGCGACAACGTGGGCCGCGATTGGGGCGACCAGATCGCGGCGTTCCGCGCCGACCACCGCAACACGGCTTACGATCCGCGCGGCGCGGGGGATACGCGCACCACGGCGCCGTTGCCTTGGACCATCGCCGACTTCGCGGCCGATTGCGCGAGCCTGATCCGCGCCGTCTGCCGACCGCCCGTGGCGATCGTCGGGCTGTCCATGGGCTCGTTGATCGTCCAGGAAGTCGCGCTCCGTTATCCCGAGTTGGTGCGCTGCGCCGTCACCATGGGCACCGCGGCGCGCATCAGCGGGTACCTGCGCGAATGGATGGAGGCCGAGGTGGCGTTCCGCTGCGCCGGCGGCACGCTGCCGAAGGCGATGGCGGTGGCCCACTACGGTGTCCTGATGTACCCGCCCGAAGTGCTGGGCGACGACGCGCTGTGGGCGCGGCTCCGGCCCTTCGTCGCGGCGTCTTACGGCGAGCGCGACGGGGCGATGCTGGCGGCGCAGTGGCAGGCGTGCATCGACTTCGACACGCTTGACCGGCTGCCGTCATGCCGCGTGCCGCTTCACGTCATCGGCTTCAGCCACGACGTGCAGGCGCCGCCGGCGCACGGCCGCAAGGTGGCCGAGGCGGCGCCGGACGGCCATTTCCACCTGCTCGAGGGGCTCGGGCACCTGTCCATGGTGGGCCACCGGCCCGACCTGGTGAACAGCACGATCCGCGCGATCGTCGAACGCTACCGCTGACGCCGCTTACACCTCGACGCGCCAGATGCCGCCGCGGAACGGCGCCTCGGTCGGCTGGTCGACCACCTTCAGGTAGGCGTGGCGGCCGTCGCGTCCGAACGCGACGTTGGTGACGTAGAGCGCGGACGTGCCAATGGTGCGCTTCGCACGTCCCGTGGCGTCCAGCACGTGGACGCGCCCGGCGCCATAGTCGCACACCCAGAGATCGCCCGAAGGGTGCCGCTCGAGCCCGTCGGGCCCGGCGGTGGCGTCGGCTCCGTCCGGCAACGGCCCCTGGTCGTCGAGGTTCAGATAGACCCGGCCGAGCCCGAGCGTGCCATCGTCGTGGATCGCAAAGGCGGTCAGGCGTCGCGCCAGCGTTTCAGCGACGACGAGCGTGCGGCCCTCGTCCACCAGCGCGATGCCGTTGCTGAAGTGCAACCCCGCCACGACGCGCGTCAGGCGGCCGTCCGCGCCCAGGCGGAACACCGCGCCCTCGGGCGGGGCGTTCACATCCCAGCGGCCCGAGGCGGTGATCCACGCGCCGCCCTGACCGTCCATCACCACGTCGTTGGCGCCGGTCAGCGGATGCCCGTCATCGCCGTGGGTGCGCCAGGCGGTCAGGCTCCCGTCGGGCGCCAGGCGGGCCAGCGCGCCGGCGTCGAAGCAGGGCACCAGGAACCCGCCGTCCGCCGCACGTTCGATGGCGCACGGCCCCGATCCTGGGTGGTGCCAGACCGGGGCGGCGGGCGTGCCGTCCCAGCAGCCGACCCGATGGCCGTAGACCTCGACATAGTAGTTCCGACCATCATGCCAAAACGGGCCTTCGGGAAACACCAGGTGGTCGACGACGCGGTCCATGGCGGTCAGCGCACCCGGTAGCGCTCGACGACCGCGTCGTCGAGCGTGACACCCAGGCCGGGCCGGTCGACCGGGATCGCCACCATGCCGTCGCCGTCGATCGGGAAGCGTTCGCGCGTCAGGCCCCAGCGCAGGGGCGACTCGCTCATGGAGTACTCGAGCGGCCCGCCGTCGTCGTGGCTGGCGTAGTAGGCCAGGTTGGTCGCGATGAGCAGGTTGCTCTTGTAGCCGTGCAGCACGATGCGGCAGCCGTGCGCGGCCGCGATTGGGCGCAGGCGCACGCACTCGGTCAGGCCGCCGGCCAGCGTCACGTCCGGCTGCACGATGTTGAGCCGGCCGCGCTCGATCATGTGGCCCAGCTCGTGGCGCGTGGTCAGCATCTCGCCGTCGGCGATGGGCACGCCCATGCCGTGCAGCCGGGCTCGCCCGTCCAGGTCGTCGGCGGGCAACGCACCCTCCAGCCAACCGTAGCGGCACTCCGCCAGCACCGGCATCACGGGCAGCACCTGGTCGACCGACGTCCACGCGGTCCATGCGTCGAGCATCAGGTCGATCCCTGGCCCCACATGGTCGCGCGCCGCGCGTAGCACCAGGCTCGCCAGATCGGGATCATGGCGCCACGCCACGTCACCGCACACCTTGATCGCGCGCAGGCCGGCGTTCAGCCCGCGATCGACGTTGCGGCGCACCTCGTCGCGGGTCAGGCCCGTGGGATAGATGGTACCGTAGGCCTTGACGCGGTCGCGCCGGCGCGGGCCCAGCAGGTCGGCCACGGATCGGCCCGCGGCCTTGCCCTTCAGGTCCCACAGCGCCATGTCGATCAGGCTGATCGCGTGGATCATGGCGCCGCGCCGCCCGACGTAGCATGTGCGCTCGTACATCAAGTCCCACATTTCCTCGACGTCGCCGACGTCGCGCCCGACCAGCAGCGCCTTCAGCCCCGTGGCCGCCGAGTGGATGCGTGGCGCCTCGACAATGGCGCGCACCACCGAGGGCAGGCCGTCGCTTTCGGCGATGCCCACAAGGCCGGCGTCGGTCGTGACGCGCGCGACGCAGCCGACATAGGACCCGTCGAACTGCACCTCGTCCGCCGGAACCTTCAGCTCGATGACCTCAATGTCGATGATCTTCATGGCTTCGCCGCCGGTTGATAGAGCTCGAGGATGACACCGTTGGGGTCGCGCAGGTAGACCGCCGAAGCGCCGGCGTACGGCCCGCCGGTCACGGCGGTCACCGCGCCCTGGTGGGTCGCCCCGGCAGCGATCAGGCGCGCCGTGTCGGCGGCGATGTCGTCCGAGACGAACGCCACGTGGCCGGCGCAGCGGTCGTTGGGCGCGGGCAGGGCGCGCGCGCCCGGCGGGTCCAGGTACTGGACGAACTCCAGGTGCTGGCCGTGGCCGTGCAGGTGCGCGATGCGCGCCCGCGCGCCCGGCAGGCCGACTACGGCGCCGAGGAAGGGGCCCTCGCGCGGGCTGTCGGAGGCGACTGTAAAGCCCATGGCGTCGCGCCAGAAGGCGACCGCCGCATCGATGCTCGGCACGGTGAAGCTGGTGTGGTCGAACGCTCGGATCATAGTTGCTCCCGGGATCTAGACGTAGCCGTAGGCGGCCCAGCCGCCGTCGACGCCCAGCACCTGGCCGGTGATGTGCGCCGCCTCGACGGGGTCGAGCAGGAAGGCGACCGCGCGCGCCACGTCGTCGGCGTCGGCCAGGCGGCCCATGGGCGTGCGGCGCACGATCGCGTCCATCGCGATCTTGCCGGCGGCGGCCAGGCCACGCACCTCGTCGCTATCCACATAGCCCGGCGCCACCGCGTTGGCGCGAACGCCGCGTGCCGCCCACTCCAGCGCCTGCACGCGCGTCAGCATGGCCAGCCCCGCCTTGGACGCGCAGTAGCCGGCGCGGTCCGGCGCTGCGACGACGCCGTAGATCGAGACGATGTTGACGATGGCACCACCCCGCGGCAGGTGCGGCACCGCCAGCCGCGCCAGGCGCCATGGCGCCGTCAGATTCAGGGCGAGCGTGGCGTCCCAGTCGTGCTCGGGGGTCTCGAGCGTCGGCGTCACGTAGCCCCAGCCCGCGTTGTTGACCAGGCCGTCGAGCCCGCACCACGCCGTGACCACCGTTGCCAAAGCCCGCTCGCAATCGGCCGCACGCGTGACGTCGCCGTCGATCGCCAGGCCGCCCACCGCTTCGGCGCTGGCGCGGGCGCGCGCGGCGTCCTTGTCCAGCACGGCGAGGCGCGCGCCGCGCACCGCCGCCTCGCGCGCGATCGCCGCGCCGATGCCTGCGCCGGCGCCGGTCACCAGGATACGGCGGTCCTTAAGGGTCATGGACGTGCTCCCCTTTCGTGCAGGGCCTGCAGACGGTCGATCAGCGTCGTGGCGTCGAGCGCACCGCGCAGGTGCCGCTCGACCAGTGGTCCGGCTTGGCGCTGGAACGCCGGATAGCCAGCATAGCGCGGCCGGATCCACGCCGCCGCCTGGGTCGCCCGGGTGGCGCCGAAGAATCCGTCGAAGCGCGCGTCGAGCGCGACGTCGGCCCAGGCGGCGGCATGCGCTGGCTGGCCGTGATGCAGCGCGAAGGCATGCTGCGTGCTCGCCGCGGCACAACGCCGCGCGAAGTCCAACGCGGCCGCCGGATCGCGCGCGTGCGCCGACACGCCGAGCCCGGCGCCGCCGATGGTCGAGCCGGCCGGCCCCTCGGGCCCCGGCAGGTCGGCGAAGCGCAGGCCCCTGTCGCCTTCCGCATAGGTGGCGAAGCCGTAGACCGCAGGGCAGTAAACCAGATCGTCGCGCGCCGCCATGGCGTCCTGCACCGCGATCGAGTTCCACGCGAACGCCTCGGGCGGGCACAGCACCGCGACGACCGCCAGCGCCTCCAGCGCCGCTTGCGCCGTGGCGCGGTCGGCGAACGGTAGGGCGGGGTCCGTGGCGCACGGCCGGCCCAGATTCGCGCACAGGGTGAACAGGGTCATCAGGCCGTGGATGTCGCGCAGCGCCATGGCCAGCCAATGGCCGCGCGCCCGCGCCCTCCGGCCCAGCGCCACGACCTCGTCCCAGCGCCTGGGCACGTCGGCCTCGAGGCGGGCCAGCGCAGCGGGCTGGTACACCGCCACCTGGCACGCGGCGTCGATGGGCACGCCCCACACGTGGCCAGCCATCCGGTAGGAGGCGAGCGATGGACCGATGTAGTCCGCCTCGGCGCCGGCGGCCGCCTCGACCGGCGCGAAGCACCCGGCGGCCACAATGTCGCCGACGTGCGGGTGGTCGAACACGATCAGATCGTAGCGCCGTGCGAGCGCCTCGATCGACGCGTGCTCGAAGCCGGACAGGGGTTGACGGTCCCACTGGACGTCGAGGCCGGCCAACGCGCCGAGCAGCGGGTCGACCGCGCGCCGGTGGTCCCAGGTGAGCCCGCGCAGGGTCATGAAGGTCTCGCCACGGACGATCCCGACACCCCGTCCGATCTGTATGCAGCAGGATGCTCGATTGACACGGCCGATAGTGCGTCATTAGTTTGCCCGACTGTCAACTTCCGGACGCAACACGGCGCGGGAGGCTCCATGGAGACGGCTCGTTCGCCGGGCGCGCGGCGAAGGACGGGCGGCCGTTGCGTGCTCCGTCGCTCAGGGGCCTGGGCGGCATGACTGTCCTGCGCCTGATTGCCGGCCGCGTCCTGGTCTCGCTGCTGACGCTGCTGCTGGTCTCGATGCTGATCTTCGCGTTCGTCGAGATCCTGCCGGGCGACGTCGCATCGCGCATCCTGGGCCGCGACGCGACCGAGGCGAGCCTCGCGGTGTTGCGCGAGCGCCTGCACCTGAACGACCCGGCGCCCGAACGCTACGTGCGCTGGCTGGGCACGCTGCTGACCGGCGACCTCGGCACGGCTTTGACCAGCGCGCGCCCGATCAACGAGATCCTGGCGCCGCGCATCACCAATACGCTGCTGCTTTCGGCCTTCGCCTTAGCGATCTATTTCCCGCTGTGCCTGATCCCGGCGGCGCTGCAGGCGCTCAACCGCGACCGGTCGCTCGACCACGCGCTCTCGGTGGTCACGCTGATCATCGTGTCGCTGCCCGAATTCCTGCTGGCGACTTTGTTGATGGTGGTGTTCGTCGCGTGGGCCGGGCTGTTCCCGGCCATGTCGGTGGTCGACGACACCACGTCGTTCTGGGACTACCTGCGGGCGATCGCCTTGCCGGGCACCACGCTCGGCGTCGTCATGGCGGTCTACGCCGTGCGCATGCTGCGCGACAACCTGATCGAGGTGCTCGACGCGGATTACATCCGCATGGCGGAGTTCAAGGGCCTGTCGCGCTGGCGCGTAATGATCCGCCACGCCCTGCCCAACGCCCTGGTGCCGACGCTCAACGTCACCGCGCTCAACCTGGCCTATCTGGTGGGCGGCGTCGTCGTGGTCGAGAAGGTGTTCGCGTTCCCCGGCTTCGGCAGCCTGTTGATCGACGCACTGCAGCTGCGCGACGCGCCGCTGATCGAATCGACCGTCCTGATCACCGCCACGGTCTACATCGGCGCCAACCTGGTGGCCGACGTGGGTGCCGTGCTGCTCAACCCGCGGCTGCGCACGGGCTGACCATGACCACCGTCACGCCAAGCCAGGCCCCCGTCACGCCGCCGTCCGGCCTCGCGCGGTTCTGGCGGCGCGCGCCCAGCAGCCTGCGGGTCGGCGCGATCATCCTGGCGATCCACGTGGTCGTGGCGGTCACGGGACCGCTGTGGGCGCCCTACGGCGTCGCCCAGATGGGCGCCGGCATCCCGCTGTCGGGCGCCAGCCTTGCGCACCCCTTCGGCATCGACCAGCTGGGGCGCGACGTGTTCAGCCGGGTCGTGCACGGCGGGCACATCGTAATGCTCCTGGCCCTCTCGGGCACCCTGCTCGGGCTGGTGATCGGCGCGGTGATCGGTCTCCTGAGCGGCTACCTGCGCGGCTGGATCGACGAGGTGATCATGCGCTTGGTCGAGGCGATGATCAGCATCCCGTTCCTGGTGCTCGGCCTGCTCGCCGTCTCGGCCGCGGGGCCCGAACTCTCGGGCTCGCCGCTCCTGGTCATCATGGTCGTGGCGTTCTTGTACGCGCCGCGCATCGCCCGGCTGGCGCGCTCGGCCGCGCTCGAGATCGTGACCAAGGACTTCGTGACGATCGCACGGCTGCGCGGCGAAAGCCCGTGGTCGGTGGTGCGGCGCGAGCTGCTGCCCAACACCACCAGCGTGCTGCTGGTTGAGTTCGCCGTGCGTACCGGCTACGCGCCGGTCCTCGTGGGCTCGCTCGGGTTCCTCGGCTTCGGCATGCGGCCGCCGACGCCCGAATGGGGGTTGATGATCAGCGAGAACCGCACGCTTCTGCTCGCTTCGCCGGTCACGGTGCTCGGCCCGGGGCTGATGCTGGCCTCGCTCGTGGTCGGCCTCAACCTCTTTACCGAGGGCCTCGCCCGCATCCTGGGTCGGACCGTGCAGATCGGCCAGCGATGACCGAACCCCTGGTCGCGGTCGAGGATCTGGCCATTACTTACGGCCAGGGCGTCGAGGCCCTGGCCGCGGTGCAGAGCGTCGGCTTCACCATCGGCAAGGGCGAGGCGTTCGGCCTGGTCGGCGAATCGGGCTGCGGCAAGTCGACGCTCGCCTACCAGCTCATGGGCTACCGGCATCCGGCGGCGCGCGCCACGGGGCGCGTGCTGTTCAAGGGCACCGACCTCCTGGCCCTGGCGGCGCCGGCGCTGCAACGGCTGCGCGGCGATCGCGTCGCGCTGGTGCCCCAGAACCCGACGACGGCGCTCAACCCGGCGATCCGCGTCGGCACGCAGCTCGCCGAGGTGCTGCACGTCCACGGCCGCGCCGCTTCGGTCGAGGCCGCCGCGACTCGCGCCGCCGAGCTGTTCGAGCGCGTCGGCCTGCCCACCCCGCGCACCATCGGCCGGCGCTACCCGCACGAGCTGTCGGGCGGTCAGCAGCAGCGCGTGTGCATCGCCATCGCGCTGGCGTGCGAACCCGATCTGGTCGTGCTCGACGAGCCGACCACCGGGCTCGACGTGACCACCCAGGAACAGATCATCGATTTGCTGATCGAGCTGCGCGGCCGGCTCGGCATGTCGATGCTCTATGTGACCCACGACCTGGGCGTGCTCGCGCAGATCGCGGATCGCGTCGGTGTCATGTACGCCGGCCACATGGTCGAGGTCGCGCCGACCGAGGAACTGTTCTCCTCGCCACGGCACCCCTACACGCGCGGCCTGATCGCGGCGATCCCCCGGCTGGACGGCGGGCCGCGGTCACCCCACCGCCTGCGCGGCTATTTGCGCCGCCTGGAGTTGCCCGAGGGCTGCGCGTTCGCGCCGCGCTGCGACGAGGCCGAGCCGAGCTGCGCCCAGCGCCGCCAGACTCTGGAGGCGGTCGGGCCGGGCCGTGCAGTCGCGTGCCAGCGCTGGCGCGCGCTCGGCGCGATCGACACGGCGGGCGCGGGCGACGGAGCCGAGGTCGCGGCGACGGACGGTGCCTCGGTGCTCGACGTCACGGGCCTGACGCTTCGTTACGGCCGGCAGGGCGTGCTCGCGCGTCTGGCCGGCCAGGTGCCGCCGGTGGTCGTGCGCGACGTGAGCTTCTCGATCAAGGCGGGCGAAACCTTCGCGCTGGTTGGTGAATCGGGCAGCGGCAAGTCGACCATCGCGCGCGCCATCAGCGGGCTGCTGCCACTGGTTGCGGGCTCGATCGCGTTCCAGGGCCAAGCCCTGGCGCCGGCCCTTGCGGCGCGCACGCCCGACCAGATGCGCCGCATCCAGTACGTGTTCCAGAACCCGGACGCCTCGCTCAACCCGCGTGCGCGCGTAGCCAGCATCCTCGGCCGCCCGATCGCCAAGTACCTGGGGCTCGACGAGGCCACGGCACGTCCGCGTATCGAGGACGCGCTGCGCGAGGTACGGCTTGACGCCGGCTACGCCCGTCGCTTTCCGGATCAGCTTTCGGGCGGCGAGCGCCAGCGCGTGGCTATCGCCCGCGCCCTGGTGGCGCAACCGACGCTGCTGCTGTGCGACGAAGTGCTCTCGTCCCTCGACGTGTCGGTGCAGGCCAACGTGCTCGACCTGCTGCGCGCACTCAAGCGCGAGACCGGCGTCGCCATGCTGTTCATCTCGCACGATCTCGCGGTGGTGCGCGAGCTGGCTGATCGCGTCGGCGTGCTGTTCCGTGGCACCCTGTTCGAGATCGGCCGCAACGCCGACGTGTTCACCCCGCCGTTCCATCCCTACACCCACGAGCTTCTCATGGCGGTACCGAGCGCGCACCTGAAGCGCCGCCGGGTGCCTCGGCGCGACTCCGTCGCGCTCCAGGGCGCCGCCTGCTCCTACGCCGGGCGCTGCCCGTGGCAGAAGGGCGAGACGTGCGTGACCGCGCCGCCGCCGTGGCGCGAGGCCGGCAACGGCCTGCGCATCCGCTGCCACCTGACCTTGGACGAACTGACGGCCAAGGCGGTCTGGCGCGCCGAAGGGGCGGCGGCATGACCGGCGCGATCCTGGTCACCGGCGCCGGCGGGTGCATCGGCGCGTGGGTCGTCGCGCGGCTGGCGCGCGAGGGCGCTGGCGTCGTCGCCTTCGACCTGACCGACGATCGGCGGCGGCTGCGCCTCGCGCTCGACGATCGCGCCGTCGCCGCGGTGTCGTGGATCAAAGGCGACGTCACCGACGTGGCGGCGCTCGAGGCGGCCATCGCGGCCCACGGCGTCGAGGCGATCATCCACCTGGCGGCGCTGCAGATCCCGTTCTGCAAGGCCGATCCGCTGGCGGGCGCGCGGGTCAACGTGGTCGGCCAGACGGCGGTGTTCGAGGCGGCGCGCCGCGCCAGCCTGCTCCACGTCGTCTACGCCTCGTCGGTCGCGGCGCTCGGCATCAAGGATCCGGCGGCTCACCCCACGACGCTCTACGGTGTGTTCAAACGCGCCGACGAAGGCATCGCCCACGTCTACTGGCAGGATTGGCAGGTGCCCAGCATCGGCCTGCGTCCGCACACGGTCTATGGCCCGGGGCGCGACCAGGGCCTGACCTCGGCCCCGACCAAGGCCATGGTCGCGGCCGTGGCCGGCGTGCCGTTCACGATCCCGTTCTCCGGCCCGCTCGCGTTCCAGTTCGTCGACGAGGTGGCCGAGGCGTTCGTGCGCTGCGCCCGCGCCGACGTGGCGGGTGCCCACGTCCACGACCTCCAGGGCGAGGCGACCGACGTCGAGGCGATCGTCGCCGCCATCCGCCGCCACCGCCCCGATGCCAAGCTCGCCATCGATGGGCCCAGCCTGCCCGTGCCGGCGGCGTTCGACGACCGTGCCCTGCGCCGCTTGGTCGGCGACTGGGGCGCGGTCCCGCTCGAGGAAGGGGTCGGCCGTGCCATGACGGCCTTCGCCGATCTGGTCGCGCGCGGCCTAGTTACGCCCTGACCTCGATCCAACCGCGCGGCGCGCTCTCGACCTTGCCCAGCACCGCCATGCCGGCGAGCAGCCGCTCCAGCGGCACCCAGTAGGGCTCGAAGGTGACGCGGTAGACGTCCAGCACGAGCACGCGGTCGGA
Source organism: Alphaproteobacteria bacterium (assembly GCA_016869675.1). Lineage (GTDB taxonomy): Bacteria > Pseudomonadota > Alphaproteobacteria > SP197 > SP197 > VGDP01. The sequence continues at coordinate 27,078 of VGDP01000012.1, read as the reverse complement.
TCCGGCGTCGTAGGCGCCGAGCGGCGAGAAGTGGCCGTAGTCGCCGGCGCCCAGCACCTCGGCCATGTAGTAGTGCCCGGTGATCAGGTGATCGCCCGTCTCGGCGCCGGCCAGCGCCGCGCGCAGCCGCCCGGCCGTGGCCGCGTCGGCGGCCGTGACCTTCTCGTGGTGCACCGCGCCCGCGACGCCGTAGCGGAGCAGCAGGCGCGCCAAGGCCTCGGCCACCATGCGGCCCGACAGCCCGTTGCCCTCGTCGGTGCCGACGCCCTCGCGCCACGCCGCGTCGTCCACCGCGTCCGGCACGGCCTTCTGGGTCAACATCGACTCCTCGGCGCGGCCGCCACGCAGGGCGTTCACCAGGATCGTGGTCGAGGCCAGGCCGCACGCCGTTTCGGTCCCTTGGCCCACGTAGTGCGGCGCCAGGCGCCAGTACGCGGCGGCGGGGGAGCGGCGGAAATGTTTATTGTCCTCGGCCAGCAGGCTGACCCAGTCGGCGTACTTCGGCGGCGGTGCGATCGCGTCGATGGCGTAGGCTACCACGTCAGCGTCGCGGTGGCCCAGTCGGGCGCGACCCCAGCCTCGGCGCACGCCTCGGCGATGCGCGATGCGTCGGGCCGCGCGGTCGGCGCGCAACCCCAGCGTCCGGCCAGCAGACCGCCGGTGATCAGCAGCGCCGAAACTCCGGCGTTGCGCGCGCCCAGGATGTCGGTCTCCAGGCCATCACCGACCATCAGCACGCGGGCGCGTCGGATGCCCGGGAGGCGCACGAGCGCCAGATCGAACACCTCGCGGAAAGGCTTGCCGCGATAGATCACGGCGCCGCCGCGCGCCCGAAAGCGTTCGGCCACCGACCCGGCGCACGGCTCGGTACGCCCGGCGTGCACGACGAAGCGGTCCGGGTTGGCGCACACCATGGGCAGCCCGCGCCGCGCCGCCGTGTCGAGCACCGGGTCGTAGACGGCCAGGATATCCGAACGGTTCGGCAGGTTGGCGACGACCAGGAACTCCGCGTGGGCGACGTCGTCCACGCGGGTCAGGTGCAGGCCGGCCAGCACGTCGTCGGTGCCGTCGGCGCGGCCCAGGTGCAGGTAGCGCGTGCCCAGCGCCGCGAAGGCCGGGTCGTCGCGCGCCGCCAGCGCCTGGTGGACCGCCTCGCCCGAGGTCACGGCCGCCTCGACCAGGCCGGGCGGCAGGCCCATGCCGGTCAGGCGCGTGATCGATTCGGCGGCGCGGCGCGGCGCGTTCGACAGCAGCAGGACCCGCTTGCCGCGGACGCGCAAGCGCTTCAAGGCGTCGGCCACGCCGGGGAAAGGGTGCGTGCCGTCGTGCACGACGCCCCACTGGTCAAGCAGGAAGGCGTCGAAACGCTCGGCGATGGCGGCAAGGCCGTCGATGACGGGAACGGACATCGGGACAGGTCGTGGTCGCGGGGCGGCGACCCTAGCACACGGGCTGGGCAACGCGTCTAGGCCGCTTTGTGCGCGAGCCGAGGTTCGCCGAAGCGGAACCCCTGGCCCAACTCGACCGACAGGTCGAGCAGTTCGATCACGTCGTTTTCCTGCTCGATCTTGTCGACGATCAGGCTGACCCCGGCGACGCCCAGCGTGGTGCGCAGGCGGCGGGCCTCGGCGCTGCCGCCGGGCTGGCACAGGCGTTCCAGCATGGCGTCGTCGTCGAGCTTGACGAAGGCGACACCGCGCCGGGCCAGGATGCGCCCCGGCAGCTTGAGCGTGGTAACGTGGTCGACCGAGAAGCGGTAGCCGAATTCGATGAGCGAACCCAGCGCGCGCTCGGTCGCCGGATCGTGCGCCAGGAACGCGTCGCACGGGAATTCCAGCACCAGGCGGTCGGCGAGCTGAGCGTTCTGCTCCAGGAACTCGACGAACTGCGGGAAGAACGCGGTATCCGCCAGGGTATGGCTCGACACGTTGCAGAAGAACGCCAGGTCGGGGCGCCGCTTCTCGGCGCGGCGCAGCAGCTGCACGCAACGGAACAGCAGGCTGTTGTCGATGGCCCCGATCAGGCCATGGCGCTCGGCCGGGTCCAGGTAGGTCTGCGGTTCGATCAGGCGGCCGTCCGCCGAGCGCAGGCGCGACAGCGCCTCGTAGTAGACGACCTTGCGCTGGGGCAGACGCACCACCGGCTGCAGATAGATGTCGATGCGGTTCGACGCGACGGCATCGCGGATCGTGTCCAGCACCTCGGCCTCGCTGGCGCCGGCGAAGGTGGGTGGCGGCGCCCAGGCGCGGCGGCCAGTCGGCAGGGTTCCAGCCGGCGCCGGGACAGAAGCGTCCGTGGCACCCGGCGCGGCCTCGGGTGTCGTGGCGCGCGGCCGGCTACCCGAGGCGGAAAGCTACTTCAGAAGGGTCTGCAGCACCTTCATCTCGGCGACCATGTTGGGGCTCGTCGCCGCCTTGGTGCGCAGCTCGGCCAGTTCCTCGTCGAGCCGACGCATCTGGGCGAGCGACGTCTCGACTTCGGCCATGACCTCGGCGTGACTGCGCCGGATCCGCGCGAGCTCCTCGTGCACCGACTGATCGTTGTCGGAACGGATGTAGACGTGATGGACGAACAGGCCGCACAGGGTGATCAAGGCGCCGATGGCGACCCCCACCGCCGGGTCCAGGCTCGGCACAACCTGCGGCAGTCCGATGCCCAGGAGCGCGGCGACACCCAGGTAGAACGTCGCGATGAAGGCGTGGGTCAGAAGCGACATCGGCGCCATGCCGTTAAGGTTATGGCGACTTTGGCCCCGCAAGCCTTGCCATTGCGTTAACCCTACACGGCCAGCGGGGCGGCACGGCTCTTGCGATCCTACGGTTCAACTGATGTCATTGTACCACCGGAGATCCGCCATGAACCGATCCCGCGCCAAGGCCCTGACCCGTCCGACCCCGCGCGGTTTCGCCCTCGCCTCGGTCGCGGTGTTCGGCGTGGCGCTGCAGATCACGTGGCTGGTGGTCCTGGCCCAGGGAGCGGCTGCGGTCACGAACTGGCTGTTCTGATCAGTCCAACCCGTCCTTGAGCCGGCCGATCAGCGCCGGACCTCCGTAGACCAGGGCCGTGTAAAGCTGGACCAGACGGGCGCCGGCCCGCCGTTTCTCGCGCACCTCATCCACCGATCCGATGCCGCCGACACCGACCAGCACCAGCCGGTCGCCGACGTGGCGATGCACGGCCTCGAGTAGGCTCGTGGAAGGTGCGAAAAGCGGTCGGCCGCTCAATCCTCCGACTTCATTTTTGTTAGAGGATTGCAACGAATCAGCTCGTGAAATGGTTGTATTGCCGATCACGAGGCCCTCGATGCCGTGCGCGACGGCCAGGTCGGCCATGGCGCAGGCGTCCTCCGCCGCCAGGTCAGGCGCCAGTTTGACCAGGATGGGTCGTGCCGGCGGTGGGCAGCGCGCCCGTGCACCCGCCACGACGTCCAGCAATGGGACAAACTTCTCGACGGCCTGCAGATCGCGCAGGCCCGGCGTGTTCGGCGACGATACGTTGACCGTCAGGTAGTCCACCAGCCCGTGCAGCCGGGCGATACCCGCCGCGTAGTCGGCGATGCGGTCCTCGCTGTCCTTGTTGGCGCCGACGTTGGCGCCGACGATACCGGGGCGCGTGCGCCGGGCAAGCCGCGCGGCCACCGCGTCCAGGCCGTCGTTGTTGAAGCCCATGCGGTTGATCACCGCCCGGTCCTCGGCCAGACGGAACAGGCGCGGGCGCGGGTTGCCGGCCTGCGGACGCGGCGTCACCGTGCCGACCTCGACGAAGCCGAAGCCCACGGCAAGCGCGGCATCAAACGCCTCGGCATTCTTGTCGAAGCCGGCGGCGAGCCCGATCGGGTTGGGGAACGTCAGGCCCAGCGCCGTGACCGCGCGCCCCGGCGGGTCGGGCGCCGCGCGCGGCCCCAAGCTCAGGGCCAGCGCGCGGATGGTCGCGCGGTGCGCCGTCTCGGCCGGCAGCCGGCGCGCCAGACGCCAAGCCAGCGTGGCGAGCGTCATGGGAATCACAACCGCCCGTCGGGTACCAGCCCGGTCAGGTCGATCTCGGGCTCGCGCCCCATCACCTGGTCCGCCACCACGCGACCCGACCCGGCCGCCATGGTCCAACCGATGTGGCCGTGCCCGGTGTTAAGCCACAGGTTCGCCTTGCCGGCGCGACCCATGATCGGCGGGCCGTCGGGTGTCATGGGGCGCAGGCATGCCCAGCGCTCCGGCCGGTCGTAGTCGGCGGCGCCGGGGAACAGCTCGCGCACCGCGCGCAGCATGACCGCGAAGTCGCGCGGCCGATGGGTCGTGTCGTAGCCGGTGAACTCGGCTGTGGCGGTCAGGCGCAGGCGGTCGCCCAGGCGCGAGAAGGCGACCAGCGCGTGCTCGTCGACGCCCGGCACGGTCGGCGCACGCGCCGCGTCGACGATCGGGAAGGTCAGCGAGTAGCCCTTCACCGGATGGATCGGCAGGCGCAGCCCGACCGATCGAGCGACGAGCGGGCTGTAGCTGCCCAGCGCCAGGACGAAGGCGTCGGCCTCGACGCGGCCCAGATCGGTGATCGCGGCGATGACACGGTCGCCCGAGGCTTCGAACCCGCGCACCGTCGTGCCCCATCGGAACGACGTACCCAGGCCGGCGCAGCGCGCCGCCAGTTTCTTCGTGAACAGCCGGCAGTCGCCGCTCTCGTCCTTCGGCGCGTAGAGCGCGCCGGCCAGCCGGCCGGCGATGCCGGCCAGCGCGGGCTCGATGGCGACGCAGCGCGCCGCGTCGACGACGTCGATGTCGGCGCCGTGCTCGCGCAGCAGCCGCGCGTTCTCCAGCGCCACCGCCATGTGCCCGGCGTCGCGGTAGAGGTAGAGCGCTCCCTTCGTCGTCTGCTCGTAGGCCAGGCCTTCGTCGCCGCGCAGCCGTTCCAGACACGCCAGGCTGTAGAGGCAGAGCCGCAGCTTGTTGAGCGTGTTGGCGCGGTTGCGCGCGGCCGAGCACTCAGCCAGGAAGCGCAGGCCCCAGCGCATCAGTCCCGGGTCCAGCCTCGGTTTCAGGCGCAACGCCGTATCGTCGCGCCATAGTGAACGCAGCAACGTGCCGGGCGCGCGCGGGCTGGCCCAGGCGTAGGCGTGGGTCGGCGCGATTAGGCCGGCGTTGGCGAAGCTGGTCTCGCCCGCCGGCTCGGCCTGACGGTCGATCACGGTGACCGTCGCGCCCGCGCGCTCCAAGTAGTACGCGGTCGCCACGCCGATCACCCCGCCGCCCAGCACCAGCACACGCATGATCCATCCCTTCCGCTCGCGACCCTGCGCCCGGCTGCGGCAACCCGCAAGGTCGGCCGCTTGCGGCACGCGCACCGGCGGCATACGTTCCGCGGAACCGTATACCGAGGACAAGCCATGAGCCGCCGCATCACGCTCGATCGCCTGCCGCGCGACGACCGCACCAACGGTTGGTACTACACGCTGCTGCCGCCGCCGCCGGCACGCGTGCTGGAGGGCGAGCAGACGGCCGACTGGCTCGTTGTCGGCGCGGGTTTCGCCGGGCTCGGCGCCGCGCGCCGACTGGCCGAACTGCGCCCGAACGACCGCGTCGCGCTGGTCGAGGCGCAACGGGTCGGGCTCGGCGCGGCGGGGCGCAACTCGGGCTTCGCCATCGACCTGCCGCACGGCGTCGACATGAACCAGATCGAGCGCAACCGCGCCCAGCTCCGGCTCGTCCGCTCGGCGCTCGAGCACTTGGATACCATGGTCACGACCCATCAGATCGCCTGCCAGTGGAGCCGGCGTGGCAAGATCCACGCCGCGGCGACCGACGCGGGCATGCGCCAAATCGAGGCGTTCGCCCAGGGGCTGTCCCTGATCGACGAGCCCGCGACCCTGATGGACGCCGAGGCGACCCGCCGCTACCTGGGCACGTCCTACTACAAGGGCGGCGTCTACACGGCGGGCTGCGCGCTGATGCAGCCGGCGGCGCTGGTGCGCGGGCTCGCGCGCGCGCTGCCCATGAACGTCGATCTCTACGAGGACTCGCCGGTCGTCGCGGTCGACTACGGCACGAGCGTGCGCGCCGAGACGCCGAAGGGCGCGATCACGGCGCCGCGCATGGTGCTGTGTTCCGAGGCGTTCACGCCCGCCTTCGGTTTCCTGGGCGACAAACTGTTCACGCTCTACACGTTCGGCAGCCTGACCCGGCCGTTGGATGACGCCGAGGTCAAGGCGCTGGGCGGCGAAGGCGACTGGGGCATCATCCCGGCTTCGCGCGGCGGCACGACGCTGCGCTACACCCAGGACCGCCGCATCTTGGTGCGCAACGTGGTGCGCTACGTACCTGGTCTTCATGTTGGCGACGCCGCACTTGCGCGCATCCGCGAGGACCACGTCCACGCTTTCCGCGCGCGCTTCCCCATGCTGCCCGACGTGGGCTTCGACTACACGTGGGGCGGTTCGCTGTGCATCTCGAAGAACCGGGGCACGGTGTTCGGCAAGCTGGCCGACAACGTGTTCGCGGCGCTGTGCCAGAACGGCGTGGGCGTGACCAAGGGCACGATCGCGGGCCGCGCGGTGGCCGAGTACGCCACCGGCCTGGATTCCCAGCACGTCGCGGACATGATGCTGTTCCCGGAACCCGAGCTGCTGCCCAACCGTCCGTTCCTCGACGTCGGCGTGCGCGCCGAACTCGCCATGGCCCGCTGGCACGCCGGCGCCGAGCATTGAGGCTGGGCTACTTCAGGCGCAGCAGGCGCGGCAGCGGCCCCTGGCCGAGCCTGAGCTCGATCAGGCCGTCGTCGGCGCCCGCCGGCGGCGCCTTGGCCAGGCCCAGCCAGCGGCCGACGCGGCGGACGAGCGCGCGGATCACGCGCCACAGCCGCAGGATGGCCCATGCGGCCAGGGCGACGAACGCGGCCAGCAGGCCCAGGAACACGGCGGGCTCGTAGACTGCCAGCAGCACGCCGCCGAACACCGCCACGTCCTCGGCCACTGAGGCCGCCCAGTTGGAGAACGGCTCGGGCGAGGTGTTGATCAGCACGCGGGTGCCGGCCTTCAGGGTGTGGCTGGTCGCCGAAAGCCCGCCGCCGACGATCAGCGCCGCGACCTGCGCCTCGGGACTGACCGTGCCCAGCGCTCCCGCGGCCAGCGCCGCGCCTGCCGGGACGCGCACGAAGGTGTGCACGGTGTCCCAGGCGGTGTTCACGCCGGGCGTCTTGTCGGCGAAGAACTCGACGCAGTACATCACGGCCGCCGCGCCGATCACCATGGGGTGCGCTAGGATCTGCAGATCCGGCGGCAGGGCGAAGTTGCCCGTGGCGCCCAGGATGCCGAGCGTCGCGATGGTCGCGCAGAGGTTGATGCCGCTGGCCCATGCCGCACCCATGCCCAGCGCGATGATCGAGGCGATCTCCATGCCCCTGCTCCCTGCCGCTCCGCTGCTTCAGAGTCTCGCTACCGTAGCCATATGGTATGCGGGGATAGGGGATCAATAAGGGCTGGCCCTTACGTCCGGCGCGGAAAATCGCCGCCGCCCCGCAGCCAACGCTTGACAGGCGCGCCGCGCGCGCGTTCCTTGGCCGCCATGTCGCCGCTGATCGTCGCCTGGCTCGTCGTCGCCATCTTCATCGCCCTGGTGCTGGCCACGGGCGCGTTCGTGCGTCGCATGGCGGCATGGCGCGGCGAACAGCGCCTGGCGCTGGGTTTTCAGCGCGCCCGCGCCGACCGTCTGACCGGCATGAGCGGCCGCCCCTTCGACACGAACGGCCGATAGGGCGCGCAACCCCCGAATTCGAAAGCCCTTCTCAGCTCGCGGTCATTGCCTGGTCGACGGCTTCGACCGAACCGGGCGCCGGCTCCTTGCGCGACCAGGCAGCCGGCAAATGGCTGCGCAGCGTGTCGTGGAACAGGCGCAGCGCGACTTCCTTCTCCGACAGATAGCCCACCGAATAGCTGCGCGATTTCAGCCCTTCCTGGACGTCCTGGACCAGGAACTCGTCCTCCGCCTGGACCTTGTCGTTGATCCGCCAGTTGGCGAAACGTGCCGCGCTCACCTCGCGCCGGTCGTCCGGCAGGCCATACGACACGGCGCGCACCCAACACTTGCCCGGCCGTTCGGGGATCACCTGGAAGAACGCAACCTGCTCGGGGTAGAGCTCGATTGAGCCGTTGGGGAACCAGGTGACGTACTGCCACGACCAGCGCAGATCCTCGGGCAGATGGGTGAACTCGGGCAGCAGGCGCTGGTAGGCGCGCTCGGACCAGTTGTCCGACTCCTTGTCGCGCAGTTCGGCACGCGCGAGCGAGACACCGTGCGGGTGCGTGGCGACGCGGTAGTCGCGGCCGAACAGACGCAACAGACCCGGATGCCCGAGGGGTACGTGATAGCCTTCAAGGTAGTTGTCCATCACGTTCTTCCAGTCGACTTCGATCTCGCGCCACCAGACCGAGCCGATCGGCACCATCTCCTCGATGCGGTAGTGGCGCAGCATGTCGGCGACGGATGCCAGGATTTCAGCCATGGACGGGCCGCTGCCGTCGAAGCGCACGAAGACGAAGCCGTGGGCAATCTCGAGCGCCAGCGGCACCAGGCCGAGCTTGGCCTTGTTGAGCCCGGGGAACGAGGTCTCGGCCGGCACGGCCTTCAGCTTGCCGTCCAGGTCGTAGTTCCAGCCGTGGTACGGGCACACGATGCGGCCCTGGCACGTCCCCTTGTCGCCGGCCAGGACCCGGGCCGCCCGGTGGCGGCAGACGTTGACGAAGGCGCGCAGCTTGTCGTCGCGACCGCGCACCACGGCGGCGCGCTCGCCCAGAAGATCCAGGGTCATGTAGTCGCCCGGCTTGGCCACGTCGCTGACGTGGCAGACGAGCTGCCAGTTACGCATGAACAACCGTTCGCGCTCGAGCGCGAAGAACTCCTGGTTGTCGTAGGTCCAGGCGGGCAGGGTCTCGACCGTGTCCGCGATGGCGCCGGGCGAAACAGTCTCGGTGTCGGGCGTCATGGTGCCCGCGAGATCATCGGCGCTGGTCATGGCTTTCACTCCCATCATGAGAACTTTCGGCGGCCGGCGTTGTCACGGCGCATATCCGCGGGGCGCTGGCGCAGGCGCGCCACCGGCAGATGGCGGCGCACCATGTCGTGGAAGGCGCGCAGACACGCCTCGTGCTCGGACAGCACACCGGCTTCGTAGCCGGTCGAGGCCAGGCCGCCCTGGACCGCGCGCACCAGCACTTCGTCCTCCAGGTAGACCCGGTGGTTGATGCGCTGGCCCAGCCACCGGGCCGCGCGCATGGCACGACGTTCGTCCGGCAGGCTGTAGGCGCGTGCCCGCACGGTGGCGCGACCCGGCCCATCAGGCAGCACCTGGAAGAAGCTCACGTTGTGCGGGTAGACGTTGAACGCGGTGTTGGGGAACAGCGCGTAATAGACCCAGGCGCGCCGGCGCTCGGGCGGCAGGTGCAAAGCCTCGGGTAGCAGGCGTTGATAGGCGCGCTCGCTCCAGACGCGCGACGGCGCCTCCCGCAGGTTCGACGTGGCGCGCGAGGCGCCGTGGTCGGCCACGGCGACCTCGTAGGTGCCGCCGAACAGCCGCTGCAGACCCGGATGGCCCACCGGCAGGTGGTAGCCCTCCAGGTAATTGTCCATGACGTTCTTCCAGTCGGCGTTGGTGCTGTCGCTCCACACGCCATCGCCTTCCGGCACCATGTCGGCCAGACGGTAGGGCGCGAGCTCCGCCTCGTAGGGGGCCATCATGGTCGCCACCGATGGCCCGCCACCATCGAAGCGCACGAAGATGAAGCCGTGCCAGGTCTCGGTCTCCAGGGGCGTCAGACCGAAGCGGGTCCGGTCCAGGCTGGGGAACGACGGCTCGTCGGGTACGGCGATCAGGCGACCGTCGAAGCCGTAGTTCCAGCCGTGGTACGGGCATACGATCGCGCGGTTGCAGTGGCCGCGCTCGGCCGGCGCCACGCACGCCGCGCGATGCCGGCAGGTGTTGACGAAGGCGCGCGGCACGCCGTCCTCGCCGCGCACCACCACGGCGCGCTCGCCGGCCACGACCAGGGTGGCGTAGTCGCCCACCGCCGGCACCTCGCTGACGTGGCCGACCAGTTGCCATGTCGTCTTGAAGATGTGCTCGCGCTCCAGCGCATGGAACCTAGCGTCCTGGTAGGTCCAGGCGGACAGGGTCTCGGCCGTGGCGGCGGCGGCCGCCTCGACCGGGCGGGGGCTCTTGGGTCTAGCCACGCGGCGTGGGCCTTCGTCGCGCTCGACCCGGTCCTGGAAGGCGGCCGGGAACAGACTGGCCAGGTAGATGCGGCAGGCGCGCCGCGCGGCGGCGCGGTCGAAGCCGTCGGCGCCCAGCAGGTAGTCGTGCAGGAAGCCGTTCATCATGGCGCACAGACCGTTGGCCACGGGCTCGGCGCTCGACCCGTCCTGGCCGTCCTCGCGCGCCAGCTCGCTCACCAGCCCGACCACGGCGCGGAAGTACTCCTCGTCGGTCACCGTGCAGACGCGGGCGTAGGCCTTGCGCGTGCGCGCCTCGCCCCAGAACGCGAACCACGCGGCCACGCGGTCGCGCCGGCAAACCTTGGTGCTGAACTCGGCCTCGATCAGGGCGTCCAGGCGGCTGGCCGGGTCGCTGCCCGTATCCGCGATCGCCTTGCGCCAGATCGCAGTGTACTCCTCGGTCAGGTGCTCAAGGGTGGCGAGCAGCAAGGCTTCCTTGCTCTTGAAATAGAAGTTGGCGATGCCGCGGCTCACCTTGGCTTGGTCGGTCACGTCGGCCAACGTCATGCGCGCGTAGCCGCGCTTGCCGATCACAGCTATGGTCGCCTCGATCAACTGCTGACGCCGCGAATCCTCGCGCTTGTCAACGCCGCTACGCGGCTCGGTCCGTGCTACCGTGAGAGCCTTCATGAGATACGTAACAGGTTTATTTGTAATGATAATTAGCGCATTTATGATTGAATGTCCATTCAATCATCTGGACGGCCCAGGCGGACCTTGGTAAACGGCCAATTTCGGGCGGCGCGTCGGGCCATTTCCCTTCACGCCACGCCCCGCTATGACCAGGAGCGAACCCTCAATCCGAAGGTGACGCCGTGACCTCCTCCCACCGCCTCGATCCTCTGCTCGCGCCGCGCTCCGTGGCCCTGGTCGGGGCTTCCCAGAAGCCCGGCACCCAGGGCAACAGCATGCTGCGCGAGCTGCGCAAGGGCGGCTTCCAGGGTCGCGTCTATGCGGTCAACCCGAACTACCGCGAGATCGAGGGGGTCACGTGCTTCCCGTCGCTCGACGACCTGCCCGAGCCAGTCGACCTGGTCAGCTTGGGCGTCGCCAGCCACCGGCTGGAGGAGCAGTTCGTCGCCGCCGCCAAGCTGGGAGCGCGGGCCGCCGTGGTGTTCGCCAGCTGCTATGTCGAGGACGATCCCGACCGGCGCCTGCTCGGTCGGCTGGCCGCGATCGCGCGGGACGCCGGCATGCACGTGTGCGGCGGCAACGGCATGGGCTTCTATAACCTTGATGCCAAGGCGAACGTCGGCGCGTTCGAGACGCCGGCCTGGCTGGCACCCGGCAACATCACCCTGATCACCCATTCCGGCACGGTCTACGGCGAGATTGTCGGCATCGACCGGCGGCTCGGCTACAACCTGACCGTCTCGGCGGGCCAGGAGCTGGTCACCACGACCGCCGAATACATGGACTACGCGCTCGACCAGCCGACGACCCGGGTGATCGCCCTGTTCCTCGAGCAGGTACGCGATCCCGAGCGTTTCATCGCCGCGCTGGACAAGGCGCGGGAACGGGATATCCCGGTCGTGGCGCTAAAGGTCGGCCGCAGCCCGGCGGCGGCGGCGCTGGCGCGCGTCCACTCCAACGCCCGCGTCGGCGCGGACCCGGCGTACCAGGCCGTGTTCGACCGCCATGGCGTCATCCGCGTCGCCAGCACCCATGAGATGGCGGCAACCCTGATCGCCTTCGCGGGTCCGCGCCGCCCCGGTCCGGGCGGGTTGGGCGCGATCCTCGATTCCGGGGGCGTGCGGGGCGCCCTGCTCGACCAGGCGGCGGGCGAGGGCGTGCCGATCGCGCGGATCGGGCCGGCGACCCAGGCGCGCCTGGCCGAGAGGCTGGAGTTCGGGCTGGCGCCGGTCAACCCGATCGACGCCTGGGGCACGGGGCGCGATTACGAAGCGGTGTTCACCGATTGCATGGTCGCCCTGGCCGAGGACCCGGCGACCGCGCTCGTCGCCTTCTTCGGCGACATCGCGTGGGCCGAGGATCTGACCGGCGGCTACCCCAAGCTGTGCCTCGAGGCGGCCAAGCGCACCGGCAAGCCGGTGCTGGCGGTCAACGACATGGGGCGTGGCGGCAACGACACGGCAGTCGCCATGACGCGCGCCGGCGTGCCGCTGCTCGACAGCACCGACATGGCGCTCAAGGCAATCCGGCACCTGTTCGCGTACCGCAACGGCCTCGCGCGACCTCGGCCGGCGCCGCCCGGCCCGCTGGACGACGCCGAAGGCGCGCGCTGGCGCGCGCGTTTGGCGGATGGGCGCTCGCTCGACGATGCCGAGGCGCGCGAGCTCCTGGGTGGCGGCACGGTTGCCCGTCCGTCCGTGCCGATCGTGCTGGAGGCGGCGCGCGACGCCGATTTCGGCCCGCTGGTCACCATGCGGGTCGTTTGGCCCGTGGCGGCCGAGCGCGCCGTGCTGGCGCCGTGCGACGAAGCCGAGGCCGAACGGCTGGTTGGAGGACTGGGCCTGGACCTTGGGGACCGCGCGGCGCTGGTCGGGGCGATCGTCCGCTTGGCCCGTGCGGCGCCGCTGCTCGAGGGCACGTCGCGCCTGGCGGTGGCGCTCCATCTGGACCGCGACGGCGCGATCGCGCCCGGCGCGGGGGTCCGGCCATGACTCGCACCGCGCTCTACCCGCCGATCGAGCCGTTCGACGTGCGCCGCGTGCCGGTGGACCCGATCCACACGCTTCACGTGGAACAGTCGGGCAACCCGAGGGGTGTCCCCGTGGTCTTCTTGCACGGCGGGCCGGGCAGCGCCTGGTCGCCGCACGTGCGCCGTTTCTTCGACCCCGACCACTACCGCCTGATCGCCTTCGACCAGCGCGGGTCGTGGCGCTCGACGCCGCTCGGCGAACTCGCCGCCAACACGCCGGCCCACTTGGTGGCGGACATCGAGCACCTGCGTTCCCTGTTCGGCATCGACCGCTGGATCGTGTTCGGCGGATCATGGGGCTCGACGCTCGCGCTCGCTTACGCGGTGACCCACCCGGAGCGGTGCCGCGCCCTGGTGGTGCGCGGCGTCTCGCTCGGCCACGGGCTCGATGACGGCTGGTACTTCCGCGATTCCCGCCTGGTGCGCCCCGAGGCCTGGGCGCTCCTGATGGCGGCGATCCCCGAGGCCGAGCGCGCCGACCCCTCGGCCGCCTTGGAGCGCCTGATCCTGGACCCGGACCCGGCCGTGCACATGCCGGTGATCCGGGCGTGGAACCAACACGCGCATCTGTGCGGCGCCACCCGGCGCCCCGATCCCGCGATCACATGGACGTTCGACGACCCGGCGGTCGAACGGGCGTCGGGGCGCATCGCCGCCGTCTACATGCACCGGCACGGCTTCACGGGCGAGCAGGCGCTGCTGACCCGCGCCGACCGCCTGCGCGGCATGCCCGGCGCCATCGTCCAGGGCCAGGACGACTTCAACTGCCCGCCATGCGACGCCTACGACCTGCATCTGGCATGGCCCGAGGCCTACTATGTCAGCGTGCCCGACGCCGGCCACTCCTCGTTCGACATCGGCATCCGCGAGGCGCTGGTCGCCGCTATGGAACGGCTAAGGGACGTGGCGTAGTCCCACCGTATCAGGGAGCATTCGGGCCGGACGTGCGCCGAGGAACGTCGGAAATCGCCGAGATGTTGACGATCACGCCGCCCGCACCGCCGCGCCGCGTCGCCATGCGGCGGATCGCCTGGCGGCAGGTGAGCGCCGGGTTGAGCAGGTTGGTGTCGATGATGCGCCGCATGACCGCCGGGTCATGGTCGGCGATAGGCGCCTCGATCGAGATCGCCGCGTTGTTGACCAGCGCCTCGACGCACCCGAGCTGCCGGTCGGTCTCGGCGAACAGGCGCTCGACGTCCTCCGGCTTTGCCACGTCCGCGCGCACGGCGATGGCCTGGCGCCCCTGGGCCCTGATCTTGGCGGCCACGACTTCGGCGCGATCGGCCGTGGCGGTGAAGTTGACGCACACGTCCCAGCCGCGCTCCCCCTCAGCAGCGCGATGGCGGCGCCGATGCCCCGGCTGCCGCCCGTCACCACCATGATTCCGCCCCGCGCCATCGCCTGCCTCCTCCGCTGATAGGTCCCGTCAATCGGCCGCGTGGGCACGGTCGATCGCCACCTCGGCCGTCAGGGCGAACGATCGCAACCGTGCCTCGAAGTCGTGGATGTGCGCTGTGACCATGAACTCGTCCGCGCCGGTACGCTCGGCCAAGGCGCGCAGACCGTCGCGCACCGTGTCAGTCGAGCCAACGACCGAGACGGCGAGCGCGCGTTCGAGCATGAGCCGTTCCGGCGCGCCGAGCGTCGCCTCGTAGTCCTCGACCGGCGGCGGCAGCTTGCCCGGGCGCCCCATTCGCAGGTTGACGAACGCCTGCTGCACCGAGCTGAAAAGGCGGCGCGCCTCGCGGTCCGTGTCGGCGGCGAAGACGTTGACACCCAGCATGACATAGGAATGCGCCAGCGCCGCCGAGGGGCGGAAGTTACCGCGGTAGAACGCGACCGCCTCGGCCATCATCGCCGGCGCGAAGTGCGAGGCAAAGGCGTAGGGCAGGCCCAGCGCGGCGGCGAGCTGGGCGCCGTAGAGGCTGGAGCCGAGGATCCAGACCGGCACGCCGAGCCCGGCGCCAGGGACCGCGCGCACCTGCTGGCCGGGCCGGGGCGGCAGAAAGTAGTTCAGCAGCTCGACCACGTCCTCGGGAAACCGGTCGATGTCGTCGGCCAGCGTGCGGCGCAGCGCGTCCGCGGTCACCGGGTTGGTGCCGGGCGCGCGCCCGATGCCCAGGTCGATGCGCCCGGGATAGAGCGACTCCAGCGTGCCGAACTGCTCGGCGATCACCAGCGGCGCGTGGTTCGGCAGCATGACGCCGCCGGCGCCGACGCGAATGGTCGACGTACCGCCGGCCACGTGGGCCATGACCACCGCGGTGGCCGCGCTGGCGATGCCCGGCATGTTGTGGTGCTCCGCCAGCCAGTAACGGCGGTAGCCGAGACGTTCGACGTGCCGGGCCAGCGCGCGCGCGTTGGTCAGCGCCCAGGCCGCGTCGAAGCCTTCGGCGATGGGCGCGAGGTCGAGGACCGAGAGGGGGATCATCGCCCGGCCATCATAGCCGACGACGACGCGGCCCGCGCGCGCCGCGCACAGGCGCGAAGGCCGTCGCCGTGGCGCGCCGGACCGGCTAAGACAGGGGCCATGAGGCGCATCGGCATCGATGTCGGCGGCACCAACACGGATGCCGTGCTGATCGACGGGGACGCGATCCTCGGCGCGGTCAAGTCGCCGACCACCGAGGACGTCATGGGCGGCATCACCGAGGCGCTGCGCCAGGTGCTGGCGGCGTCCGGCGTCGCGCCGACCAGCCTGGACGCGGTGATGATCGGCACGACCCACTTCACCAACGCCGTCGTGCAGCGCCGCGACCTGGCCAGGATCGCGGCGATCCGCCTCTGCCTGCCGGCCAGCGCCTCGCTCGAACCCTTCATCGACTGGCCCGTCGATCTCGCCCAGCATGCGCGCGGCGAAATCTTCCTGCTGCGCGGCGGCCACGAGTTCGACGGCCGGGTGTTCGCGGATCTCGACGAGGAGGCGTTGCGCGTCATCGCCCGGCGCATCCGCGCCGCCGGCTACCCGGCCGTCGGCGTGACCGCCGCCTTCTCGCCGCTGACGGCCGCGCACGAGGAACGCGCCGCCGCCATCCTGGCCGAGGAATGCCCCGGCGTCGCCGTCACCCAGTCCCATGCCGTGGGGCGCATCGGGCTCCTGGAGCGCGAGAACGCGACGCTGCTGAACGCCAGCCTTTCGGTGCTGGCGGTCCGAACGACGGAAGCTTTCACCCGCGCGATCGCGGCGAGCGGCATCGATGCGCGCCTGTTCCTGACCCAGAACGACGGCACCGTGCTGCCGGCCGACGTGGCACGCCGTTTCCCCGTGTTCAGCTTCGCCTCGGGCCCGACCAACAGCATGCGCGGCGCGGCCTACCTGTCGCGGCGGGCCGACGCCATGGTGGTGGACGTGGGCGGCACGACCACCGACGTGGGCATGCTGCGTAACGGCTTCCCGCGCGAAGCCAACAACGTGGTCGCCATCGGCGGCGTGCGCACGCTGTTCCGCATGCCGGACCTGCTGTCGGTCGCGTTCGGCGGCGGCACCCTGATCGGGTGCGAACCGCTCGCCATCGGCCCGCTCAGCACCGGCTACCGGCTGACCGAGCGCGCGCTGGTGTTCGGCGGCCCCGACCTGACCGCCACGGACCTGGCCGTGGCGGCCGGGCTGATCCGCCTGGGCGAGCCCGCGCGGGTCGCCAGTCTGCCGCGCGCGTTCGTCGACGAGGCGCTCGCCCGGGTGCGCGAGACCATCGCGTCTGCGATCGACCGCATGAAGACCGAGGCCGGCGACGTACCCGTGATCGCGGTGGGGGGCGGCGCCTTCCTGGTGCCGGACGACCTGCCCGGCGTCAGCGCCGTGATCCGCGTCGAGCACGGCGCGGTGGCCAACGCGGTCGGCGCCGCCATCGCCCAGGTCTCGGGCGAATGCGACCAGGTGTTCCAGGGCCTGCCGCGCGAGGCCGTGATCGCCGAGGCGACGCGCATCGCCGAGCGCCGGGCGGTCGCGGCAGGCGCCGACCCGGCGTCGCTCAAGGTCGTGGAGGTCGAAGATCTGCCGCTCGCCTACATGCCCGGCAACGCCCTCCGCGCCCGCGTCCGCGTGGTCGGCGACATCGCCTGAGCGGGCGTCGTCTCAGGTCGTCAGCACGGCGTCGGGCCCGAGGCTCGCGATGGTCGGGCGACCGATCTGGCGCATGGTCACCAGCATTTCGTCCTTGAGGATCGCGATGGCGTGGGCGACACCCGCCTGACCGGCGGTGGCCAGCCCGAACAGCGTGGCGCGCCCGACGAAGACGAAGCGCGCGCCCAGCGCGAGCGCGGTGACGATGTCGGCGCCGCGCCGGATGCCGCCGTCCATCATGACGGTCAGGTTCGGGGCGGCGTCGAGGATGCGCGGCACAACCTCGAGCGCGGCGGGCAGCCGGTCGCCCTGGCGGCCGCCGTGGTTTGAGACGATCAGGCCGTCGACACCCGCCTCGGCGGCGCGCCGCGCGTCGCCTGCGTCCATGATGCCCTTGAGGATCAGGGTGCCCGGCCATTGGGCGCGGAACGCCTCGACGTGCCGCCAGCTCAGGGTGGCGTGGAACTTGTCGCTGGCGAAGCGGGCGACGCCCACGGCGTCCATGCCCTTCGGCGCGTAGGGCGCCCAGTTGGCCATGGTCGGCAGACCGCCTGCAGCCAGATAGCGCCAGGTCCACTGCGGATGCACGAGGCCGTCGAGCACGAGCCGTGGCCCCATGGGCGGCGGCATGTCGAAGCCGTTGCGGATGTCGCGTTCGCGCTTCGGATCCGCGGGCACGTCTACCGTCACCACCAGCGCCGGCCGGCCGGCGGCCACGGCGCGCGCGATCATGTCGCGCGTGATGCCTTCGTCCTTCGCCGCGTAGAGTTGGAACCAGGCGTGATCCGGCGCGGCGGCGCCGACCGCCTCGACGGTCGCCGTGGCGGCGCCCGACATGATGAACGGGATATCGGCGGCCGCGGCGGCCCGCGCGAGCAGAAGGTCGCCCTGCGGCCGGAAGATGCACGGGTACCCGGTCGGCGCGATGCCAAAGGGGCAGGCGTAGCCGCGCCCGAACAGGCTGGTGCCGGTCGAGGCCCCGGTGATGTCGACCAGGTAGCGCGGCACCAGCCGGAAGCGTTCGAACTGAGCGAGATTGCGCCGCACGGCGCGTTCGTCCTCGGACCCACCGTCCAGCCAGTCGCCGATGATCCACGGCAACCGCTGCAGGGCGGCGCGCCGCAGATCGGCGATGTTCACGGGCTGCTCGATGCGCATGTTCCAACCCCGCTCCTCGCGCGCGCGGAGGTTAGGGCAAGTCGCGCCCAGGAACGAGGGTCCCGTGTGGGGGCGATCTCGAGCGTGCTAGGACCGCCCCGAGATCGGCGTCGCCGAGACCTGCGTGCCGCCAGCCGGCTCACCGGCGCCGTGGCCGCCGGCCAGGCGATGCCAGAGGCGCCACAGCGGCAGCAACACCACCTCGTGGATCATGGCGATCGGGAAGTCGAGCCCGTAGGCCCACGCGGGCAGCCGCACGACCTCCAGGTGCTTCATGCGCGGGTAGGCGAAAAAGCGCAGCACGTAGCGCGCCCGATCGCCGGGTCGATCAAGCGCCGAGAAACGCTGCCATGAGAAGTTACCGAGGCGCGCGCCGACGCTGCGCCATGTGCCCAGCACGCGCAAGGCAATATCGGTCGCGCCGCCCAGGCGTGCGTCCAGCAGGGCTCGCTCGACCGGCGGCGGCAGCGTGGCGCCGAGCGCGGCCTTGGCCATGGCGAGTCCCAGAAGCAGGCTCCGCTCGCTGCCCTGGGCGCGCGCGAAGGCGAGCCGGGCGGGCCAGTCCGCCTCGCCATGCGCGGCAAGGTGCTTGGCCACGCCGTACACCATGCGCAGGCGATTCCAGCGCTCCTTGGAACCGTGCAGCGCGAGCATGAGCAGCTCGTCGTCGATCGAAAACGTGCGCAGCGACGCACTCTCGATCGTCACGGTCCGCGCCCGCCGCCACAGCGCCTCCAGGTCCACCGAGGTGCGCCACATGGGCGGCATCAGGTGCCAGTGGACGTCCAGTTCGGCGCGTGTCTCGACATGCCGGTACGTGTAGGCACTATGGTTGGCCAGATACATGCGGCGCTCAATGCCGTCGCCGCGAAAATCGCGGGTGTAGCCGAGGGTGGCGAGCCGGGCGTCCACGCGCTCCATAGCCTCGGGCCGGACCAGGAGATCAACGTCGGTATAGTCGCGCAAGGCGGGCGCCGCGTAGCAGCCGCGCGCCGTGACCATGCCCTTAAAGACGATGACGTTGACACCCGCGTCCGCGGAGGCCGTGGCGACCTCGCGCGTGGCGGCCTCGATCGTGGCGACGCGCTGCCGATGCGCGATGCCTGGGCCTCCAGCTGGCGGGCGACCCACTCCGGCGTCGTCGCGATGCCCAGGGTCTTGACGACCCGATGCACCATCGGGAAGACGCGGTGATGGCTGGCCAGCTTGAACGCCCACGGTCAAGCATCCACGGCGTCGGCCGCCGCGCGGGCCCGCTCCAACGCCGCCGGGTCCAGGCGTGTGTGCGCGCACGCCAGGATGAAGTCTAGTTCGGGCCCGGCCGCGGTTCCGGTCACGGGTCCAGCACCTCCTCCATGCGAAAGAGCTGGGCGTAGCGCCCGCCGACCGCCATCAACGACTGGTGCGTGCCGGTCTCGACCAGCCGTCCCTGGTCCAGCACGAAGATGCGGTCCGTCTGCATCACCGCCGACAGGCGATGGCTGATCACGATGGTGGTGCGCCCGACCGCGACCTCCAGCAGGCGATCGACCATGTCGCGCGCGGTCGTGGCGTCCAGCGCCGCCGTCGGCTCGTCGAGCACGACGATGGGCGCGTCGCGCACGAAGGCGCGGGCCGGCGCCAGACGCTGCCACTGGCCGGCGCTCAGCTCATGCCTCCGCGCGAACGTCCGGCCCAGCATGGTGTCGTAGCCCGCGGGCAGACGCTCGATCACGCGGTCGGCGCCGGAGAGCCTGGCAGCGCGCGCGATAGCCTCGTCGTCGAAGTCCTGGTCGATGGCGCCCAACGCGATGTTGCGCCGCGCGGTCTCCTGGAAGCGGGCGAAGCCCTGGACATGGACGCTGTAAAGGCGGCGCAGTGCCTCGGGATCCATGTCGCGCAGATCAATACCGTCGATGGCGATCGATCCGGCCCGCGGGTCGTAGACGCGGCACAGCAGCTTGATCAGTGTCGTCTTGCCGGAACCGTTGTGGCCGACGATCGCCACATGCTCGCCGGCGCGGATCGTCATGGTGACGTTGTGCAGCACGTCCTCGTCGGATCCGGGATAGCGGAAGCAGAGGTCCTTGATGGTGATGCCCTCGCGGATCGTGGTGGGCGTGGGCTTCGGCAGCGCCGGCGGCAGGATGGTCGGCTTTAGGTCCAGGAACTGGTAGACGTCGTCGATGAACAGGCCGTGTTCCCTGAGATCGGCCGCGCGCAGCACAAGCTGGCTAAAATTGCCCCAGCAGCGTTGCAGCGCCTGGACGTACATCACCAGCCCGCCCAGAGTGATGATGCCCGCCAGGGCCTGTGCCGCCGCTTCGGCACCGAGGTGAAGCTGGCCGCGTGCGCCGCGACCATGGACTACGCCGAGCGCCTGACGCGCGCCGGCATCGCGACGATTCCCGAGGGCGTCTACCGCTTCACGGACCGCTTCGACTGCGACGAGTTCCTGGGCGAGCTCGAGCTCGGTGTCACGGTCGAGGTCGAGGGCGGCGACCTGCGCTTCTGCTTCACGAGCCCGCCGCAGATGCGCAACAGCCGGAACGTGGTGTGGACCGGGCTGTTGGCCAAGGTCTACTACGCCGTGCGCACGCTGGTCGGGCCCGCGATCCCCGCGAACGCCGGGCCCTACCGCCCCATTCGCGTCGAGGCCGAGCCGGGCGCGCTGCTGAACTCGGAGACGCCGGCCGCGGTCGACGGGCGCACGCAGACCTGCCAACGCAGCGTCGACCTGATTCACGGCTCGCTCGCGCCGGCCGTGCCGGGGCGTGTCACGGCCGCCCACAACGGCGCCAACGCTTCGTTCGACTTCTAGGGCCGCGACCCGCGCACCGGCCAGTTCTACGTCTATCTCGAAACCATCGGCGGCGGCTTCGGCGCGCGTGCCGCCAAGGACGGACTGGACGGCGTACAGGTCCACGTCACCAACACGTCGAACCTGTCGATCGAGGCGTTGGAGCCCGAGCATCCGTTGACCGTGATGCGCTACGCGCTGGTCGACGATTCGGGCGGCGCCGGCGCTATGCGCGGCGGCATGGGCCTGGTGCGCGAGATCCGTGTCGATGGCCACGACTGTGTCGTCGGGCTACAGGGCACGCGGCGTCTGTCGGGGCCGTGGGGGTTGTTCGGTGGCCGGGAGGGCGGGCGCTGCGCCTACGAGCTCCCGCCGGGCGTCGTTCCCGACAAGGGCGTCGTCACCTTGCATCCGGGCGAACGCGTCGCCGTCATCACGCCCGGAGCCGGCGGCTATGGCGACCCGCACGCGCGGCCCCGCGACCAGGTGGCGCGCGACCTGGCCGAGGGGCGGATCAGCGCGGCGACGGCGCGCGATGCCTACGGATACACGACCTGACGCCGCGTGGGCGGTCGACGACGAGGCCGCCGCGCTGATCAAACGGGCGCGCGCGCTGACCTCGCCCGCCGAAGCGGTTGCGCTCTACCGGGATTGGGCTCCGACCTACGACCGCGACGTGTTCGAGCGCGTGGGCGTCAACGGCTCGCGGCGTGTCGCGGACCGGCTGGCGACCCACGTCGCGGACCGTGCGACGGCCGTGGTCGACCTCGGCTGCGGCACGGGCGCGGTCGGCGAGGGTCTCCGGCACCACGGCTACACCGCGGTGGACGGCGTCGACATCTCGCCCGCGATGCTGGAGGTCGCGGCGGCCAAGGGCCTCTACCGCTCCCTGTGCGGGGTCGACCTGTCGCGACCGTACACTGCCGAGGCGCGCTACGGCGCGGCGGTCTCGGCCAGCACCTTCACCAGCGGTTACGTCGGCGCCGCTGTCGTGCCGACGCTCGCCGCGCTTCTCACGCCGGGCGGCGTGCTCGCCTGCGCGATCGGCCAGCTCCTGTGGCCCGCGTTCGAGCCCGCGCTCGATCCCAACGGATTCACGATCGTCCAGAGCGCGCTGGAGGCTATCCGACCGGGCGGGCCGCTCGAAACCGTGATGCTGGTCGCGCGCCGCCGCTGACGCGCGAGCCGGTCAAGCGATGCGGTCCTCGGGCGCCATGGGTATGGTGCGCTTGTAGCGGTCGAGGTCAACGCTCGGCGTCTTGCCTTCCTGGTAGCCGACGCCGGAAACGCCGAAGATCGCTGTCTCCGGCACTACGGGCCGGCTGCCAGGCATGTCGAGCCACAGGCGCAGGATGTGGCGCTTCTGGTCGTGGCGCGGGCCGTTCTCGAACGCCGTCCGGCCGTGCAGCACGGTCCAGTTGCTGTAGAACATCATGTCGCCCGGCTCCATCACGTAGCGCAGGCACATGTCGGTGCGCGACGCCGTCGCATCGAAGAAGTCGAACGCCGCCTTCTCGAACGTGGTCAATGGCCGGCCCGCCATGTCGGCGCCGGCGTCCAGGAGCTCGCGCACGTAACGGCAGCTGATCTTGCTGTCGCAATACGACAGCGCCGGCACATCGTGCGGCGTGATCGACGATTCGCCAGGCATCTCCTCGCCCATGCGGTGATAGGGCGCGCCGCGAAAAACCACATCCAGATCCTCGGGGTGCTTCTCCAGGATCTCGTTGTACACGGCCAGCGCGCTCGCGAGTAGGCTCATGCCGCCCTTGGGCGCCTTGCGCAGGCTGAACATGCCGATCGCATCGCACAGGTCCGTGTGCAGCGTCAGCTCCATCTTGTTGCGGTAGGCGCGGGCGTGCGGATCGGTCGCGGTCATGTCGACGATGTGGCCGAGTCGCTCGCCCAGAACACTCTGCGATTGCGCGATGCCCAGGTGCAGGCCGAAGCCCCAGAAGATCATCTCGATGTCGGCCTGGGTGTAGCGGTCGACCGGAAAGCCCCGGTACATGACAAAGCCGCGGCCGTCGACGATCTCCTGCCGGATGCCCGCGATCTCCTCGGCCAGCGCCGGCACGGCGAAGTGTTGGCGGTCGACCTGGTAGAGTGACCGGCCATCGCGATGGATGACCGCGAGCGCCTCGTCGAACGCCGCCAGATGACGCGGCGTGAAGGGTCGGACGTAGTCGGACGGCGACGTGAAGTCGCTCGCCTTCCAGGCGGACGGATGATTGACGCGCTGACGTGGAACGATGCCCATGGCTCACCCCCAAGCGGAACGAGGATGCATGTCAAATTAATCTAGCAGGCCGACCGGCTATCTGCTACGTGTATACAGCTCAAAAGCCGAGTTTGCTGGGCGCCTTAACTCTTTGCAATCTGGGGAGGTCGTTATGCAACGTATGAGGACGGCGACATGGCTCGCTGCGACACTGGGCGTCGTCGCCACGGGCTCAACCGCTTGGGCGCAGGACGCGACGTGCATCAACATCGTGGGCAACGAACCGATTTCGGAGCAGCAGTCGCTGGACCCCGCGTTCAGCAAGGGGAGCGACGACGCGATCCACGTCTGGCCGGTCTACGAGCCGTTGGTACGCCTGGATGATCAGTTGCAACCGATTCCGCAGCTCGCGACGTCGTGGGAGCCGAGCGCCGACGGCACCCAATGGACGTTTCATCTGCGCGAGGGCGTGACGTTCCACGACGGCAGCGCGTTCGATGCCGCCGACGTCGTCTACACGTATCGCCGCCTGCTCGACCCGGCCACGGCCTCACCAGGCGCGGCCGAGATTAACTTTCTGACACCGGACAGCATCGAGGCGGTCGATCCGTTGACCGTGCGGTTCACCACGGCGCAGCCGGTGGCGGCGCTGCCGGTATCCATCGCCTCCAAGATGGCCGCGATCGTGCCCGAAGGCGCCACGTCCGAGCAGCTCGCCACGACTATGAACGGCACCGGCCCCTTCATGGCCGATCAGGTGACCCAGGGCGGCCCCGTCGCCGTCTACAAGAAAAACCCGAACTACTGGATGGCCGGCGAGCCGAAGGCCGACTGCATCCGGATCACGGCGGTCGACCAGGCGGTGTCGCTGACCACGGCGCTGCTGTCCGGCGAAGCCGATTTCGCACCGTACATCGACGCGACCACCGCCGTGACGCTGAAGGACAATCCGGACGCCACGATCTACACGTCGAAGGCGGGCATCGTTTACACGCTCTCCGCCATGGTCGATCGCGAGCCGTTCACCGACGTGCGCGTGCGCAAGGCGCTGAAGATGGTCATGGACCGCCAGGCGCTGGTCGACGTGGCGGTGCTCGGCTTCGGCGAGCCGGCCAACGACAACCCGCATCCGCCTTCGGTCGCCGGCGCGTACACCACAGAGGTGCCCCAGCAGGACATCAAAGGCGCCAAGGCGCTGCTGGCCGAGGCCGGCTACGCCGACGGCCTGGAGATCGACATCTACAGCGCCGACGTGCTGCCGGGCCTGGTGGTGATGGCCGAGGCGTACGCCCAGATGGCCGCGCTGGCCGGCATCACGGTGCGGGTCAACCGCGTGCCCGCCGACAGCTTCTGGACCGAGACGTGGATGCAGAAGTCCTTCGTCACGGATGCCTGGAGCCTGCGACCCATTGGCAACGCGCTGAACCTGGTCTATCGCAGCGACGCGCCGTGGAACGAGACGCACTGGCAGCGGCCGGAGTTCGACGCGCTGCTTGACCAAGCGCGGGTGGAGATCGACGACACCAAACGCGCCGAGCTCTACAGCCAGGCCCAGCGCATGCTGGCCGAGGAAGGCGGCGTCATCGTGCCGGTGTTCGCCTACACGATCGCCGCGATGCGCAGCAACTGCTCGGGCTACGTGAGCGCGCCGGGCACGACGCCGGACTTCCGCCAGCTCCACTGCGAGTAGGACGGGAGCCACCCCATGGGCGCGCGGAGGCGCGCCCATGGGGTCGCCGCGTCAGCGCCACCAACCCGCAAGGATCTGGACCGTGGCCAAGTTCATGCGATTCGCGTTCCCGGGGCTCGGCATCAGCGCGCGAGCGCGGCTGCTGGAGGCCGAGGCGCCGATAACCTGCCGGACCCTATGGAACGTCCTGCCCGCCAAGGGCCCCTGCCTGCACGCGCTCTATTCGGGCACGTGCACCGTGATCTTCTTAGACCCGACCATCGTCGTCCCCGTCGAGAACGCGACGCACCTGATCCAGAAGGGTGACGTGATGTTCACCCACTACGACCCGGGCACGCGCCACGGCCAACTGGAGGGTGTGAGCGAGATCTATTGGGCCTACGACCGGTACTGCAAGCCGACCAGCCCCGGCATGATGACGCCAGTGACGCCAAACATCTTCGGCGAGTTCGTTGGCGATGCTCAGGCGTTCTACGATGCGTGCCGCGCGATCCAGACCGGCGGGCCGCAGGCCCTGATCGTGACCGGCGAAGAGGAATGACAGCCAGCCTTCGGAGAGGACGGCCGTGACCGAGGCGCCGGCCCGCTGCGACCTGGTGTTGCGCGGTGGCACGGTCGTCGATGGCACCGGCGCGCCGGGCTTCGTCGCCGACATCGCCGTCACGTACGACCGGATCGTCGCCATCGGCGATCTCGGGCGCACTGCGGCGACGCAGGACCTGGATGCGACAGGCCGCGTGGTGGCACCCGGCTTCATCGACGTTCATACCCACGACGACGGTGCCTTGCTGGCCCACCCCGACATGACGCCCAAGGTGAGTCAGGGCGTGACCACGGTCGTCGTGGGCAACTGCGGCTTCAGCATGGCGCCGTTGGTGCCGCGCGGCGCGCTGCCGCAGGAGTTCCGCCTGCTGGGCGACGAGTCGGCGTTCAAGTTCCCGACCGTGGCGGCCTACGTCGACGCACTCGAAGCCGCGCCGCCCGCGACCAACGCGGCGTTGCTGGTCGGGCACTCGACACTGCGGCTGGACGCCGTGGACAACTGGCGCCGCCCGGCTACGGCACCCGAGATCGCGGCCATGCGCGCGCGCCTGCGCGAGGGCCTGGACGCCGGCGCGGTCGGCTTCTCGACGGGCCTGGAGTACGCGCCGAACGCCGCGGCGCCGACCGAGGAGGTCGTCGCCCTGGCCGGGGAGCTGGCGCCACGTGGCGGCCTCTACGTCACGCACACGCGCGACTACATGGGCGACATCGATGCCGCCATCGAGGAGGCGCTGGACATCGGCCGAAAAGCGCGCGTGCCGGTGGTGCTGTCCCATCATCAGGGCTTCGGCACGCGGCACTACGGCCACGCGCCGCGTACGCTCGGTCTGATCGACCGGGCGCGCCGGCATCAGGCGGTGGGTCTCGACGCCTATCCGTACATCGCCGGTTCGACCGCGATCCTGCCGGACTTCGTGGCCGCCGTGGAACGCACCGTCATCACCTGGTCCGCACCCCATCCGGAGTGCGCGGGGCGTGATCTGGCGGCGGTCGCACGGGACTGGGGGGTGGACGAGCAGGACGCGGCACGGCGGCTCGCGCCCGGCGGCGCGGTCTACTACAGCCTGAGCGAGGCGGACGTGCGCGCGATTCTGGCGTACCCCCACACCATGATCGGATCGGACGGCATCTTCAGCGACGGCCTGGTCCACCCCCGGCTGTGGGGCACGTTCCCGCGCGTGCTGGGCCACTATTGCCGCGTTGCTGGACTGTTTCCGTTGGAGGAAGCGGTGCGCCGCATGACCAGCCTGCCGGCCGCCACGT
Organism: Alphaproteobacteria bacterium; assembly: GCA_016869675.1. Classification (GTDB taxonomy): domain Bacteria; phylum Pseudomonadota; class Alphaproteobacteria; order SP197; family SP197; genus VGDP01. The sequence continues at coordinate 452 of VGDP01000012.1, read as the reverse complement.
TTGGCCTGGCGGATCGCGGCGAGCTGCGCGTGGGCCACGCCGCCGACCTTGTGGTGTTTGACTCAGGAACCGTCGCGGACACGGCAACCTTCGAGCAGCCGGCTCAGGCAAGCGCCGGCATCGACTGGGTGTTCGTCGGCGGCGTGGCGACGTGGCGCAAGGGTCGAGTCACCGGCGCCCGCGCGGGCAAGGTCCTGCGCCGACGGGCCGGCGCCTGAGAGCCCATACCGTCGTTCGCTTGCGGGCCGCGCCGGCGCACAATCGCGCCCTGGTGGTTCGGGCCGATCGGCCCGGCGTGGAGGGACCATGGCGGCGTCACCAATCACCTTCGACTTCAAGGTCATCCCCTCGCTCAACAAGACCCTGGTCCTCGAGCTTGCCCGTGGCGCGTTCATCGACCGCCGCGAGAACGTGATCGCGCTGGGTAACAGCGGCACCGGCAAGACCCACCT
>VGDP01000011.1 GCA_016869675.1 Alphaproteobacteria bacterium | reverse complement strand
GGATGGGTGGCCGAGCGGTTGAAGGCACCGGTCTTGAAAACCGGAGACGGCGCGAGCCGTCCGTGGGTTCGAATCCCACCCCATCCGCCAGCGCCCTGCGGCCGCCCTCGCCGATTGCCCGGTGCCGTCTGATGGCGCGCCACGCGGCGCAAGGGCGGATCGAGGTCGCCGTCACTCTTGCGTGATGGATGGGAGGTCGCCCACGTGGTCGACCCACGGCTGGGTCGAGCGCCGTCAGTACTGCCATCTTCGGCGCCAGTCGATCGCGCTGGCGAAGGCATGCGACGAGCAGGCCAACAAAGGATGAGTTCGTATCGGCCGGGGCCGAGTAGATCCGTGTGCCGAAGCGGGGACAGAAGGCTTGCCGACGCTGGTTGCCGCTACCGGCGGTTCTCACATAGTACGTCGGCTCGCCTGAACGAAGCCGGAAACTGCCGGCCTCGGCGGGAACGACCACGCTGAACGCGGAGCCGTGCAACTTCTGGCAATCCGTGCAGTGGCAAAGCAACACCTGCTCCGGGTCGACCTCCGCCTCGAAGGCGATGTGCCCGCAGTGGCACCGGCCATCGACCTTCATCGCGACCTCCTTCGTGGGATCGATCCGCCGCCGGTGACGGCCGCCCTGGATCCCCAGTTCGCCGCGCGTGCGGCGCCCGGGGGTGACAAGGAGTGTCGCAGGCCACGATGGCAATGAGGCGACGCTACGAACCCGCCTGGATTTCCTCCCAGAGCGTGTTGTGGCGCGTGTCCTCCTCGGGGTCCATGGGCCCGAAGAAGTAGCTTTCGACCATCAGGGCCTCGGGGTTGGTGAGACCCAGGCTGTCGACGACGGCCGGGTCGGCGATCTCGAACGCCTTGATGTTCGAGTGGCCGTAGCCGTACATCTCGATCAGGTTCTTGCCGGCCTCGGCCGACAGCCAGGCGTCGATGAAGTCGTAAGCCATCTGCTCGTCGCCGTCGGCGTCCTTGATGCGCACGACGCCGCAGCACCAGCCCCAGATGCCTTCCTTCGGCCGGGCGTACGTGACCGGCACGCCCTGCTCCTTGAGCCGCTTGTACGTCTCGTTCCAGGCATAGGCGATGACCACCTCGCCCGAGGCGAGCATCTGGTCGAGCTCGGCCGCCGCGCCCCAGTAGTTGCGGGCGATCGAGCGCTGCTTGCGCAGCATGTTGGCGATTTCCCCGTTCAACACGTCGTCAGGGATCGCGTGGGGATCGATGCCCAGGATCATCGCTGCCGCCTGCACGTTCGACGTCGAGTCGTAGGGCGAAATCTTGCCGGCGTAGCGCTCGTCGAACAGCATGGCCCAGCTTTCCTCGGCATCCACCAGGTCACTGCGGTAGATGACCGACGAGTTGCCCCAGTCCGTCGGCGCGAACATGACCTGGCCGCCGTACTCGACGCCGCCCTGGGACTTCAGGCCCGGGAACAGATTCTCCCAGTTCGACAGGCGGCTGGTATCCAGCGGCGCCACAACCCCGGCCTCGGTCCAGATCGTCATGTCTTCGGTGCACGGGTGCGACAGGTCGGGCCGGTAACCCGCGCGCATCTTCTGGATCGCCTCGGTGGTGCCGGCGAAGTTCGAGTAGTCGATCGGCTTGCCGTACTTGGCCACGAAGGGCGGGTGCAGCTCGGGGATCTCGTAACCGCTCCACGTGAAGTAGACCGGCATCTGACCTTCCTCGGCGCTGGCCGCGATCGGCGTCACGGCGGTCGCCAGGCCCAGCGAAGCCATGGCCTTGCTCACCGTACGGCGATCGGCCCGGCCATGGCGCAGATCGGTCGAGGACCTTGCGGTAACTCATGAAAGCCTCCGTTCCTGCTGTGCCATTGGTTAATGCCCCTATGCCTTCAAACACACATCGCGAACGGTACGCAACCCTTATCCGAGGGCCCCATGGGACCCGACGGGCGCCTCGGTTAACGGCCTGTTAGGCGCGCTCGCCTGCGGTCGCCGAGGTTGGCCGAGGTTAGGAGAGCGATCATGTCGCAGACGGCGCGGGTTCTGGTGAGCGAGCGTCCCGGCAGCCGGGCCACTGGCCTGGGCGCGGCGCTGCAGAGCCACGGTTGCGCGGTGACCAACGTCGCCGCGGCGGACGACGTACCGTTCCGCGCGGCGCAGGACCTGCCCGACGTGGTCGTGCTGGACGGCGCACTGCCCAAGGCCACACGGACCCGTGTGGCCCACGCGCTGCGGCGCGACGAAGGGACGCGCCTGATCCCGATGATCGTCGCCGGCGCGCGCGATGCCGGCGATGTCGATGGTCTGGACATCGCCCTGCCGCGCCACTTCGCCGACAGCGACCTGATCGCGCGCGTGCACGCGGTCCGTCGCCTGGCCGTGATGCGCCAGGAGCTGGAACGCCGCATCGCGACGGCAGCCAAGTTCGGCTTCTCCACGTTCGTCGATACCGACCTGGCCGAGGGGCCCAGCCGCCTGCGCCTGGTCGCCATCGCGCCCAGCAACGACGAGCTCGCGCTGCTGCGCGCCACGACCAACGGTCACGGCTCGGTCGAGATCGTCGACACCCTCGACGCCACGGGCCCCTTGAGCCGGCGCGACCATGACGCGGCCTTCCTGTTCGCCCACGCCGACGCCGAAGCCGCGCTGGACGCGTGCGAACGCATCAGGCGCGTCCCCACCCTGTTTCACTTCCCGCTGGTCCTGCTGGCGCCGCCGAGTGCCTTCAAGGATCCGGCCGAGGCCTACCATCGCGGCGCCAGCGACCTGGTCACGACACCGTGCGAAGCGGAGGCCTTGCGCGTTCGCGTGCGCAGCCTGGTGCGCCAGGAGCGGTTCCGCGACTATCTGCAGAATGCCTACCGCGAAGGCCTGGGCCTGACGGTCATGGACGGCCTGACCGGGCTGTTCCGCTATGGCTTCGCCCACGAGCACCTGGCCGCGCAGATCCACGATCACGGCCAGACGCGCCAGGATCTGAGCGTCGCCGTGATTCGCATCCTGGACCTGAACGCCATCAACCGCACCGCGGACTACGCGACGGGCGACCGGGTGCTGCGCCAGGTCGGCGCCATGATCGGCCGGTTGATCCGCGCCGAGTACTTCGCCGCGCGCATCAGTGGCGCGACCTTCGGCGTCGCCATGCCCGGGACGCCGATCGAAGCCGCGCGGGCCGTGTGCCGGCGCATGGCCAGCGTCATCGCCAACACCGACGTCGGCCTGGGCCGACCCGAGTTGGATGGCCTGACGGTCGCCGTGGGGTGCGCCGACGCGCGGCCCGGCGACAGCCCGGCCGATCTGTTCGAGCGGGCGGCGGCGACACCGATCTGACGATCGACGCGCCGGCCCGGTTGCCGGTCGCGCCCGCCCCGTCTACGATCCCACCGACGTGGCTGGATCGTGGCCGTTGATGCGGACCATCGGCATCGACATCTTCTCGGACGTCATTTGCCCGTGGTGCTACGTGGGCAAGCGCCGGCTGGAACGCGCCCTCGCCGCGCGCACGGACGTGCCCGCCGTCGTGCGCTGGCGCGCCTTCCTGCTCAACCCCGACATGCCGCCCGAAGGCATGGACCGACGCGCCTACATCGAGCGCAAGTTCGGCAGCGCGGTGCGCGCCCGCGACCTCTACGCCGCGATCGAGGAGGTCGGCGGCCTGGAGGGCATCGACTTCGCCTTCGACCGTATCCGCCGCACGCCGTCCACGGTGAAGGCGCACCGGATCATCGGCCACGCTGAACCGGGCGCACCCCAGGACGCCCTGGTCGAGTCCCTGTTCCGGGCGTACTTCACCGACGGTCGTGATATCGGCGACGACGCGGTGCTGCTCGAGGTGGCGGGGGACGCGGGACTGAACCCCGCGACCGTGAGCGCCGCGCTCGACGGTGACGAAGGCGACCGCGCCGTGCGCGGCGACAACGCGCTGGCCCACGCCATGGGTATCGGCGGCGTGCCCTGTTTCATCGTCGACGGCCGCTACGCCATCGCGGGCGCGCAGGAGCCCGAGGTCATGCAACGCCTGATCGAAGGCGTCGCCGCCATGACCGGTGCGACGCCGGCCTAACCGGCCGCCTGGACGGCGCCGCCTCCCTTCGCGGCGATCAAAGCGAGCTCCTCGAGCACGCGGGGCAGCTCGGCCAGGCGCCGCTCCACCACCGCCCAGTCGCGCACGATGACCAGCCGGTGGTCGGGCCGCAGCCGCACGGTGCCGTTCTGCTCGGCGATGAAGCGCACCAGGCCTTCAGGGTTGGGGAACCGGCCGTCGCGGAACTGCAGTGCGGCGCCGCGCTCGCCAGCCGTCAGGCGCGCCACGTTGGTCGCCCGGCACAGGAGCTTGATCGCCACCACGTCGAGCAGGTGGTTGACCGCGTCGGGCAAGGGGCCGAGGCGGTCGGCGAGTTCGACCGCCAGCGCGTCCAGCTCGGCCTTGACGGCCACCGTGGCGATGCGCCGGTAGAGCCCGAGGCGCACGTCGAGATCGGCCACGTAGTCCTCGGGAATCAGCACGGCGGTGCCCAGGTCGATCTGCGGCGACCATGCCTCGCCCGCGCCGAGCGGCGCGCCGAACTGGGCGGCCCGCGCGGCTTCGACCGCCTCGGCCAGCATCTGCTGGTAGAGCTCGACGCCGACCTCGCGGATATGGCCCGACTGCTCGGAGCCCAGCAGATTGCCCGCGCCGCGGATGTCCAGGTCGTGGCTGGCCAGGCTGAAGCCGGCGCCCAGGTTGTCCAGCTTCTGCAGGACGGCGAGGCGCTGCTCGGCGGCGTGCCCGAGCACGCGGTTGGCCGGGATGGTGAGGTAGGCGTAGGCGCGCAGCTTGGACCGTCCGATCCGGCCGCGCAGCTGGTAGAGCTGCGCCAGGCCGAACATGTCGGCGCGGTGCACGACCATGGTGTTGACGGTCGGGATGTCGAGGCCCGATTCCACGATGGCGGTGCTGACCAGCACGTCGACCGAGCCTTCGTAGAAGCCGGCCATGACCCGCTCGAGTTCGGCGGTGCCCATGCGGCCGTGGGCGACGGCGATGCGCGCGTCGGGAACGAGCGCGCGCACCCGCTCGACGACGATGTCGATGTCGGCGATACGCGGACAGACATAGTAGATCTGGCCACCACGGAAACGTTCGCGCTGGATCGCCTCGCGCACGACCATCGGATCGAAGGGCGTCACGAACGTGCGCACCGCCAACCGATCGATCGGCGGCGTGGCGATGGCGCTCATCTCGCGCACACCGGTCAGCGCCATCTGAAGCGTGCGCGGGATCGGCGTCGCCGTGAGCGTGAGCACGTGGACGTCCGCCTTGAGGCGCTTAAGTGCCTCCTTGTGCTTGACGCCGAAGTGCTGCTCCTCGTCGATGACGAGCAGGCCCAGGTTCTTGAACGCGACGTCGGCGCCGAGCAGGGCGTGTGTGCCCACGACGATATCGACCGCCCCCTCGGCGAGGGCCGCCTTGGTCGCCTTTGCTTCGCGCGCCGGCACGAAGCGCGAGAGTTGCTCGATGCACACTGGCAGGCCGGCGAAGCGCGCCCGCACGGTCGCGGTGTGCTGGCGCGCGAGCAGCGTGGTCGGCACGATGATCGCCACCTGCACGCCCGACCTCACGGCCGCGAACGCCGCGCGCAGGGCGACCTCGGTCTTGCCGAACCCGACATCGCCACAGATCAGGCGGTCCATGGGCGTGCCGCCGGCGAGATCGGCCAGGACGTCGGCGATGGCGCGCGCCTGATCCTCGGTCTCGGCGTAGGGGAATCGGGCGCTGAACTCCTCGTAGGGCCCGGCCGGTGATTCGAGGACGGCCCCCGGTCGCAGGCGGCGCTCGGCGGCGATCTTCAGCAGTTCGCCCGCCATCTCGGTGACGCGCTTCTTGAGCCGGGCGCGGCGCGCCTGCCAACTCGCCGCGCCGAGCTTGTCGAGCGGCACGTCGGTCTCGGCCGGACCGTAGCGCGACAGCACGTCCATGTTCTCGACCGGCACGAACAGCCGGTCGCCACCGTCGTAGACCAGCCGCAGGCAGTCGTGCGGCGCCGAGCCGTGGACGAGGGTCTGCAGCCCATCGTAGCGACCGATGCCGTGGTCGATGTGGACGACCAGGTCGCCCTCGGCGATGCGCGAGAGCTCCGCCAGGAACGCGTCGGCACGGCGGCTGCGCTTGGGCGCGCGGGCCAGGCGATCGCCCAGGATGTCTTGCTCGGCCAGGACGACGACGCTCTCCGTCGCGAACCCATGCTCGACGGGCAGGACCGTGACAGCTACCGCGCCCTGCGGCAGCGCCATGACAGCGTCCCAGGATTCGACCGCGACCAGGTCGGGGACCCCGTGTTCGGCGAGCAGACCGCGCAGCCGATCCCGGCTGCCCGGCGTGAACCCGGCCACGGCGACACGCCGGCCCGCCGCGTGATCGGCCGCGATGGCATCGCGCACGGCGTCGTACACGTTGACCCCGGGATCGCGGCGCGCGGCGGCGAAATCGCCCGCCCCGCGCCCGCCGGCGTCAACGGCATCCGCCTCGACGAACGGGCTGAGGGCGATCACCGGATGGCGGGCCAGCGCCCCAGTCCAACCATCGTCGTCCAGATAGAGACGGTCGGGCGGTACCGGCCGGTAGATCGTCTCGTCGCCGCCCAGCCCGCCGATCGGCATCAGGCGCGCCTGGTAGTGGTCCTGCACCATGTCCCGGCGTGCCTGCCGCGCGGACTCGACCTGATGGTCAAGCACGACCACCGCGTCCGCCAGCACGTCGAACAGCGGATCGAGCCGCTCATAGAACAGCGGCAGCCAGTGTTCCATGCCGGCGTGGCGGCGGCGCGCGCTGATCGAGGCGTAGAGGGGATCGTCCCCGGCGGTGCCGAACAGCGCCTGGTACCCGACGCGGAAGCGGCGCACGGCCGCGTCGTCCAGCACCACCTCGCTCATGGGCAGGATGTCCACGTGGTCCACCGGGCCGGTGCTGCGCTGATCGACCGGGTCGAAGCGCCGGATCGCCTCGACGTCATCGCCCATCAGGTCGAGGCGGCTGGGCTGCTCGGCGCCGGCCACGAACACATCGAGGATGCCGCCGCGCACGGCGAATTCCCCGTGATCGGTCACCGTGCCGGCACGGATGTAGCCGACATCGGCCAGGAACGCAGTCAGCGCGTCGATGGCGATCCGGTCGCCGACGGCGATGCGCCGGCGCAACCCGCCCAGCGCCGCGGTCGGCGGCAGCCGTTGGGTCGCGGCCGAAATGGTCGTCAGCACCAGCCGCGGCGCCGTGGCCGGCTCGGCGAGCTGGACCAGGGCCTCGACGCGACGGCTGGTGGTCGCCGGGTTCGGCGCGATGCGGTCGTAGGGCAGGCAATCCCAGGCGGGCAGCACGACGACACGCCCGGCGGGCGCGAAGAAGCCGATCGCCCCGGCGGTGCGCATCATGCGCGCCTCGTCGCGGGCGACGAACAGCACGTCGCGCGCCCCGGCGTGCGCCAGCAGACCGGTCAGGAACAGGGCGTCGAAGCCCTCGGGCACGCCGCCGACCACGACGTGGCCCGGGCGGGTGATCAGGCGATCGAAGGCCACCATGTCAGCGGCGCCGTCGGGCGAAATCGAGAAGCATGACCAGGACGTCGTTCATCGCCTCGTCGGGCGGTTGGGCACGCCCGAACAGCCAATCGAGCATCACAGGATCCTCGACGGTCAGGACGCGTTCGTAGCAACGGAGCGCGCCGTCGTCCATGGCGCCGAGATGGGCGTCGGCGAACGCGCCCAGCAGGATGTCGAGCTCCTTGGTCCCGCGATGATGGCTGCGGTGGCGCAGGCGGCGGCGCCGACGATCCTCGTCCCCGGGCGCGCCATCGTTCATCGTGGCGTCCGGCCGGCCCGGACGTTAGCGTTCCCTCCATGCGCCCCGAGGCCCTGTTCCCGCTGTTCGCCCCGCAGACCGACCTGCCGGGCCTGGGGCCGCGCCTGGCCACCCTGGTCGCCAGGGCGACCGGCGGCAGCCACGTCGTGGATCTTCTGTGGCACATGCCGTCCAGCCTGGTCGACCGCCGCCACGTCAGCACCGTGGCCGAGGCGCCGGTTGGCGCGACGGTCACCCTGGCGGTCCGGGTCGAGGGGCACGACCCGCCGCCGCGGCCCCGGCTGCCCTATCGCGTACGTTGCCGGGACGATTCCGGCGCGGTCACGCTGGTGTTCTTCCATGGCAAGCCCACGTACATCGCGACGCTGCTGCCGGAGGGCTCCACGCGCATCGTCAGCGGCCGGCTGGAGCAATACGGTACGGAGCGCCAGATCGTCCACCCCGACCACGTGGTCGAAGAGCCCGCGCGCGCATCGATCCAGGTCCTCGAGCCGGTCTATCCGCTGACCGAAGGTCTGACGCCGAAGGTGCTGCGCAAGGCGATCCTGGGCGCGTTGGCCCGCGCGCCGAGGTTGGCGGAATGGATCGACCCGCAGCTCCTGACCGAGCGCGGCTGGCCCACGTGGCGCGATGCGCTCGAACGGGTCCACCGGCCCGGCGTGGCCGAGGACATTGCGCCCGACAGCGCGCCGCGCACCCGCCTGGCCTACGACGAGCTGTTCGCGAGCCAGCTTGCCCTCGGGCTGATGCGCGCCCATCGGCGCACGGTGCCGGGGCGGCCGGTCGCGGGCGACGGCCGGCTGACGCAGGCGGCGCGCGCCGCCCTGCCCTTCGCCCTGACTTCCGACCAGGAGAAGGCGATCGCCGAGATCCTGGCCGACATGGCCAGGCCCGCGCGCATGCACCGCCTGTTGCAAGGCGATGTCGGCAGCGGCAAGACCGTGGTCGCCGCCATGGCCATGCTGACCGCCGTCGAGGCTGGGTTCCAGGCGGCCCTGATGGCGCCGACCGAGGTCCTGGCCCTGCAGCACCATGCGACGCTCGCGCCCATCGCCGCCGCCGCGGGCGTCGACGTGGCTCTGTTGATCGGCAGCCGAGGCAAGGACCGTGGCCGGGCCCTGGCGGCGCTCGCCGACGGCACGACGCCCCTGGCGGTCGGGACCCACGCGCTGTTCCAGGACGAGGTGGCGTTCAAGGCGCTCGCCCTGGCCGTGGTCGACGAGCAGCACCGGTTCGGCGTGCACCAGCGCACGCTGCTGGCCGAGAAGGGCAAGGGCGCGCACGTCCTGGTGATGACCGCGACGCCGATCCCACGCACCTTGCAGCTCGCCGCGTTCGGCGACCTTGACGTCTCGTCGCTGCGCGCGAAGCCACCGGGGCGCCAGCCGATCGCCACCAGGACCATCCCGGCCAGCCGCGCCGAGGAGGTGATCGACGCCGTGGGGCGCGCAGTCGCCGAGGGCCACAAGGTCTACTGGGTCTGCCCGATCGTCGCCGAATCCGAGCTGCTCGACGTCCAGGCCGCCGAGGACCGCCACCGCATGCTGGCCGAACGTTTCGGCGCGTGCGTCGGCCTGGCCCACGGGCAGATGCCGCCGGCCAAGCGGGACGCCGCGCTCGAGACCTTCGCCAAGGGTCCTCCGGGCATCCTGGTGGCGACGACCGTGGTCGAGGTCGGCGTCGACGTACCGGACGCGACGGTCATGATCGTCGAGCACGCCGAGCGGTTCGGCCTAGCCCAGCTCCACCAGCTGCGCGGCCGGGTCGGCCGGGGCACCGCTGCTTCGACCTGCATCCTGCTCTACGCGACGCCGCTCGGCGCGACGGCGCGCGCCCGCCTGAAGGTGATGCGCGAGACCGACGACGGCTTCGTCATTGCCGAGGAGGATCTGCGCCTGCGCGGCGCGGGCGAACTGTTGGGCAAGCGGCAGAGCGGCTTTCCCGAGTTCCGCCTGGCCGACCTGGGTGTCCATGCCGACCTTCTGGCTGTGGCCGCAGCGGACGCGCGCATGGTGCTGAACCGCGACCCTGGCCTCGCGACGCCGCGCGGAGCCGCCTTGCGTCACCTGCTCTACCTGTTCGAGCGCGATCAGGCGGCGCGCCTGATGCGCGGCGGCTAGGGACGGAGTCGCGGCATCAGCGGCGGCGCGTGGCGGCGCGGAGAACCTGGAGCCGCATGGGTGTCGAGGCGCCGGCGTTGATGCGTTCCGAGGAGCACGCCGTGACGACGACGAAGCACGGCATCTCGGCCCGGAACGTGACGTGGTCGCCCGGCGCCGACATGGTGACGCCGTAGATGAAACTGCCGTCGGGCCGCGCCGGCGTGTTCTGGAAGATGTTGACCGGGTCGGGGATGTTGGCGTGGCGCACGCCCGCCCCCTCGATGGCGGCGAAGTAGTTGTCGCGGCAGTTCGGGTGGTTGGCCTTGCCGCGCCGGCGGTAGAGCGCGTCGCAGCACGAAGCGAACATCATGTCGTGGTAGCCGGGCGAGGTGTCCGCGAGGAATGTCAGGATCGGGCGGTCTCGCGTGGTGTAGAAGGGCTCGCCCAGGCGCGGGAACACGCGGCCGGACAGCATGCGTGTTGTCGCGGTCGACAGGTATTCGTCGTGGTCGTCGACGCTGATCGCCCACAGATCACCGACCTGGTTGCCCTCCAGGTCGGTCAGGCGGACCCGATCGCCCTTGCGGGCCGTGACGAAGCCGTGGCCGTAGCCCGGGATCACCACATCGTTGGCGGCGCGCGCCATGGCGGGACCTCCGTCGTTCGCCTCACAACACCTCGTCGCCGAGCCAGCGGTAGACGCCGGCACCGACTACGCGCAAGGGTCCGGCGCCCGGATCGGCGCGCACGAACGCCTCGGCGGCCGCGTAGTCGGCGAAGGTCCAGACCGCGAGATGGGCGGGATCGGGCCCCAGCAAGCCGACGCGCGTCAGGACGTAGCCGAGGCGGCCCCCGGGCCACGCCCGCGCGCGATCCCCGTACCACGCGGCGACCGCGTCGGTCGGGGCCGAGCCTTCGAGGAACTCGACGACGTGCAGGCCTTCGCGACTCGTGCCGCTGTCGATGGGCGCATCGTAGAGGCCGGCGCGCGCGATCTCGATGGCCCGGTGCATGGCGTGGCTGCGCGGGTTACCTGTGCGGTAGGCGTCCGTCGAGAAGTAGGCTTCCCAGGCATCGAGCCGTTCCAGCCCCGCGATGCGCCACAAGGCCAGATAAGCGGGGCGCGGGCCGAGCCGCATGGTGCGACCGAGCTGGAGCACCATCCGATCGGCGGCGGGATCGACCCAGGACGACGCCTGATCCGCGAGGGTGCGGAAGATCTCGACCGGCATGAACCGGTCGCGCTCGATGAACTCGACGTAGTACACGACCTACCAGAGCGACCCGCCGGCGATGGTGATGTCCTCGCCGGTGATGGCGAACGCCTCGTCGCGGCACAGGAACGCGACCAACGCGCCGACCTCGCGCGCCGGGATCCAGCGCTGCTGCGGGATTTGCTTGCGGATCACCTCGCGGTACTCGTCGTCCGGCATGTCCGAGAGATTGTCGATCGCCTTCTGCTGGCGCTGGGCGATGCGACTTTGCGGCGTGTCCACGAAGCCGGGGTTGATGGCGTTGCACGAAACGCCGTGCGGTGCGCCTTCCAGCGCCACGCAGCGGGTCAGGCCCAGCACGCCCGACTTGGCCGCGCAGTAGGCCGCATGGGCCGGTGCGCCGACGTTCGCGGCGGTCGAGGCGAAGTTGACGATACGCCCCCACTTGCGCTCGATCATGCCCGGCAGCGCGCGCTTGATCGTGCGGTAATGGCCGGTCAGGCACACGTCGATGATGGCGTGCCAGATGGCGTCCGGATGGTTGGCCATGAACGCGCGCGCCGAGTGACCGGCGGCATTGACCAGGATATCGACCCGGCTGAACGCCTTCTCGATGGCGTCGAAAGTCTGCTGCACCGAGTCATCCTTGGTGATGTTGAAACCGAGGGCCAGGGCGTTGACGCCCTTGGCGGCGATCTCGGCACGGGTCTTCTCGAGCTCGGCGTCGGTCAAGGTGTACGCGTTCTGTTCGGGGCGCAGGGTCCCTTTCTCGCTCACGGGCAACGAGCTGACCGCCACGTCGGCACCTAGCCCGGCGAGCGCCAGCGCCACCTCGCGGCCCATGCCGGTCGCCCCGCCCGTCACCCACGCCTTGCGGCCCGCCAACGCCGTGTCCGTCATGATGATCCCCTCGCCTACAAGGTTCCCGGAAAATGGCCGCCGTCGATCAGCAGGTTCTGGCCGGCGATGAAGCCCGCGTGCGCGCTGCACAGAAAGGCGCACGCGGCGCCCAGTTCGTCGGGGTCGCCGAAGCGGCCCGACACCTGGTCCGCCATGGCGGTGGCGCGCTGGTCCTCGAAGCTGCGGCCGGCGCGGGTTGCCGCGCCGCGCATGCCTTCGCGCAGACGGTCGGTCTCGAACGAGCCGGGCAGCAGGTTGTTGATGGTCACGCCATGGCGCACCACCTGGCGGGCCAGGCCCGCGATGAAACCTGTCAATCCCGTGCGCACGCCGTTGGACAGCGCGAGCTCCGTGATCGGCATCTTGACCGTAATCGAGGTGATGTTGATCACGCGACCCCAGTGCCGCTCGATCATGCCGTCGATCGTCGCCTTGATCAGCTCGATGGGCGTCAGCATGTTGGCGTCGAGCGCGGCCACCCATTCGTCGCGCCCGAACGCGCGGCCGTCGCCGCGCGGCGGCCCGCCCGCGTTGTTGACCAGGATGTCCGGGTCCGGGCACGCCGTCAGCAGCGCCGCCCGGCCCGCCGGTGTCGTGACGTCCGCCGCGACCGCCGTGATCGGAACCCCCGTGGCGGTCCGAATTTCGGCCGCCGTCGCCTCGAGCGCCGCGGCGCCGCGCGCATTCAGCGTGAGCGCGACGCCCTCGCGCGCGAGCGCGAATGCGCACGCCCGCCCCAGGCCCTTGCTCGATGCGCAGACGATCGCCTTGCGGCCGCGAATGCCGAGGTCCATGGCGCCGCCCTCTCAGGCCGTGAGGTCGGCCATGGCGGCGTTGGCGGCGCGCACCGTGGCGTCGATGACCGCCTCGTCGTGCGCCGCTGAGAGAAACCACACGCCGCGCGCCGTCGTGCGCACGCCGCACCGCGCCAGGGCGCCGACGAAGTCGGCCAACCGCGCGGTGTCGGCCGCGGCGACGGAGCGGAAATCGGTGACCGCCGGCCGGTCGGTGAACAGCGTGCAGAACACCGGCCCCGGGCCTTGCACCAGCAGGGGCAGCCGGTGCTTCCGGGCGCCTTCGCGCAGGCCCGCCATCAGCCGCTGGCCCATGGCCAGGAGGCGCTTGGGCACGGCCTGGTCGTCGGCGAGGAGTTCATCGAGTGCCGCCTGCGCGGCCACCACCGCCGGCAGGCACGCGTTGTAGGTGCCCGAATGCAGGGTGTGGCCCTCGGGCAGCAGCAGGTCCATGACGTCCGCGCGCCCCGCGACGAAGGCCAGCGGGAAACCCGCCGCGATGCCCTTGGCGAACGACGCGATGTCCGGCGTCACCCCCAACCGACCCTGGGCACCGGCGACGCCCAGACGGAAACCGCTGATGACCTCGTCGAAGATGAGCAGCGCGCCGGCGGCGTGGCACACGTCGCGCATGCGCTCCAGATAGCCCGGCTGCGGTTCGATCACGCCGCAGTTGCACAGCACCGGCTCGGTGATGACGCCGGCGATCGCCGGACCGTGCTCGGCAAAGGCGCGCTTGAGCGCGGCCACATCGTTCCACGGAAGGATCACCAGGTCCTCAAGGACACTGGCCGGCTGCCCTCGGCTCATGGGCACGGCGACGGGGGATTCGCGCGGGCCGGCCGCATTCAGCGGCGGGCGGGTACTGACCATGATGTTGTCGAGCCAGCCGTGATAATGCCCCTCGAACTTGACGATCTTGGTCCGGCCAGTGAACGCGCGGGCCAGGCGCAGCGCGGCATGGACCGCCTCGGACCCCGAGACGGCGAGCCGGACACGTTCGGCGCACGGGATCGCCTGGGTCAGGCGCCGGCACAGGGCGACCTCGTCCGGATGCTGGGCGGCGAAGGTCTGCCCCCGGTTCAGGTTCGCAGCCACGGCGCCGATCACGCCGGCGGGCGCGTGGCCGAGGATCGAGGCGCCGTTGCCCATGACATAGTCGATCAGGGTGTTGCCGTCGACGTCGTGGACGTAGGGCCCCTCGCCGCGCTCGACGAACAGCGGCCCGGCGATGTCGGCCTGGCGGACGTTGCTATTGACGCCGCCGGCGACGACGGACCGGGCCTCGGCGAGCATGGCGGCCGACTTATCGAAGCGCATCACGGGCGGTCCTCCCTGACCCCACTGTATACGGTCAGGTCGCCGAGTACACCCGCGACGCGGTGGGGGTCCGGCGAGGCTGGCGTCAGCCCGGCAGGCCGGCGCGCCGCAGTGCTTCGAGGAAATGGTGCATGTCGTCCGGCGATTGGAACGGCTCGGCGTGGGCCAGCCGGTTGATGGCGTACGACGGCATGATCTGCAGCACCTCATATAGCTTGTGCTGCGCCTCGTCGACCCGCCCGATCATGGTGTAGGTGCCGGCCATGTAAGCCCGGTCCCAGTAGTAGGGCGATGCCATGCGCTCGAACGTCTCAAGCGCTTCCTCTTAACGCCGGCCGACGAACAGCGCCATGCCGCGTACGCCCAGATAGCGGCCGGGATGGCACGGGTTGAGGCGCGCCGAACGCTGGAACAGCTCGAGCGCCTCGTTCGCCTTGCCGAGGTAGCAGTAGAGCAGCCCCATGCGCGCCGCGGCGACCAAATCGTTGGGATCCAGGCCGATGCCCTTGGACATGTGGAACTGCGCCTGGAGGAAGCGCTTGCGGAAGAGCTGTAGATAGCCCAGCACCTGGTGCGCCAAGCCGATGTCGTCATCGAGCGCCAGCGCCGAGCGGGCGCACTTCGAGCCGCGCTCGGCTACGTCATCGCGCCGCTCCTGGCGGTATTCATGGGTGTGCAGCACGGCGAGCCACGCGAAGGCCTCGGCGCAGCGCGGATTCAACTCGAGCGCGCGGGCGAACTCGATGCGGGCCAAGGCATCCCCCTGGGGCGTGAGACGGCCGTGGAACTCGCGCCCCTTGAGCAGGGCCTCGTACGCCTCGGGCGTGCTCGCCCGTACGCGGCCGGCGCGTTCGATCAGGGCCTCCTCGGGTTCGTCGAGCATGGTCATGGCGACGCCGCGGACGATCGCACCCAACACGCCGAAGATGTCCGGGAAGCCGGCCTCGAACTGGCCGTTCCAGGCGTTCTCGCCCTTGGATGTGTCGAACAGGCGGACATTGATGACGACTCGATCGCCCGGTTGAACGGTGCCGATCAGCAGATAGCGCACGCCAAGCTGGGCGGCGATCGCCTCGTAGTGCGCGTCCGAACCGCGAAAGACGAACGAGGAATTGCGCGCGCGATCTCGTGGGTCGTCGCGGGTGGCGTCGTCGCCGGCGATCAAGGCGATCAACGTCGACTCGCTGTTCGAGCTGCAGCGCATCGTCGACCTCGCCGTGAGCGAGGGCCGCACGGCCAACGTGGCGCTGCGCCTGGCGCCGGGGCTTTCGGGCGCGACCTTGCCCGGCAACGATACCGGTACCGCGACGGGCAAGTTCGGCCTTGCCGCCTCGGAGTTGACGACGGCGCCGGACCTGCTCGGCGGCCAGGACAACCGCGTGCGCCTGCGTGGCCTTCATGTCCACGTGGGTTCCCAGATCGCCAGCGCGGCCGTCTACACCGAAGCGGCCTATTTCGCCCTGGCCGAGGTCGCCAAGGCCGAGGGCCGGCTCAACCGACGCCTCGACCATATCAACCTCGGCGGCGGCTTCCCGTTGGACCACGTGAAGGCGAATCGCGCCGACGCCGCGGCCCTGCGCCCTGGCCTGGGGACCGACGCCATCGCGGCGGCGGTGCGCGATGTCGTGCGTGCACGGCCCGACCTGGAGCTGGGTGATGGAACCCGGTCGGGCTGTGGTCGGCGATGCCACCGCGCTGCTAAGCCACGTCCAGGGCATGAAGACCCGCGCCGGCGAACCGTGGTTGGTGCTGGACGCCGGCTACAACGTGATCGTCGAGTCGTTCAGCGACAAGTGGTACTTCCATGCCCGGACCGCGAACCGCGCTGAGGCGCGCGACGCCGCCCGGTTCCGCCTGGCCGGCCCCCTGTGCGACAGCGGCGATGCTTTCCACGACGTGGACGGCGAAGGGCTGGTCGCCCGCCTTCTCGCCGCCTCGCCCGCCATGACGGCGTTCGAACCCGTTCTGCGCCAGAACCTAGTTCGCCTGCCGTCCCACCGGCTGCTGCCCATGGCGACCGGGCCCGGCGTCCTGATGATCGGCACCGACGGCGCGATATCGGTCATGCGGCCGAGAGATTCCCTGGCTCGGCTGATCGCCGACGAGTTCTGACGCGTTCGACGATGCCTTGGTCTGCTTGACCCAGGATAAAGCGGAGCAATCTCGGTCGGCGTCCCATCGTGCCACCCCACAGTTGACAATGAGTTGCAACTGACGCTATTGAGAGCAATATGCAACACATTCGCAAATGGACAGGGCGATATGATGACCCCATCATTCCTGCACAACATGCTCTGGCGCCTAGCCGGCGCGGCCATCGTGATCGGCGTCACCGCGATGGCGCACGCCGAGGAGTTGAACGTGTACTCGGCGCGCCATTACCAAACGGATGAGGCGCTGTATTCACGTTTCACCAAACTTACAGGAATCACGATCAACCGCATCGAAGACAAGGAAGATTCCTTGCTAGAGCGCATTGTCAACGAAGGTGAGAACAGCCCGGCCGACGTGTTCGTAACGGTCGATGTGGGCCGCTTGTGGCGCGCCAACCAAGCCGGCATCTTCGCGAGTGTCGACTCGCCGATCCTGCGTGAACGGATCCCCGAGCATCTGCGCCATCCCGAAGACCGCTGGTTCGGTTTCTCGACCCGCGCGCGGGTAATCGTCTACGCCAAGGACCGCGTCGACCCTTCGACACTGACGACCTACGCCGACCTCGCCGATCCGACCTGGAAGGGCAAGGTGTGCATCCGTTCCAGCAGCAACGTCTACAACCTCTCCCTGCTCGGCTCGTTCATTGCCCATGACGGCGAGGCGGCGGCCGAGGCCTGGGCCAAGGGCGTCGTCGACAACTTCGCCCGCCCGCCCGAGGGTGGCGACACCGACCAGATCAAGGCCGTGGCCGCCGGAGAGTGCGACGTGGCTGTGGTCAACACCTACTACCTGGTCCGGCTCATCCGGTCGGACAAGCCGGAGGAGACCGACGTGGCCGCCAAGGTGGGCGTGATCTTCGCCAACCAGGGCTCGACCGGCACCCACGTGAACATCTCGGGCGCCGGCGTCCTGGCGCATGCGCCGCACCCCGAGGCCGCCATCAAGTTCCTCGAATACCTCGTCTCCGAGGAGGCGCAGCGCTACTTCGCCGACGGCAACAACGAGTACCCTGTGGCGCCGGACGTCGAGCCCAACGAGGCCCTGCTCGCCCTCGGCTCCTTCGAGCAGGACACGCTGCCGATCGCCGAGATCGGCGCGCACCAGCCGCTGGCGCAGCAGATCTTCGACCGCGTGGGCTGGAAGTAGGCTCGCGCGGTCAACCTGGTCAACCGTTGGAAGCTCCCTCCCAACGGTCGACCAGCCGACGCAGTCACCGGCGGGCCGGCCGCTCGAACCCGTCGCTCACCGCCAACGCGAAGCCCCAGGTGGCCAGAATGGCCGCGATATAGAGCGAGACCTGGACCGCCCACGGCAGCGAGCGCAGGCCCACAGCGCCATGCAGGCGCGCGACGACCAGCATGATCGGGAAGTGGATCATATAGACTACGTAACTCGCCTCGCCGAGCGCGACCGTAGGCCGCGCGGCCAGCAGGCGCCCGATGGGGCCTTGCGCCGAGGCCGCGCCGACGAGAACAAGGGCCAGGGCAGCCACCCGTGCCGCGTCGTAACTGCCCAACGGCGGCGCCAACCAACCGATCACCCCCACGACCACGAGTGCATCGCCCCACACGCCCGACCGTCGACCAAGCCAAGCCCGATAGATCAGGCAGCCGGCGACGAACTCGCACAGCACCCTGGTCACGGCCGGCCCACCAACCCACGCGGTCTTCAGCCGCCAATCGAACATGTCGAACACGAGCCCCAGGCCGATCAACGCCGCGATTGCCAGAAGGCCCGCGCCGCGCTCGCCGCAGCGGGACGCTAGGGCCGCCCACACTGGAAACGTCAAGTAAGCCAGCCATTCGGCGCTGATTGACCATGACGGGACGTTCCACGTGGCGTTGGCGGCGAAACCCCAGGCGTGGACCAGAAGAAGATTCCAGGCGAGATCGACAAGCCGCCACGATTCAGGGTTGTTGAGCGGTATTTCGCCAGCCCGTGCCACCCCGACCATGACGACAAGGAGGGCGAGCACGGCAACGTGAACCGGATAGAGCCGGGCAATGCGATAGCCAGGAACGTGGCGTAGGCGCGCGGACGGACGCATGCCAGAGCGGCCCCATAGACATGGGTCAGGACGAAGCCGCTGAGCAGGAAGAAGAGATCGACGCCCAGGTATCCCAACTCGATGGGCCGGGCGAACCAGCCGAGATCCAGGCTCGCGAACGCCTGGTCCATGTGCAGGGCGAGGACGGCCGTCGCGGCGGCCGCGCGCAACCCGGACAGGGCCGGCAGGTCGTGCGCGCCAGCCCGACCCATCGGCGACTCACGCCTGGGCGGCGATGATGCGCGCGTAGTCGGCGCCCTTCTCGGCGTAGTGCTCGACCGTGCGGCCGAAGTTCGCCAGATCGGCGGGACGGAGCTCGCGCAAGAGCCGCGCGGGTGAACCGCCCCAAAGTTCCCCCTTGCGGAGCCGCTTGTTGGGTGTGACCAGGGCCCCCGCCGCGACCATGGCGCCGCCTTCGACGACCGCGCCGTCCATCACGGTCGCGCCCATGCCGACGAACGAGCCGTCCTCGAGCACGCAGGCGTGCAACAGCACCTTGTGGCCGATCGTCACGTCGGCACCGATCAGGGTCGGGTAGGTACGGCTGTCCACGTGGACCATGGTCAGGTCCTGGATGTTGGTGCGGGCACCCACGCGGATGGGACCTACATCGCCGCGCAGCACGCAGCCGAACCAGACATTCGCCTGGCTCGCGATTTCGACGTCGCCGACCAGGACGACGCCCGGCGCCACGAAGGCGTCCGGCGCCACGCGGGGCGTGTGTCCTGCGAACGGAACTACGATGACGCCCTTCATGGCCTGGCTCATGGGAACAGGGGAACGTGCCCGAGCCCAGCGGTCTCGCTCAGGCCATACATCACGTTCATGTTCTGCACCGCCTGTCCCGCCGCGCCCTTCACCAGGTTGTCGATCGCCGACACGATGATCGCACGCCCGGTGATCCGGTCGTCGAACACGTTGATGATGCAGTCGTTGGAGCCGCGTACGAAGCGCGTCGCCGGAACCTGGCCATCGGGAAAGATTCGCACGAACGGCTCGTTCTCGTAACGCTCGAGCAGCGTGGCGCGCAGATGCGTGGCGTCGCGTCCCTCGTCCAGGCGCACATAGGTCGTGGACAGGATGCCGCGGTTCATGGGCATGAGATGGGGCGTGAAGTTCACGGTCACGGCCCGGCCGGCGGCCCGGCTGAGCGTCTGTTCGATCTCGGGCGCGTGGCGATGACTGGCGATGCCATAGGGATGGATGCCCTCGGACACCTCGGCGAACAGCGAGGCCTCCTTCGCCGCGCGTCCCGCGCCGCTGACGCCCGACTTGGCGTCGATGATGATGTCGTCGGCGACGATCAGGCCGCGCTCGATCAGGGGCACGAGGGGCAGCACCGCCGCCGTGGGGTAGCAGCCCGGGTTGGCAACCAGTCGCGCGCCGGCGACGCGCTCGCGTTCCAACTCGGTGAGTCCATAGACCGCCTCGGCCTGCAGACCGGGCGCGCGATGCTCGTGGCCGTACCACTGCTTGTAGGCGTCCACATCGGCCAGCCGGAAATCCGCCGAAAGATCGATCACCTTGACCGCCCCGGGCACGCCGGACGCCAGATCGCCGCGGTCCTCGCGCAGCATCTCGTCGACCAGGTCATGGCCGGTGCGGTGGAGCAGCCCGGCGACCACTTCCTGCGTCGTTCCGTGGGGCAAGGCGCAGAACACCAGGTCGATGTCGAGGCCGGGCCACTCGACGTCCTCGATGGCAATCATGTCGGGCAAGCCGAGCCCGCCGAGATGGGGGAACACCCGCTCCACCGGCTGGCCAGCGCTGCGGTCGGCGGTCAGTACCGCGATCTCGGCGCCCGGATGACGCGCCAGGATGCGCACCAGCTCGGCGCCCGTGTAGCCGCTGGTGCCGAGGATGGCGCAGCGGAGTCGTCGGTTCGTGGTCGCCATCGCGGTCCCCTCCTGCCCGGCCTGTCGCTGGGTCAGGCGCGGGTTGCGCCGGCGCGAACGCTAGCGCTTCGAGAACTGGAAGCTGCGGCGTGCCTTCGCTTTGCCGTACTTCTTGCGCTCGACCGCGCGCGAATCACGGGTCAGGAAGCCGCCGGCCTTGAGCGGGCCGCGCAACGCCGGCTCGAACAGAGTGAGCGCGCGGCTGATGCCGTGCCGGACCGCGCCCGCCTGGCCCGAAAGCCCGCCGCCGGTCACGGTGCACATGACGTCGTATTGGCCTTCGCGCTTGACCGCCGTGAACGGCTGGCTGATCAGCATGCGCAGCACGGGGCGCGCGAAATAGGTGCGCTCGTCACGGCCGTTGATCTGGAACCGACCGCTGCCCGGCTTGATCCAGACCCGCGCCACGGCGTCCTTGCGTCGGCCGGTCGCGTAGGCTCGGCCGCGCGCATCGCGCTTCGGTTCGGGCGTCAGCGCCGGCTCGGCCGCCGAGGAGCCCGTGTGCTTGACCAGGGTGAAATGCTCGCCGATCGTCGCCATCAATGCGCCCTCTTGTTCTTGGCGTTGCGCGATCCGATGTCCAGCGTTTCGGGCTGTTGGGCAGCATGTGGATGCTCAGGACCAGCATACACCTTCAGGTTGCGCATCTGCTGGCGGCCCAGGGGACCACGCGGAACCATGCGCTCGACCGCCTTGATGATCGCGCGCTCGGGGTACTTGCCACCGAGCGTCTCGCCCATGGTGCGGCCCTTGATGCCGCCCGCGTAGCCGGTGTGCCAGTAGAACACCTTGTCGGCCAGCTTCTTGCCGGTGACGCGCACCTTCTCGGCGTTGACGACGACCACGTTGTCGCCGCAGTCCAGGTGCGGCGTGTAGGTCGTCTTGTGCTTGCCGCGCAGGATCATCGCGATGCTGGCCGCGAGCCGCCCGAGAACCAGGTCCTGGGCGTCCACGATGTACCACTTCTTGACGATGTCCGCGGCCTTGGCGGTGTAGGTTCCCATGATGCTCACGAATGAAAGCGCAAAACCGCGCGGCGCCTTTGTCTCCGGCGCCGGCGAAGGCGCGCAGTATGCGCATTCCCCGGCGACTGTCAACCGGCTGGAATTCCAGAACAAGCCCGGCTTGTAGCAGCCCCGGCGAGCCCCCATCATGCTGGCGGCGAAGCGGAGGATACCATGACCCCTAACGAACCGATCCTGCTGGCGGACGCACGGGACGGGATCGCCACCCTGACCCTCAACCGGGTCCCGGCACGAAACAGCCTGTCGCTGGATCTGATGGCCGCGCTCAAGGACGCACTGGATGGCGCGGCGCGGGACCCGAACGTCAGGGTCGTTGTCATCGCCGCCAATGGGCCGGCCTTCTGCGCCGGTCATGACCTGAAGGAGCTGCGCGGCAACCCCGGCCGCGCGTTCTACGAGCGGACGTTCGCCGTGTGCAGCCGCTTGATGACGACCATCGTGCACCTGCCCAAGCCGGTCATCGCCAAGGTCCACGCCATGGCGACCGCCGCCGGCTGCCAACTGGTGGCGAGCTGTGATCTGGCCGTGGCCGCCGAGACCGCCCGTTTCGCGACCCCGGGGGTCAACATCGGCCTGTTCTGTTCGACCCCCATGGTCGCGCTCAGCCGCGCGGTGCCGCGCAAGCACGCCATGGCGATGCTGCTGACCGGCGAGCCGATCGACGCAGCCCAGGCGCTCGCCCATGGTCTGATCAACCGCGCGGTCGCACCCGGCGCGTTGGATGACACGGTCACCACGCTGGCGGCTCGTATCGCCGGCAAGTCGCCGCTGACACTGGCGATCGGCAAGGACGCGTTCTACCGCCAGGCCGAGATGTCGCTCGAGGACGCCTACGCCTATGCCAGCGAGGTCATGGTCCGCAATATGATGGCGCGCGACGCCGAGGAAGGCATCGACGCGTTTCTCGCCAAGCGCCCGCCGGTGTGGACCGGGTCCTAGGAAGCGCCGCGTCCGATCAGTTTCCGACGCAGTGCCTTCTCCGTCTCGACCACGAGAAGCAGACCGACTCCAGCGGCGAGGACGACCAGCGCGCCCTGCGCGTCCACGGGACGCGATTCGAACAGGTCGTTCATCGGCGGCAGGTAGGTGAACGCCGCCTGAGCGATCAGGACCAGGGCGACCGACACGAGAACGGCCGGCGTACCCCGGACGCCTCGCAGCGTCAGCGAGGTCCCATGTTCGTAACGCACGCTGAACAGGTACGCGATCTCCATGACGGCGATGGCGTTGACAACCATGGTCCGGGCGAACGCCACGTCCTTGCCGTAGCCCAACGCCCAGGCGTGGACCAGGAACGTGAAGATGACGACCAACACGGAGAGAACGCGACCCGCCAGACGAGCATGGCGGCAAGGATCGGGCCGTCGCGCCGTCGCGGTGGGCGCGACATGGCGGCCGGCTCGGTCGGTTCGAAGGCAAGCGCCAGCCCGAGCGTCACCGCCGTCACCATGTTGATCCACAGAATCTGGATTGGCGTCACCGGCAAGGCCAAACCCAAGGCCAGTGCCGTCAGGATGCCCAGGGCCTCGCCGCCATTCGTCGGCAGGGTCCAGGCAACAACCTTCCTGATGTTGTCGTAGACCGTTCGCCCCTCGCGCACCGCGGCGACGATGGAACTGAAATTGTCGTCGGCGAGCACCATGTCGGACGCCTCCTTGGCGGCCCCGGTGCCCTTGCGCCCCATGGCGACGCCGATATCGGCGCGCTTCAGGGCCGGTGCATCGTTGACGCCATCGCCCGTCATGGCAACGGTCAGACCGTCGGCCTGCAAAGTCTCGACCAGCCGTAGCTCGTGCTCGGGCGACGTTCGGGCGAACACAGCCGCGTCGGTCAACGCCGCCCGCAAGCCCGCTGCATCCAACGCGTCGACATCCCGACCCGTAAGAACCTGAACCTTGTCCCCAAGACCGAGCTGCCGGGCGATGGCACGCACGGTCTCGGCGTGGTCGCCGGTGATCATCACCACACCGACGCCGGCACGGCGGCATTCGGCGATCACATCTAAGCCCTCGGGGCGCGGCGGGTCGATGAACCCGACCAGTCCATCGATAGTCTCACCCGACCGGACGTCATCGAACGTCAGCCGATCAGTGCGCGGCACACGCTTGGAAGCGAACGCGAGGACCCGGTACCCTTCGGACGCTAGCGATGTCGCTCGCCCATGCCATGTGGAACGCTCGATCGGTAGCGTGGTCTCGGCCGAACTTTCGCCCGAGCACATCTCGATCACCTGTTCGGGCGCGCCCTTGATCTGGGCGAGAGCGCCGTCGGTGCCGAGCCCCGCATGGAGCGTCGCCATGAAACGATGTGCAGCGTCGAAGGGAATCTCGTCCAGCCGGTGCATGCGCGCGCGCAGGCCAACCGGATCGACACCGTATTGCCGGCCGAGACGCACAAGCGCTCCCTCCATGGGATCACTTTCGATGCGCTCGACACCGCTCACGACGTGGATCTCGGCGTCATTGCACAGAACGGCCGTCCGTAGCAGCGCCTCGAACTCGGGAGTCCTCGGGCCCGCGCCCGTGGCGCTCCCCGTCTCCGAGGGTACGAACGCGGACCCATCCGCCTTGACCAGCGCGCGCGCCGCCATCTCGTTGCGCGTCAGGGTGCCTGTCTTGTCCGAGCAGATCACCGACACAGCGCCCAGGGTCTCGACCGCGGGCAGACGGCGGATGATGGCGTGGCGCGTGGCCATGCGCCGCACGCCGATGGCCAGGGTAATCGTCAGGATCGCCGGCAATCCCTCGGGGATCGCCGCCACCGCCAAGCCGACGACGATCATGAACGCGTCCTCGAGCGCGTAACCGCGCAGGGTCACCGCGAACACAAACGAAAGAGCCGACACCGCAAGGATCGCCACGGTCAGATGAAGCGCCAGACGGTCCATCTGAAGAATGAGGGGTGTCTTGAGGCTTTCGACCGTGCGCAGCAGGGCGCCGACGCGGCCAAGCTCGGTAAGGGCTCCGGACGCGACGACAACGTCCCTTCCCTGGCCCGCGACCACCAGCGTGCCCGAGAATGCCATCGACTTGCGGTCGCTTAATGCGGTGTCTGCGGCGGTGGCCTCCGTCATCTTCTCGACCGGAACGGATTCGCCGGTCAGCGCGGCCTCGTCGACACGCAGTCCTCGGGCGTGCACGAGGCGTAGATCGGCGGGTACGCGATCACCGGCCTTAATGAGCACCATGTCGCCGGGGACGACCGCATCAGCCGCGATGCCAAGGCGCCGGCCGCCGCGCGATACGGTGGCACGCGGATCGACCATCCCCCGAATCGCATCGAGGGCCCTCTCGGCACGGCCCCCCTGGATGAAACCGATCACGGCGTTCAGCAGGACCACGGCCAGGATGAAGCAGGCATCCGAGACATGGCCCAGACCAAGCGACATGGCCGCGGAAGCCAGCAAGGCATAGATGAGCAGGTTGTTGAACTGGACGAGGAACCGGACGAGCGCGCCGCGCCGCCTTGCCTCGGGCAGGCGATTGTCGCCAAGGGCAGCGAGCCGACCCGCCGCCTCCTCGTCCGAAAGGCCTCCTTCCGACGACCCGAGCACGCGGAGAACCTCCGGCGCATCCATGGCGTGCCAGGTGCGGCCGATGTACTGGGGTGATGACGAAGCCAACCTCGGATCCCTTCTTTTCACCATTCCACGCTTGGGTTCACGTCACCGATCGGCCATGCTCCGCGCCATGATCGACCACGACCACTACCCCGACTCGTTGATCCGCGACGTGCTGCGCCGTTGCCGCGTCATCGCCATGGTCGGCGCCAGCCCCACTTGGGTACGGCCCAGCAACTTCGCCATGAAGTATCTCCAAGCAAAGGGCTACCGCGTGATCCCGGTCAACCCGGTCGCCGCCGGCCAGACGATCCACGGCGAGACGGTCCACGCCGGCCTCGGCGACGTGCCGGACCGCTTCGACATGGTCGACATCTTCCGCGCCTCCGACCAGGTCGGCCCGATCGTGGACGAGGCCATCCGCTTGAAGGACGCCAAAGGCATCTCGACCATCTGGATGCAGCTCGGCGTGCGCGACGACGCGGCGGCGGCCGGCGCCGAGGCCGCCGGTCTGGTGGTCATCATGAACCGTTGCCCGAAGATCGAGTACGGCCGCCTGTCGGGCGAGCTGTCGTGGAGCGGTGTCAACTCCGGCATCGTCACGGCCAAGAGGTTGCGCGCGCCATGACCGAGCGACCCAAGCCTGGCTTCGAGACGCGCGCGATCCACGCCGGCGCCCGGCCCGACGCAGCGACCGGCGCCCGCTCGACGCCCATCTACCAGACCACGTCCTACGTGTTCGACGACGCGGACCACGCGGCCTCGCTCTTCAACCTGCAGAGCTTCGGCTACATCTACTCGCGCATCACGAACCCGACGGTCGCCGTGCTCGAGGAGCGGGTCGCCAGCCTCGAGGGCGGGCGTGCCGCCATCGCCGCCGCGAGCGGTCATGCCGCGCAGTTCCTGGCGTTCTTCACCCTGCTGGAACCGGGCGACAGCTTCGTAGCCGCGCCCAATTTGTATGGCGGATCGGTCACCCAGTTCGCCAAGAGCTTTCCCAAGCTCGGCTGGCATTGCCGGTTCGCCGACCCCAACGACGTGGAGGCGGTCGACCGCGCCCTGGGCGCGGATGGCAAGGCGATCTTCGTGGAAAGCCTGGCCAACCCGGGCGGCGTGGTCGTCGATCTGGAGCCGCTCGCGCCGCTGGCGCGGGCGCGGCGCGTGCCGCTGATCGTCGACAACACCTTGGCCAGCCCGTACCTGTGCAACCCGATCGACTGGGGCGCGGACATCGTGATCCATTCCGCCACCAAGTTCCTGGGTGGCCACGGCAACGCGCTGGCCGGCGTGGTGGTGGAGTCGGGCCGCTTCGACTGGTTCGCCTCGGGCCGCTTCCCGGCCATGACCCAGCCGGACCCGGCGTACCACGGCCTGACCTTCGCCGAGACGTTCGGCGACTTCGGTTTCACCATGCGGGCGCGCGCGGTGGCGCTGAGGGATTTTGGCCCGGCGTTGGCGCCGATGAACGCGTTCCTGGTGTTACAGGGTATCGAGACCCTGCCACTGCGCATGGCGCGACACTGCGAGAACGCCCTGGCGGTCGCGAGTCATCTCGAACGCCACCCGAAGGTCGCTTGGGTCTCTTACGCCGGCCTGCCGTCTAGCCGCTACCACGCGCTCGCGCGCAAGTACCTGCCCAAGGGCGCGGGCGCAGTCTTCACCTTCGGGCTCAAGGGCGGGTTCGACGCGGGCGTCAGCGTCGTTGAAGCGGTCGAGCTGTTCTCCCACCTGGCCAACGTGGGCGACACGCGCAGCCTGATCATCCACCCGGCCTCGACGACGCACCGGCAGCTTACGGATGAGCAGCGCACAGCGGCGGGCGCCGGCAACGACGCGGTGCGCCTGTCGATCGGTCTGGAGACTGCCGCGGACCTGATCGCCGACCTGGACCAAGCCTTGGCGCGCGGCTGAGACCGATGCGGGCTTTGATGTTCGACCGCTTCGGCGGACCGGCTGACGTTCTCCAGTTGGCGAACCTGCCCGAGCCCGTCGCCGCGCCGGGCGAGGTTCTGGTCCGAATGCGCCTGCGCCCGATCAACCCGGCCGACCGGCTTTACATTCAGGGCCGCTATGGGACCCGACCCACCCTGCCCGCCGTACCGGGCGTCGAAGGCGTCGGCGAGGTCGTTGCCCTCGGCCCCGGCGTGACGGCGCCGGCGATCGGCTGCCGCGTCGTGTTCTGGCGTGTGCGTGGCACCTGGCAGGAGTTCGTGACCGTGCCGGCCGCCGACGTTCAGTCCATGCCGGCGAACCTGGATGACGCCCAGGCGGCGCAGTTCATCGCCGGACCTTTGGCCGCGACCCTCGTGTTCGACGCGGCCACGGCCGGTGCAACCCCTGGCTGGGTCGTGCAGAGCGCGGCAGGGTCGAGCTTCGCAGGTCTGCTGCGCGCGATCGCAGTGCGCTCCGGCTGGCGCATTGTCGACCTGGTCCGCCGACCGGAGCAGGCGGTGGAGCTCGCCGCCGCCGGGGTCGAACACGCGCTGGCGACCGAAGATGCCGACATCGAGGAACGATTGCGCGTGGTCACGGGCGGCGGCGCGCGGGTTGCGCTCGACGCGGTCGGCGGCGCGACGGGCACCCTGCTCGCCAAGGTCCTAGGGCCGGGCGGCACCATGATCGTGCATGGCGTCCTCGACGGCCGGCCCATCGAGGTCCACCCCGGCTGGCTGATCGCCAAGGGCGCCACGATCGCCGGCTTCTGGCTCGACGCCTGGATCCGCTCGGCGACGGTCGCCCGGCGCACCGCCGCCGCCGATCGTGCCCTGCCTCTGGTGGCCGACGGCACTCTCACCTGCCCGGTCGACGCGGTCTATGACTTGGCTGACGTCCAGGCGGCTCTCGCCCACGCCAACGGCCCGGGCCGTCGCGGCAAGGTCCTGCTCCGGAGCTAGCCGAATCTAGGCATCGAGGGCCATGTTGCGGACGCCAGCGGCGTTCCACGGCCCTGGCACGACGCCGCGAGCCAGGTAGAGCGCCGCCGCGGCGGTCATGGATACGTGGGTCTCGAGCACGATACGGCAATGACCGGCGGCGCGTGCCGCCGCGAGGATGACATCGACCAGGGCGCCGCACACGCCCTGGCCGCGGACCTGCGGGCGAACAAACAACCGCTTGATCTCGGCGCCGCCCTTGACGACGCGCGGGCCGATGTGTTCGAATACATCGAGTGCTTCTACAATCCGACGAGGCGGCACTCGACCGTCGGATACATCAGTCCCGTGGACTTCGAGAAGCAGGCCATGCAAGCTTAACTGTGTGTCCACGGAACCGGCAGCAGCTCACTGCGATAACCAGCCCCCGAGGACGGAACCACTCCTTAAGTTAGTTTAGAACCTGCCCGTTGGCCAAGACCGTCGAGATCGCGGCCGTCGAAGCGCTCTTCCACGCGGCTGTCGAGACGGCCGCGATCACGGCCTCGGGCGCAGGCGGTTTTCCTCGGTGGCGTTCAGCTCGAGGTTGAGTTGTCGCGCCAGCTCCGAGGTGACCGTCGCGATCTCGGCCTCGAGCTCCATCTTCGGCATGGACGTCAGGTCGTTCGTGATGACGTCCGCCAGACGCCGATGAATCTCGCGTCGCGGCGCCTCGAGACGCTTGTCCAGCGCCGGCGGAACATTCATCAGCAAGGGCGATTCGCGCCGTTCGTTTCGCCCACCCGTCGAAGGCAGGGACAGCGGGACGACGCGCAGCGCCGCCGGGTCTGGACCGGGGTCCCCCGCCGAGTCCGTGATACCAAGTCCCAAGGACGACCGCGCGTGGCGCCCAAAGGCGGGCGTAACCACATGAGGCTTAGGGCCCCCCGGTGGGTCTTGACGTGCGACCATCGTTGGCTTCCCCGCGTCGCCTCGCCTGCGTGGATCGACGGGACGAGTTTGACGTCCATCTTTCATTAATCATGCCAACGGCCTCGGTACCCGACGGTCCCACACATAGGCCTTGGGGCACCATGTGATGGCCATCACAGGGGGGGACTTCGGCGCGTGCGGCCGGCCCGCAGATCGCGTCCATCGGAGCTTGCCCGGCCCGCGCGCGGCCCCTATATGGTTCGACCGCCGCCGGGGTTGCCGCCTTGTTCGACTTCTTCTCACCGCAAGAGATTCAAGCGTTCCTGAGCATCGTCGCTATCGACATCGTCATGTCGGGCGACAACGCCATCATCATCGGCTTGGCCGCCGCGGGCTTGCCAGTCGAGCTCCGGCGCCGGGCGATCGCCATCGGCATTATCGCCGCGACGCTTCTGCGCATCACCTTCGCGGCCGTCACGGTGCAGCTACTCCAGATCGTCGGACTGACCCTGGCCGGCGGCCTGCTGTTGCTTTGGGTGTGCTGGAAGATGTGGCGCGAGTTGCGCGCGGGTTCCCACACGCTGTCGGACACCGAGACGTCGGGCGCGGCGCAGCCTCGGCCCATCAAGACATTCCGCCAGGCCCTGACGATGATCGTGGTCGCCGACGTGTCCATGTCGCTCGACAACGTGCTCGCGGTCGCGGGCGCCGCCCGCGATCACGTGTGGATCCTGGTGTTCGGCCTGGCTCTGTCGATCGCGCTCATGGCCGTCGCCGCCAACTACATCGCGCGGCTCCTGATACGCCATCACTGGATCGCTTATGTCGGCCTGCTGATCGTGGCGTACGTCGCGGGGCAGATGATCTGGGATGGCACCCACGAGGTCGCGGTCGCGACCGGCATGTAGCGCGACCCAGGCGCTTCTTAGTCGACCGTGAGGATACGTCGGCTTTGACGATGGACGGCCTTACGAAGGGACACGCCCCTCGCCCGCGCGAGGTACGTGCCGAGTGATTGCGGGCGGCCGAAGTAGAACCCCTGGCCACAGCGGATGCCGCAGTTGTCGAGGAAGCGCGCGGTGTTCTCGTCCTCGACCATCTCGCCGACCACCTCCACGTCCATCTCGAGGCAGAACCCCACCATGGCCTTAAGGAACGCGCGGTTGCCGCGACTGCCGAGCGCCCGCGTCACATACGCGCCATCAATCTTGATGGCATCGACCTCGAGGGCCTTGAGGTACTGGAACGACGACGCGGCGGCGCCGAAGTCATCGAGGCAGACCTTGTGGCCCGCGCGGCGCAAGGCCTGGACGGCATTGTTGGCGGCCCGCGTATCTTCGATGCGGGCCGTCTCGGTGATCTCGAAGATGATGTGAGACCGTGTCTCCGGTCGTCCGGCGAAAAGCTGGTCGACAGCCTCGATAAAGTCAAGGTGCTCGACCGAGCACATCGACAGGTTCACGGCCAGGTTCAATTGCCGACTGCCGGCCTGATCGGCCTCGTCGATCGCGAGCAATGACCGCGCGATGACGCGCAGGTCGAAGTCGCAGATCACACCAACGTCCTCGGCGAAGGCGATCACCGTCTGAGGCGAGCCTTCGTCCGCGCGGCCGAACCGGCTCAGCAGCTCGAAGTGCTTGATGGCGCCCGTGCTGATCTCGACGATCGGCTGCACGACAGTGCTGAACTCGTCGCTGGAGACCGTTCGCTTGAACCGTGCGAGGCGCTGCACATGCTCGCGCGCCATGGACGCGCAGCATTCGGACATGGTTCCGAGCTGGACGGTGCCGTGCTTCGATTCGCCAAACTTGCGAATGGCGTAGAGCACCGCCTCCTCGGCTTCCTCGCTGGTCACGGCGCCACCGTCCAGGACAACCGAGCCGCGGCGAACGCGCACGCCTTCGGCGCTCGGGTCGGCGGCAAGGATCAGTTCACCCAGGGCCTGCGCAAGGTGATCCGCGTCGAGGCTTGCGTCGTGAACCAAGCCGAAGCCTTGCTCGCTGGTGCGCCCGACAAGGGAACCATCGATCGCCGACGAGCGGAGCGTGGTTCCGATGCGCTCCATGAGGACCACGGTCTCTTCCGCCTCAAGGCGGTCGCAGACGGCGTTCAACCCGTCGAGATCGACGAGCGTCATGGTACCGGTCGTGCCGCCCCTTGCCAGCGCCTGCGCCACCGCGCCGCGGAAGCCAGCGCCAGTCGGCAGTCCGGTCTCCGCGTCCGAAGCCTGGTCTGGCTCGGCGACGGGCCCGTTGTCGTCGCGCAACGCGAGGAAATACCGACCACCGAGGTCCGGCAAACACCAGCCCGATAGGGTCAGCGCCACGCTGGGTCCGTTGCCATCGGCGAAGGCAATCCGGAAGGGGGCGGACGCGATCACCGCGCTTGGCGGCGACCAGGGCGGCGGCGGCGACCGCGCGATCCCCTTCACGCAGCAGGTCGATGAAGTCACGGCCCAACAGATCCTGTGCCTTGCCGTACGGCGCGACTCCCATGACCTCGCGCACGCGCCGGTCGTGGTCCAGTTCGATAAGAGTGTCGGCGGCAGCGAACGCGAACCCGACGAAACGATCGCGTTCATCCTTGGCGACCCTGTTCTGCTTTCCAAGCCCGAGCATGTCCGCGCTCCTGCCGCGACGACGTGGCGCTATCGCGGCCCCCAGGATGGGGAGCGCTCGGTTAACAAACGCTCAAGGTTCCGGACGGCACGTGCCGCACGGGCCCGCGGCGGGCCTAGAAATCGCCCACCGGGAAGCCGCTCGCCTCGAGTTCCGCGGCCAGGGCCGCCTTCACCCGGTCCAGGGCCGCCGTGTCGAATGCCTCGCACCGCGCAACGACGATGGCCTGGGTGTTTGAGGCACGCAGCAGCCACCAGCCGTCCGCCGTGCGTACCCGAACCCCATCGACCGTGATCACGTCGGCGCCGCGCGCGGCCAGGCGCCTGGCGACCTCGTCGACCAGGGTGAACTTGCGTTCCTCGCCACACTCGAAGCGCAGTTCGGGCGTGTTGACCGCCGTGGGCAGCGATCGGCGCAGATCGCTGAGCGAAGTCCCTTCGGCGATGACGGTGCGCAGCAGGCGCACGGCCGCGAACAACGCGTCGTCGAAACCGTAATAGCCGTCGGCGAAGAAGATGTGGCCGCTCATCTCGCCGGCGAGCGGCGCCCTGGTCTCGGCCATTTTGGACTTGATCAGGGAATGACCGGTCCGCCACATGAGCGGCCGACCGCCCAGCCGCGCCACCTCGTCGAACAGGGTCTGGCTCGCCTTGACGTCGGCGATGATGGTCGCACCCGGGTGCCGCGCCAGCACGTCGCGCGCGAGCAGCGCCAGGAGTTGATCGCCCCACAGAATGGTGCCTTCGCCATCGACCACCCCGATGCGGTCGCCGTCGCCGTCGAAGGCGATGCCCAAATCGAGTCGGTCGCGGCGCACGGCCGCGATCAACTCCGCCAAGTTCTCGGGCACCGTCGGATCGGGGTGATGGCTCGGGAAGCGACCGTCGATGGTGGCGTTCAGCAGCACGTGGCGTCCGGGCAGGCGGGCGGTCAGTGCCGCCATGGCCTCGCCCATGGCGCCGTTGCCGGCGTCCCAGCCGACCGCTAGACCGCGCGCGCTCGCTGGGTACTCCTGTGCCAAGCGCACGACGTAGGCGCCCATGACCGAACGCGACGTCAGCCCGCCTCGGCCTGACGTGAAGTCGCCCGCGGCCGCGACGGCGCCCAGTTCACGGATGCGGTCGCCGAAGAAGGATTCGTGGCCGAGCATCATCTTGAAGCCGTTGTGCTCGGGCGGGTTGTGCGAGCCGGTCACCATCACGCCGCCCGCCGCGCCCGTCTCGTAGACCGCGAAGTACAGCATCGGCGTCGGCCCGAACCCGACATCGATCACGTCGACGCCGCTGGCCCGCAAGCCCTCGACCAGCGCCCCGTGCAGTTCGGGCGAACTAAGCCGACCGTCCCGCCCGACGCACACGGGGCCGGCCGCGCCGGCGCGGCGCGCGATCGTGCCATAGGCGCGGCCGATCGCGCCCGAATCCTTCGGGAACAGCGTCTGCCCGACCACACCTCGGATGTCGTACTCGCGCAGGATCGAGCGATGAAACGCGTGCCCGCTCACGACGTCGCCTCCTGCTTCGAATCCTCGGCAAGACCCTTGCCACGGCCAATTCCGACATAGTGGAAACCGGCGGCGCGCAAGGTCGCCGGGTCGTACACATTGCGCAGGTCGACAAAGACGGGCGCGCGCAGCAGCGACCGGGCCCGCGCCAGATCCAGACTGCGGAACTCGTTCCATTCGGTGACGATGACTAGGCAATCGGCGCCCTGCATCGCGTCGTAGGCGTCGGAGCAGTAGGTGACGCCCGCGAGTACCTTGCGCGCCTCGGCCATGCCTTCGGGATCGAAGGCGCGCACCGTCGCCCCCGCCGCCTGCAGGTCCGGTACGATCGCCAGGCTAGGAGCCTCGCGCATGTCGTCGGTGTTGGGCTTGAACGTCAGCCCGAGCACGGCGACGGTCTTGCCGCGGACCGAGCCGCCGCACGCGTCGACTACGCGCTGGGCCATGGCGTGCTTGCGCCGATCGTTGACGTCGATCACCGCCTCGACGATGCGCAGGGGCGTGCCGTGCTGATGCGCCGTCTCGACCAGCGCGCGGGTGTCCTTCGGGAAGCAGCTGCCGCCGTAGCCCGGCCCGGGGTGGAGGAACTTGCGACCGATGCGGCCATCGAGCCCGATACCGCGCGCGACGTCGTGCACGTCCGCGCCGACCCGTTCGCACAGGTCGGCGATCTCGTTGATGAAGGTGATCTTCGTGGCCAGGAAGCCGTTCGAAGCGTACTTAATCAGCTCGGCGGTCTCGCGGTCGGTGAAGACGAATGGCGTCTCGATCAGGAACAAAGGCCGGTAGAGCACCTTCAGCACGTCCCGCGCGCGCGCCGAGGACGTGCCGATGACGACGCGATCCGGGCGCATAAAGTCGTTGATCGCCGCGCCTTCGCGCAGGAACTCGGGGTTCGACGCGACG
Source organism: Alphaproteobacteria bacterium (assembly GCA_016869675.1). GTDB lineage: Bacteria > Pseudomonadota > Alphaproteobacteria > SP197 > SP197 > VGDP01. The sequence goes on along the minus strand of VGDP01000011.1, from coordinate 48,509 downwards.
TCGATGTCGAGTCCGGGGCGCAAAGCCCGCACGATCGCCTCGACCTCGCTGCCGGTCCCCACCGGCACGGTCGACTTGGTGACGATGACCGAGGGCCCGTCGAGCACCTGGGCGACGTCGCGCGCCGCCGCCAGCACGTAGGACACGTCGGCGTGGCCATCGCCGCGCCGGCTGGGTGTGCCCACGGCGATGAACACGGCATCCGCGCCTGGAACGGCATCGGCCGTGCTGGTCGAGAAACGAAGGCGTCCCGCCGCGGTGTTGCGCGCGACTAGGTCCTCGAGGCCGGGCTCGAAGATCGGAATGCGGCCGGCGCGCAAGGCATCGATCTTGTGCTGGTCGGTGTCGAGACACACGACATCGACGCCGAACTCCGAGAAGCAAGCCCCGGAAACCAGGCCGACGTAGCCGGTGCCTACGATGGCGATGCGCATGCCGTGCCCTCGACGCCCTTCACACGATCGACTTCAGGAAATCGCCGAGCTCCTCGGCGATTTCGGGGCGGGTCATGGCGAACGCGACGTTGGCCTTGAGAAACCCGATCTTGGTGCCACAATCGAACCGCGTACCTTCGAAGCGCAGGCCATGGAACGGCGCGGTGCCAATCATGCGTGCGAGCGAATCCGTAAGCTGGATCTCGTCGCCCGCGCTGGGGGCCTGGCGCTCGAGGTGCGCGAACACCTGGGGCAGCAGGACGTAGCGTCCGATGATCGAAAGCGTCGAGGGTGCCTCGTCCGGCGCCGGCTTCTCGACCAAGCTGGTCACCTTTGCGAGCCGCCCATCGTCATCCCCGACCGCCAGGACGCCGTAACGGCACGTCTCGGCACGCGGCACCTCCATGATGGCGACCACGTTGCCGCCGGTGCGTTCGTGCACGTCGATCAACTGACGCAGGCACGGCGTGCCGGACAGCACAAGATCGTCGGCCAGCACGACCGCGAACGGCTCGTCGCCGACCAGATCACGAGCGCACCACACGGCGTGGCCCAGACCCTTCGCCTGCTGCTGGCGCGTGTAGGCGACGCGGCCAACGCCGGGCACCCACGACCGCAGCGAGGCCAGCTCCTTCAGCTTCTCGCGCTCGACCAGTATCTGCTCGAGTTCGAAGGAGTAGTCGAAGTGATCCTCGATCGGCGACTTGTTGCGCCCCGTGACGAAGATGAACTGCTCGATCCCGGCGGCCTGGGCTTCCTCGACCGCGTGCTGAATCAAGGGCTTGTCGACGACCGTCAGCATCTCCTTCGGCATGGCCTTGGTCGCCGGCAGGAACCGCGTGCCAAGCCCGCCCACCGGGAACACCGCCTTGCGAATACGCTGCATCGCCCCTGTCCGAAACTGTCCGCCAGGCCCGCGCCGTCACCCAGGACCGACGCGGGCGCACCATAGCAAATGTCCCGCAGGGTGTCGCCGAACCATGACCAGACCGTTACGACCCGAGCAAGACGTCCCGCGCCTGGTTGATCTTCGCCGCGAGGTAAACCGATCCGCCGCGATCGGGGTGGTTGGCCATCATCAGCTTGCGATGGGCGTCGCGGATCGCCTCGGGGCTCGCCTCGGGCGCGACTCCCAGAATGCGCCGTGCCTCCTCGGCCGTCATGGGCCCGCCGCCCGTGTCCTGGGCGCCACGTCGCGCGCGCCACGTCGCGCCGTACGGGCCCCGGTCGAGATAGGCCTCGACCAGACGGGCCGCTTCCTCGTCCTCGCGCAGGCATTCGGCGTGAAGCGCGACCAGGTCGTCCTCGCGTAGCTCAACCAACGTGCGGCTGGCGAATGCGCCGCGCAGCACGGTTCCCGTGACCTCGCCGCTGTCGTGATCGAGCCAGGCGCGCAGATGCGACGTCACGACCTCCGACGTCCGCCCGCCCCGTCCGGACGATGACGCCCCGCCGAGGCGGTGGCCCAACCCGCGCAGGCGCCCGAGCAGCAGGGCGCCGCCGATCAAAGCCGGCAGCGCGTGGGCGAAACGGCCGCTGACGATCAGGTAGACGGCCAGCGCCAGGGCCGCCGCAGCGCCCGCGCGGCGCAGCCACTTGGCCAGCGCGCGTGGATTCGCTTTCTGGAACTGAGTCGCAACCGCGACCGCGAGTACCAGGACGCCCAGACCAAGCAGCAGGTATGTCATCGCCGATCGGGCGATCCTTCGCGCGGCGGACCGAGCCGGCGGAGCTGTGCGAGCACGGTGCTTGCGGCGCCCGCCGCCCCACGGGCGTGCGACTCAAGCGCGGCGCGCCCACCAGCGGCATAGACGGCGATCGCTCGCAAGAGATCGCGCAACTGGTCGGCGCTGGCCGCGTCGAACGGGCAGTAGGCACCGCCCGATGCCTTGGCCATCTGGCGAAACGTGGCGGCCGCCACCGTCTCCCCACCCTCGTGGAAGATGAACAACGGGACCCCGAGCAAGCCCAGCTCGCCGGCCGCACGGCACAAACGGTCGGCATCCTCCTCCATGCAATCGCCGACGAAGACGATGGCATCGACCCGCCCACGCGCCCGTTCGGCCCGGGCGTGAGCCAGGATCCGCGAAATCTGTGTCTCGCCGCCCAGACAGCGCACAGCGGTCATGGCACGCACCAGGGCCTCTGGCTCGGCGACCCAGCGGGTCACCTCGAATTCGGCGAAGCTGCGGTAGTAGGCGAGCTGAACCTCCAGCCCACCGAGATCGCGCGCGACCAGGAACATCTCGGCCTGCAGTCGGCAGGCGCGGTCCCATGTCGGCTGCCGGCTGGCGGTTGCGTCGATGGCGAACAACAGCCGGCCACGTCCTGTCACCCTGGGCGTGGGCAGCCGCGCCATGGCGCCGATGAAGGCGTCCACGTCGGCGCGACGCCGGGCACTGGGAACCGGCTTGTCGGACTGGGTCACGTCGCTCGGGCTCCTCGTCGCCCCGGCCCTGTTGGGCACCCTGGGTTGTAATGTGGCGACGCCGCCCCGTCTGGGCAACGGCTGATCGAACGCGGCGCGTCGGCGCGCCGGAGAGGATGGTGCGATGACTGAAGCCTCGCGTGCGCCCTGGGCGCTTGTTCCGGCGGGCCTGCTTCACGTGGCGTCACGCTTTCCGCTGCCCGCCGCGTGCGCGCTGGCCGCCACCTTGCTGGCGCTGGTCACCCAGACGCACGTGCCCTTCGCCATGTCGGACGAGGTCAGTCGTGCGTTGTGCCTGCTCCTGCTCGCTCTGTTCGTCGCCGTGGCTGGGCGGCTGTGGGCCGAGCGCACCGGTGCCTCGACGATCAAACACCTGGCCTTGGTCGGCGCCCTGGCGGCCGCGCTGGCCGCCCGCGTCTACACCCTGCCGATCGAGAACAGCTTGGGTGCCCTAATGCTGGCGCCAGGCGTTGTGTTGCTCGCCTCGACCCTGCCCTTCGCCGGGCGCGGTGACGGTGACGCCTTTTGGTCGTTCAACCAGGGCGCGTGGATCGGTTCGCTGATCGCGTTCGTGATCGCGCTGGCCCTCGGCCTCGGCCTGACGCTCGCCTTCGGCGCCATGGACACGCTGCTTGGCACGGACGTGCCGGGCGAGCTGTACGGTCATGTGTGGATGATCTGCCTGACCCTGGTCTGGCCCCTGGTCGCGTTCGCACTCGCGCCACCGATGGCGACAGCGGAACGCCACGACTCGGGTCATTTGGTCACCCTGTTGATCACGTGGGTGCTGGTTCCGGTGGTCGCCGTCTATCTGGTCATCCTCTACCTCTACATCGCGCGCATCATCGCCACGGCCGAGCTGCCGTCAGGCGAGATCGCACCGATGGTCGGCGGCTGCGCCGTGATAGCGGCGGCCGCCCACTATCTGGCGTTTCCGCTGCGCACGACCGGAGCGAGCTGGGTCCGGTTGTTCCACCGCAACCTCTTTCGCCTGCTGCTGGCCCCGGCCCTGGTGCTGGCCTACGCGGTTTGGGTGCGCATCGCGGCGTACGGCGTTACCGAGATGCGCTACACGCTGGCGTTCCTGACCTTCTGGTTGCTGGTGCTGACCGCGCACGGCCTGCTGTGGCCGGCGCAACGCCTGGCGCTGTTTCCCGCAATTCTGTGCGGCGCCATGCTGCTCGGCTCGTTCGGGCCGTGGGGCGCCATAGCGGTCTCGGAGCGCAGCCAGGTCGGCATCCTGCGCGATCTGCTGGCCCAATCCGGGATCCTGGTCGAGGGTCGTGTCGCCCCGGTGGCCACCGAGCCCGACCGGGCAACCGCCCCGCGCATCGGCTCGGTCATCGCGTATCTCTACGACACGGGCAAGCGCGACGCGGTCCTTCCCTGGTTCGCCACACCCCCGGAAACGTGGAACGACGCGCTGGCCGCCATGGGCGTTCGCTACATCGCCGAATGGGAGGACCCGGGTTCGATCGCGTATTGGGCGCGCGCCGACGAAGCCACCGAAATCCGCGGCTTCGACTACTCGTCAACATTGTCGCTCTATGAAGGCGGCACGCAGACCCTAACCGTCGACGGCACGACGATCGCCCTGACCCTGCGCCAGAGCGTCCTGGAAGCCAAGGCCGGGGCCGCGATCGCGACGCATGACCTGGTGCCGCTGGCGCTCGCGGCGCGTGACGCGATGCTGCCCGATGGCGCTTCGCGGCGGCTGACGTTGGATATCGATGTCGGCGCCACCCGACTGCGCCTGGTGGTGCAGAACCTCTACGCCCAGCAAACGGGCGAGTGGTTGGTCGTGAACTCCCTGTCGGGCGCCCTGCTGGTCGGGCCGAACGACAACTGAGCCGGGACTCGTAGCGCGGTCAAGCGGCCGGGCGGTACCCCTCGGCGCGGGCGCACGGCAGGAACTGGCCGCGCCCCGGCCGCCCCAGGACTTCGCCGTCGCGCCATACGACCTCGCCGCGCGAAAGCGTCAGGATCGGCCAGCCGGTGACGGTCATGCCCTCATACGCCGTGTAGTCCGTGGCGTTATGCAGCATAGCGTTGGTGATCGTCACCCGGCGCTCGGTGTCCCACACCACCAGGTCGGCGTCGGAACCGACGGCGATGGTCCCCTTGCGCGGGTAGAGGCCGTATATGCGCGCCGGGTTGGTCGCGCCGAGCGCGACGAACTTCTGCAACGACAGCCGGCCCGTGCCGACGCCCTCCGAATACAAGAGGGGCAGCCGCGTTTCGATGCCTGGCACGCCGTTCGGCACCTTGTGAAACGGGGTCGCGGGACCGCCGCTGATCTTGTCGGCGTAGCGCCACGGCGAATGGTCGGACGAGAAGACCTGGAACGTGCCATCGGCCAGCGCGCGCCAGATGTGCCCCTGGTCGGCGACCGTGCGCGGCGGCGGCGTGCACACGTACTTGGTGCCCTCCATGTCGTGGGTGTCCATGTGGTCGGCCGTCAGGAACAGGTACTGCGGGCACGTCTCGGCCATGACCTTGAGACCGCGCGCCTGGGCCGCGCGGATCTGGGCCGCGGCGGCGCCCGTCGAGACATGGGCGATCAGGACCGGCACCTCGGCGACCTCGGCCAGCGTGATCGCCCGATGGGTCGCCTCGCGCTCCCCAGCCACGCTGTGCGCGATGCCGTGATACTTGAACGCTGTCTTGCCTGTGGCGACCAAACGATCGGTCAGCCAGCGGATGCAGTCGTCGTTCTCCGCGTGGACCATGACCACCGCGCCCTCGCGCCGGGCGAAGTCCAGCACCTCCAGAACCTGGCGGTCCGACAGCACCAGCAGGTCGTAGGTCAGGTAGATCTTGATCGAGGTGCAGCCCTCGGCCATGAGCGGCGGCAGCTCCTGCCCCAGGACCTGCGCCGTGGGATCGCCGACAATCAGGTGGAAGGCGTAGTCGACCACGGCCTTAAGCCGTGCCCGCTCGTGATAGTCCGCGACGATGGCGCTGAGCGACTGCCCGCGCAACTGCATGGCGAAGGGGATGACCGTCGTGGTGCCGCCGCACGCCGCCGAAATGGTGCCGCTGCGGAAGTCATCGGCGGTCTCGCGCCCCTCCCACGGTTGCTGGTCCATGTGGCAATGGCCGTCCACGCCGCCCGGCACCGCCAGCTTGCCGCGCGCGTCGATGGTCTCCTCGGCCGGCGGCAGATCGTCGCCCAGCGCCACAATGCGCCCGCCGCGCACGCCGATGTCGGCGCGGAACCCATCGGCGCTGGTGGCGACGGTGCCGCCCGCGATCTTCAAGTCCAGCCGAGCCATCGCCCTAGGCCATGTCGTGCTGGGCGAGCGTGCGCGCCACCGCCGGGCGTTCGGCGAGATGGGCGAACAGCCGCTCGACTCGGGGGATCCTGATCGTCGCCTTGTGCTGGGGCTCAAACCAGGTCGACAGCATGGCGATGTAATGGTCGCAGATGCTGAGGCGATCGCCGAGCATCCACGGGCCAGGGTCGAGCGCCGCGTCCAGCCGGCCCCAGATCTCCGCCAGCCGTTCGGCGGCGCGCGCCTTGACCGCCGGAAACGCACGCTCGTCCTTGCAGAACCGGCCGGGATAGTAGTTGGTCTGGAACGCTGGCTGCAGTGTGTCGGCCATGTAGACCAGCCATTGGTAGTAGTGCGCGCGCGCCGGATCGCCGGGCGGTGGCGCCATGCCCGCCTCGGGATGGCGGTCGTTCAGCCATAGGCAGATCGCCGCGGCCTCGTAGACGACGCGCCCGTCGACGATCAGGGTTGGCACGGCACCGTTGGGGTTGATCTCCAGGTATTCCGGGTCGCGCGGTTTATCCCGGCTGATGTCCACCGGCACGAGCCTGTAGGGCGCGCCGATCTCCTCGAGCAGGACGTGGGGCGCGAAGGCCGCGGAACCCGGCGCCCAATAGAGTGTGTACACCGTCGATCTCCTCCGCCTTGATTCAAAGGGACTCGAGGCGCCGGGCGATCAGGTCGCGCACGCCATCGGCGTCGACCTCGAGCAGAACGTCGATCCCCGGCTCTCCACCCTCCTGCATCAGGGTGCGGCCGATCTCCGGCCCATCGTCGGTCACGACCTCGACGCGTGCCCGCCGGCCGGCGAACAGGTTGGGCCGCAGCAGCCACGCCACGACGCACGGGTCGTGCAGCGCCAGATCGGGCGAGATGCGGTACATGCCCGCCGTGGCGCGCGGCGCCGGACCAGGCATGACAGCCAACCTGTCGAGCCACGGGACGGTCGCCAGAACCTCCCGGGTGACGTCCAGCGGCACCAGGGTGATTGGCGCGCCCGAACCCAGCACGATCGCCGCCGCGTGCGGATCGACATAGATGTTGAACTCGGCAAACGGCGTCATGTTGGCCTTGCGGAAGCCGCCGCCCATGATCACGAGACGTTCGATCCGCGCGGCGAGCCCCGGTTCGAGCGTCATGGCGACAGCCAAGTTGGTCAGGGGGCCAAGGGCCGCGACAGTGATGGGCGCATCGGCGGCCATCACCGCCTCGACCAGGGCCACGGCCCCGCGCCCCAGTGCGACGGGTGTCGCAGACGCCGGCAAGTCTGCCCCGTCGATGCCGCTTTCGCCGTGAACGTGCGGCGCGGTTTCGAGCACGCGCAGCAGCGGACGGTCGCAACCGGCGAACACGGGAATGGTGGTCCGGCCGATGATGTCGAGCACGGCGCGCGCGTTGGCGCTGGTGCGCGCGAGCCCGACGTTGCCGCCCACGGCTATGACCCGGTCGATCGCGAGTTCCGGCGAGGCCGCCGCCAGCCAGATCGCGACCGCGTCATCCTTGCCGGGATCACAGTCGATGATCAGGCGCCTCGCCGACATGACCTCTCCCAAAGGGCTGTAAATGCCCCATTCCGAGACACTCAACAAGGCCCTTCCCAAGGGTCCTGGATTGGGGAAGGGTCGCCCATCGGTTCCAAAGGAGCCGGCGCCGGCGTGGTGGAGGGTCTGTCGGCGATCTCAGACATGGGGGCTCGTTTATGGCGGAAAAGGAGTCCGTGGGCGACGTGGCGTACACGACCGTCGGCAAGGATTATTTCGAGAAGCGAAGCCTGCGCCGCTACGCCGGCATCGGCTCGTTGTGGGCGCTGGGTGTCGGTGCCGTCATCTCCGGCCACTTCTCGGGTTGGAACTTCGGCATCGGCGTCGGCGGCTGGGGCGGCTTGGCGATCGCCGCCGTCATCATCGCCGTCATGTACATCTGCCTGTGCTTCTGCCTCGCCGAGATGTCGCCAGCGCTGCCACACACGGGCGCGGCCCATTCGTTCGCCCGCAGCGCCATGGGCCCATAGGGCGGCTACGTCATGGGCTTGGCCGAGAACATCGAGTACGTGGTGACACCCGCGGTCGTCACGTTCTTCGTAGGCGCGTATCTGGGTGGCATCTTCGGCACGGGCACCGAGTTCCAGCCGGTTTGGTGGGCGATCGCCCACGCAGTGTTCTTGACCTTGAACCTGCTGGGTGTCGAGCTGTCGTTCCGGGTGTCCGTGATCGTCACGCTCTTGGCGCTGCTGGTGCTGGTGATCTTCTGGGTCAGCGCCATCCCCTACTTTGACTCCAACCGTTTCGCCCTGAACATCGGGGTCGATCCGGCAACGGGTGCGCTGGTCGAGCCACCCGAAGGCGGCGGATCGCTGCTGCCGCTCGGCGTCGGCGGCGTTCTCGCCGCCCTGCCCTTCGCGGTGTGGCTGTTCCTGGCCATCGAGCAGCTTCCCCTGGCCGCCGAGGAAACGCACGACCCGAAGAAGGACATGCCCAAGGGCATCCTGCTTGGCATCGCGACCCTGGTTTTCTCGGCGACCATGATCACGTTCCTCAACCCCGGCATCCCGGTGGCCGCCGAGGACGGCTCGGCCACGGGCGCGTTCTTCCTGGGCAGGTCGAGCGAACCCTTGCTCGACGGGTTCCGGGCGATCTACGGACGCGAGGCCGCCAACGTGCTCGCGCTGCTGGCCGTGATCGGGCTGATCGCAAGTCTGCACACGATCATCTACGCCATGGGCCGGCAGGTTTATTCGCAGTCGCGCGCCGGGTACTTCCCGACCGTGATGTCCGTGACGTCGGGGACCCACAAGGTGCCACACGTCGCGCTGATCTGCGGCGCGGCCGTCGGCTTCCTGCTCATGCTCATCGTGCTGTTGTGGAAGGGCGCGGACGCCGGCGTGATCATCGGCGGCACGCTGCTGAACATGGCGGTCTTTGGTGCCATGATCAGCTACGCGCTGCAGGCGCTGTCGCTCATCATGCTACCTATCCGGTTGCCCAACATCGAGCGGCCCTACCGCTCGCCACTGGGGATCGCCGGCGCGTGCGTCACCATCGTGATCGCGCTGCTGACGCTGTACTACCAGCTCCAGGATCCGGTGTACCGCAACGGCGTCTATGGCGCGGCCATCTGGTACGCCGTCGGCATTGTCTGGTTCGCGCTGATCGGCCGGCATCGCCTCATCCGCTCGCCGGAGGAGGAGTTCGCCATGCAGCACCGCTCGAATTAGATCGGCCGGGCAAAACACGGGCGGGCCCCGCGAGGATCGCGGGGCCCGTTCACTTTCCTAGTCGACGCGAACCGGGTAACCGCGCCGCTCCGCCAAGGCCGTCGCGATCACCGGCCAGCGCAGGCGATGGCTGTCGGCGCCCGCGAAGTCCTCGACCATGGCGCGCACGTCGGGCACCGGGTAGGGCGTAAAGTGGTCACGTCGGGCAAGCTCCAGCAACTGGGCGCGCGTCGGGTGCGCCTCGATGAACATGGCACCATCCTTCCGACCCAGCTTGACCGCCTGCGCGACCACGGTGACGGCCGTGCCCACGGGAATGCACGGGTACAGCGCGGCGATGTCCTCGAGATAGAGCCGTATGCACCCTCGGCTGACCATGCACCCGACGCCCCAGGGCTTGTTGGTGCCGTGGACCAGGAAGGAGGGCCGGCCGAGATAAAGCGCGTAGTCGCCGAGCGGGTTGTCGGGACCTGGGGGGGGAGCAACGGCCGGCAAGGTCGGATCGTCGGCCCGCGTGGTCTCGGTCGGGAACCACGAGGGCTTCTCTTGCTTGCGGACGATCGAGGTCGTTCCCGTCGGTGTCGTGTAGCCGGTCCGCCCGACCCCGATGGGGTGCGTGACGATGCCGTCTGCCAGGAACGCATAGAGCCGCAACTCCGCCAAATTCACGACCATCCCCCGGCGCGGCGCCGCCGGCAGGATATGGGCCGTAGGCAAGAGCACCGGCGTGCCGGGCACCGGCACCCACGGGTCCACGTCCGGGTCGGCCGCCATCAGCTCCAGGAAGCCGAGGTCCTTGTGCCGCGCCAGGTCGAGCATCGACTCGCCCTTGGCAGTGACATGGAAATCGAGCGCGCCGACGATGTCGTCGGCCGCGACGTCCTGGGCACCTGGACGGGAATGCGCGAGGACGCTTGCCCCCATGCCAGCCAACACCGCGCGCCGCGTGGCGCGGCCCTGCCACACGGTCGAAGCCTCCCTTACCGGCGCCCGCCGGCCGCGACCGGCGGGAGCCGACAGCGAAGCGCTACTTCTGCCGCGACTTCTGGAAGATCGCGTCGGCCTTCTCGGCCGCGGCCGCGGCATCCGCCGCCGCCTGCTCGGCTGCCGCGCGCGATGCCGCCGCGTCGGCCTGGACCTTGGCCAATTCGGCCATCAGCTCGGCCCGCAGCGCTTCGAGATCCGCCTTCGTGGCGTACGATTCTAGCTACGACTTGACCGCGTAGTTCTCGAGCTCGCTCTGGCTGGCGCAGGCACCCAGCGCCGTGGCGGCGCCGAGCGCGGCGACCGTAGCGAACCGCGCGATACGACCCAACATCGTCTCCTCCTCGTCTGGTGTCCGGGGCACGACGGGCCCCACGAGGCGCGACCATGGCATCCGCCGTCAGCGTCCGGCCTTGAAATGGATCAACGCGCCAGGTCATGGCCGGATCTCCACGACCGTACCCTCGCGCACCAGGGTCCAGAGCTCGTCCAGGTCGTGGTTGGTCAGGGCAATGCAGCCATTGGTCCAGTCGATCATGGGCACCCCGGGCCCTTCCGGACCCCAGCCCTCGGGCATGCCGTGGATCGCGATCCGCCCGCCGGGCTAAACACCCAGCGCGGCCGCGCGCGCGATCCTCGGCGTTAGGGTACGAAAGGCCGAGCCAGCCGTGAAAGACCGTCTTGCGGGTCTTTTCCTCGATGACGTAGTGCCCCACGGGCGTCCGCCAGGGCCGCCCCGGCCAGGGCCGCGGCGGCCGCGGCGACCACCAGCTCCAGGTGCCTTGCCTATCCATGGTGCGGTGTTGCCACCCCGTCCGTCCCGGCGACCATAGCAGAACACCCGCGACCTTGACCGCGTAGAGCCGGTGTGGGATGCGAGCAGCCGAGACGCGCTCGAGACTGACGAGGACCCATCATGGCGACGATCGATCTCAAGACCCTGCGCGGCAACTGGAACTACCCCACGGCGGTGCGCTTCGGTCCCGGCCGTATCGCGGAACTGCCCGATGCGTGCCGCGCGCTCGGCATGACGCGGCCCTTGCTGGTGACCGATCCGGGTCTGGCCAAGCTGCTTATGGTGGATCAGGCGGCGGCGCGCAATACGAAGGCAGGGCTGCCCACGGTCGTCTTCGCCGACGTCAAGCCCAACCCGGTCGGCAAGAACGTCGACGACGGCGTTGCCGCCTTCCGCGCCCACAAGGCCGACGGCGTGATCGCGTTCGGCGGCGGCAGTGCGCTCGACGTCGCCAAGGCCATCGCGCTCATGGTCGGCCAGACCCGGCCGCTGTGGGACTTCGAGGACCGCGAGGACTGGTACACCCGGGTCAACGTCGCCGGCATGGCGCCGTGCGTCGCCGTGCCGACCACGTCGGGCACGGGGTCCGAGGTGGGGCGAGTCTCGGTCATCACCGACGAGCGCGACCACGTGAAGAAGCTGATCTTCCACGCGCGGATGCAGCCGGCTATCGTGATCGATGACCCTGAGCTGACCGTCGGGCTGCCCGCCGGGTTGACCGCGGCGACCGGCATGGACGCGCTGTCACACAACCTGGAGGCCTACTGTGCCCCCGGCTTCCACCCGATGGCCGAGGGCATCGCGCTGGAAGGCATGCGCCTGATCCGGGACTGGCTGCCGGCGGCGGTGAAGGACGGCAATGACGTGGCGGCGCGTTCGTACATGATGGTCGCCTCGACCATGGGCGCGACTGCGTTCCAGAAGGGCCTGGGCGCCATGCACGCCCTGTCCCACCCGATCGGCGCCCATTTCGACACGCACCACGGGCGCACCAACGCCGTGGTCATGCCCTACGTGCTGGCGTTCAACCGGGCGGCGATCGAGGACAAGATGACGGCGCTGGCCCGCTACATCGGGCTGCCCAAGGCGAACGGCGCCGCCGTGATCGACTGGGTGCTCGAGCTGCGCCAGACCATCGGCATCGAGCATACCCTGAAGGACCTGGGTGTCGGGGCCGAGCACGCCGGCCGCATCGCCCCCGAGGCGGCCCGTGACCCCTCGGCACCCTCGAACCCGGTGCCGCTCGACGAAGCCAAGCTGGCCACGCTGTTCCGCAACGCCGCCGAAGGCCGCCTGGCCTGACGCGCCTCATGGTGCTGGACGGCATCTGGCATTTCCCGCGGCCGGTCCGCTTCGGCGCCGGCCGCATCGGCGACCTGGGCGTCGCGTGCCGCGAACTCGGCATGACCCGACCGTTGATCGTCAGCGATCCCGGCATCGTTGCGACCGGCACGATCGACGACGCGGTTGTGGCGCTGGCGCGCCAGGGCCTGACGGCCACGGTGTTCGCGGGCCTGGCGGCCAACCCCACCGACAGCGCCGTCGCCGCCGGCGCGGCCGTTCTGCGCGAAGGGCGGCACGACGGCGTCATACCCTGGGGCGGCGGCTCGGCACTGGATGCCGGCAAGACGATCGCCCTGATGGCGCACGCGGCCGAGCCGATCTGGGCCTACGAGTGGCGGCCCGATTTCACGCCCAGCACCGCGCCGGTGCCGGCGCCGCCGATCATCACCGTGCCGACCACTGCGGGCACGGGCTCGGAGATGGAAGGTGGGGCGGTCATCACCGACACCGCCACACGGGTCAAACGCATCGTCGCCCACCCGGCGATGGCGCCCCGGCTGGTCATCGCCGACCCTGCGCTCAGCGTCGGCTTGCCGGCGCACCTGACCGCGTGGACCGGCATGGACGCCCTGAGCCACTGCCTCGAAGCGCTGTTCGCGCCCGAGTTCGACCCGTTCTCCGACGGCATCGCCATGATGGGTACGCGCCTGGTGAAGGACTGGCTGCCCCGCGCCGTCGAGAACGGTCGCGATCTGGACGCGCGGGGCTACATGCTGGTTGCGGCATCCATGGGCGCGGTGGCGTTCCGCAAGGGCCTGGGCGCGATGCACGGCATCAGCCACGCGGTCGGCGCCCTGCTGGACACCCAGCACGGCCTGACCAACGCCGTGGTCATGCCCTATGTCCTGGCTTCCCACGGCAACGCGATCGCCGAGAAGGCGACGCGCCTGGCCCGTTTCCTCGGACTGTCCGACCCCTCTCTGCCGGCCTTCCTGGCCTGGGTCCAGGCGTTCCGGCGGGACCTCGGCATCCCCGCGACGCTCGCCGCGCTCGGTGTCGAGGACGACCATGTCGATGCCCTGGTCCCGCGCGTCATGGCGGATGGCAACATGCTGACCAACCCGCGGCCGCTGGATGCCGACGCCGTGCGCCACCTGCTCGTCGCCACGATCCGCGGTGGCGATGCCGTGCTAACGTAGCGGTTCGCCGCGACCACGGGGTCTCCATGACGACCGAAGCTCTGATCGCCGCCATCGCCGCCCGCGCCGCCACGCCGCCCGAATCGGCGTTGGCTCTACCGCCGGCCGCCTATCGCGATGAGACGCTCCACGCGCTCGAGCGCGAACGCATCTTCAAGCGGGACTGGCTGTGCGCCGGATCGGCCAACGAGATCCCGAAGCCGGGTGACTATCTGACCTTCGCCATCGACGATCAGCCGATCGTTGTGGTGCGCGGCGACGACGGTGTGATCCGCTCGTTCTCCAACGTCTGCCTGCACCGCATGATGCGCCTGGCCGAGGGCCGCGGCTGCGCGCGCAAGTTCACCTGCCCCTACCACGCCTGGACCTACGATCTGCGTGGCCGCGTCGTCGCCGTGCCGCATATGAAAGACGCCCCGAACTTCCGCGCTCGGGACCTGGCGCTGCCCGAGATCCGCACCGAGGTTTGGCACGGCTGGATCTACGTGACGCTCAACGCCGAGGCACCCAGCGTAGCGACCCAGTTGGAGGCGCTCGACCCTCTCGTCGCGCCCTACCAGATGGAGAACTACATCCCGGTCGCGGCGCAGGACCACATCTGGGCGACCAACTGGAAGGTGCTGACCGAGAACTTCATGGAAGGCTATCACCTGCCGGTGACCCATCGCGCCACGGTCGGCGCGTGGATGCCGGTGGACAGCACGCGCTATCCGAACGCGATCCACGACGGCTTCACCTACCAGACGTTCGAGAAGATCGAGGGCGCCACCTACGGCCGCGCGCACCCTGACAACCATCGGCTCGAAGGCGCCCAGCGCTACACCACGGTGATGCCCACCGTGTTTCCGAGCCACATGTACGTCCTGGGGCCCGATCATTTTTGGTACCTGTCGTTGCGCCCCAAGGGTGTCGGCGAGGTGCACGTGCGCTTCGGTATCTCCTACGCCCCCGAGGTCCACGCGACCCTCACCGACCGCGAAAGCAGTGTCGCCAACCTGGTTGCCTTCTTCGACAAGGTCAACGGCGAGGACCGAACTGTGGTCGAGTCGGTCTACGCCAACTCCAACGCGCCGTTGGCGATCACCGGACGGCTCTCGTGGCTCGAGCGCGAGATCAACGACTTCGCCCGCTACTTGGCCCGACGGCTCAAGGCCGCATGACCGTCGCGGTCGCGCGCCGTGCCGATCATCGTGTCATGCCCTGGCGCAACGGTGGCGGAACAACGCGGGAGATCGCCGTGTGCCCCGGCGCCGCACCCGGACGCTTCGCCTGGCGCCTTAGCATCGCGTCCGTAACGCAGGCAGGGCCGTTCTCGACGTTCGACGGCTACGACCGCGTCATCATGGTGCTGGACGGCGGCGGCATGGTGCTCGACGTGGATGGCGTGGCCCATCGCTTCGCGCGGCCGCACGAACCGTTCGCCTTCGCCGGCGAGGCCTGCGTCCATTGCGACCTGATCGATGGCCCGATCCACGACTTCAACGTGATGGTCGACCGCGCCACCCACCGAACGACCGTCGATATCATCACGGTCAGCGCACCGCTCGACCTGGCGCCGGCTGTGGAAACCCGCGCCGTCGTCGTTCTAGACGGCCGGGCGATCCTCGCGCCGGAAACCGGTCTGGAACCGTGGGATACGGCGATCGTTGACCCCGGTACCGCCGCCGTGCTGCAAGGCGACGCCACCTTGGCCCTCGTGACGCTCGCTCTACGCTAGGGTCGCGAGCAGCGCCAGGCCGACCAGGATCATCGCCGCCGGCCCTGCGGTGTCGAGAGCGCGCAAGAGTCGCCCCTGACCCTGCCCCAGGTTCGTGATGGCGCGCCGCGACAGGACACACACGAGGCCGAGGCCGGACATGGTCGCCGCCATGCCGACGCCGATCGCCGCGACGACAGCGAGGCCAGCCACTAGGATGTCGTTGGCCAGGGCGTAGGCCAACACGACGACCGCGCCGCTGCACGGCACCAGGCCCACCGCGAAGGCGGCCCAGCCTTCATCGCGATGATGATGATGGTCGTCGCCGCCGTCACCGTGGTCGTGATCGTGCCTCCCGCCACGCGCGCCGCGCAGCCGGCCTGCGAGCAGGATGACCCCGAGCAAGGCGATCAGACCGTAGCTGACGCCACGGACGTACGGCAGCTCCGCGGGCACCGGACCGAAGACCGAACGCGCCATGGCATCGAACGCCACCACGGCGACCACCGCCATGATCACATGCACGAACGCGATGCGGCAGCCCATGAGCACACCGCGCCAGGGGCGCGCGTCGCGGCCCAGGAAATAGGTGGCCACCACCCACTTGCCATGGCCGGGCCCCAGCGCGTGCGCGACGCCGTACAGCAGACCGATGCCGAGCGCGGTAACGACCGCTCCGCTCATCTCGCCCTGGCGCAGGTTGGCGACGCCTTGGGTCAGGGCTCTGTTGATGTCGCCCTGCAGCACGACGAACTGGCGCAACAGCGTGGCGAACCAACCCGCGTCGGCGGCCGTGGCCGCCCGAGCCGTGGGCACACGCCACAGTACAGCCATGACCAGGGCCGCGAGCGCCAGGCGCATGCGCTCAACTGCCCTCGGCCGCGCAGGTCACGCGCACGGTGAAGGGCGCCACCATGCCGAAGTAAATGGCATTCGCCTCGTCCTCGAACAGGTCGGTATCGCACGCGCCCTCGGCCGCGCCTTCGATCGTGACACCGAGCTCGGTGGGCATGAACTCGACGTAGTACTCCACGTCATAGACCCCGATCGTGACCTCGGTCCCGGGCGCGATCGGCTCCACCAGCGGCAGGTCGAACTGGTAGACCAGGACGCCGTTCTCGACCGACGCGGTGAATGCCTCGACCGGGCCGAAAGCCACGTCGGCCGCGCCGATCCGCACGCGGGTGAAGTAGCCGAAATCGGCCACGGACACGAAGGCGCCATCATGCACGGCCGTGATCTCGTCACCGGTCAAGGTATCGCTGCCGTCGGCGTCGTACTGGCCGATGATCGATTCGGAGAAAAACTCGTCGAACGTCCAGGCATGGCGCAGGCGCGTGACCGCCCCGCCCTCCACCACCAAGACCAGCCCGTTCGTCACCCAGACATGGGGGTGAGCGGCGGCGCTTCCGTTCAGCCCGACCGCCGCCGCCAGCCCGAGCCCGACCGCACGAAGACGAGTCAATCGACCGAAGCGCGGCAGCCGCAGATCGGGCATGCCCAGGCCAAAGCAACCTGATCCCTCGCTGCCTGATCCACTCCGTGCAGCGCCGCGAGTGCTTCGTCCAGCAGGGCCGCGTGATCCTCGCCACCCGAGCACGGGCCAAGAGCGTAAGCATTCCGTACATCGACAGGAGCGTCGACGACGGAGAACCCTCGTGCCTGGCTAGTCACGCCAAGGGCCCCGACCGCGCATCCGACGAACAGCCTTCGCCGATCGAACGCCAGCGATAACCATCGATTAATGCTCATCTCCTTGATTCGCACCTAATGCGCCATGATGACCGGCAGTTCCGCCGACGTCAGGATATGCTGCGTCGCGCCACCAAAGATCATTTGCTTGAGCCGGCTCTGGGTGTAGGCGCCCTTGATCAGCAGGTCGGCGCCGACCTCCTTGCAGTGCTGCAGGATCGCCTCGCCGACCGGGAGCCCGCCGACATCAACCTCGACTGCCTCGGCCTTGATGCCGTGGCAGCGCAGGTTGCGTGCCGCGTCCTCGCCAAGCGGGCCGTTGACCCCGCCGCCCTTGACCGTCAGCACGATCGCACGCTCCACGTCGCCGACCAACGGCATGCCCAACGCCAGCGTTCGCGCGGTCTCGGTGCTGGCGTTCCAGGCGATGACGACGACCCGGCTGATCGTCGCCGGCGGCTCGGGCGGCGCCAAGATCACGGGTCGGCCGCTCTCGAACAATGCCGCCTCGACGAAGGCGAGCGACAGCGCCGCGTCGTCGCGGCGCGGCCTGCTGACACAGATCACGTCGAACACACGGCCGTAGCTGCCGACCACCTCGCTCGCCTGCATGGCGGCGTTCTCGTACCACGAGGCGGACACACCCTTGGACCCGGGGTCGACGGGTTCGATGACGGCACACTTCTCATTCATGAACGACGTGAACTGGCTGCGCGCGCGCTCGCGCCGCTGCTGTTCCTCGCGCTCGAGTCCGGCGACGAGTTCAGTCGGCACGACCCCGCCGCCGCCCATGCCACCGCCGAACCCGCCGGTGATGATCATGGGCGACCCCATGCCGGGATAGAACGCCTCGATATGGCCGTCGCCACGACTGGCGATCAGATAGGCGGTGGTCAGGGCTGAACGGGCCGCTTCGCCGTCGCTGACGGCGCATAGGACTGTTCTCACAGATCAACTCCCCCTGTACGTTCTTTGTTGACGGAGAGAATATCACAATCGAGGCGATGCCTCAGGGAAAGCGCACGCGCGCCTCGCCCAAGCCATCGACGGCGACGATCGCGGTTTTGCCGCGCACCATGCGCTGCGCGGCGACCATGCTGCCGAGCGAAACGATCATCCCTGGGGCGAGACCCCGGCCGCGGCGCGCCAGCGCCGTGGCGATCCACGCCAACGCTTCCAGAGGGTGGCCGAGCACATCGGCACCGTGCCCTTCGCCGCGCGATCGGCCATCGACCAGCGTGCGCCCGCCGAGGGCGCGCAAGTCCAGGCTGCGCCAGTCACGCCGCTCCGGCCCCAGCACCACGCCGGCGTTGAAGAAATCGTCGGCGATCAGCACGGCCGCGCCGACCTCCAACCTGTCGACGTAGCGGTCCTCGACGATCTCGGCCGAGGCCATGCACGCGCTGACATGGCCGGCGACCGAGTCGCGACTGAACGGCGCGTGCTCGGGCCCCAGGCCACGGCCGATGCGCACCGCGATCTCGCACTCCACGCCGACCAAACGGTTCGCACCGAAGTTCCAATCGGCCGGCCCGGCCACGATCGACGCTGCTTGCACGCCGCCGTAGCACGGGTGATCGACGCCGACCTGGCGCTGCATGGTGGGCGTGGTGCAACCGATCTTGTAGCCGCCGAGGCCGCGCCCGGTGCGCTCGGCCAGCAGCGTGTGCACCGCCTCCTGGATGGCATAGCCGTCGGCCTCGTCGCGCGGCTGGTGCGGTTCGGGCCATCGGCCGATCGGCCGCAGGCTGGCACGAGCCTCGACGATCGAGCGGGCGGCGGCTTCGATGGCGGCACGGGCGAGCATCGTCAGGTCTCCTCGATGGACAGGAGCGCCGCGTTGCCACCGGCGGCCGTAGTGTCGGTGGACATGGTGCGTTCGGTGGCGAAGCGGTGCAGGTAGTGCGGCCCACCCGCCTTCGGCCCCGTGCCCGACAGCCCCTCGCCGCCGAACGGCTGCACGCCGACCACGGCACCGACCATGTTGCGGTTGACGTAAAGGTTGCCGACGCGCGCCCGTTCCCGCACCCGCCAAACCGTGGCGTCGATGCGGCTGTGCACGCCGAGCGTCAGGCCGTAGCCGGTGGCGTTGATCGCGTCGATCACCTGATCGAGATGGTCCTGGTCGAAGCGCACGACGTGCAGGATCGGGCCGAACACCTCGCGCGCCAGCACATCCATGCGCTCGATCTCATAGGCCGCCGGCGCGACGAACGTGCCGTAGGCGCAGGGCTCATCAAGCTCGACCTCCTGGATAAGGCGCCCGACATTGTTCATGGCGCGCTTGTGCGCGAGCAGTCCAGCGCGCGCGTCCTCGTCGATGACGGGCCCGATGTCCGTGGCCAGCAGGCCCGGATCGCCGACGGTCAGCTCGGCCATGGCGCCGGCCAACATGGCCAGCACCTTCGGCGCCGCGTCGTCCTGCACGAACATCACGCGCAGCGCCGAGCAGCGCTGGCCGGCACTGTTGAACGCCGAGAGGATCGCGTCGCCGACCACCTGTTCGGCCAGCGCACTCGAATCGACGATCATGGCGTTCTGGCCGCCGGTCTCGGCGATCAGCACCGGGATGGGCCCGTCGCGCGCCGCGAGCGAACGGTTGATCGCGCGCGCCACCTCGGTCGAGCCGGTGAACGCGACGCCGCCCACGCGCGGATCCGCGACCAAGCGCGCGCCGACCGTCGGCCCATCGCCCGGCAGCAGCGCCAGCGCGCCCGCCGGCACGCCCGCCTCGTGCAGCAGGCGCACGGCGAAGGCGCCGGTCAACGGCGTCTGCTCGGCCGGCTTGGCGATCACGGCGTTGCCGGCGGCCAGCGCCGCCGCCGTCTGCCCCATGAAGATCGCCAGCGGGAAGTTCCACGGCGCGATCGTCGCGAACACGCCGCGTCCGGCCAGGGCCATGCGGTTCGCCTCACCCGTGGGACCGGGCAAGGCCATCGGCTCGGTGAACTCGGCCTCGGCGCGGCACGCGTAGTAGCGGCAGAAGTCGACCGCCTCGCGCACCTCGGACAGCGCGTCCGGCAGGGTACGGCCAGCCTCGCGCACCAGCAGCGCCATGGCCGAGGGCATGCGGGCTTCCAGAAAGTCGGCGGCGCGACGCAGACACGCCGCGCGCTCGCCGGCTGGCGTCGCGTCCCATGCCGGCTGGGCGCGCACCGCCGCCTCGACGGCGGACGCGACCGCGCCGCCGTCCGCTTCGACGACCGTGCCCACCTGGTGGCGCCGGTCGGCCGGATCGGTCACGGCGCGCTCCGCGCCGGGCCGTGCCTTCCCTTCGACGATGGGCGCCGCCGTCCACGGCACGGCCGTCGAGGCCGCCATGGCCTCGGCCAACGCCGCCGTCGCGTCCACGTCGGTCAAGTCCAAACCCTGACTGTTGCGCCGCTCGGTGCCGAACAGGTCACTCGGCAGCGGGATGCGCGGATGCGGCTTGGCGGCCAAGGCGCGAACGCCCGCGACCGGGTCGGCAACGATCTCGGCGATCGGCAGCGCCTCGTCCACGATGCGGTTGACGAACGAGGTGTTGGCACCGTTCTCGAGCAGCCGGCGCACCAGGTAGGCGAGCAGTTCCTCGTGGCTGCCGACCGGCGCGTAGACCCGGCACGGCCGGTCGAGTTGTTTCGGCCCGACGATCATCTCGTAAAGCGCCTCGCCCATGCCGTGCAGGCGCTGGAACTCGTAGTCCTTTCGCGTGTCCGCCAGCGAGAGAATCGCCGCCACGGTGTGGGCGTTGTGCGTGGCGAATTGCGGGTAGAGCCGTTCGCCGGCCGCGAGCATGCGCCGGGCGCACGCCAGGTACGCGACGTCGGTGGACGCCTTGCGCGTGTAGGCCGGATAGCCGTCGAAGCCGCCCTCCTGGGTGCGCTTGATCTCGGTGTCCCAGTACGCGCCTTTGACCAGGCGGACAGGCAGCCGCCGCTTGTGCCGCGTCGCCATGTCGACCAGCCAGTCGATCACGGCGGGCGCGCGCTTCTGGTACGCCTGGACCGCGAGCCCCAGGCCGTCCCAGCCGGCCAGGCCACGGTCGGCGGCCACGCCTTCGATCACGTCGAGCGAGAGATCGAGCCGCACGGCCTCTTCGGCATCCACCGTCAGGCCGATCCCGGCGTCGCGCGCCGCGATCGCCAGGCCGCGCAGGCGTGGCACCAGTTCGAGCAGGACGCGGCGCGTTTGGGCGACCTCGTAGCGCGGGTGCAGCGCCGAAAGCTTGACCGAGATCGACGGCTTGGCGAACAGATCGTCACCGGTCGCCGCCTGGCCGATCGCCGCGATCGCGTCGCCATAGGCCACCAGGTAGCGGTCGGCGTCGGGCATGGTGCGCGCCGATTCGCCCAGCATGTCGTAGGAGTGGCGATAGCCGATACGCTCGTTGAGCACGGCCCGCTCGAGCGCCTCCTCGATCGTGCGACCCAGCACGAACTGGCGACCCAGGATGCGCATGGCCTGCAGCATGGCCTGGCGGATGATCGGCTCGCCGCTCCTGGCGATCAGACCGCCGAGCCAACCGCCCAGGTCATCCGTGTCGTCGCGCTTGAGCCCGACGATGCGCCCGGTCAGCATCAGGCCCCAGGTCGAGGCGTTGACGAACAGCGACGAGCTCGATCCCACGTGGCGCTCCCAGTCGGCCAGCGAGATCTTGTCGCGGATCAGCTTGTCCTTGGTCTCGGCGTCGGGGATGCGCAACAGAGCCTCGGCCAGGCACATCAGCACGACACCTTCCTGACTGGTCAGGTCGTAGGCCTGCAGGAAGGCGTCGAGCCCGCTGGCGCCACGGCGCCGCTCGCGCATGTGTTCGACGAAGGTCGCCGCCCGGTCCTCGATCGCCCGGCTCTGCGCCGAGTCGAACGCCGCCTCGCCCAGCAAGCGCTCGACGCAGGCGGTCTCGTCGGCGCGATAGAGCGCCCGCATGGCGCGCCGGAGTCCGTTCGCCGGAGGCGCGGGGGTCGCCACCACGAAGGGTGAACCAGGCTCGCTCCGTCGCGCCGCCATGACCGTCTCCCCGCTCCCGACGGCGCACGATAAGCCGGTCGCCCGGAAGGGAAAAGCCGATCCCGCACCCGGTTGTGCGCACGTATCTCTTTCTCGGCGGCCCGACTCGGGTTAAAAATTGCAGTCAAGGCCGGCCGCGAGGGGCCAAGCGCTGGCGAGGGAGTTTCAATGGTGACACAGGCTGCGCCCAGCCTCAAAGGCGTGCGCCTGTTGGATAGTCTAAACGCCGACGCTCTCGAACGTCTGGAAAAGTAGTTTCGGCGGCGACGCTATTGCGTCAACGAGCAGATCATCGACCGCGACGACGAGAACTGCGACGTGCTGTTCGTGGTCGAGGGCAGTGTGCGGGTCGTGAACTTCTCGCTGTGGGGGTCCGAGATTTTGTACGCCAACATTCCACAGGGTGGCTTCTTCGGCGAGCTGGCGGCGATCGACGGCCAGGCCCGCTCGTCCAGCGTGGTCGCGACCGAAAAGTGCCTGCTCGCGACCATTCCGCCCCAATCGTTCATCGCGTTGCTGCGCGACTACCCCGACGTCGCCATCGAAGTCATGCGGCGCATGGCGCGCATCATCCGCATCTGCGACGACCGCATCATGGATCTCAGCACCCTGGGTGCTGTGCAGCGCGTCTATGTGGAGCTGATCCGCATGGGTCGGCTCGACCCCGCGGGGACGGACGCGCTGGCCATCTTCTCCGTTCCGGCCCACAAGGACATCGCCTCGCGCGCCTCCACCACGCGCGAGACGGTTGCCCGGGTCATCAGCCAGTTGACCGCGGCGTCGATTGTGGAGCGGCGCGACAAGGCGCTCTACATCGTCGACACGGCCCGTCTCAAGAAACTCGCCTCGCGCCTCGAGGAAGGCCGCGGCGACATGGCGCGTTGAGGCTACGCGCCTTGGGTGTGACGGCGATCACACCTTCGCCATCGCGCGCCGTGCTCGCGTGCTCGATGGAGGCCCAGCAGGCGCCAAGGCGCGCATACGTGCCGGGACACGGCGCGGCGCGCCCATCGGGGGGGGGTCGATGACGTTCAAGCTCAAGTTCTGGGGCGTACGGGGGAGCATCGCGTGCCCGTCACCGAACCACATCGCCTTCGGCGGCAACACAAGTTGCATCGAGGTCGCCTGCGGCGGCGACCGCATCATTCTGGATGCGGGCACCGGGATCCGCAACCTGGGTCACTGGCTGTTGCGCAAGAACGTCATGCACGCCACCATCCTGCTGTCCCACACCCACTGGGATCACATCAACGGTTTCCCCTTCTTTTCGCCGGCCTTCCGGCCGGAACGCTCGTTCCACCTCATGGCGGGGCACCTCAAGGGCGGCCAGATCAAGGACGTGTTCGCCGGCCAGATGAACAACCCCTACTTCCCGGTGCCGTTGGACGCCATGAAGGCCAAGATGACGTACGCCGATTTCGACGCCGGCGATACCTTCCATTTGGGCGAGGGCGACGCCGTGAAGGTACGCACATGTCCACTAAACCATCCTGACAATGCGACAGGATATCGTATTGAATATAATGGTAAATCAATGTGCTATATCACGGACACCGAACATGAGGTCGGACGTCCAAACCAGCATATCCTGGCCCTGATCGAGGGCGCCGATCTGGTGATCTACGATTCGACCTACACCGATCGGGAATTCCCCATGAAGATCGGCTGGGGTCACTCCACGTGGGAGGAAGGCGTCCGCTTGTGCCAGGCCGCCAACGCCAAGAGCCTGGCGATTTTCCACCACGACCCCGACCACGAGGACATGTTCATGGAAGGCCTGGAAAGCCGGGCCCGCGCCCATTGGATCGGCGCCTTCGTGGCGCGCGAGCATATGCGCGTCAATCTGAGCTGAAGCGTCCCTTCGCCGCCGCGATCGCTCGCCAAACCCTTTCCGGCGTCAACGGCGGGTCGATCGCCGTGACACCCAGCGGCGTCAGAGCGTCGAGCACGGCGTTCACGGCCGCGACGGTCGCCGCGATGGTGCCGCTTTCGCCGGCGCCCTTGACACCCAAGGGATTGCGCAGCGATGGGAATTCGACCAGCGCGAGGTCGAACGACGGCACCTCGTCCGCGCGCGGTGCGCCGTAATCGAGCATCGGTCCGGTCAGGAGATGGCCGGTTTCCGGGTCCCAGACGATGCGCTCGCTTAGCGCCTGGCCCAATCCCTGGACGACGACGCCGTGGATCTGGCCTTCGACGATCATGGGGTTAATCGCGCGCCCAACATCGTCGACGGCGGCGTAACTCAGGACACGCACTTGCCCTGTCTCGCGGTCGACATCGACGGTGCACAGGTGCGCCCCCGCGGGGTAGTTGAACTCGTCCGGGTCGAAGCTTGCCGCGGTGTTGAGCCCCGGCTCGAAGCCGTCGGGCACGTCATGGCCACGATGCGCCGCGTCAGCGATGGCCCCGAACGTGACCGCGCGGTTGGTGCCGGCGACGGTGACCCTCCCTGCCTCGAACACCACGTCGCGGTCGGCGCATTCGAGCTTGTGGGCCGCGAGTCGACGAGCCTTCTCGACGACCCGGTCGAGCGCTATCGAGATCGCGGCCCCCACCACCGTGATCGAGCGCGAGCCATAGGTGCCACCGCCCTCGGCGACTTGGGCAGTGTCTCCGAAGACGATCTCGACCGCGTCCATGGCGCAGCCCAGGCGTTCGGCGACGATCTGGCGATAGATCGTGGCGTGGCCCTGGCCGTGGGAATGACTGCCGCTTCTAACCGAATCCGCCGCCCACGTCGGGCGCGATCACGCGCAGGCGATGCTCGGCCACCTTGAGCGAGGATTCCGCCAGAAGCCGGCGCACTAGGTGCGGCATCTGGGCCGTCGACCACAGGGTGTAGCCGTCGTCGAACGGATCGTAGCGGCCCAGCACCGCGCGCGGCTCGATCGGAAGATGGGTGATACGCGCGATCGGCAGGGAAGCGGTGACGACACGGTCGGCGTGCGCCCGTGAGGCTTCGACCTTGGCACGGTCGCCGATCGACCAGTCGAACGCCAGATTGCCCGGTGCATCGCCGTGCACGTGCGGCGCCCCGGGTGCGATGGCGGCACGCCCCCCCCCGCCGCCGGCTCCAGCCCATAGTCGATCGCCAAGGCCTCGGCGCCGTCGAGGGTCAAGGCGGCGCTTTCCGCGACCACCACGGCGACCGTGTCGCCGACATGCCGGACGCGATCGACCGCGAAGACCGGCCGCGTCGCGCCCCGCATGGGCGTGCCGTCGCTCGACGTCACCGCCCAGATGCAGGGCAACGCGCCGCCGCCAGCGCGTCGCCAGTCCTCGCCGGTCAGCACGGCGACGACACCGTCGACGGCCAGCGCCGGGTTCGGGTCGATCGAACGGATGACGGCATGGGCATGCTGGCTGCGCATGAAGACGGCGTGCAACGCCTGGGGTTCGCGCAGGTCGTCAACGTAGCGCCCGGCTCCCGCCAAGAACCGTGCATCCTCGAAACGCCTGGTCCGCGCGCCAATGGCCATGGTCGTCCTCCTCTCCCAGGACGTTAACCCAGGCACCGGCCGCCGCACGAGCATCCGTTGCGCGCGATACCCCCCCGCCGGCACACTCCTACGTCTATTGCCCGAGCCAGGTCCAGCCGTGTTCGCGCGCCGCCACGCCGATCTCCTGCCCAGCTTGGGCATCGTTCTCGCCAGCATCGGCTGGGGCCTGTTCTGGCTGCCCCTGCGCGCCGTCGAAGCCGATGGGGTCAGCGGGCCATGGGCCACGGTCGCCGTGTTCGCGCCGGCGGTCATTGCGATGGCGCCCTTCATGGCACGTCGGCTCGCACGCTATCGGCGGCGTGACGCGACGGTCCTAATCACCGGTCTGTTCACGGGCGGCGCCTGGGTGCTCTACAGCAACAGCCTGCTCTACACCGACGTGGTGCGGGCCTTGCTGCTGTTCTATCTGACGCCGCTTTGGAGCACGCTACTCGGGCGCCTGGTGCTCGGCGAACCCATCACGCCGCCTCGGCTACTGACCATTGTCATGGGCATCGCGGGCCTGGTCGTGATCCTGGGCTTCAAGGGCGCTTTTCCGGTGCCACACAACCTGGGAGACTGGCTCGGTCTGGTCAGCGGCATGGTGTGGGCCGGAGCATCCGTGCGCCTGCGTCGGGAAGGAGCAAGCCCGTTGCCGGACGCGCTGTTCTCGTACTTCCTGGGCGGCTCGCTCCTGGCGCTGGGGGCGGCCGCGCTGACGCTGGCGCCGCCCATGACCGCCCAGGTCGTCGCCGGCATGCCCGTGATGTTCGCCATCTCGGTCGGCTTCATCCTGCCGTCCATGTGGCTGATAATCTATGGCTCGCAACGGCTGAGCCCCGGGCGCGTCGGGATTCTTCTGATGGTCGAGGCCGTGGTCGGCGCGGCCTCGGCGGCGCTGCTGACCGATGAGCCGTTCGGCGCCCGGGAAGCGATCGGCGGGGCGCTAGTGATCGCCGCCGGGGTCGTCGACATCCTGTGGGCCGGTGGCAGTCGAAACGATCTGGACCCGAAGGCGCATACGCATTAAACAAGTCGCGTACAGGGAAAACAAGTCGCGTACAGGGAGACCCGTGATGAGGACCAAAGAGGCCCTTGACGAGCCATTGGGTCGCCTTCTGGGCAACGCGGCGCGCTCCATCGGCACCGATCAGTTCCATCGGAAGCTGTTGGAGACCTTCAAGATTCTTGGGCCATGGGACGCTGTCACCATTGTTCGTTGGTCGCGCTATGCGCCACCTGACTTCCTCTATTCTGAGGGCTTTTCGAAGGCCATCATCGAACGCTACATGCAGGGCCACTACCGCTTCGATCCGTTCTTTTGCTGGTGGCGCGATGCCGGCGAAGGCGGCGTCTTGACGCTGAGCGCCGCCATGCGCCCCTCTGACGCCAAGAGCACGTACTTCACAGAGTTTTCCCCCTCGTCGAGATGGCGGACATCATAGGCATGTACCTGCCGTCGATTGCTCAGACCGTCATCGCGCTTTATCTGGAGATTCGCGAAAAACGGTTCAGCACGCAGATCATCGAACGGATGGAGCGCTGGTATCCGTTGTTCCTGGGTCTGCACGATGCCCACATCGCGCACACAGTTTCCGACCTGCGCTACGGCCGCGACGCGCCCGAGACCAATCGCGCCCTGGTCGTGCTCGACCGGAGCCGGCGAGTGATGTTCGCCTCGCCAGCCTGGCAGGACGCAACGCTCACCCATCCCGAGCTGCGGGATCCGATGGCGCTGGCACTTGCCATAGCAAACAAGGATCAGGTCACCACCAGCGACGGCGCGCTCTTCGTCAAATCCTTGAGCCACGATTCCCTGCTGGCGCCGGACGGAACCATGCTTGTGCTCGAGCCCCGGGCACCCGCGCAGACACCCATCGACTTCGACAAGGTCTTTAAGACGTTCGCGAAGGGCAAGCTGACGCCACGCGAGACCCAGATCTCGCGCCTGATAATCGCGGGGTATCCCACCGGGGCCATCGCCAAGGCCCTGGGCATCGGACGCGGCACCGTCAAGAATCACCGGCGCCGGCTCTACGACCGGCTCGACATCACGACCGAACGCGAGCTGTTCAGCCTGTTCTTCGAGTATCTGGCCAACCCAAGCGGCGGCGTGGCTGCGGCGCCGACCAGCAGCGCCTGATCGTCGAACCGGAACTTACCAGCCGCCGGTGGCGAGCCACCGCTCGACATCGGCGAAGCGGTCAAAGCCCCAGAACGGCTCGCCGTCCACGGCGATCGTGGGCGAACCGAACACGCCCCGTTCCATCGCGGCCTCGACCTCGCGGCGCAGGCGATCCTTGACCGCCGGGTCCTCCAGCGCGGCGGCCAGGCCCTCGACACCGGCCAAGTCGATTACCGCCGCCGGCGGGCCGATGTCGCGCCCGTCGACGAAGACCGCCGCGAAGATACGCCGCGCGAAAGCCAGGGCAGCGGCCGGGTCGCGGTCCCGCAGCCAGTAGAACGCGCGGCTCGCCGCCATGGCGTTGACCGGGAACGGCTCGGGCAGCCGGTAGGGCACACCCAGCCGCCGCGCGGTC
Source organism: Alphaproteobacteria bacterium (assembly GCA_016869675.1). Taxonomy (GTDB): domain Bacteria; phylum Pseudomonadota; class Alphaproteobacteria; order SP197; family SP197; genus VGDP01. Next base: position 20,496 of record VGDP01000011.1, on the reverse strand, counting down.
CGCTCCAGGTCGTGCCGGGCGTAGGGCCCGCGCAGCGGCTGGTTAAGCAGCGGCGATTGGCCCGTGCTCTTGAACACGACGCCCAGCAGGATCGGCCGCCAGACGGCCGTGCGGCCGTGGCGCGCGGCCAGGGCGTCGACCCCGAGGCTCGCGAAGTAGCCGTAAGGCGACGAGAAGTCGAAGTAGAAATCGATCGTCCCCGGCACGACGCTAGACCCGGCGCTTGGCCGTGACCTCGATCTCCACCTTTATGCGCGGGTCGACCAACTCGGTGACGATGCCCGTCGAGGCCGGCCGGATGCCGCCGAAGTATTGCCCCATGATCGGCGCCACGACCTTGAAGTACTCCTGCTTGGTGATTATCAGGAACACGCGCACCACGTCGGCGAGCGAGGAGCCCGCCGCGGCCAGCGCCCGGTCGATGTTGCGGAACGTCTGGTGCGTCTGCTCGGCCACGTCGTCCGCGATCGTGCCTTTGGCGTAGTTCATGCCCGTGGTGCCCGACAACCACACCCAATCGCCATCCACGACCGCGCGGCTGTAGCCGGCGACGGCCTCGAAGCTGGAGCCGGAGGAGATCAAGCGTCGCATGTCAGGTCCTTTCTAGGGCTAGGGCTGTGGCTTCGCCCCCACCGATGCACAGCGCGGCGACGCCGCGACGCGCGTCCGCCCGTTCCATGGCGGCCAGCAGGGTGACGAGAATGCGGGCGCCCGAGGCGCCGATCGGGTGGCCGAGCGCGCAGGCGCCGCCGTTGACGTTGACCCGGTCGTGGGGCAGGTCGAGATCGCGCATCGCCGCCATGGTCACCACCGCGAACGCCTCGTTGATCTCCCACAGGTCAATGTCGGCCGCGCGCCACCCCACCCGGTCAAGCAGCGACCGGATCGTCCCGATGGGCGCCGTGGTGAACCAGGCCGGCGCCTGGGCGTGTGTGGCGTGGCCGACGATGCGCGCACGCATCCGCAGGTCCCGCTTCTCGGCCGTCGCCATGTCCGTCAGCACCAGCGCGGCGGCGCCGTCCGAGATCGACGACGCGTTGGCGGCGGTCACCGTGCCGCCGTCGCGGAACGCGGGCTTGAGCGACGAAATCCGCGCTAGATCGGCGGCGAACGGCTGCTCGTCGCGCGTCACGACCGCCTCGCCCTTGCGGCCCTTGACCGTCACGGGCGCGGTCTCCGCGGCGAACGTGCCGTCCTCGTTGGCCCGGCGGGCGCGTACGAGCGATTCGACGGCGAAGGCGTCCTGCTCCTCGCGAGTGAACTGGTAGGCCTCGGCCGTGTCCTCGGCGAAGGTGCCCATCAGGCGGCCCTTGTCGTACGCGTCCTCCAGCCCGTCGAGGAACATGTGGTCGATCACCCGGCCGTGGCCCATGCGGTAGCCGGCGCGCGCGCGGTCCAGCAGGTAGGGTGCGTTCGACATGCTTTCGAGCCCGCCGGCCACGACCACCTCGGCCGAGCCGGCGCGGATCAGGTCGTGGCCCAGCATCACGGCCTTCATGCCGCTGCCGCACATCTTGTTGATCGTGGTGGCGCCGATCGCCTCGGGAATGCCGCCGGCCAGCGCCGCCTGGCGCGCCGGCGCCTGGCCGAGCCCGGCCGGCAGCACGCAGCCCATGAGCACTTCGCCGACCGTCACGCCGGACACGCCGGCGTCCGCCAACGCGGCGCGGATCGCCGCGCCGCCCAGCGCCGGCGCGGCCACGTCCTTCAGCGCACCCTGGAACCCGCCGATCGGAGTCCGCTTCGCGCCGACGACGACGATGTCAGAAGGCTTCACCGCGTCTCCTCGAACAGTTCACGGCCGATCAGCATGCGGCGGATCTCCGACGTACCGGCGCCGATCTCGTAGAGCTTGGCGTCGCGCAGCAGACGGCCAGTGGGATAGTCGTTGATGTAGCCGTTGCCGCCCAGGCACTGGATCGCCTCGAGCGCCATCCAGGTCGCCCGTTCGGCGGCGACCAGGATCGCGCCCGCCGCGTCCTTGCGCGTCACCTCGCCCCGGTCGCACGCGGCGGCCACCGCATAGACGTAGGACCGGCAGTAGCCGAGCGTCGTGTACATGTCGGCCAGCTTGCCCTGGATCAGCTGGAACTCGCCGATCGGCCGGCCGAACTGCCTGCGGTCGTGGACGTAGGGCACCACCACGTCAAGGCACGCCTGCATGATTCCCAGCGGCCCGCCGGCCAGCACCGCACGCTCGTAGTCGAGCCCGCTCATCAGCACCTTGACGCCACCGCCCTCCTCGCCCAGCAGGTTCTCGGCCGGGACCTCGCAGCCCTCGAACACCAGCTCGGCCGTGTTCGAGCCGCGCATGCCGAGCTTGTCGAGCTTGGGCGAGGCACCGAAGCCCCTGAACCCCTTCTCGATCAGGAAGGCGCTGATGCCGTGCTTGCCGGCGTCCGGATCGGTCTTGGCGTAGACCACCAGCACGTCCGCGTCGGGGCCGTTGGTGATCCACATCTTGGTGCCATCCAGCACCCAGCGGTCGCCCTTGCGCGCCGCGCGCAACTTCATGCCGACCACGTCGGACCCGGCGCCCGCCTCGCTCATGGCCAGGGCTCCGATGCGGCTGCCGTCGATCAGTCCGGGCAGGTAGCGCTGCTTCTGGTCATCCGTGCCCAAGCGCCGGAGCTGGTTGACGCACAGGTTCGAATGCGCGCCGTAGCTGAGCGCGATCGCGGCCGAGGCGCGGCTCAGCTCCTCCATGGCGACGACATGCTCGCGGTAGCCGAGCCCGGCACCGCCCCACTCGGGCTCGACCGTAATGCCGAGGATCCCCAGGTCGCCCAACTTGCGCCACAGATCCATGGGAAACGCGTTGTCCCGGTCGATCGCGGCCGCGCGCGGCGCGATCTCGGCGGCGGCGAAGGAACGCACCGAGTCGCGTACCATGTCGGCGGTCTCGCCCAGGTCGAAGCGCAGGGATGGGAAGTCGTTACGGATCACACGGTCATCTTAGACGACCGAGGCCCAGAGAGGCAGCCGTGTTGAGGATCCTAACCATCGCCCTCCTTGCTCTCGCTCCGGTCGCTACCCTAGCCCCAGAAAACGGACGTCGCCCAGGGCGGCGATGCGGTCGTCGAGGCGATCTTCGACGAGATCAAGAAGCGTCTCATCCGCGAGTACTACGAGGCCCAGCGCGCGTCGCCAGACGGGGACGACGCCGGGCAGACCGCCCAGGGCAAGTCGAAGGCCAAGGGCAAGGGTAAGAAGAAGGGCTGGGTCCAGGGCATCCAGCCGGGCCACTTGCCGCCGCCGGGCCTATGCCGCGTCTGGCTGCCCGACACGCCGCCCGGCCACCAGCCGCCACCCACCGATTGCGCCAGCGTGGCGCTCGACGTGCCCGCCGGCGCGCGGCTGGTCTACGGCGACGCGGCGCGCCGGCTGTTCGAGGCCGTCCAGGAGAACGTGATCCGCGGCTACTACGCCACGGCGCGCGAGGCGACCAAACAGGAGGTCAAGCGCCTGACGGTGCAGAGCAAGCGGCACTCCGAGGCGACCGTCGAGGAGAGCGGCAATCCAACCTAAGACGAATCGCTCGGCAAGGGAGCCGCGAAGCTGCGCCAGCAGGCTCTGCGCCGGCGCGGCAGCGGCTACATCGAAGGCATCCCCCCGGAGTTCATGCCGCCACCCGGCAAGTGCCGGGTCTGGCTGCCCGACACGCAGCCCGGCCGGCAGCCCAAGCCGTCGAGCTGCGAGCGCGCCTTCGATGGCCTGCCGGCCAGCGCCCGCGTGCTCTATGGCGGACCCGAAAGCGAGGACGACGAACTGCCCCAGGGGTTGGGCGAACTCTTGCCGGCCGACCGGCTGGCCGCGCTGGGGTCGCTGTGGCAGGACGCCGAGCTTCTGCTGGTGGACGACGAGGTCTACCTGATCGACGACTCCAAGCGCACGATTGTGGACGTCCTTGAAGGCGTCCTGCTGCCCGCGCCCCAATAGGCGCTCAGCCGGCGGCCGAGCGCTCGACCAAGTGCATCATGGTCACCAGCGCGACGGCGACGGCCCGCTCCGGACCATCGTCCACCTGGGCTAGCGCAACCTCGATCACGGCGACGCTGCGGCCCGAACGCACGACCTGGGCGCGCGCGACCAGCGCGCCACCGGTGACCGGGGCCAAGAAGTTGATCTTTTACTCGATGGTGCGGGGCGATTGACCCTCGGGCAGCAGGGAGAACGCGGCGAAGCCCGCCGCGTCGTCCGCCAGGAACCCGATCATGCCGCCGTGCATGATGCCGGCCTCGTTGGTGACCTCAACGCGAAACGGCAGACGCAGTTGGCACCAGCCGGGGCCGAATCCGTCCATGGTCACGCCCAGCACGCCGAGCGCGCGCCCCTTTCCGTCCTCGACGGTCATGCGCTTCGCATAGTGGGGGTCCACCGGCTGGTGCCGAAAGCGCACCCAGGCTGGGGGCGGCGTGCTCATCGCGGGCTCCACATCACAACAACAGCAGGGTGGCCAGGCCGAGGAAGGCGAAGAACCCGACGATGTCGGTCACGGCGGTGACGAACACGCCCGAGGCGGGTGCCGGGTCGATGCCCAGACGCGTCAGCATGATCGGCGTCAGGGCGCCGGCCAGCCCGGCCATCAGCAGATTGGCGACCATGGCGGCGGCCATCACGCCAGCGAGCTGCCAATCGTGGAACCGACCCCAGGTGATGACGCCCATGAGCAAGGCGCAGAGACCGCCGTTGATCAGCGCGACGCCCAATTCCTTGCGCAACGTGGCCGTGGCGTTGGCCGGCGTGAGATCGCGGGTGGCGAGCGCGCGCACCGCCACCGTCATGGCCTGGGTCCCGGCGTTGCCGCCGATCGCCGCCACGATCGGCATGAGAGCGGCGAGCGCCACAATCTCGGCGATCGCGTGGTGGAAAAGCCCGATGACGAACGACGCCGCCAGCGCCGTACCCAGGTTGCAGAACAGCCAGACGAAACGCTTGCGCGCCGTGCGCACCACGGGATCGCGGAAGTCGGTGTCGCCGACGCCGCCCAAGTGCAGGATGTCCTCCTCGGCTTCCTCCTCGATGACCTCGGTCACGTCGTCGTGGGTGATCACGCCGACCAGCCGCCCGGCGCCATCGACCACGGCGGCCGAGGTCAGGCCGTACTGGCTGAACAGGTAGGCGACTTCCTCCTGGTCCATGTCGAGCCGCACCAGGTGAGGCTCGGCGTCCATGATGTCGCGCACGATGGCCGGGCGGTGGGTGCGGATCAGTTTAGCCAGCGAGACGGTGCCGACGGGGCGGCGCTGCGGGTCGACGACGAAGACGTCGTAGAACTCCTCCGGCAGGTCGTCGGCCGCCGCGCGCAGATAGTCGATCACGTGGCCGACCGACCAGTAGGCCGGCGCCGTCACCACCTCGCGCCGCATCAGCCGGCCGGCCGATTCCTCCTCGAACGTCAGGCCTTCCTGCAGCACCGCGCGCTCGGGCGCCGGAAGGGCGTCAAGCAACTCTTGCCGTTCGTCCGGCGCTAGGCCTTCGATGACGTAGACGGCGTCGTCGGTCTCGAGCTCGCCGACCGCGCGGATCAGCGTCTCGCGCGGCAGCAGGCGGACGACCTCGTCGCGCACCTGCTCGTCGAGGTAGGGCAGGATCTCGGCGTCGAAGCCCTCGCGCCACTGCTCGACCAGGAACGCTCGCTGATCGGGCGAAACCTGTTCCAAGAGGTCGGCGCGGTCGGCTTCGTGCAGCCCCTCGACCAGGGCCGCGATGGCCGCCATGTCCCCGGTCGCGATGGCCGCCTCGACATCGCGCACGAGCGCGTTGTCGAGCGCGGCGCGCTCGCCGGCGCGGCCGCGCGGCCGCCAGGTGGCCGCGCCGTCAGTGGGCCCTGGCACGGCGCTTCGGCTTCGGTGACGGCGTCGTGGCGCGCACCTGGGCGTCGACGACCGCGAAGGCGCTGAGGTTCAGGATGCCGCGCACCGTGACCGGGGGCTTCGCCACGTACGCCGCCGCCGCGACGCCCAGCAGCATCGGGCCGACCGTCAGGCCGTTGCCGAGTTGGCGGATCAGCGTGAACGCGATCGAGGCAGCATCCAGCGACGGCGCGATCAGCAGGTTGGCCGTGCCCGAGAGCGTGGAGGATGGCAACAGTTCCTCGCGGATCGCCGGGTTGAGCGCCGCATCGCCGTCCATCTCGCCGTCGATCTCGAGCGCGGGCTCGCGCGCGCGGATCGCGGTCAGCGCCGCGCGCATCTTGAGCGCCGAGGGTGTGTCGTGGCTGCCGAACGTCGAATGGGACAGCAGAGCGACCTTCGGCTCGATGCCGAAGCGGCGCACAACCTCGGCCGCGCGCACCGTGACGTCGGCGATCTCGTCGGCGTCGGGGTCGTAGGTCACGTTGGTGTCGGCCAGGAAGATCGTGCCCTTGTCGAGCAGCATCAGCTTCATGGCCGCGGCGTGGCGCACGCCCGGCTCCAGCCCGATCACATCGAGCACATCCTCCAGATGCTCGGGGAACGAGCCGACCGGGCCGGCGATCATGGCGTCGGCCTCGCCGCGCCGGACCATCAGCGCCGCAATGACCGTGGGGTCGGTGTGTACGATGGCGCGCGCCTTGGCCTGGGTCACGCCCCGGCGTTGCATGATCGAATGGTAGAGCTTCCAGTACTGCTTGTAGCGGGGGTCGTCCTCGGGATCGCACAATTCGAAAGACACCCCCGGTTTCAGCCGCAGCCCCAGCTTGCCGATACGCGCGGCCACCACGCGGCGGCGCCCGATCAGCACGGGCACGACGAAACCTTCGTCGACCGCGGTCTGCACCGCCTGTAGCACGCGCGGTTCCTCGCCCTCGGCGTAGACCACCCGCTTGGGGTTCGCCTTGGCGCGCCCGAAGATCGAGCGCATGACGTGGCCGGTGCGGAACGCGAGCCGCGTCATTTCCTCCTTGTAGGCGTCCAGGCTGGCCAGCGGGCGCGTGGCGACGCCGCTGGCCATGGCTGCCTCGGCCACGGCCGGCGGCACGTGCACGATGAGGCGCGGGTCGAACGGCTTGGGCAGGATGTAGTCAGGACCGAACTTCAGGCGCGAGCCGCCGTACGCCGCAGCGACCACGTCCGACACCTCGGCGATGGTCAGATCGGCGATGGCGCGCACGCAGGCCAGCTTCATGGCCGTGTTGACGCACGTCGCGCCCACGTCCAGCGCGCCACGGAAGATAAATGGAAAGCAGAGGACGTTGTTGACCTGGTTCGGGAAGTCCGACCGCCCCGTGGCGATGATAGCGTCGGGCCGCGCGGCGCGCGCCTCGTCGGGCATGATCTCTGGCACCGGGTTGGCGAGCGCCAGGATCAGCGGCTTCTCGGCCATGGTCTTCACCATGGCGGCCTTGAGCACTCCGCACGCCGACAGGCCGAGGAACACGTCGGCGCCCTGGATCGCCTCCGCCAGGGTGCGCGCGAGCGTGTCGCGGGCGAAGGCGGCCTTGTGCGGGTCCATCTCCTCGATGCGGCCCCGGTAGACGACACCGAACTTGTCGGTGACGATGACGTTCTCGCGCCGGAGGCCCAGTTCCAGCAGCAGGTTGAGGCAGGCGAGCCCGGCGGCGCCCGCGCCCGAGGTGACCAGCTTGACCTTGTCGATCGCCTTGCCGACGACGCGCAAGCCGTTGAGCACGGCCGCGCCCACGCAGATCGCGGTGCCGTGCTGGTCGTCATGGAACACCGGGATGTTCAGCCGTTCCTGCAGCTTGCGTTCGATCTCGAAGCACTCGGGCGCCTTAATGTCCTCCAGGTTGATCGCGCCGAAGGTGGGCGCCATGGCCGCGACGTGATCGACGAATCGGTCGGGATCGTGCTCGTCCACCTCCAGGTCGAAGACGTCGATGTTGGCGAACTTCTTGAACAGGACCGCCTTGCCCTCCATCACGGGCTTGGCGGCCAGCGGCCCGATCGGCCCGAGACCCAGCACGGCCGTGCCGTTGGTCACCACCGCCACCAGGTTGGCCTTGATGGTGACGTCGTAGGCGGCGGCCGGGTCGGCGACGATGGCGTCGCACGCCGCGGCCACGCCGGGCGAGTAGGCGAGCGCCAGGTCGCGCTGGTTGGCAAGCGGCTTGGTCGGGTGGATGCCGAGTTTTCCGGGCTTGGGCCGCCGGTGGTATTCGAGCGCCGCTTGCTTCACGTCCTCGGCCATCGACGCCTCCTACCGCCACCACGCGCGGCGCAGTATAGTCACGCGCTCGGGTGCACCATCGGCGATGGTCGGCGCCCGGGTGGGAGCCGACGGGCCTGCAAGCATGTGGTGCGGTCGAGAAGACTCGAACTTCCACTCCCTTTCGGGAACAGCGACCTCAACGCTGCGCGTCTGCCAGTTCCGCCACGACCGCACGATCTCGGGCAGGCGCCTCGGATAACAAATCCCGGACCATGCCGCAACTGGCCACGTCGGAGCTTCGCACCGGCCCGCGTCAACCGCCGGAATGGCGGACCGCCGAAGGGTTGGTGGCCTACGGCGACGCCGTCACCACCATGGAGGCACGCGCCGCCGCGATCCGCACCGGCTCCGCTCAGGAACTCGTCTGGCTGGTCGAGCACCCGCCGCTCTACACCGCCGGCACCAGCGCCGACGCGATCGAACTCCTGAACCCGGACCTGCTGCCCGTGCACCGCACCGGGCGCGGCGGACGCTACACGTACCACGGCCCCGGGCAGCGCGTGGCCTACGTCATGCTCGACCTGGAAGCGCGCGGGCGCGACCTGCGCAGCTATGTGCACGATCTGGAGGCCTGGCTGATCGCCACCCTGGCGCGCCTCGGCGTCGAGGCGTTCCGCCGCGAAGGCCGCGTCGGCATCTGGGTCGCCAAGGGCGCCAGCGAGGCCAAGATCGCGGCCATCGGCGTGCGCGTGCGCCGCTGGGTCAGCTACCACGGTGTGGCGCTGAACGTGGCGCCGGACCTCGGGCACTACCGTGGCATCGTGCCGTGCGGCATTGCCGACCATAGCGTCACGTCCCTGGCCGACCTGGGCCGCCCTACGACCATGGCCGAAGCCGACGACGCCCTGGCCTGTACCTTCCCCGCGATCTTCGGCTGACACCGTGACCCCGCCGCCCCGCGTCATGGTCGTCTACGACCAGCCGGAGGCCATCGCCCCAGCCCTGCGGGCCCGCTTTCCCCGCCTTTCCATCTCGGTCGTCGGCAATCTGGACGTCCTGCCGGCGCGGCTCGCCGCCGAAGAGCCCGATGTGGTGCTCGTCTACAAGACGAGCACCTTCGCCGGCCCCAACCATCACGCGACCGTCACCTGCCCGTCAGTGCGCTGGGTGCACGTGGGCGGGTCTGGCTACGAACACCTGCTGCCGTGGGACCCGGCCCGCGTCACGGTGACCAACTCGGTCGGCGTGCTGGCGCCGTTCCTGGCTGAGACCGTGATGGCGGCCATAGCGTCCTTGAACGCCGGGTTGTTCGCCTACCGCGATATGCAACCGACGCGGGCCTGGCGTTCGGCCGATTTCAGGCCGCTGCGCGACCAGACGCTGCTGGTGGTCGGCGTCGGCGCGATCGGCGGCCGCGTGGCTGACCTCGCCAAGGCCTTCAGCATGCGCGTGCTCGGCGTGCGCTCGAGCGCGGCGCCGCATCCCTCGGTCGACGCCATGCACGACCTTGCCGCCCTGCCCGACCTGTTGCCCAAGGCCGACGTGGTCAGCCTGCACGTGCGCCTCGGCCCCGCGACGCGGCACCTGATAGACGGCCCAGCGCTCGCCGCCATGAAGGCCGACGCCATGCTGATCAACACGTCGCGCGGCGCCGTGATCGACGAAACCGCGCTGGCCGCCGCGCTGGCGGCGGGCCGCCTGCGCGCGGCCTATCTCGACGTGTTCGAGACCGAGCCCCTGCCGCCGACAAGCCCGCTTTGGTCGTGCCCGCGCGTGCTGATCACTCCCCACTGCTCCGACCAGGTGATCGGTTGGGCGACGCGCTTCGCCGATCTGTTCGCCGACAATCTGGAACGCTGGATGGCCGGCCAGCCCCTGCGCAACGTCGTCGTTCCGCCTAGCGAGCGGCTGGGCGTTGGCTGAAGCCTGGGTCAATCGGGTTCGTCTCGGGCTCCACGGACACCGCGCTCACCTTGGCGAGCGGTGGGCCGCGCCGCGCCAGCACGACCAGGCGATCGACCTTGTCGGTCGGCCCGGCCACCGCGGCCTCGACCGCGCCGTCGGCGCGGTTGCGCACCCAGCCGTCGAGCCCGAGGTCGCGCGCCTGCTCGACGGTCCACGCCCGGAACCACACGCCTTGGACGCGGCCCCGGATCACGAGCCGGACGGCCTTGCGCCCGCCCGTCTCGGTCATGCGCCGGCCGCGCCTTCAGCGAACTCGAGGATGATCTGGTCGACCGCCAGGCTGGCGCCGGGGGCCACATGGACCTTGCCGACGCGCCCGTCGCGCTCAGCGCGCAGCACGTTCTCCATCTTCATGGCGTCGACCACGGCCAGCGGCTGACCCGCCTTCACCGCGTCGCCCTCGGCTACGTGGATCGCCACCACCAGCCCCGGCATGGGCGACAGCAACAGGCGCGACAGGTCCGGCGCGGCCTTGGTCGGCATGCGCGCAAGCAGTTCGGCGGCGCGCCGGCGCAGCACCTTGACACGTGCCGAGGCACCGGCGTGGGCCAGCGTCCAGCCGCCGTCGTGACGCGTCACCTGGATCGCCACGGGCACGCCGTCGACGGTGGCGTGAAACACCGGCGCGCCTGGCGACCAGGTGCCAGCCAACTGAGCCCCGACGCCATCGATGGTGACGTCCCAGGCACCGCCGCCAGGACGCACCTCGACGTCGAAGGATCGCTCGCCCGCGCGCACCACCCAGGCGCGGGCTGCATCGTCGGGCTTGGCGGCCAGACGGCCATCGCCGATGGCGTTCTCGCGGCGGTCGAGGACGGTCTGCATCACGGCCGCCGCGCCCACCAGGCGGGTCGCGATCGGCCCTTCGAGCGCCACGCCGTCGAAGGTCTTGCCGTACTCGCTGTCGATGAATAGCGTGTCCATGTCACCGGCTGCGAAGCGCGGATGGCGCACCACCGCCGACAGGAACGACAGGTTGTTGGCCATGCCCCGGATGACGAAACCGTCGAGTGCGTCACCCAGGCGGGCCAGCGCCTCGGCCCGGTTGGCGCCACGCGCGCACAGCTTGCCGATCATGGGGTCGTAGAACGGCGTCACCTCGGCCCCTTCGTAGACGCCGTCATCGATGCGCAAATGCTCGGCCTCGGGCGGGCGGTAGCGGATCAGCCGCCCGGTCGCCGGCAGGAAGCCGCGCTCGGGGTCCTCGGCGTAGACGCGCGCCTCGACCGCCCAGCCCTTGAGCGCCACGTCCTCCTGGCGGAACGGCAAGGTCTCGCCGTTCGCCACGCGAATCATGAGTTCCACGATGTCGAGCCCGGTCACCAGCTCGGTCACCGGGTGCTCGACCTGCAGGCGCGTGTTCATTTCCAGGAAGTAGAAGTTGCGCTCCCCGTCGACGACGAACTCGACCGTGCCGACCGAGCGGTAGCCGACCCGCCGGGCGAGCGCGACCGCCTGCGCACCCATGGCAGCGCGGGTCCTGGCGTCCAGGAACGGGCTCGGCGCCTCCTCGATCACCTTCTGGTGTCGGCGCTGGATCGAGCATTCCCGTTCACCCAGGTACACCACGTTGCCGTGGCCGTCGGCCAACACCTGGATCTCGATATGGCGCGGCTTGGCGATGAACTTCTCGACGAACAAGCGCTCGTCGCCGAAGCTATTGCGCGCCTCGTTGGCGGCGCTCTGGAAGCCTTCGCGGCATTCCTGGTCGTCGCGCACGACGCGCATGCCCTTGCCGCCGCCGCCGGCCGCCGCCTTGACCATGACGGGATAGCCGATGCCGCGCGCGATCGTCACCGCCTCGTCGGCGTCCGCGATGACACCCATATGGCCGGGGATGACGTTGACGCCGGCATCGCGCGCCAGCTTCTTCGATTCGATCTTGTCGCCCATGGCGGCGACGGCGGCAGTCGGCGGGCCGATGAAGACGATGCCGGCGTCGTCCAGCGCCTTGGCGCAGGCCGCGTTCTCGGACAGGAAGCCGAAGCCCGGATGTACGGCATCGGCGCCGGTGCGCTTGGCAGCCTCGACGATGGCAGCGATGTTCAGATAGCTCTTGGCCGGCTGGGCGGCGCCCACCAGAACTGCCTCGTCGGCCTCCTGGACATGGCGGCCCTCGGCGTCGGCCTCGGAATAGACCGCGACGGTGCGGATGCCCATGCGTCGAGCGGTGCGCGCGATGCGGCAGGCGATTTCGCCCCGGTTGGCGATCAGGATCGTCTTAAACATGGTCGGACTATCGCCGCGGCGCGGGCGGCCGCGCAAGCGCCGCTTCAGCCATCGGCCTGGGCGATGCCGCCGCGCAACTGGCCCGCCTCGACGGCGCGCCACAGCATGGCCTGATCCTCGGGCAACGGCCGATGCCGCTCGGGCAGGCACAGCCAGACCCGCAGCAGCCGGCGCACCTGTCCCGAGGCCGGATCATCCGCGAACGGCGTGCGGGCGTGGTAGGTCACGTGGCTGTTGATGAACTGGGTGTCGCCCTGGGCCAGGCGCATGTCTTAGCCCAGTTCGTCGCACAGGGCCGCCAGCAGGTCAAGCGCCTCCCATTGCGCGTCCGCCATGCGCGCCGCGTCCGGCAGCATCTGCGCCGCCTCCACGTAGGTGCGCGAGTAGTGGCTGGTGAAACAACCATCGCGCACGCCGAACACCGGCAGGGGATAGATCATCGTCTCGCCGCTCCGCTCCTCGCCGAGCCGCGAGCGCCAGATCGGCTGGTAGAGCAAGGCGGCCAGGTCGGGCCGGCGCTCCAGCATGACTTTGTGCACGGTCACCGAACTGGCGATCGTCTAGCCAAATTTCATGCCATTGCAAACCAAATTATCAATTAGTAAGAATGCAAACTAGTACGTGTTTCTAATCTGGAATAATTCTAATTGCTAATTAACTTCGCAAAAACCCATGCTCGCTTGCTGATGCCGCCGGACCGGGCCTGGGACGCGGTCAGCAGCCCGACCACGTCGGTGCGGTCCGTGTGCCAGCGCAGCGCGCCGTTGGAGTACGTGCGCGCGCTCGACGAAATGAACGCCTGGCCGTCCTTCGGATCGGTGATCTGGCCGTGGCGAGCACCGACCCCGGCGCCCTCGTCGCGGATATCGCGCATAAGCTGGCCGCGGCAATCCTGGAATCGCGCGACGCCCAGGTGGAGGGCCAGCCCCATCCACACCAGCCGCAAGGCATCTTCGTCGTAGCGCGCGACCGGCAGGCCGGTCAGCTTGACCGCGCCGCGCCCGTCCTCCAACCCCTCCGCCACCCGCTCGAGCTTGGCCTTGGTCGGGCCGAGCGGGAACGTCGCGGGCGTCACGTCGCGCCACGCAATGCCGCGCGTCCGCGCGTGGTCGAGCGCCGCGTCCAGATCGGCCAGGTCCGCCGCCGACCACGGCATGATCCACGACTCGTCGCGCACCAAGTCCGCGCCGCGCCAGCCCGCCCGGCCCTCCAGCGGCCGCAAGACCGTCAGCCGACCCGTTACAGCGGGATGTTGTCGTGCTTCTTCCAAGGGTTATCCATCGCCTTATCGCGCAGCATGGCCAGGCTGCGCGCGACGCGCCGGCGGGTCGAATGGGGCATGATGACGTCGTCGATGAAGCCCCGGTGCCCGGCGACGAAGGGGTTGGCGAATTTGCGCCGGTACTCCTCGGTGCGCGCCTCGATCTTGGCCGGGTCGCCCATCTCGGCGCGGAAGATGATCTCGACCGCGCCCTTGGGGCCCATGACTGCGATTTCCGCCGTCGGCCAGGCGTAGTTCACGTCGCCGCGCAGGTGCTTGGAGCTCATGACGTCGTAGGCGCCGCCATAGGCCTTGCGCGTGATCACCGTGACCTTGGGCACGGTCGCCTCGGCGAACGCGAACAAGAGCTTCGAGCCGTGCTTGATGATGCCGCCGTACTCCTGGGCGGTGCCGGGCAGGAACCCCGGCACGTCCACGAAGGTCAGGATCGGGATGTTGAAGCAGTCGCAGAAGCGCACGAAACGACCCGCCTTGCGGCTGGCGTCGATGTCGAGGCAACCGGCCAGCACCATGGGTTGGTTCGCTACGACACCCACAGTGGATCCCTGGATTCGCCCGAGACCGACGATGATGTTCTTGGCGTAATTCCTTTGAATCTCAAAGAAATCGCCCTCGTCCATCACCTTCAAAATCAGTTCGCGCATGTCGTAGGGCTTGTTGGGATTCGCCGGGATCAGGGTATCCAGCGACGGCTCGGCCCGGTCGATTGGATCGTCGGTCGGCCGCACCGGCGGCTTCTGGCGGTTGTTCGCCGGCAGGAAGTCGATGAAGCGGCGGGCCTCCTCGATCGCCTCGACGTCGTTGTCGAAGGCCAGGTCGGCAACGCCCGACTTGGTGGTATGTGTCACCGCCCCGCCGAGCGTCTCGTGGGTGACCTGCTCGTGGGTCACGGTCTTCACCACGTCGGGGCCCGTGACGAACATGTAGGAACTGTCCTTCACCATGAAGATGAAGTCGGTCATGGCCGGGGAGTAGACCGCCCCGCCGGCGCACGGCCCCATGACCAGCGAGAGCTGCGGCACCACGCCCGAGGCCATCACGTTGCGCTGGAAGACCTCGGCGTAGCCGGCCAGGCTCGCCACGCCTTCCTGTATGCGCGCGCCGCCGGAATCGTTCAGCCCGATGATCGGCGCGCCGACCTTTATGGCCTGGTCCATGACCTTGCAGATCTTCTCGGCGTGCGCCTCGCTCAACGAGCCGCCGAACACCGTGAAATCCTGGCTGAACACGAACACGGCCCGGCCGTTGATTGTGCCCCAGCCGGTGACCACTCCATCGCCCGGCACGGTCGTCGCCGCCATGCCGAAATCGGCGCAGCGGTGCTCGACGAACATGTCGTACTCCTCGAACGAGCCGGGATCGAGCAAGAGCTCGATGCGCTCGCGCGCGCTCAGCTTGCCCTTGGCGTGCTGCGCCTCGATGCGCCGCTGGCCGCCGCCCAGCCGGGCCGCTTCGCGCTTCTCCTCGAGCTGCCGGATGACGTCCTTCATGGCTGCGTCCCTTGCTCCCTGGACGGCCAGAGTGCACGAAGCGGCGGCACCGTGCCACTGGCTCGATCTGGACAGGAACCGGGCCTCCGTGCGCCACTCAGGCCCGGGAGGCGCCCGTGCCCACGTTCCACGACCTGTTTCCCGCCGCCAAGGCGGTCATCGGGGTCATCCACCTGCCCGCCCTGCCCGGCTACGAGGGCTCGCCGGGCATCGACGCGGTCATCGCCAAGGCGCTGGCCGACCTGGCGGCGCTCGAGGCCGGCGGGGCGGACGGCGTCCTGGTCGAGAACGAGGACGACCGGCCGCGCCGCATCCTGTCGGCGGCCGAGACCACGGCGTGCATGACGCGCGTGACCCGCGAACTCGTGCTCGCGGCGCGCCGCTGCGCCATCGGCACCGAGACCCTGTTGAACGACCCCGAGGCGTCGCTCGCCGTGGCGCTGGCCGCGGGCGCGCGCTTCATCCGCACCGACTACTTCGTCGATCCCATGGAACGCCCGGAGTACGGACCCATGCGCATCGACCCCGTCGGCCTGATGGCGTACCGGCGATCTATCGGTGCCGCGCATGTCCTGGTGCTCGCCGACATCCAGGTCAAGTACGCGCGCATGACGGTCGAACGCAGCCTCGCCGAATCGGCCCGGCGGCATCTCGCTCAACTTCGCCGTAAACGCCCGCCGGCTCTTCGCGCCCGAGGATCGCATCGGCGTGCTAACGGCGCTGGGAAACGACGCTGAGGCGGCCGTCGTGTTGGCCGCCATCGAGCGGTTCGGCATCGAAGCCGGCGTGGCGTGCCTTTAGAGCATCACGCCGGTGCAATACATCGACCGCGAGCCGTCGGGCGAGCGCCGCTTCGTGCGCCACGAGGCCGGCGTGCTCGCGGCGCACCGTCAGGACGACGGCGAGCGGGCGCTGCTGGCCCGCTCGGACGTGATGATCACCACCGTCTTCACCCAGATCCTCGCTTTCTTCGACACCGTAGTCGCCGCGCTCCGGGGCGGGCTGTGCGCGCTGGACTACTGCAACCTGGGCACGCGGGCCGAGCCGACCGCCTACGTGGAACGCTACGCGCCCCACTTCGACATCGGCTTCTTCGGCCTGACCGTGGCGGACGGTGCCTTGATCGAGCGGCTCGCTGTCATGAGCGCCGCGCTCAGCCGGCTCTTCGTCGTCACGCTCGGGCCGGCCGGCGCGCTGGCGCTCGACGGCTCCCGTCGTGTACGGCGACCCGCCGTACCCGTCGCCCGCGTGGTCGACACTACTGGCGCCGGCGACACCTTCGCCGCAGGGCTCCTGAGCGTTCACGCCAATGGCTGCGCGCTCGAGGCACCGCTGGATGCCGGCGCCGCGGCCACGCTCGGCCACATGGGCGCGTTCGAGGCCGACCTCGTGCCGTGGTCGTCGTCGTCGTGATCGCCTAGTCCGGGCGCGCGCCGACCGTCCCGAACCGGTTGTTGATGCTGTTGTTGCGGCCCATCCAGTAGCGGCAGCGCAGCGCACCGTACAGCAGCTCGATCTCGCCGCGGCTCAGGTCCTCGGCCTTGGCGCCGACGGTGCGGCGCGCCTTCGCCGCCAGGGCGCCAAGGTACATGTCCAAGCCATAGTCGCATGGCAGCGCGCGGGCATCGAACTGGCGATGGAACGCGGCCAGCACCTTCCGCCTCGTGTAGGCCCGGTCGGGCAGGTTGTAGAAGTCGCGGAAGATCTCGCCGCCACCGTCGTTCAGCGCCAGCGCGCCGTCGGCGAAGGCCTCGATGCGCGTCGCCAGATCGGCGCCCTAGTCGGCGACGCCGTCGGGCGGCGTGCCATCGAACATGAGGGCGTTCTCCGCGAAGCGGCCAAGCTCCTGCGACGCGGCGGATTTGTCCGCGTGCATCACCTCGAGTCCAAGCGCGTCGGCGATCGTCCAAGCGATGCGGACATCCGCATCGTACGGCCGGCCGTAGACGTGCAATCGGGGCGTCGCGCCCACCGCGAGACACAGCGCCAGGGTCTGCCGCGAATCGTAATCGCCCGAGATCGCCGTGTTGAGGCACGGCGCGCTTCCCGCCATGGCGCGCAAGCGCGCCACGAGCCGGTCGCCGATGGCGTCGGCCAGGGACTCATCCGGTGCAGGCGGCGCGATCCTGACCGGCACGGCACCGTTCTCCGCCGTCGCGGTATGCAGCACCACCGGCCCCGTAACGTCGAGCAACGCGATGCCGCGGAACGGCGTCGCGCCGCCGAAGCTCGCGCCGTCGAACACGTACTCGTAGACCGCTTGGCGGTCGACGACCGGCGACGGTTGCTCCGCCAGCAGAGCCAGCAGCGACGTGGCCACGCGGCCGTCGCGCCGATCCAGGAACACGTGATACGTGCCCATGGGATCGCCTAGGGCCACCAGCCCGCGCTCGGTCGCCACCAGGGCGCAGAACGATCCAAACAGCGCGTCGCGATCGACGGTTCCGGACCGCACATCCGCTGCCAAGCGCGCGAGCGCGGCGGCGCCCGCGTCCGAACCGTAGTAGAGGGTACCGGTGGCCGCCGAGGTGAAGCCCGCTCCGGCGCACGCCAGAAGCGGCGCTTCTCCCAGCAGGCGCGGGTAGAGGGTGAGCACCCCGTCCCCATGGGTGACGGTGGTACCGGCCGCGAAGCCCTGCCGCCTTAGCGCGCGATCCGCCGCCGGGCCCGAGCCCCGCGTCGGGAAAAAGAGTAATGCGCCCATGGCGTCCGGTTGATCTCGGCCCAGCGCGGAAATGTAGCGGGGATCGCAGCGCAGTCATGCGACCAATTCGCGATTCGCCCGATGCTCGGCTATAATGTGGCCCCGTCCGAAACCGATGCGAGCCGTCATGCCCCACGACCTGACCGTCACGCCCACCGTCACCCACTGGGGTGCCTACGGCGTCGAGACGCTTGAGGGCCGCGTCGTCGGCATGCGCCCGTTCGCGCGCGATCCGGACCCTTCGCCCATCGGCCAGGGCATGCCCAGCGCGCTCGACGACGCGGTGCGCATCCGGCACCCCATGGTGCGCGAGAGCGTGCTGGTCAAGGGCCCCGGCGCCGCGCGGGACCGGCGCGGGGCCGAGCCGTTCGTCGCCGTCCCGTGGGACCGCGCGCTCGACCTGGTGGCCGCCGAGATCGAGCGGGTACGACGCGAGCACGGCAACCGGGCGATCTACGCCGGCAGCTACGGCTGGGCCAGCGCCGGCCGGTTCCATCACGCCCAGAGCCAGCTCCACCGCCTGCTCAATCTGGCCGGCGGCTACACGGCCTCGCGCGATTCCTACAGCTATGCCGCCGGCGAAGTGATCATTCCGCACGTGCTGGGGCCGTTCCAGGACATCCTGGTGGGCCACACGAGTTGGGAAGCGATTGCGCGCCACGGCCGGCTGGTCGTCGCGTTCGGCGGCCTGCCGCTGCGCAACGCCCAGACCAGCTCGGGCGGCACAGGCCGGCACATCCAGCGCGAAGGCATGAAGCGTTGCGCCGAGGCAGGCGTTCAGTTCGTCTGCGTCAGCCCGTCGCGCGACGACACCGAAGGCTTCCTCGACGCCGCGTGGCTGCCCTTGCGCCCCAACACCGACGTGGCACTGATGCTCGGCCTCGCCCATACCCTGATCGCCGAGGGCCGGCACGACCGCGCGTTCCTCGAGCGCTACTGCGTCGGCTTCGAGCGCTTCGAGACTTATCTGACGGGCGCCTCAGACGGTACGCCCAAGGACGCCGCCTGGGCCGCCGCGATCACCGAGATTCCGGCCGATGACATCCGCGCACTCGCCCGGCGCATGGCCGCGACGCACACCACCATCGCGCTCTCCTGGTCGCTGACCCGCGGCGATCACGGCGAGCAGCCGTTCTGGATGGGCACCACGCTGGCCGCCATGCTCGGCCAGATCGGGCTGCCCGGCGGCGGCGTCGGCTTCGGCTACAGCGCGGTGAACGCCATCGGCGCCAACACCAACCGCATGTCGTGGCCCTCGCTCGACCAGGGGCGCAACCCCGTGGCCGACTACATCCCGGTCGCGCGCGTGACCGAGATGTTCGAAGGCCCGGGCCGCACCATCGACTACAACGGCCGGCGCATCACCTTCCCGGATATCCGGCTGGTCTACTGGGCGGGCGGCAACCCGTTCCACCACCACCAGGATCTCGGCCGCTTGGTCGCCGCTTGGCGCAAGCCCGAGACCGTGATCGTCCACGAATCGTGGTGGAACGGCTTGGCGCGCCACGCCGACATCGTGCTGCCGGCGACCACCACCTTCGAGCGCAACGACTTCAGCGGCTCCTCGCGCGAAGACACGCTGTTCGCCATGCACCGCGCGATCGCGCCGGTGAGCGAGGCGCGCGACGATCACGTCATCCTGACCGGCCTGGCCGAGCGGCTGGGCGTCGCCGGGGCGTTCACTGAAGGCCGCGACGAGATGGGCTGGCTGCGCCATCTTTACGATCGCGGCCGCCAGCGTGCCGCCGAGAGCGGCTTCGAACTCCCCGATTTCGACGCGTTCTGGCGCGCGGGCTTCGTGCGGTTGCCCGAACGCACCGATCTGCAGGTGATGCTGGCCGATTTCCGCGCCGACCCAGAGGCGGCCCCGCTCAAGACACCCTCGGGCCGCATCGAAATCTTCTCGACGACGATCGCCGGCTTCGGCTACGCCGATTGCCTCGGCCATCCCGCCTGGTACGAGCCAGCCGAGTGGCTCGGCTCGGTCAAGGCGGCGCGCTTCCCGTTGCACCTGATCAGTTGCCAGCCGGCGACGCGCCTGCACGCCCAGTACGACAACGGCAGCCACAGCCGCGCCGGCAAGGTGCGCGGTCGCGAACCAGTCTGGATCAGCGGCGCCGACGCGGCCGCGCGCGGCATCGCGGACGGTGACATCGTGCGTCTGTGGAACGATCGCGGCCAGTGCCTGGCCGGTGCCGTGGTCGGCGACGCGGTGCGCCCGGGCGTCGCGCGCCTGCCGACCGGCGCGTGGTACGACCCCGACCGGCCCGGCGAGCCCTCAGCTTTGTGCCGTCACGGCAACCCCAACGTGCTGACGCTCGACAAGGGCACCTCGTCGCTGGCCCAGGGCCCGAGCGCGCAGACGTGCCTGGTGCAGATCGAGAAGTGGACCGGCCCGCTGCTCCCGGTTCGGGTGTTCGATGCCCCCGAGATCAAGACGAGCGATTCAAACTAGGCGGCGCCGGGATCGATCCACCCGGCTACCAGGCGCGCACGACGAGGATGTCGCATGGAGGCGCGGCGAGAAGCGACGCGGCGACGCTACCGAGCATGGCCCGTGCCACGCCCGAACGGCCGTGGGTCCCAATGGCCAGAAGATCCGGCTTGATGTCCGCCACGGCACCGGTGATGCCGTTTGACCCGCCCCTGACCTGCCCCCCGACGTTCATCCATTTGCGGCCAGGGTCCGTGGTTGAGAATGGCGCGTGTGCGCCGGTGGAGCAACGGTCGAT
>VGDP01000010.1 GCA_016869675.1 Alphaproteobacteria bacterium | reverse complement strand
TCGGCCGCCTCGTCCGACAGCGTGTAGAGCGTCTGCAGCACCAGAACCTTGAACATCAGGACCGCGTCGTACGGCGGCCGGCCGCCCTTCGAGCGATCAGAACGTGCGAGCGCAACCTCGAGCTCCGGCCATCGCCAGAGGGCAGAGGATCAACCCACGACCCTCAACGCCAGTGGTTTTTTCGAGGCGCCCGAACGTTGTGGTTACGGGTTAGGGGGTGTGCGGAATGAGGTACCTGAGCGACGATTCCAACGATGCCCGGAATGCCGCTGTCCGCCTCTTATTCAGTTACATCTCCAGGGCCAATCAGGCGAACGCGGAGATCGCCATGACGATGCCGGTTGAAACAACCAGTTCTTCCCAGCGGATTAAGCAGGCATGGAGCATTTGGCTTGAGGCGCGGAGCTTTGCGTCACTCAGCTTTGTTCAAGATCTCGTCGATCATGGCTCGGATGATCGACACTCGGATGTTCTCGGCGATCTCGACCGTCACCGTCAGCTCGTCGTCGAGATCGTCAACGGCGCCGACCAGCCCGCCGGTGGTGGCAATCCGATCTCCGGGTTGGAGGTTAGCGAGCATCATCCTGTGCCGTTGCAGATTGCGCTGTTGCGGTCGAACCAGTGCCACGTAGAGGACGCCAAACAGCCCCAGGACAAGAGCGCTTTGGATCAAGATGTTAGTCGCGTCCACCATCAACCTCGAGAGTTGGTTTGATGGTCCCGGCCTCCAATCATGTTACGTCACGGGGTGCGAACGCGAAAGATGTAGCCAGTTGCGAAGATTCCTATCGTCTGACGTCAGGATAAATGGGACAGCCGCTGGAATCCCTGGCCGAGGCCATGGCCGAGGGACTGACCGTGGGCCATGGCCCCATGCCCGATTTCGTCTTCACGGACCAGCAGATCGACGACCTCCTGGCATATCTCGCGTCGGTGCAGGAGTAGCCGGCCTGCGTGATCGCCTCAGGCGGGCAGCGTGACACGCGCGCGCAGGCCGCCCATGGGCGCTTGACCGAGGGTCAGGTCGCCGCCGTGCCGGCGCACGGCGTCGCGCGCGATGGTCAGGCCCAGGCCGACGCTGCCCGTCTCAACGCCGCGCGCCTCGTCCAGGCGGAAGAACGGGCGGAACACCGCCTCGCGCTCGGCCTCGGGAATGCCCGGGCCGTCATCGTCGACGACGATCTCGATCGTGCGGCCGTGCCGCCACGCGCTGATCGCGATCCTGCGGCCGTGGCGCAGGGCGTTGTCGAGCAGGTTTCCGAGCGCGCGGCGCAGCAAGTCGCGGCGCACCTCGACGGTCAGCTTGCCGCTGCTTTGCAGGGCGATGTCGGGCCGTCGCGCGCCGGTGCGCTCCACCAGGTTGGCCAGCATGGCGTCCAGGTCGGTCGGCGTCGGCGACTCGGTCCCCTCGCCGCGCGCGAAGGCCAGGTACTCCTCGACCATGCGTTCCATGGTGCGGACTTCGGCGTCGAGGTTCTCGGTCGTGTCGCTGGTGGGCATCATGGCGAGCTCGAGCTTCATGCGCGTCAGTGGCGTGCGCAGATCGTGGCTGACGTCGGCCAGCATCATGGTGCGCTGCTGCACCTGGCGCTGGATACGTTCGCGCATGGCGAGGAACGCGTGCGCGGCACGGCGCACCTCTCGCGCCCCGTGCGGCACGAGTTCCACGTCGATGCGCCCCGTGCCGAAGGCCTCGGCGGCTTCGGCCAAGAGCAAGAGCGGGCGCACCTGCTTGCGCAGGAAGTGCACGGCCAAGCCCATCAGCAGGATCGAGGTGCCGACCATCCACAAGAGCGTGACGTAGGCCGTGCCGCTGAACAGGCGCTCGCGCCGCACGACCACCTCGAGCACGGCATCGTCCAGGCCGATCCGCACGATCACGTCGCGCGGCAGG
This sequence comes from Alphaproteobacteria bacterium, assembly GCA_016869675.1. Lineage (GTDB taxonomy): Bacteria > Pseudomonadota > Alphaproteobacteria > SP197 > SP197 > VGDP01. The sequence goes on along the minus strand of VGDP01000010.1, from coordinate 80,959 downwards.
CTTTCGTCGTCGATGACGAACGCCCGGCGCACTCGCTCGCTCAGGGCCTGGCGCAGGTTACTCACGACCAGCCCTTCGCCCTCGGCGACCGTCAGGTCCAGCAGCGCGCCGTCGATCAGTCTCGGATCGATATCGAGGCGGTCGCGCGCCAGCGCCAGTGCCGAGGCGCGCTCGAACTCATCGTGCGCGCGATCGAGCAGGTCGATCAGGGTCGCGGTCTCGCCGGCCACCGCGTTGGCCAGCCGCTCGGTGACCTTTTCCAGGTGCAGGTCGTAGAACACCACGACCACGACAATCTGCACGACGACCAGCGGGATAGCCATGAGCAGCAGCGAGCGGACGAACAGGCCACGCGGTACGATGCGCTTAAGCGATACGAGCTTGGCCATGGCGGCTCAGTCCGGCACCAGCATGTAGCCCTCGCCCCACACGGTACGCAGATAGCGCGGCTGCTTGGGATCGGGCTCGATCTTGCGCCGGAGCCGGGTGACCTGCACGTCGATCGTGCGCGACTGGCCCTGCAGCCGTGCCTCGGCGCCCAGCGCGTCGCGCCCCAGCGTGCGGCCCGGCTGGCGCGCCAGCGCGCGCAGCAGCGATTCCTCGCCGGATGTCAGGCGCACCGGCGAGCCGTTACGCCGCAGCTCAGCCCGCTCGATGTCGAACGAGCACGCCCCCATGCGGATGCGCGCGGGCGCCACCACCGCGCGCGGCGCGCGGCGCAGGATCGCCTTCAGCCGCAGCACCAGCTCGCGCGGCTCGAAGGGCTTGACCAGGTAATCGTCGACGCCGCTCTCCAGGCCGGCGATGCGGTCGCCCGACTCGGCCATGGCGGTCAGCATCAGGATCGGCACTTCGCGCTGACGCCGCAAGTTGGCGGCGAAATCGCGCCCGTTCTCGCCGGGCATCATGACGTCGAGCACGATCACGTCGAAATCGAACGCGCCGAGGCGCTGCCAGGCGGCAGCAGCGTCCTGGGCCGTGGTGACGCGAAAGCCGTTTTCCGACAGGAACCGTTGCAGCAGGTCACGCAGCCGCCGGTCGTCGTCGACGACCAGGACGTGGGGTTGCGTGTCGTGGTCGTCCATGGTCCCGCCCCGGTGCCTAGTCGGCGCGCAGGTGCGCCCGCTCCTCGGCGTTGACGATGCCGATCAGCACCCGCTGGTACCCGGCCACCGCCTCGGCGCCGGCCTCGCGGTAGGCGCGCGCGATGCGGGCCCGCTGGTTCTCGGTCAGGCGCGCTTCCAGCGCCAGGCCTTTGTCGGTCAGGGTCAGCAGGCGCTGCCGACGGTCCGCAGGTCCCGTGACGCGCGCGACGCAACCCTGGCGCACCAGCGCGCCGAGCACGCGCCCCAGACTCTGTTTGGTGATCTTGAGGATGCCGAGCAGACGGTTCACCGTGATACTTGGGTTGCGGCCCACGAAGTAGAGCACCCGATGGTGCGCCCGGCCCAGGCCCAGATCGGCCAGGATCGCGTCCGGTTCGGCCGTGAAGTCCCGGTAAGCGTAGAACAGGAGCTCGATGCCGCGCCTGAGTTCGTCCTCGCGCAGGAACAGCGGGTTGGCGCCGGATTTCATGTCAGTCATATTGACATATATGGCGCGCAATGGTACCGAAACGCAAGCGCATTCGTGCCCTGCGAGGTTCGGCAACCATGGCCCTCATCCCCTTCGACGACCGCGACGGCGAGATCTGGCTCGACGGACACTTCGTGCCCTGGCGCGACGCCCGGCTGCACGTCCTGACCCATGGCCTGCACTACGCGAGTTGCGTTTTCGAGGGCGAGCGCGCCTACGGCGGCGCGGTGTTCAAGTTGCGCGCGCACACCCAGCGCCTGCACGATTCCGCCGCCATCCTGGGTTTCGAGATCCCCTTCACGTCTGACGCGATTGACTCCGCGACGACCGAGCTCCTGAAGCGCAACGGCATCGTCGACGGCTACGTGCGCCCCGTGGCGTGGCGCGGCAGCGAGATGATGGCGGTCTCGGCCCAGCAGACAACGATCCACGTGGCCATCGCCACCTGGCCGTGGCCGAGCTATTTCTCGCCCGAGCTGAAGGAGCGCGGCATCCGGCTCAAGATGGCCGACTGGCGCCGGCCCGCGCCGGACACCGCGCCGACCAAGAGCAAGGCCGCCGGTCTCTATATGATCTGCACGCTTTCCAAGCACAAGGCCGAGGCCGCCGGGTTTCACGACGCGCTGATGCTGGACTACCGCGGCCTGGTCGCCGAGGCGACCGGCGCCAACGTGTTCCTCGCGCGCGACGGCAAGCTGCACACGCCGACGCCCGATTGTTTCCTGGACGGCATCACGCGGCGCACGGTGATGGCGATTGCCCGGCGCAAGGGCATCGAGGTCGTCGAGCGGGCGATCAAGCCCGAGGAGCTGGACACCGCCGACGAGGTGTTCATCGTCGGCACCGCGGCCGAGGTGACCCCGATCGGCGAGATCGAAGGCCGCCACTACCAGGTCGGCAACCTGACGCGAACCCTGATGGAGGCCTACTCGGCCGAGGTGCGGGGGTAACGGGCCAGGTCAGTCCCGGCGCCAGCGATCGGCGGCGGCATCGTCCTCGGCGCGCGCCTCGACCCAGCGCGCGCCGGCGGCGGTTTCCTCCTGCTTCCAAAAGGGCGCCTTGGTCTTGAGCCAGTCGATCAGGAACTGGCACGCCGCCAACGCCGGTTCGCGGTGCGCCGCGGCGGTCAGCACCAGCACAATGCGGTCGCCGGGCGCGAGCCGGCCGTAGCGGTGGACGATTAGGCAGTCGATCAGCGGCCAGCGCCGCCGCGCCTCGGCCTCGATGTCGCCCAACATCTTCTCGGTCATGCCCGGGTAGTGCTCGAGCGTCATGGCACTCACCGCCGCGCCGCCGGCGTGGTCGCGCATGAGGCCGACGAACGAGGCCAGGCTGCCGATGCCGGTGGCGCCCCGCGTCATGGCGTCGATCGCGGCACCGACATCGAAGTCCTCGGTCTGCACGCGCACCGCCACGGTCAGCCTCCCGTCACGGGCGGGAAGAAGGCGACCTCGTCCTCGTCGCGCACCGGGTGGTCGAAGCCGACATAGTCGAAATTGACCGCGACGCGCACCGCGCCCCGTTCGCGGAACACCTCGGCATAGCCGGGCCCGCGCGCGATCAGCCAGCGCACGAGCTGCTCAACGTCCCCGACGCCGTCGGGCAACGCTACCTGCTCGGCGGCGATCCCGGTCTTGGCGCGCAGCCAGGCGAAGTAGCGCAGCTTCATCGTACCTCGTTGAAGGGCAGGAACGGCACGGTGGCGCCGCGCGCGAGCCGCGTGGTGTCCTCGTCCAGCACGACCAAGCCGTCCGCCTCGACCAGGGATGACAGGATGCCAGCGCCTTCGCGCGGGAAGCGCGTCGCCTCGCGCAGGCCACCGTCGCCCACCTCCGCCGCCAGGCGGACCCGGACGAACTCGCGCCGGCCGGACTTCTTGCGCGCGTCGAACCCGGTGCGCACGGGGAACGTGAGAACGCGCGATTCCGTGCAGCCCGCCAGGCGCAGGATCAAGGGCCGCGCCACGGTCACGAACGTGACCATGGCCGCCGCCGGATTGCCGGGCAGGCCGACGAACGGCACGCGGCCGATCTGGCCCAGCGCGACGGGACGCCCCGGCTTGATCGCCACGCGCCACGCGTGCAGGCGGCCCAGGGCCTCGATCGCCGCGCGCACATGGTCCTCCTCGCCGACCGAGACACCGCCCGAGGTGAACAGCAGGTCGTGATCGCGCGCGGCCGCCGCGAGCGCGTCGCGGATCGTCGCGGCGCGGTCGGCCAGGATGCCGAGATCGGTCACCGCGCAGCCCAGCCCGGCCAGCAGCGCCGCCAGCACGTAACGGTTGCTGTCGTAGACCGCGCCCGGCGGCAGGCTGGTACCCGTCTCGCGCACCTCGTCGCCGGTCGAAAAGATTGCGACGCGCAAGGGCCGGAACACGCACAGCGCATCCCGCCCCACCGAGGCGGCGAGGCCGATGTCCTGGGGCCTGAGCCGCGCACCCACCCCGATGATGCGCGCGCCGCGCCGCACGTCCTCGCCGGCCAGGCGCCGGTTGGCGCCGCGCTTGATGCCCGGCGGCACGACGACCCAGTCGCCATCGACGCGGCAGTCCTCCTGCATGAAGACCGTGTCCGGACCCGCCGGCATCAGCGCGCCGGTGAAGACGCGCACGGCCGTTCCGCGCGGCACGGCCTCGGCCAGCGGATGGCCGGCGGCGGCGCGGCCGCGCACGCGCAGCCGTGTCTCGCCCATCGGGGCCAGGTCGTCAAAGTGCACGGCGTAGCCGTCGACCGCCGCGTTGTCCGCACCCGGCACGTCGATCGGCGACACCACGTCCTCGGCGAGCACGCGTTGGGCGGCAATACCGAGGCGTACGGTCTCGGTCTCGGTGACCGGGTGGACGATGCGCTCGATCAGGGCGAGCGCCTCGTCGAGGCGCATCAGGGCCCCGCCGGCGGCGAAGCAATCGTCGCTGAGCTGGACCAAGGGTCAGGCCCCGGCGCGCCAGCGCGCGCTCACCTGGGCCAGCCCACGCCGCACATAGTCGTAGCCGGTGACGCAGGTCAGCACCGCGGCGATCCAGAACAGCACGGTGCCCGGCCCAGCCAGGCCCGATGCGCCGGTCAGCAACAGAATGATCGCGGTCATCTGCGCCGCGGTCTTCCACTTGGCCAGCCGGGTCACCGGCAGGCCGGAACTGGCGCCGGCCAGGAATTCGCGCACGCCCGAGACCAGCACCTCGCGCAGCACGATGACCAGGGCGGCGACCACCGGCGCACGGTCGACCGCAACCAGCAGGACGATTGCCGTGATGACCAGCAGCTTGTCGGCGATCGGGTCGATGAGCCGCCCGAAATCGGACGAGACGTCGAGCCGGCGGGCGATCCAGCCGTCGAAGAAATCGGTCATCGCCGCCAGGGCGAACAGCAGCGCAGCCGCCCAATCCGCGGCCGCGACACCCAGCAACACGAGCGCCACCAGCAACGGCACCGCGGCGATGCGCGACAGCGACAGGATGTTGGGAAGCTTGCTCACCTTCGGCCTCGCCGCATCGTTACCACGGTCACACGGCCCGGTGGAAATGGTCGTAGATGCGCTTCGCCACCACGGTGGAGATGCCGTCGACGGCGGCCAGGTCGTCGAGGCCCGCCTCGGCGACCGCCTTGGCCGAGCCGAAATGGTTGAGCAGCGCGCGCTTACGCTTGGCGCCGATGCCGGTGATCTCGTCGAGCTGCGACCGCCCGATGGCGCGGCTGCGCTTGGCCCGGTGGCCACCGATGGCGAAGCGGTGCGCCTCGTCGCGCAGGCGCTGGATGAAGTAGAGCACCGGGTCGCGTTCGGGCAGGCGCAGCGGCGCTCGGCCCACCCGAAAGATGCGCTCGCGCCCCGCGTCGCGATCGGGACCCTTGGCGACGCCGATCAGCGCCACATCCTCGACACCCAAGTCCGCCAGCACCGCGGCGACCGCGGCGACCTGGCCGGCACCGCCGTCGATGACGATCAGGTCGGGCCAGGCGTCGGCTTCGCGGTCGGGCGCCTCCCTCAAGAGCCGTTGGAACCGCCGGGTCAGCACCTCGCGCATCATGGCGTAGTCGTCGCCTGGCGTGGCGCCGCCCTCGCCGACACCGCGGATGGTGAAGCGGCGATACGCCGCCTTCATCATGCCTTCGGGGCCGGCGACAATCATGGCGCCGACCGAATCGCTGCCCTGGATGTGGCTGTTGTCGTAGACCTCGACGCGGCGGGGCGGCGCCGGCAGGCCGAGCCGCTCGGCCAGGCCAGCGAGCAACTGGGCCTGGGCCGCGCTCTCGGCCAGCCGGCGCCCCAGCGCCTCGCGCGCGTTGGCCAGCGCGTGGTCGACTAGGCGCCGGCGGTCGCCGCGCTGGGGCACCACCATGGCGACGCGCCGCTCGGCCTTGACCGACAGCGCCCGCTCGATCAGCGCGGATTCATCCGGCGCGTGGCTCAGCAGGATCAGCGGCGGCACGTCTTTGTCCTGGTAGAACTGGCCGAGGAACGCGGCCAGCACGTCAGCCTCGCTGCGGTTGCGTGTGTGGGCCGGAAAGTACGCCCGGTTGCCGTAGTTGAACCCGGCCCGGAAGAAGAACACCTGGACGCACGCCGCGCCGGCGTCCTGGTGCAGGGCGATGACGTCCGCCTCGCCGAGATCGGGCAGATTCACGTCCTGGCGCGCCTGGACATGGGCCAGGGCGCGCAGGCGGTCGCGCAGCACCGCCGCCTTCTCGAAGTCGAGGGATTCGCTCGCCTCGGCCATGCGCCCGGCCAGCGCGTCCTGCACCTCGCGGCTCTTGCCGCGCAGGACCGCGCGCACCTCGGCGACCAGCGCCTCATAGTCCGGGGCACCGACCAGCCCGACGCACGGGCCGACGCAGCGCTTGATCTGGTACTGCAGGCACGGGCGCGTGCGCGCCGCGAAGATGCTGTCGGTGCAGGTGCGCAGCGGAAAGGCCCGCTGCAACGCGGCCAGGGTGCGGTTCACCGCGCCGGCCGAGGCGAACGGCCCGAAGTGTTCGGCGCCCTTCTGGCGCGCGCCACGGTGCTTGACGAGCTGGGGCCACGGGTGATCGCTGCGGATCACCAGGTAGGGGAACGATTTGTCGTCGCGCAGCAGGATGTTGTAGCGAGGCTTGAGCTTCTTGATGAAGTTGGATTCCAGCAGCAGGGCCTCGACCTCGGTGTGGGTCGTGACCAGCTCGACCATCGCTGTCAGGGCGATCATGCGTCGGATGCGGGTGGATTGCCGGTCGGGCCGGGCGTACGCCACCAGGCGGCGGCGCAGGTTCTTCGCCTTGCCGACGTAGAGGATCTCGCCCTTGACGCCGACCATGCGGTAGACGCCGGGCGACCCGGGCGCCGTCTTGAGCGCGCCTTCGATCGCCGCCACGCCGATGGCCACGGACGCCGAAACCTCGGCGCCGGTCAGGACCGGGGCATCGCTGTCGTTGACAGTATCCATGACGGCATTCCAGAAAAGGTAGGTCCGCCACCCCGGCCGCGCAACCGCGCGCGGCTCAGCGCACCTGGTTGCGCCAGCGGTCGAGCGTTTCCTCGACGAAGGCGCTGCCCTCGCCTTCGGCGCTCCAGGACGCCGAGAACCGCGCGCTTTCGCTGCTCGGCTGGTGTTCGGGCGGCAGTGTGGTCAGTCGGACGCGCATGGGCACGGTGACACCTTCGCCAACCACCAGCGCCTCCTGGGTGCGCAACTCGGGCAGCACGCCCAGCAGGCGATGGGCGTTCTCGGGCAGGGCGCGGGCGACGAAGGTCTGGTCCTGTTCCTTGTTCATGCGCAGCGCGAACATCGTGCCGCACTGGCACAGGATGCTGGGCGACAGCTCGGAGGGGGGCTGCTTCACCAGGCACAGGGAGACGCCGTACCTGCGCCCCTCCTTGGCGATGCGCGTGATCGCCCGCCGTGTCGATTCGAAGCCGAGCGATTTGTTGGCCGGGATGTAGCGGTGGGCCTCTTCGCACACCACCAGCACCGGGTGGGCGCGGGCGCGATCCGACCACAAGGCGAAATCGAAAATCATGCGACAGAGCAGCGACACCACCACGTCGACCACCTCGGAGGGGACGCCCGAGATGTCGATGATCGACAACGGCTTCCGTTCCACCGGGATGCGCAGGATGCGGCCGATAATCTTGTCCAGGTTGTCGGCCATCAGGCGGCGCGGCAACATGAAGGCGAAGCGCCGGTCCTCGTTCAGGCCCTCGATGCGCGCCTTCAGGCGCATGTACGGCACCGAGTTGTCCGGCTTGTCGAGGCGCGTCATGGCGTCGTCGATGTTTTTGATCAGGTCGGCCAGGCGGTAGGGCACCGGGGTGTCGATGGTGATGGCCTGGGGGGGCCATCTTGTCGCCGAAGTACCGGCGCTTGGCGCCGATCACGGCGTCCTTGAGGATCGCCTTCTGGCTTTCCTGCTCGCTGGCGCTGCCGCCGCGGATGAACACGCCGATCGTTTCCTCGAAGTCGAACAGCCAGAACGGCAGCAGCCGCGTCTTGATGTCGATGACCTCGGCCATGTCGGGGAACGCGCGCGAATACTCGTTGTGCGCGTCGATCAGCACGACGTGGCCCTGGGGCTGCTGCGTCAGCACGGCGCGCAGGATCAGGGCTACCGTGCAGCTCTTGCCCGAGCCCGTGGTGCCCAGCACGGCCATGTGCTTGCCGAGCAACGGGTCGGTCATCAGATAGGCTGGCACGTTCTCGTCCTGGTAGATCGTGCCGAAGCGCACGGTCGCCGCCGACCGCTGTGCGTAGACCTGACCGATGTCCTCGCAGGTCGCGACCGAGACCGGCGTGCCCGGCAGGGGGTAGACCGACACGCCGCGATGGAACTGGGTCTCGGCGCCTTCGTTCATGACCTCGCCGAGCAGGTCGACGTCGAGGACGCCCAGGTCGCCCTCGCGGCGCGACCGGCGCTCGACGATGTCGTCCTCGCCGAACACGGTCGAGACCGGCGTCGCCATCTTGACCAGGGCGCCCATGCGTGCGTTGGGCAGGTCCTGCGCGCCCGGCGCCAGCTTGACGGTGACCTGGGCGGCGCGCACTGCGATTACCCGCCCGAGAACCTGATCTGGTTCGGCTATCGCGACCTCTCGATCCGCCGCCACGAGGATGGCGACCGACAAGTTTACACCCTGTTAACCAGACACGCGAACGCCTCCGCGGATCACCCGCGAGCGATACCGTGCGCCTAGAACAGGCCGGTGATGCGGCCCGCGTCGTCCACGTCGATCTTGTCAGCCGAGGGCACCTTCGGCAGGCCGGGCATGGTCATGATCTCGCCGCAGATGGCGACGACGAAGCCGGCGCCCGCCGACACCCGCACCTCGCGGATCGGCACCACGTGGCCCGACGGCGCGCCCTTGAGGTTGGGATCGGTCGAGAAGCTGTACTGCGTCTTGGCCATGCAGATTGGGAAGCTGCCCACCTCGGTCGCGTCCAGCTCGGCGAGCTGATCGCGCACACGCTTGTCGGCGATGATGTCCTCGGCGCCGTAGATCTGGGTCGCGATCGCCTTGATCTTGTCCCACAGCTTCATGTCGTCGGTGTAGAGCGGCTTAAACGCGGCGCGCCCCTGATCGATCACCTTGATGACCTCGCGGCCCAGGGCGGCCGCGCCTCTGCCGCCCTCGCCCCAGTGGTTGCAGTCGATCGCCTCGACGCCCAGCGAGGCGCACAGCTCGCGCACCTTGGCGCGCTCGGCCTCGGTGTCGGCGCTGAAGCGGTTGATCGCCACCACCGGCGGCACGCCGAATTTCTGCACGTTCTCGAGATGGCGCTTGAGGTTGGAGAAACCGCGGGTCACGGCGCCCACGTTCTCGGTGCCCAGCGCGTCCTTGGCGACGCCGCCGTGCATCTTGAGCGCGCGGATGGTCGCGACGACAACCACCGCCGAAGGCTTGAGCCCGGTCATGCGGCACTTGATGTCGAAGAACTTCTCGGCGCCCAGGTCGGCGCCGAAGCCCGCCTCGGTCACCACGTAGTCGCCGAGCTTCAGCGCCGTGGTGGTGGCCAGCACCGAGTTGCAGCCATGCGCAATGTTGGCGAACGGGCCACCGTGGACGAAGGCCGGGTTGTTCTCGAGCGTCTGCACCAGGTTCGGCTGCAGAGCGTCCTTGAGCAGCGCGGCCATGGGGCCATGGGCGTTGAGCTGGCCGGCGCGCACCATGCCGCGGTCGCGCGTGTAGCCGACCACGATGTTGGCCAGCCGGCGCTTGAGATCCGCCAGGTCGCGGCTCAGGCAGAAGATCGCCATGACCTCGGAGGCGACGGTGATGTCGAAGCCGTCCTCGCGCGGGAAGCCGTTGGCCACGCCGCCCAGCGACGAGACGATCGAGCGCAGCGCGCGGTCGTTCATGTCGACGACGCGGCGCCAGGCGACGCGGCGCGGGTCGATGCCCAGCGTGTTGCCCCAGTAGATGTGGTTGCCGATCAGCGCGGCCAGCAAGTTGTTGGCGACGCCGATGGCGTGGAAGTCGCCGGTGAAGTGGAGGTTGATGTCCTCCATGGGCACGACCTGGGCGTAGCCGCCGCCGGCCGCGCCGCCCTTGACGCCGAAGCACGGCCCCAGGCTGGGCTCGCGCAGGCAGATGATCGCCTTCTTGCCCAGGTGGTTGAGCGCGTCACCGAGCCCGACGGTGGTCGTCGTCTTGCCCTCGCCCGCCGGCGTCGGCGTGATCGCGGTGACCAGGATCAGCTTGCCGTCGGGCTTGCCCGCCAGCGAGCGGATGAAGTCCATGGAGACCTTGGCCTTGGTGCGGCCGTAGGGTTCGAGCTGTTCGGGCTTGATGCCGAGCTTCGCCGCGACCTCGGCGATGGGCTTCAGCGTCGCCGCCTGGGCGATCTCGATGTCCGACTTGGGCTTGCCCGCACTCGCGCTCGACATGGCGCCTCCCGAACCCAGCGTGTGGCTGAAAACCGCGGCCTCGCGGCGGCCGGAACCCTAGCGGCGCGGGGCCCGCGCGGCAACCGCTTTCGGTGCATCCGGGAAGCACACGAACGAAAGGGGCGGAGCCCATGCGGGCCCCGCCCCTCGCAGCTACGCTCGTCTTGCCGCTACTTGCGGTTCTCGCGCGCCTTGCGGGACTGTTCCGCCATTTCGCGGCTCTCCGAGCCGATCTGCCAGATCTGCCAGATCAGCCAAGCCGCGACCAGGACGATGGTCAGGAACCCCTCGCTGCCGACGAAGGGGTACATGGGCCCGATCGTCGTGGGGTTGGCGAACGACTCCAATCCGGTCATGGTTCCGTCTCCCTTCGCCTACTTCTGCTGGGAACGCTGAATGCGCTCGAACTCCGGCTCCGCCGCCGAGAAATTCGGGTACGGATCCGTGTACTTGCCGACGTCGAGACCGGCGATCTCGACCTCAGCCGGCACGCGCAGCATGCCGAAGGCGCTGAGGATCTTCGCCACGATGTAGATCGGGATGAAGCCCAGCACCCAGAACATGATGATCGCGCCGAGGAAGTTGCCGATCGGGTTGATCGCCGGGAACCCTTCCGCGGTCGAACCGAACCACGCGACGCCCGGATCGCCACTCGGCGTAGCGGCCGGGTAGCCCCACAGCAGTACGCCGGCGATCACGACGCCGAAGAAGCCGCAGTAGCCATGCACGGCCACCGCGCCCACCGCGTCGTCGATCTTGAACTTCCGCTCCACCCAGTAGTGCATCTTGTAGGCGACGAAGACGCACACTGCGGCCACAATGAACGCCTGGATCGGGTGGTAGAGGTCGTTGCCGGCGGAAGCGCTGATCACGCCGGCCAGGCCGCCCGAGTAGGTCCAGAACGGATTGGCCTTGCTGACCATGTAGCCGACCATCAGGCCGCCCGACAACGACAGGATGAAGTTGAACGTGATGGCCGAAAGCGTGGTCGGCATCAGATAGATGTTGGTCGCCGACAGGAACACGGCCTCCTCGGTCGCGTCGATGTCGATGATCGGGATGTTGCACGCCGCGTAGAAGCCCCAGAACCCGGTGTAGATCAGGAACAGCCCGATCGTCACAAGCCAAGGGTTGTGCAAGGGAATGTCGCGGACCTCGCCATTGGGACCGAACTTGCCGATGCGGGGACCGAGCACGATGAGCACGGCGAGCGCTGAGCCACCGGCGATGGCGTGAACCACGCCCGAGGCATAGGCGTCGTGATAGCCCATGAGCTGGACCATCCATCCGGCCGGCGACCAGCCCCAGGCCGCGTCGATGATCCAGGTCACCGAACCGACGATCGTGGCGATGATCAGGAACGCCTGGGTCTTCACGCGCTCGATGATCGAGCCCGAGATGATCGAGGCCGTGGTCCATGAGAACAACAGGAACGCCGCCCAGAACACGCCGTTGACGCGCGCCCATAGTGCCGTATCGCCGGCCGTCAGGTCGGGCGTCACGGGCGCGCCACCCATGTGCGTGCCCATCAGCTCGGACCATGGCGTCGCGAACGGCGCCACGCTGATCCCGCCGTTGATCCACGGGCCGTTGACCGTGCCCCAGTACAGCCACCAGCCGAACAGGAAGAACGTCACGCTGATGACCGGAATTAACATCGTGTTCTTCATCAGGGTGTGCTGCAGGTTTTTGCGGCGCGACGCGCCGACTTCGTAGACGCAGAACCCGACGTGGATGAGGAACATCATCACGACGGTGACCCAGTAGTAGAATTCTGTGAAGATGACTGTAAGCCCGCCGATATCCGTATCCATCCCCTTCCCCCTCCGAGGTGTCTCGGTCAGCGTTCCGATGGCGGGTGACTCGCGCGGTCGATGCCGAGCCGGGTTCAGCGCCCGAAGAGGGAGTTCACTATCCCCCAGATGGCCCCCTGCCAACGGGGTACGATTGTAGGCCCTTTTTTAACTCAGGCAAGGCGATTTCCCGCCAGTGAGATGGCGCGTCACGGTGCGGTGGTGGTCGTCCGAGTCTGATAGGCTACCGATCGATGTTCACGACCGCGAGCCCGCGATGATCGCCCCCGACCAGCGTGTCGCCGACGCGTTGCGCGATCATTTCCTGGCCTGGCAGTGCCGGTTGCGCCAGAAGGCCGTGCGCCAGGACGGTGGCCGGCCGTCGCCGGGCATGCGCCCTGCGCTCCTGACAGCCGCCGGCGAGCCGCTGGCGGACGGCGTGACCGTGATCCTGGTCGAACTTGACCCGGCGACCACCACGGCGCAGTTCCGCCACATGGTCCGGCGCACCCAGGACCCGCGCCAACGCTACGAAGCGGCGATCAAGTTCCTGGCCTCGGCCTACTACCAACACCCCGAGAACTTCACGGACCGGCCGACCGCCCTGTTCACGGCCGATTCGGCACTCGCGCGCGGCCTGTTCGCCGCGCGCATCTGCGTCCTCGCCTTCCAGCAGTACGGCCAGAGCTACCGCCTGCCGTGCACGGTCGCTCGCCTGGCCGAACGTTCGGCCCTGTGGCAGGCGACCTACTGGCACAACGCGCTGTTCAACCCGGCGATGCCGCCGGAGCCCCAGGTGCTGGCTTTCACGCCCGACTGGTCGATGGCCACCGCCTTCCCGCCGGTCGAGGCGCCGCCGCGCCCCACGCGCGGTTGGTAGGCGCCACAAACGCGTAGGGGCGGGTCCCAGACCCGCCCCCCCCCACGAACCGTCGCAATCCGCGTAGCCTCAGAACTTCTTGTAGATCTGCTTGAGCTGGTAGAGCGGGTGCTTCTGGCTCATCTGGAACTTGATGAGCAGCTCGCGCGCCAGCATGTCGCGGTCCTGCTGGTTGTCGGGCAGCTTGATGCCCTTGGGCATGCTGACCCAGCCGTTGATGTTGCGATCGAAGATCGCCGGCCGGCCGTCCTCGTAGCCGAGGTGCACGTCCTCCAGCCAGTTGAGGTCATCCCAGCCCATCGTCTCGATGTACGTGCGCAGGAACGGCGTCAGCCGATCGTAGTCGGGCAGCAGGTTGACGTCGTAGCGGTAGCCGATGTGCTGGCCGATGATCTTCTCGCGCTCGGTATCCAGACCCTTGGTCTTGAGGAAGTGATCGATGTCGACGGTGGTCTTGCCCGCCGAGATCATCTCCTTCTTGCGGCCCTTGGCGGCCTTGACCGCCGCGCGCACGGGGGCCTTCTTGGCGGCCGCGGCCTTGCCGCGCGCGGGCGCCTTGGCCTTTGCCCGGGCCTTCGCCCCGGCCTTCGACTTCGTGGCCATTACTCGTTCCCTCCGTGGCGCATCTTGAGGTGGTGGTAGTCCTCGTAGCCCACCGTGTAGTCGGTGCCGGCCATGGGTACGCCGGCCAGCGCCGAGGCTTCCATGGTGAGCGCCGCCAGGTCCTCGGGTTCCAGGCTATGCACGTCGGTCTTGCCGCACGCGCGCGCCATCATCTGGCACTCCATGGTCAGCGTGTGCAGGAAGTTGTAGACGCGCTCGGCCGCCTGATCGGGATCGAGCCGCGAGCGCAGCTTAGGGTCCTGCGTCGCCACGCCCACCGGGCAGCGCCCGGTGTGGCAGTGGTAGCAGTACCCGGCCGGCACGCCGATGGTCTCCTCGTAGTTGGCGCCCGGGATGTCCTTGTTGCAGTTGAGCGCGACCATGGCGGAGGTGCCGATGGCGACCGCGTCGGCACCCAGCGCCAGCGCCTTGGCTAGGTCGCCGCCGTTGCGGATGCCGCCGGCGTAGACCAAGCTGATCTCGCCGGACTTGCCCACGTCGTCGAGCGCACGGCGCGCCTGGCGGATCGCCGCGATGCCGGGCACGCCGGTCTCCTCGGTCGCCAGGTGCGGGCCGGCGCCGGTCGAGCCTTCCATGCCGTCCAGGTAGATCGAGTCCGGCCCGGTCTTGGCCGCCATGCGCACGTCGTCATAGACGCGCGCGGCGCCCAGCTTGAGCTGGATCGGGATCTGGCCGTCGGTCGCCTCGCGCAGCTCGTTGATCTTGAGCGCGAGGTCGTCGGGGCCGAGCCAGTCGGGATGGCGGGCCGGCGAGCGCTGGTCGATGCCCGCGGGCAGGCTGCGCATCTCGGCGACCTGGTCGGTCACCTTCTGACCCATCAGGTGGCCGCCAAGGCCGACCTTGCAGCCCTGGCCGATGAAGATCTCGATGCCGTCAGCGAGCTGCGCGTGGTGCGGGTTGAAGCCGTAGCGCGACTGGATGCACTGGTAGAACCACTTCTCGGAGAAGCGTCGCTCGTCGGGGATCATGCCGCCTTCGCCCGAGCACGTGGCGGTGCCCGCCATGGTGGCGCCGCGCGCCAGCGCGATCTTCGCCTCGAAGCTCAGCGCGCCGAAGCTCATGCCCGTGATGTAGACGGGGATGTCCAGCTCGATGGGGCGCTTCGCCTTGGGCCCGATGATCGTCTTGGTCAGGCACTTCTCGCGATAGCCCTCGATGACGAAGCGGGTCAGCGTGCCGGGCAGGAAGGTCAGGTCGTCCCACGTGGGGATCTTCTTGAACAGGGCCATGCCGCGCATGCGGTAGCGGCCCAGCGCGGCCTTGATGTGGATGTCGTCGATCACCGTGGGCGTGAACAGGAAGTTCTGGCCCAGGATGTCCTTGTTGCGCGCCGGCTTCTTGGCCGCGGGTGCGACCCGTGCCTTGACGGCGTCCTTGCGCTTGGTGGCCATGATGATGTTCCCCTCGTCCGCCTACAGCACCAGCTTCTTTTCGGCGGGCTCCAGATTGTCGTAGCTCCAGAGCTGCTTGCCCGCGACGATCTTGGTCATGTTGCGGATGCCGTTCTTCGGCTCCAGCCCGTACATGCCGAGTTTGCGCGTGAGCCACGCGACGTCGAGCGCCGTCAGTTCGGCCTCGATCGCGTCCACGCCCAGCGACTGGATCGCGCCACCGACGAAGATCGTGCCGTCGTACATGGAATCGCCCAGGTTCTTGCCGGCGTCGCCGCACACAACCATGCGGCCGCGCTGCATCATGAAGCCGGAGAACGCGCCGGTGCGGCCACCGATCAGGATCGAGCCGCCCTTCTGGTCGATGCCCGTGCGCGCGCCCACGTCGCCCTTGCACACCAGGTCGCCGCCGCGGATCGCCGCGCCGAAGGTGGAGCCGGCGTTCTTCTCGATGACGACCACGCCCGACATCATGTTCTCGGCGCACGACCAGCCGACACGGCCCTTGATGCGCACGTTCGGCCCGTCGATCAGGCCGACGCCGAAGTAGCCGAGACTGCCATCGAAATCGAGCTTCAGCTTCTGCAGGATGCCGACGCCCAGCGAATGCTTGGCCAGCGGGTTCCTGACCACGATCCAGCCGTAGCCCTCGCTCATCAACTGGCGGATCTTGCGGTTGATCGCCGGGCCGTCCAAGGCCCGGGCGTCGAACTCAGCCCGCTTGTTGAAGTCGACGTCGAAGGCGTCCGGGTACGTGAAGTTCTCGCCGTCATCCTCGATCGAGAAGAACGCCTGGATGCTCCGTCCCTTCAGGGGCTGGACGTGCCAGCCCATCGCATGGGATGGATGCTCGCTCTTGGCGCGCTCTAGCTTCGCCATACCTTCACCTCTTCGTCATAGGGATCGTAGGTATCGATCTCGCGCGGCAGCACGCTGCGGATCGCGACTTCCTCGGAGGCGAGCGCGACGATGTCGTCGCTCTCGAACAGCACCATCGGCTTGGCCGCCATGGTGTCCTTGGCCATGCCAAGCGCGTCCGACGTCGCCACCAGGTAGGTGAACACGCCGTCGAGTTCGCGAATCGAACGCTCGAGCGTCTCCTCCAGCGCCACGCCGTCCTGCAGCTTGTCGGCGACGTACACGGCGATCAACTCGGAATCGCAGTTCGACATGAACCGGTGACCCCTGCGCTCGAGCGCGCGGCGGCCGTTCCAGTAATTGGTGAGCTGGCCGTTGTGCACGACCGAGATGTCGTGGAACGGGTAGGCCCAGTAGGGGTGCGCCGAGCGGATGTCGACGTCCGACTCGGTCGCCATGCGCGTGTGGCCGATTGCGTGGCTGCCCGAGAAGCCGCGCAGCTTGTACTGGTCGGCGACGACGTTGGCGTCGCCCAGGTCCTTGATCAGCTCGAGCGAGGTGCCCAGCGACAGGATCTCGACGCCCTCGATGTCCTCGATGAAGTCGGCGAACTTGCGCATGTCGCCGTCGTACTTGATGCAGTAGCGATGGGCGTACTCAGTCGCCTGCGCCACCTCGACGATCTCGCCACCGAGCCCGCGGATGCGCTCGTCCACGGTGGTGCGGCGCTCCTCGATGGCGCGGTGGATGTCGAAGCCCTTCTTCAGGTCCTCCTGCTCGGCGACCTTGAAGCGCATGACCAGCTCGCCCGACTTCGGCTCGCCGTAGACGGCGAAGCCGGTCGAGTCCGGTCCGCGGTGCTTGAGCGCCCGCAGCATCGAGGTCATCTCGGACCCGATGTCGACCCTCTTGCCGCGATGGATGATGCCCGCGATGCCACACATGGCGGTGTTGCTCCCTTGGTTGAAGGGGGCGACGGCCTCGAGGCCGCCGCCCCACGCGTCCGTGCCGGCCCTAGGGCAGGCAGTCCCAGTAGGTGTTCATGTCCCACTCGGTCGTGGTGCCGAGGAAACGCTCCCACTCGTCGCGCTTGTAGTGGGTGAACACCCGGTACATCTCGTCGGGCATCGCCGACTTGATGACCTTATCGCGGTCCAGCGAGGCCAGTGCGTCGCCCAGGTTCATGGGCAGCTTGTGCACGACCTTGCCCGCGTCCATGGCCTCGTAGATGTTGCGGCTCTCGGGCTCGCCCGGATCCAGCTTGCGCTTGATGCCGTCGTCGAACGCCTTGTAGATAGCGCCGGCCATCAGGTACGGGTTGACCATCGAATCGACGGCCCGGTACTCGAACCGGCCGGGCGCCGAGACGCGCAGGCCGCAGGTGCGGTTCTGATAGCCCCAGTCGGCATAGACCGGCGCCCAGAAGCCCGCGTCCCACAACCGGCGGTACGAGTTGACCGTCGAGCAGCCGATCGCGGTCAGCGCCGGCAGATGCTCGATGACGCCGCCGATCGACATCAGGCCGATCTTGCCCGGCTTTTTCTGGCCCTTCTCGGGCATGAACGTGTTCTCGCCACCCTTGGTGTAGACGAACACGTCGTCCATGCCGGGCAACGGGCTGCTGTTGCCCAGCGTATTCATGGTCTCCTCGCCGCCGCGCCACAGCGACAGGTTGTGGTGGCAGCCGCTGGCCGAGACACCCATGTAGGGCTTCGACATGAAGCATGGGATGACGTCGAACTCGCGCCCCACCGCCGCGCAGATCTGGCGGTAGGTGGTCAGCCGGTCGGCGGTGTGCATCGCCGTGTCGAACATCCAGTTCAGCTCGAGCTGGCCGGGCGCGTCCTCGTGGTCGCCCTGGATCATGTCCAGGCCCATGGCGCGGCCGTACTCCAGCACGCGCATGATGATTGGGCGCAGCGTCTCGAACTGGCCGATGTGGTAACAGTGCGGCCTCGTCATGCCGCCGGCGGGCCGGCCGTCCTCGCCCTTCTTGAGCCACATCATCTCGGGCTCGGTGCCGTGGCGCAGATGCAGGCCCGTGTGATCCTTCTTGAACTGCTCCTCGATGCGCCGGAGGTTGCCGCGGCAGTCCGAACTCAGGAACGCGCCCGGGTCCTTCGTCTCCTCGCGGTTGCGGAAAAGCGTACAGAAGACGCGCGCGACGCGCTTGTCCCAGGGCAGCTGGCAGAACGTCTCGGGGTCGGGGATGCCGACCAGCTCCGAGGCCTCGGGGCCGTAGCCGATGTACTGGCCGCGGCGATCGACGAACAGGTTGGCGGTCGAGCCGTAGACGAGCTGGAAGCCCCGCTCGGCGGTCGATTCCCAGTGGTCCGACGGGATGCCCTTGCCGACGATGCGGCCCGTGACCGAGATGAACTGGTAGTAGATGTACTGGATCCCGAGCTGCTTGATCTTGGCGCGGACCTGCTTCACCAGCTCCTTGCGCTTCTTGTCGGCGACGTAGGTTTCCAGGTCAGTCATGCGTGCGTTCCCTCCTCTGTTGCCCGGACCTTAGCCCGGCGCACGTCCCCGCTTCGCAACCGCCCGCGCCGTGGCGGGCCGTTCGCGGGGCCGGCGGACATTGGCGCTGGCTCCGCGCCCTTGTCAACGCGGCCCGCTCAGCTCCACGGGAACGGGCTCGAAGACGTCGGATGCAGCTTGCCCTCGGCGTAGCGACTGAAGCGGAACGGCTCGAGGATGCGGCTCGTCTCGCCCATCAGCTCCTTCGCCACCAGCTTGCCGACGCCGATCATCTTCCAGCCGTGGTTGCTGTCGGCGATGATGTAGACGTTGTCGCGGAAGCGGTCGAACACCGGGAAGTTGTCGGGCGTGAAGCAGCCGAGCCCGCCCGAGGGTTCCTTCTTCCACTTCGCGATCTGGCCCGAGAAGCGTTCCTGGCAGAAGGCCAGCGCCGAGCACCACATGTGGGCGAAGTCGTCGCCGACGATGAAGTCGGGCGAATCGGGTCCGTAGGGATCGACCGCCACCTTGTCCACCGGCGTCTCGACCTTGTAGGGCATGGCGCCGCCCTGCACGCCGCCGAAGTGGAAGTCGGGCTTGTAGTAGATGCCCCACATCTTGTCGGTAATCAGCGAGCCGTCCACGTCCGAGTGGAGCGGCGCGTCGGTGTCGACGTGGATGACCGGCGGCATCTTGCCTTCGTTGGTCTTCTGAAGGTCCGGATCGACGCCGAGCGTGCCTTCCTCCAGGCACCAGTACGTCCACATCGGAATGTTGCGATGCATGGTGCCGTCGCGACCCTTGATGTCGACGGTCTTGGGCAGGTCGAGCATGTCCCAGATGTGGCGGACCCACGGGCCGGCGCCGACGATCACCTGGTCGCACTGGATGGTGCCCCGGTCGGTCTCGACCGCGCTGATGCCCTTGCCGTCGGCCTTGAAGCCGGTCGCCTTCACGCCGGTCAGGATGCGCACGCCCTCAGCCTCGGCCTTGCCGGCCAGTCCGTACATGGCGCGCGTCTGGTTGGAGTAGCCGCCCTTCTTCTCGTGCAGCACGTTGGTGATGCCCTTGGCGCGCCAGTCCGAGAAGATGCCCTTCATGTACTTCATGCAGTCGGCTTCGCCCTCGATGAAGGACGAGGTGTAGCCGATAGCCTTCTGCTGCTCGTAGATCTCGGCGCAGCCGGCGTGCATGACCTCGGGGCTGATCTGCATGTAGCCGACCGGGTGATAGCTGAACGCCTTGGGGTCGCTTTCCCACACGGCCACGCACTCGGCCATCAGTTCGCGCATGGCGGGCTGGTAGTAGTTGTTGCGCACCACGCCGCAGGCCACGCCGCTGGCACCCGCCGCGATGCCGGTCTTGTCGATCACCAGGATGTCGCGGCCGTCGCCCTTGCCGCGCGCCTTGAGCTCCTTGGCCAGGTGCCACGCGGTGGACACGCCGTGGATGCCGGCGCCGATGATCAGGTACTTGGTGTGGGTCGGGAACGCCATGGACCGATAGCCTCCTCGAGGATGCCGTCGCGCCGGCCTGCGGCCCGGGCGACATGGGTCTTGACGACAAAGCCGATTGGTGCAGAGAATGGCTGGGCCAATGCCATACCAATTTGACCAATTAGACCTGTACGAAACACCCCCGTGGCGATGATGTCAAGGGCGACTAAGGTGGAAAGTCTGCGGCGACTCCGCCCCGGCCCGGCGGCGGCCGAAGCCGACGTCACGCCGCGCGCCGCCACGGCGATCGACGGGGTGCGCCTGGGTGCCGCCGGCATCGCCGCGCGGCTGCGCCAGGCGGTCCACGATGGCGTCTATGTGGAGGGCGAGCGGCTGCCGCCCGAGCGCAGCCTGGCGCAGGCGTTCGGTGCTTCGCGCTCGACGCTGCGCGAGGCGCTGCGCGTACTCGAAGCGGATGGCATGGTCGCGCGTCGGGTCGGCAGCGGCACCTTCGTCGTGTGGCGGCCGGGCGGCGCCGACGCCGACGTGGCCGAGGTCACCAGCCCGATCGAGCTGGTCGACGTGCGTCTGGGCCTCGAGCCGCATATGGTGCGCCTGGCGACCATGAACGCGACACCGCGCGACCTGGCGCGCCTGGCCGAGACCTTGGAGGCGATCCAGGCGGCCGGCGACGACCCCGATCGCTTCACGCGGTTCGACCGGCAGTTCCATGAACGCCTGGCGGATGCGACGCACAACCCGCTGCTGGTCGCGCTCTACCGCCAGGTCAACCACGTGCGCGGTCATCGCCAGTGGAACGCGATGAAGGACAAGATCCTGACGGGTGCGCGGATGCGCGCCTACAACGAGGAGCACCGCGCCCTGTTCGCTGCGCTGGCGGCGCGCGATGGCGACACGGCGGCGCGCTTGGTCACCCGTCACCTCGAGCGGGCACGACGCGATCTGGCGGGCGGGTAGGACATCGCGAGTGCCCAGTTTCGGCCCGATTTTCGCGGGTCCGGAGCGATGCACGGCATCTGTGGATAAGTTTGTCGATAAGTACGGCGCCGAAGCGCGTGCAGGCCGGTTCCCTGCCGCTTCGGCGCTCACTGCACAAGATTTGTGCTAAAAACCTAATTATTTGAAATATAACACATTTTGTGGTTACCGATCCATGACCCGAACACGCGGACGCCCTGAATTGGCTGATTTCCGCGGCCCACGCCGCTGCATGGCCGCCTTGTGCAAAGTCAAGCGTCTTGTTCCCCTATGAGGGGTTGCGCGGCGGCGCCAGGGCTGCCGGCCTATCCCGGCCTGCCGGAATGGCCGCGAACGACCTCGACGCCGACTTCATCGACGTCGTCGAAGACGTCCGGCTTGGCCACCCGTACGCGCGCTTCGACCACGCGGCCGTCGCCCAGGCACGAGGCCGCGATGCGCTCGGCGAGTGTCTCGACCAGATTGATGTGGCCTTCGGCCGCGATGCGGCGCACGGCGTTCACGACGCGCTCGTAGTCGACCACGTCGACCAGGGTGTCGTCCTCCGGTGGCCGTGCCGCGACGGCGAGCTCGATATCCACGCGCACACGCTGCGGCGCCAAGCGCTCGTGCGGATGGGCGCCGATGAAGCATGACAGCATCAGCCCGCGCACGAAGACGCGATGGTCGATCCCCTCGGGAGCGCCGGTCATGGCGCCAAGCCGCGCAGCTTCGGCATGGCCCACCCCAGGTGTTCGCCGCCGTCCACGGGGATCATGTGCCCGGTCAGCGATGGCGTCTCGAGGATGTAGTGGAGCGTGCGCGCCAGATCCTCGGGCGAGGCGCCGCGCCCCAGCGGCATCGCCGCCGCGTAGCGCTGGAACGCCTCGTCCGTCTGGGTCGTGTTGGGCAGGGTCGGGCCCGGGCCGATGGCGTTGACGCGGATGGCCGGGGCGAGTTCCAGCGCGAGCGTCTGGGTCAAGGCCCACAGTGCCGCCTTGGCCGCCGTATACGACAAGTAGGCCGGAGCTAGGTTCAGCACCTTCTGGTCGATCAGGTTGACCACGTTGCCGGCCGTGCCCGGCGGCACCTGCCGCGCGAAGGCCTGGGTCAGGAACACCGGCGCCTGCAGGTTGACCGCCAGGTGCGCCCGCCACGACGCCTCAGTGACGTCGGCCAGCACGTCGCGTTCGAACAGTGAAGCGTTGTTGACCAGGAGATCGAGCGGCCCCAGCGCCTCGGCCGCCGCCGGGACGAGGCGCACCACGGCCGCGTGATCGGCCAGATCGGTCGCCAGCGCCACGGCGCGGGCGCCGCGCGCCCGCACCTCTGCCACCACCGCCTCGGCCTCGGCCGCCGAACGGTTGTAGTGGACGGCGACGGCGTAACCGTTCCCAGCCAGGGACAACGCCAAGGCGCGGCCAATACGCCGCGCCGCACCGGTCACCAGGGCTGCCCGAGGCTGCACACTCGCCATGGCGACACCCATAGAGCAACGCTCGATCGGAGGGAACCGCTCAACGCGCGGGGGGCGGCCCATGATCGGCGCGCGCGGCGGCCACGGCGGTGTCGATCAGGCCCGCCTCGGCGCCCAGCGCGTCGAGCACATGGGAGCCAAGGCGCAGGCCCGCCTCCATCGTCTCGGGCACCGCGTCGCGCGATGGTGGCGAGGTCCGGCCACGTCTGACGCACGGCGTGCACAGCCGCCTCGGCTTGCTCCTCGTCGTCGAGGGTGATGACGACGGCGCCGGCGCGAGCGGCACCGGCGGCGCGCAGGATACCGATCCGCGTGGCGTCGCCGAAGTATACGGCCAAGCCATTGCGCCGCCACCCGGCGACGCGGCGAGCATCCAGATCGACGGCGATCCAGGACGTCCTGGTCTCGTTGAGCATACGCGCCACCAAGCGCCCGACGCGCCCGAAACCGGCGACGATGACGTGACCCTTCAGATCGCGCGTTTCCTCGGCGATGGCGTCCACCTCGACGGCCTCGCGGTCGCGCCGCCGCGCCCACGCCTCGCCCACCCGGTCGAGCAGCGGGCACAGGGCCATGGAGAGCGCCGCTGCGACGATCAGCGTTTGCACGTCGGCCGCCGCCACCACGCCAACCTGGGGCGCCAAGGTCACGATGACGAAGGCGAACTCGCCGGCGTGACCCAGCACGAGACCGGTACGCAGTGCCTCCACGGTCGACAGACCGAAGCCACGCACGAGCAGCGCGATGATGCCGCCCTTGGCCACGGCGAGGGCCGCGACCAGCGTGAGGATGGGGCCAGCCTCGGCCATGACCACCGCGGGGTCCACCGTCATGCCGACGGTCATGAAGAACAGGCCCAGCAGGAGGCCCCGGAAGGGCTTGATGTCGGCGTCGACCTGGTGGCGGAACTCGCTGTCGGCCAGCAGCATGCCGGCCAGGAACCCACCCAGCGCCATGGACAGGCCGGCCGCCGCAGTGGCGAGCCCGGCACCGAGGACGAGCAGCAGCGCCGCCGCCACGAACAACTCGGCGCTGCGCGTGCGCGCGACGGCGTGCAGCACGGGGCCCAGCGCGAACCGGCCGATCAGCGCGATGCCGGTCAGGGCGAGCGCCGCCTGCACGCCGGCCAGCCCCAGGGCACGCGCGACGCCGCCATCGCCGGTGCCGAGCATCGGCAGCAGCACGAGAAGCGGTACGACCGCGAGATCCTGGACAGCAGCATGGCAAAGGCGGCACGGCCGTGGCGCGTGGCGAGCTCGCCCCGATCCACCAGCACCTGCAGGCCGACGGCGGTCGAGGATAGGGCCAACGCGCCGCCGATCACGATGGCGCCGGCCGGCGCGTGGTCGAGGACGAACAGCACGAGGGCGAATCCCGCGCTGGTGAGCGCGACCTGAGCGAGGCCCAGGCCGAATAGCCAGCGCCGCATGACCCACAGGCGCTTCAGCGGCAGCTCGAGACCCACCGCGAACAGCAGGAACACGACGCCGACCTCCGCGATCGCCCTGATCGCACTGTCGGCGGCGACAAACCCCAGGGCCGTGGGGCCGATCAGGAACCTGGCGACGAAGTAGCCGAGCAGCGGTCCCACGGACAGGCGGTTGAACAGCGCGACAGTCGCCACCGCGGCGCCCAGGAGAACCAGCACGTCGCGCCAGACCGCCGGATCGGTCGCCGCATGCTCCACCAAACGCCTCCTTCCCCGAGCGGATCAGTCTAAGCGCCGGCCCGTCCATCGCCTTGACGCAGGTCATATCGGCCGGCGGAACGCCCTGGACGGTTCCCCCAGGGCCGGATCATGCTCTAGATTGCGCGTGCACTTCACGGAGAACGCGCATCGTGGCCAGGGACCGCACGTCGAGCGAAGCGGGTACGGGTTTCGTCGTGCCCCCGGCGCCGCGCCCCTGGTTGCCCATCCTCGGCTCGACCGGCCGCTTTCCGGTGCGGCGCGTCTACTGTGTGGGGCGCAACTACGCCGACCACGCCATCGAGATGGGCGGCGACCCCAAGCGCGAGCCGCCCTTCTTCTTCCAGAAGAACCCGGAAAGCCTGGTCCACGATGGCGGCCGGTTCCCGTATCCGCGGCGTAGCCAGGACGTGCACCACGAAATCGAGCTCGTGGTCGCGCTGGGCGCGGGCGGCAGCGGGGTCGCCGTGGCGCGCGCGCTCGACCTAGTGTTCGGCTACGCCGTCGGGCTCGACATGACCCGCCGGGACCTGCAGTCGGAAGCTAAGAAGCTCGGCCGCCCTTGGGAGGTCGCCAAGGCGTTCGAGCACGCGGCGCCGTGCTCCGCCCTCAACCCGGCGTCGGCGATCGGTCACCCCGCGCGCGGCGTCATCCGGTTGGACGTCAACGGCGAGGAACGCCAGGAGGGCGACCTGTCCCAGATGATCTGGTCGGTGCCCGAGATCATCGCCGAACTGTCGACCCTGTTCGATCTGGCGCCCGGCGATCTGATCTACACCGGCACGCCGGCCGGCGTCGGACCGGTGCGGCGCGGCTATGCGCTGGTCGGCTCGATCGAGCGCGTCGGGCGCCTGGCTATCGCCGTCGTCTGAGCGGGACGGCACCGCCCGGCGCGTCGTCGAACAGGGGCAAAGGCGTGCCGCTCAGGTGCGGTTGGATCGCGTCGTGGTTCTCGAGGGTGCCGTCGGCCAGGATGTGTCGGACGTGGGCCCCACGGGCGACCAGGGCAGGCGCCACCAGGCGCGCGCGGTGGCAATCGGTCGGCGCGCGCTCGGCGCACATCAGGGCTGGCGTCGCCGCCGCCGCCAGCTCCAGCACTTGATCCACGGCGCTGGCGAAGGCTGGCCGTCGCGCCATCGCGCCATAGTCGGGCTTGCCCTCGATCATCAGGGCAGGGGCCTTCGGGCGGCCACCCAACGCCGCGCCCAGGTAGACATAGCTGAGGCCCACGGCCGCGAGCGCGGGCGCGAGGTTGCGGCCGTTGAAGTGCGGGCACCAGCGCGATACCGGCGCCGAGCGCACGTCCACGACAAGCGATGCGCCGGCGCCTCGCAGCAGGCCGACGAACGTCTCCAGGTCATGGTTCGAATGGCCGATCGTCAGGACCAGGGGACGATCGGCGCTGCCCATGTCACGCGGCGATGGCCTGGCGCGGGGCTTCCAGCAGGATGTGGTCGGCGCTGAGATTGGCCACCGGTGCGTTCACCAGGGCGCCGGCGGGCAGGTCGCGCGCAGCCGTCAGGACGCGGGTGGACGTCTTGATCTCGCGGCCCAGGTAGCGGCTGACATTGTAGTCGGCCTGGAACGGCGCCAAGGCCGGCTCGTCGCCACGTGACAGGCTGCGCAGCGCGAGCGTCAGGTTGCCCATCTCGTCGGCCAGGGCGACGATCTCGCCCTGCGCCGGTGTCACCTCGATGGTCACCGTCTTGGCGCGGACCGCAGCCCCCTCGACGTCGTTGATGGTCTGGTCGACGGCGATGACGCGCACGTCCTCGAGCACCGTCTGCACCACGTGGCGGTCCGAGGTCTGCTCGGTCTGCGGGTCGAACGCCGTGAATTTCTGGGTCATCAGCACATTGACGCAGTCGCCGGGCAGCACAAAACCATTGGAGGTGGTCGTTTCGTCGACTTCGATCGCGATGGCGCACATGCCTTCGCCCAGCACACCCGCCAGGAACCCGGCGTCGGTGCGCTTGAAGACGCGCGCCGCCGTGATGGGTTCGCCGGCGCGGATCGCCGAACGCACGCCCAAACCCGGGATGTCGCCGTAGCCGCCGTCGCTGGAGCGAACGATATAGTCCGATTGCACGGGGGAATCGGGCCAGGCACGCCAAGCCAAGTCGCTGTCCGCGATCAGCTCGCCCGCCGGCAGGTCGCGCGCCGCGACCATGACTTCGGTTTCGGTCTGCTCAACGGCCTCGACCGGCTCGGACTCGCGCTGCAGCAGCATGTTGACCAGGAACGCCGTGCCCCGCGCCAGCACCAGCGCGACCAGGATCAGGACGATGACGATCGGACGCATGGACATTCCCCCGACCGCGCGGCACCCCCGTTACGCCGCAGGCCCACCCTTATGTCAAAAATCGGTCGTTAACTATGTGTTAACTGAGGAATCCCGTCATTTCGACTGCCCTTTAACCATAGCGCGGATCGGGCGCCGGGTCCTGTGATCAATTGCACGGGCACGGTCAATTCCCCAACCCGAACAGAACGGCTAGGGGTCGGGCCACCGTCAGGCGCGGAAAGATGATCAGCCCGGCCAGCGCGATCGCGACGCCATAGGGGACACCCTGACGGGGCGACAGCAGGCGCGCGAGCCACGGCCGGACCGAATCCGCGCCCCGCCGGCCCAACCGGCGCGCCACGAGCAGCGCGGCCGCGACCAAACCGCCGAAGATCGCGACCAGCAGCGCGAAGGGCAGCAGCGTCTCGAAACCCGTCCAGATCGCCGCCGCGGCCAGCAGCTTGACGTCGCCGCCGCCCATGGCGTTCAGCACGAACAGGCCGAACCCCGCCGCCAGGACCGCGAGCCCAGCCAGCGCGTGATAGCCGATGGCCGCGGGGTCCAGCCCCGCCAGCGCCGCCGTCGGCAGGAACGCGACCGCCAGACCGATCGGCAGGGCGTTCGGGATGATGTAGCGGGCCATGTCGCTGACGGCCGCCGCAACCAGCACGACCGGGAAGACCAGCGCGACCGCGCCCTGAGCCAGCATTGCCGCGTCGGCCATGTCGGCACCTCCTGCGGACTTCTGTTAGGCCTCTCGGCCGAGGACGGCAAGTTGAGCCCGGACCACGGAAATCCCGTTAGGTTGCTATGGTCCGGGCAGCGCACCCGTGCCATACAAACCGCCGCTCCACGGAGGCTCCATGACCACTACGATCGCTACCCGCCGCGACATCACGCTCGAGGCGGTCCACCGCGTCGCTTGGCATCGTTCTCCCGTGCGTCTGGCCGGGTCGGCGCTGGCCCGTATCGCGGCGTGTCGGGCCAGCTTTATGGCCCTGATCGACAGTGACCCGGACCTGTTCATCTACGGCGTCACCTCGGGCTACGGCCAGAACGCGCGCCAGCGCCTGTCGCCGGCCGAGCGCAAGGAGCACGCCCGCCGTCCGCCCGGATCGGCCGCCGCTTCGTTCGGCGCCACGTTACCGGATCGGGTCGCGCGCGCCATCGTGCTGGCGCGCCTTGCGAATTTTGTCGAGGGCCACGCCGCCGTGACGCCCGCGCTCGCCCAAGCCGTCGCCGGCCTGCTGGACGGGCCGCCGCTGCCCGCGATCCCCTGGCAGGGCCAGGGCGGCGCCGGCGAGATTCTGTCCCTGTCCTACCTGTTCGAGCCACTGGCCCAGTCCTTCGACCTGGCCGAGAAGGAGACGCTGGCCCTGATCAACGGCTCGCCCAGCGCCGCCGCGTTGGCGGCGGACTCGGCGCTCGCTGCGCGTCGCCGCCTGGACCTGGCGATCCCGGTGTTCGCCCTGGCCTTCGAGGCGCTGAAGACGCCGCTCGAGCACGTCGCGAGCGAGCTCGACGACCTGTGGGGCGACGACGGCGAAGCGCACGCCCTGCGGGCTCTGCGCGCATGCCTGACCGGCGTGCCCACCGAGGACCGCCGGCCCTACCAGGCCCCGGTCAGCTTCCGCGTCCTGCCCCGCGTGCTGGGCCAAGCGTTCCGCGCGGTGGTCGAGGCCGAGCGCGCAGCGACCGTCTCGCTCGCCTCGGTCAGCGACAACCCGGTCTACATCCCGCCGCACGACGGCTATCCCCTGGGCCGGGTCTACTCGACGGGTGGCTACCACAACGCCATGGCGACGCCCGCGCTGGACGGGCTCGGCCACGCCTGGGCGGAACTCTGCCTGCTGGCGGACCGCCAGGCGACCAAGCTGCTCGACGGACGCTATTCGCTGCTGCCCGACCAGTTGCGGGTGGATGGCGCCGAGACCTACTTCGGCTGCCTGCCCATGGCGCTGGTCGGCTACTACGAGGAAGCGCGTCACGCCGCCGCCCGCACCTTCACGCCGGCGTCCGAAAGCGGCGGCTTCGGCCAGAACGACGTGGCGCCGCCGACCTTCCTGGCCTGGGCCAAGGAAGCCGACGCCGGACGCGCCTTGGTGGCGGCGCTGGCGACGCTCGCGGTGATCGCGTCCCAGGCGCTGCACGTGACCGGCCGCGCCGCGCCGCCGCCGCTCGCCCCCTTCCTCGAGGAGATCCGGGCGATCGCCGTGCCGACGACGGCGGTGGTCGCGCCGGGGCCGTTGCTCGAGCCGCTCGCGCAGCACTTCGCCCGGCGCATCCACGACGTCGTCTGATCGTGTGGCGTCGCGCCGGGTGGACCGGCTTCCCCGTCGCGAAGGTTCGGGCCACAATGCCGGCGGCACCGATCCGGGGGCTTTGGGGGGCACAGCATGCGATCCATCGAGGCAATCCAGCCGTTGCCGGGTGTTTTACCGAGGGACACGACGCCGCTGGAGAATTGGGGCCCGCCGCCGCACGTGCTGTCCGGCTGCCCCGAGACCCGGGGCGTCAGCGCCTTCGCCAGCCTGGATGGCGCGTTCACCGCGGGCGTCTGGGAGTGCACGCCCGGCAAATGGCGCATCCACTTCGCCGAGGACGAACTGTCGGTGCTGCTGAGCGGCAAGATCGTCGTGACCGATCAGGCCGGCCAGCACCGCACGTTCGTGGCGGGGGATGCGTTCGTCATCCCGGCCGGGTTCCTGGGTACGCTCGAGGTCGTCGAGACCGCGCGCAAGATCTTCGCCCTGCACGACCGCCCGGCGGCCTGATGCGGCGAGGCGCCTAACGAAGGACGAATTCGAGCGGCGCGACGAAAGTGGCCGGCTGGTCCGGCGTCGGCAGGGGGCTGGCCCGGTCGATCAGGGCCAGGGCCTCCTGATCGAGAACCTCGAAGCCGCTGCTTCGCACCAGGCGGCTGGCGATCACATGCCCGGCCGGATCCAGAGAGAACTCGACGAAGGCAATGCCCTCCTCACCGTCACGTTGAGCCCGGGCCGGTTACGCCTTGTGCCGGTCGAGCCAGCCGAGCAGCCGCTGCACATAGTCCGCGTCCAGCGCCGGTCCGTCCGCTTCGTTGCCCGCGATGGTCGCGGCCGGCGCGGCATCGGCGCTGACGGCCACCGCTGAGTCGTCCGAGAGCTTTGGCGGCGTGTCGGGTTCCAACGGGATGGGAGCGGCGACCGGGGCCCGTGCCACCACCGCCGGCACGGGCGGGGTCTTGGCCCAGCGCCAGGGCGAGGACGATCATGGCTGGGGCGAGACGGGCGGCACGTCGCATGCGTTGCCCTATACCGGAACATCCGCCGTGCTCTAACGCGGCTTCGCGCTTGCGTGGCGGTGCCGCGTGGCGTACGTCACCCGGACAGCGACCCTGGAGCCCGTCATGGACTACCGCTTCCTCGACAAGACCGATCCCTTGATCCACGGCCTCATCAAGGAGGAGGAGGAGCGCCAGCGCACCGGGCTCGAGCTGATCTGCAGCGAGAACTATGTCAGCCCCGCCGTCATGGAAGCCATGTCGAGCGTGCTGAACAACAAGTACAGCGAGGGCTATCCCGGCGCGCGCTACTACGGCGGCAACGAGGTGATGGACAAGATCGAGGCCGAGGCGATCGAGCGCGCCAAGCAGCTGTTCGGCGCCGGCCACGCCAACGTCCAGAGCCACGCCGGCGCGCCGGCGAACATCGCGACCTACTTCGCGCTCGCCGAACCGGGCGACACCATCCTGGGCATGGACCTGAGCCACGGCGGGCACCTGACCCACGGCCATCCGGTGACCCACGTGGCCAAGGTGTTCCGCTTCGTGCGATACAAGATGAAGAGCATCGAGACCGGCGAGATCGACTACGATGCCATGCGCCAGGTCGCCAAGGCGGAGAACCCCAAGATCGTGCTGGCCGGGTTCTCGGCCTACCCGCGCGAGTTGAACTACAAGGCCATGCGCGCGATCGCGACCGAGGTGGGCGCCTACGCCGTGGCCGACGTCGCCCATATCGCCGGCCTGATCGCGGGCGGCGCCGCGCGCAACCCGTTCGACGACGGCTTCGACGTGATGCTGTCGACCACGCACAAGAGCCTGCGCGGCCCGCGCGGCGGCATGATCCTGACGCACGAGCGCGAGCTGGGTAAGAAAATCGACAAGGCCGTGTTCCCCGGTTTCCAGGGCGGCCCGATCATGCAGATGGTGGCGGCCAAGGCGGTGGCCTTCGGCGAGGCGCTGAAGCCCGAGTTCAAGACCTACGCGCTCCAGATCGTCGCGAACGCCAAGGCCATGGCCCAGCGCCTGATGGACCAGGGCGTCAAGCTGATCACCAACGGTACCGACAACCACCTGATGCTGGCCGACGCGGTGAAGAGCTTCGGCAAGCCGGGCGGCGACATCCAGAACGTGCTGGACGAGGTGGGCATCACGCTCAACAAGAACATGATCGCCGACGATCTGCGCTCGGCCATGAGCCCCTCGGGCATCCGGCTGGGCACGCCCGCGCTGACCACGCGCGGCATGAAGGAAGCCGAGATGCGCCAGGTCGCCGATTTCATCGTGCGCGCGGCGCGCGCCGGCGGCAACGAGGATCTCAAGAAGATCCGCGCCGAGGTGATGGACCTGTCACTGCGCTTCCCGGTGCCGGGGATCGGGTGACGCTCAAACCCCCGCGCCGGCTGTAAGGAAGTCGCGCACGGGTTCGGCCACGCGCTCGGGCGCCTCGATCAGAATCGAGTGCTTGAGGCCGTCGAGGATGACCAGCTTCGACCGCGGCAGCGCCTCGGCGATCCGGCGGTTGAGCCGCGGGTTGCAGCCGCCGTCGAGTTCGCCGGTCAGCACGAGCGACGGTGCGCTGATCTCGTGCAGCCAGGGCGCCATTTCGGTGCCGGCGTAGATGCGGAAGACGCTGAGGAACACGTCGAGCGGCGTGTCCTTGACCTGCTGCAGGCGCGCCGCGACGGCGTCGGGCCGGGCGGCGGCGAAGGCGTCCGAGTACCAGCGCGCGACCAGCGTCGGCAGCACTGTGTCGAGGCCGTCGCGCTCGATCGCGGCGATCACGGCCTCAACCTTCGCGCGGTCGTCCTCGGTGCGGAACGCGGCGGTGCTGAGCAGGCCGAGCGACATCACGCGCGCAGGGTAGCGCCGGGCGTAGGCTGGGCCGATCATGCCGCCGAGCGAGTGGCCGATGATGTGGGTGCGTTCGAGCCCGAGGCGCGCGCGCACCGCCTCGAGATCGTCGACCAGGTCGTCGAGCGTGTAGGGCGGCGGCGGCACTGGTGAGGCGCCGTGGCCGCGCAGGTCGTAGGTCACGCACAGGAAGTCGTTCTTCAGGCGATCGACCAAGCCCAGCCAGCCGGCGCGCCGCGCGCCGATGCCGTGCACCATGATCAGCGGCGGGCCGCTGCCGGTAACGGTGAAGGCGCAATCGACCGCGCTCATCGCGCCGAGGCCACGCGCAGGCCCGCGGTGAAGCGCGGCATGACGGTCGCGGCGAAGCGCTCCATGGACGCCAGCGTCTCGGCCTGGCCGCAACCTATGTTCATGTTGAGGATCGTCTCGTCGATGCCGGCCTCGGCGTACTCGGCCAGCTTGTTCTCGACCTCGGCGGCCGTGCCGATCAGCAGGTTGCGCTCCAACTCCTCGATGGTCTGCTTGCGCGGCAGCGGCTCGATCGCGCCGTGGTTCACGATCCCCGGGCCGGTGAACACGTTGTCGAAGCGCTTGTAGTAGTCGAAGGCCATGGCGACCTTGGCCTTCTTGTCGGCCTCGTCGCGCGCCACGTAGGCGACGCGCAGCAACGAGAGCTCAAGGTGGCGGCCGGCGGCGCCGAGCTCGTCCCGGCCGCGGCGGAAGGCATCCACCTGCTCGAGCATGTGCTCGCGCGTGCCCATCAGCGGCGTGGTCTGGATGTGGCAGCCGCGCTTGACCGAGTGGTAGATCGCCTCGGGCGCCAGCGCCGCGATCATCATGGGGATCGGGCGCGCCGGGCGCGGCATCACGGTGATCGGATCAAACGTGTACCAGCGACCGTCCCACGAAACCTCCTCGCGGGTCAGCAGGGCGTTCAACACGTCGAGCGATTCGTCGAACTTGGCGCGGCTGTCCGCCAGCGGCACGCCCATGCGGTCCATCTCGTAGCCGAACGCGCCGCGCCCTACACCCAGGATCAGCCGGCCGTCGGTCAGCGCGTCGGCGACCACCAGTTCGCCGGCGTAGACGCGCATGTCGTGCAGCGGCAGCACAACGACCGAGGTGACGATGCGCACGCGCTTGGTCTCGGCTGCCACCTTGACCGCCATGGAGAGCGGCGCGGGCGTCAGCAGGATGTTGATCAGGTGGTGCTCGGGCAATGCGACCGACTGGTAGCCGAGCCGCTCGGCCAGTCGCGCCTGTTCGATCATGTCGGCGTAGAGCCGCACGGCGCCATAGCGCGGGTCCGGGTAGTAGCTGGAGAGGAAGTGGTTGAATTCCATGGCTCGCGCGCGCCGTCGGTGGTGGTTGTCTCGCGGTCGGTATCATGGTCGAGGAGCGAAATCATTGATATCGAAATTTATTAGGCATAAAATTTTATATTTCACAAATTTGGCTTATCTCCGTGGATAGTACCACACTCCGTACGTTCCTGACCGTGGTCGAGACCGGTTCGCTCGTGCGCGCCGCGACGCGCCTGAACGTGACGCCGTCGACGGTGACGACACGGCTCAGCGCGCTCGAGCGCAAACTGGGTCAGGAACTGCTGATCCGCCGCAAGTCCGGTGCCGAGCTGACCTCCGCCGGGTTCAAGTTCCTGCGCTACGCCCAGCTCATGACCGACCTGTGGCGCCAAGCGCGCCAGGAAGCGGCGCTGCCGGCCGAGATGGAGTCGGTGTGCAACCTGGGCTGCCACTTCGACCTGTGGGCGGGCGTCGGCCGCGCGTTCTTCGAGCGCCTGCGCACCGATCATCCGCGCGTCGCGGTCGCGGCGTGGCCGGGCGAGCAGCCGGACATGGACCGCTGGCTCGGCAGCGGACTGGTCGACGCGGTGTTCTGCTATTCGCCCAGCCTGCGCGAGCCGTGGACGGCACAGCCGCTTGGCGCCGACCGTCTGGTCCTGGTCTCGACCGTGCCGCGCGGCCGGGTACGCTGGGACTCGCGCTACGTCTACGTGGACTTCGGCGAGGCGTTCCGGCGTGCTCACGCCACCGCCTACCCAGATGGCGACACGCCGACGGTGGTGTTCGGCTGCGCCGCCTGGGCGCTCGACCACATCCTGGCGTGGGGCGGTTCGGCCTACCTGCCCGATCGCCTGGCGAAGCCGCACATCGCGGCGGGCCGGCTGCACCCGGTACCCGATACGCCCACATTCGAACGCACGGCGTACTTCGTGGCGGACAAGACGGCCGCGGCCCGCTGGCCATGGCTGGAGACGCTGCTGGCCGACGTGCGGCTGGATCGACCCGATCCGGCCGGGTCGTGCTAAGAAAACGTCGAGAGGCTGGACAAGCCCAGGGACTGAGACATGGACAAGCGGAGCGGCGCCACCCTGCCCGAACTGCAGACGCTACGCGACAGCATCGACAACATCGACGCGGCGATCATCCACATGCTGGCCGAGCGATTCCGCTGCACCCAGCGGGTCGGCGTGCTGAAGGTGCAGCACGACCTGCCGCCCGCCGACCCGGCGCGCGAGGCGCAGCAGGTGGCGCGCCTGCGCCGCCTCGCGACGGACGCCAAGCTCGATCCCGAGTTCGCCGAGAAGTTCCTGGCCTTCGTGGTCAAGGAGGTGATCCGCCATCACGAGGCGGTCAAGCGCGACAATGCCCGTTGACGCCATCGTGCCGGCGGGATTCGGCATCGTCGATCGCGCGCGCTACCCGCTCGACCGGTTGGGGTCGCCCGAGGGCCGCGTTTTCCTCGAACGGACGCGCGGCGAGTTGGCCGCGCGCGGCGGCTGCCGCCTGCCCGGCTTCCTGACGCCCGAGGGCCTGGCGTGCTGCCTGGCCGAGGCCGAAGCGGTGGCTCCGCTCGCCCGGCACAGCAACAGCCGCTACACGCCCTAATACCGCAAACCGGACCCCGCGTTCCCGCCCGGCCACCCCAAGGCGACAGCGGTGACGTTCGCCGTGGGCTACGTCGCGCGCACCGACATCCCGGCCGCCTCGCCGTTCCGCGCGCTCTATGAAGGCGACGCCATGCTCGCCTTCATGCGCGCGCTGACGCCCGGCCAGCTCGTGTTCCGCTACAGCGAACCGCGCGGCTCGCTTAACGTCACGGTCATGCGCGAAGGCGAGGAACTGGGCTGGCACTTCGATGCCAACGAGACCGTCGCCTCGATCCTGTTCCGCCGCGCCCAAGGCGGCGGCCGGTTCGACTGGATACCCGGCGCCCGCTCGGCCGCCGACGCGAACGAGGCGGGCGTCGCGGCCATCCTGGCCGGCGAGGACCGCCATCACCACAGCTTCGACCCGGCGCCCGGCGACCTGCTGATCTTCCACGGCCACAACGCGATGCACCGGGTCACGCCCATCGTCGGCGCGCCGCCGCGCCTGATCGGCCTCATGAGCTTCGACAATGTCGCGGTGGCGCCGCCCAACCCGTCCAGCAAGGACCTGATGGCCGAGCCGCGTACGGCCTAGCGCAGGTCCACCGAACGCGGAACCACAGAGATTGTCATCCCTGGGCCGGCCGCAGGCCGGAACCGGCGACCCATAGGGAGGCTTGGCGGTGCGCGGCCCTGGGTTCCCGGTTCGCCGCGTGCGCGTCGCCCGGGAACGACAGGAAGGGATGAAGGCGACAACATTGCTCAAGCGGCGCTAGCGAGTGCGTACGGTTCGGCTGGTCCTGGTGACAGCGACGGGCGACGTGGTTGGCGCCTTGCCGACCTTCGCCGTCACGACGCCCTGGTGGCAGGAGGTCGAGCCGGTCGTCGCCACGGCGCGCGAGCGATTCGGCATCGGCGTGACGATCCTGCGTCTGCTCGAGGCGGCCAACGAGCGCCCGCCCGGCGGCGCGGTCACGTACCTCGCCGAACTGGACCCCGACGTTTCCCCCAGCGACCTGCCCGTCCAGCCGTGGCATGGCGTGCTCGACGACCAGCCACGGCGCGCCGGCTACGCGCGCCTCGGCGGGCCGACGGCGGACCTGGCCTGGGCACGGGGCATCCTGGCGGAGCACGGACTGCGGCTGGCCGGGCGGCCGGTCCAGGTGCGCACCTGGAACCTGTCCAGCCTGTGGCGCCTGCCGCTCGCCCAGGGATGCGCGTGGCTCAAGGTCGTGCCCAGATTCCTGGCGCACGAAGGCGAGCTGCTCGCGCACGTGGCGGGCGAGAATCTCTATGACGCCGACGCGACGCGGTATCTGGCCATGGTGTCGCTGCTGGTCGCGCTGCAGGCGTCGTGGGCCGGGCGCGTCGACAAACTGCCCGCGCTCGGCGTGCCCGATGCGCGCGCCCCCAGGCTCGGCGCGGCGATCATGGCGACGGTCGAGCGCCGGATGGCCGACCTGCCGGCCGAGGATCGCTCGATGCTCGATCGTTTCGCCCGAGACCTGCCGGAACGCCTCGACGCCATCGCCGCGTGCGGCCTGCCCGCGACGCTGGTGCACGGCGACATGCACCCGGGCAATTTCCGGGGCGACAGACGGGCCCTCACCCTGCTTGACTGGGGCGACAGCGTCGTCGGTCACCCGCTGCTCGACCATTCGGCGTTCCTGGGACGGGTGCCGGCCGATGCGGCGCCGGCCGTGCGCCGCCACTGGGCGCGGCTGTGGTCGGACATCGTTCTCGGCTGCGCGCCGGAGCGCGCCGCGACCCTGCTGGCGCCCGTGGCAGCGGCGCGGCGCGCAGCCGTCTACCAGGGCTTCCTGGACGCGATCGAGCCGGCCGAGCACCCCTACCACCGGGACGACCCGGTGGCTTGGCTCCGCGCGGCGGCGACGGCGGCGCACGCCAAGGATCGCTGAGCGGCGGCTACTCCGCCGCGGGGCGCAGCGCGAGGCCGCGCAGGCAGCGGTCGATCCACTGGGCGGTCAGCTTCTCCTGCACCGAATTCTGCCGCAGCCGCTGGGCGAGCGCCGGGAAATCGACCGCGTCGAGCGCCTGGTCCTGGTTGAAGCACGAGAAGACAGGCGGACGCGGCGCGCCGGTGGCCGGGTCCACCTGCGGCTGCAGGCACTGGGCGCAGATCTCCTTCATCATGCACTGCATGGGCGAGTTGATCGACCCGAGCGCGTGATGGCACGGCTTGAGCACGCCGGCGAACACGCCATGGCGCGCCGCCTTGACCGCCGCCATCATGCGGTCCGAGCCGATGGCGACGACGCGGTCGACGTCCTCGAGCGCGATGGGGCGGGCGCCGAGCCGGCCCTCGTGGTAGGCCACCATGGCCTCGACGATGGTGCCGATGTGGGCGAGGTCTTGCGGCCGGCCGGGCGCGAAGCCGGACGCTCGGTCGCACGACCAGACCACGACGTCCGCCGCCGCCTCGATGTCGGCGACCTTGTAGCGATCGGCGGCGTCTCGGTAGCCGGCGAAGTAGAGCACGCGGCAGCCGGCCGCGCGCATCGCCCGGCCGATGGAGAACAGCACCGCGTTGCCGAGCCCGCCGCCGGCCAGCAGCACGGTCTCCCCCGGCACGATCTCGGTCGGCGTGCCGGTCGGCCCCATGACGACGACGGGCTCGCCCGGGCGCAGCATCGCCGTCAGGTCCGACGAGCCGCCCATCTCGAGCACGATCAGGCCGAGCAGGCCGCGGTCCGGGTCGGTCCACGCCCCGGTCATGGCCAGGCCTTCCATGGCCAGCGTCGTATCCGCGGTGCGCGGCGCCAGCGTCTCGAAGTTCTGCAGCCGGTAGAACTGGCCCGGACGGAACGCGCGCGCGGCGAAGGGCGCCTCGACCACGACCTCGACGATGGTCGGCGTCAGGCGGTTGACCGCGTGGACGCACGCGCGCAGGCCATCGAGCGCCGCGCGGAAGGCCGCGTCGTCGCGCGCGACCCGCGGCAGCCGCGCCAGCAGGCGCGTGATGACCGGATAGCCCTGCTTCGCCCCGCCCATGGCCTTGACCACGTTGCCCGCGAACGAGGGGTGCACGTCGCCGAAGGTCGAGACCGCGCGACCGTCGGGGCACAGGTGGGCCAGCACGCGCACGGACGTGGGCTTGGCACTGCGCTCGGCGGGCGCGGGCGCGCCGTCTTCGTCCAGCGCGGCGAAACAGCCGGCGTCCAGGCCGAACAGCCCCGGTTCCTCGCGCGCCAGCACGGTGTTGGGGTGGGTGCCGGCGGCGACCATGATGGTGCGCGCGGGCAGGCGTACCGACGCGCCGGCGCGGTCCATCAGAATCGCCTCGGCGTGACCGAACCGGTCGATCGCGACCGCCGTGGGCGAAAGGCCCTCGGCGAAACGGATGCCCTCCTCGAGCGCCTTGCCCACTTCCTCGTGGTTCAGCCGATAGCTTGGCGCGTCGACTAGGCGCTTGCGATAGGCGAGCGTGACGCCACCCCAGCCGTCGAGCACCCGGCGTAGGTCGGGCGCGCGGCCCTCGGCGACGGCGCGTGCGCGTTCGGCGCGCAAGGCACGGCCGTGGGCCAGAAACTCGTCGGCGATGACTGCTTCCTCGGTATCCCACGCGGCGCGCACCGCCACCTCGCCACGCTCAGCCGCCAGCGCCTCGTAGCGCGCCAAGAACTTCTCGACCTGAACCGGATAATAGGCGAGCGCCTCGGTCGCCGTGTCGATGGCGGTCAGACCGCCGCCGACCACGACCACGGGCAGGCGCACCTGCAGGTTGGCGATGGAATCGGTGCGCGCCGCACCGGTGAGCTGCAGCGCCATGAGGAAGTCCGAGGCCGCGCGCACGCCGCGCGCCAGGCCGTTGGGCAAGTCCAGATAGGTCGGTCGGCCAGCACCCACGCACAGCGCCACATGGTCGAAGCCCAGCGCGAACGCGCGCTCGATGCCGAGCGTGCCGCCCATGCGCACGCCGCCGATCATGGTAAACGCTCGGTTCCGTTCCAGCAGCAGGCGGACGATCTTCAGGTAGTTCTTGTTCCAGCGAACGGTGATGCCGTACTCGGCGACGCCGCCGAAGCCGGCCATCACGCGGCGATCCAGCGGCTCGACCAGTTCGGCCAGGTCGCGCACCGGGCGGAAGGGCACGCGCGCGCCGTCGGACGCCACACCCGACAGCTCGGCCGCCAGCGGTTCGATCTTCAGGCCGTCGACGCCGACCACCGTGTGCCCGTCGCGCAGCAGGTGGTGCGCCAGGTTAAACCCCGCCGGCCCCAGCCCGACGACCAGCACGCGCCGCCCGGTGGCGACGCGCGGCAGCGGCCGTCGCAGGTCCAGCGGGTTCCAGCGCGTCAGCAGACCGTAGATCTCGAAACCCCAGGGCAGGTCGAGCACGTCCTTGAGCACGCGCGTCTCGACCTGCGGGATGTCGACCGGCTCCTGCTTCTGGTAAATGCACGCCTTCATGCAGTCGTTGCAGATGCGGTGCCCGGTCGCCGCCAGCAGCGGATTGTCGACGGCGACGACCGCCAGCGCGCCCAAGGCGTGTCCCGCCGCCTTGAGCATATTCATCTCGGAGATCTTTTCGTCGAGCGGGCAGCCATTGAGCGGGATGCCGAGCGGGTTGGCGCGGAACCCGCCGGTCTTGTCGCGGAAGCCCTTGGCGCAGCTGTCCTTGCCCTGGTTATGGCAGAAGATGCAGTAGTGCGCGTGGTCCAGCGCGGCGGCCAGGTCCATGCCTGGATCGGTAAGCGCGAAGCCTTCGCGGTGGCGCTGGCGTTCCGGCGGCAGCGCGAGCGCCGGTGCGTCCGCCACGTCCACGGTCTCGGCCTCGATCAGGTGCTGGTGGTCCAGCTTGTGCGGCAGGTGGAACAGGAAGCCGCCGGCGAAGCGCGCGCGGCCCATCGCGACCTGCGTCGCCCACGCCGCAAACCGTTCCGCCGCCGCCAGCACCGCGCCGTGCGCTGGCTCGTCCTCCAGCCAACCCATGACGGCGCGGGCGAACGTCGGCTCGGTGACGGGCGCCCCGATGGCGGCCACGAGGTCCGCTTCCAGCGCCGTGCCGTCGAGTGCAGCCGCCTCATCCGCCGTCAGCGCCTTGGCGGCGCGGCGGCGCACGAACAGCCGCTTGCAGTCATAGATGGGTGCCAGCGCGTCGTGGCGCGCACGCAAGGCCGCCACCTCGCGCCGGATGCCGAACAGGTCGGCGACGAAGTCCTCCAGGTGCGGCGCGAGCGCGACCAGAAGCTCGGACTCCTCCTTCGGCGCCAGCGCTTCGGGCCGCGCACGCGCGGCCCCCAGACGCAGGCCGAGACCAGGGTCGACGCCGGTCAGATGGGCCAGGAACGCCGCGTCCAGACGCCCGAGCCCGACCTGGTCGTAAAGGTCCGCGAAGGCGAAATCGTGCGCGAGCCGAAGGTCGGACATGGGCTCCGAACAGCCTCTGGTTGCGAAGTCCGGGAGTGTTAGAGGCTGTCGTCGCCGCGCGCAACCCGGCTCAGACGCGCCCACCCGGGGCAGGCGAGACCGGGGCCTGGTACGCCACGGAGTAGTCGGCGAAGGCGCCGAGCGCGTCGTCCGGGTCCTTGTCGGCGCGCAGTTCGAACGCATCGAAACCGCAGCGCGCCATGAGCAGCAACTGATCGCGCAGCACATCGCCCACGGCGCGCAGTTCGCCCGCGAACCCCAGCCGTTCGCGCAGCAGCCGCGCCTGCGAATAGGCCCGCCCGTCGGTGAACCTCGGGAAGGCGAGCGCGACCAGGTCGAGGTGCCCCAGATCGCCGGCCAGCGCGGCCGGATCGTCGTCGGGGCTGAGCCGCACGCCGAGCCGGCCCTCACGGGCCAGCAACGCCTCCCGCTCCGCCGTGAAGCGCGCCAAGGGCACGATCACGTCACCGTCCGGCAGCGGCCCCTCGGCGGCGGCCTCGCGCCAGGGATCGGCCACGAGCGCCAGGTTCTTGATCAGCCGGCTCATGCGGCGTGCGCCTCGAGGCCGCCGTAGACGCGCGCCTTGAACGCATCCACGCCGAGCCGGCGCACGAGGGCGAGGAAGCTCTCGCCAGGCTCGCGCCGCTCCATGTAGACATCGACGACGCGGCGGACGGCACCGGCCACTTGGTCGGGTGGCAACGACGGACCCAGGATGGTGCCGAGGCTCGCCTCGTCCGCGCTCGAGCCGCCGAGCGTGAGCTGGTAGACCTCCTGGCCGCGCTTGTCGACGCCGAGAATGCCGATGTCGCCGACATGGTGATGGCCGCAGCTGTTGATGCAGCCCGAGATGTTGATCCTGAGATCGCCGATGTCGTGCAGCTCGGCCACGTCGGCGAACGCGGCGTCGATCGCCTGGGCGATGGGGATCGCGCGCGCGGTGGCGAGCGCGCAGTAGTCCAGCCCCGGGCACGCGATGATGTCGGTCACGGTGCCGACCACCGGGTTGGCCAGGCCGGCGACGCGCAGCGCGTGCCACAGCGCCGCCAGGTCGTGCGCGGCGACGTGGCCCAGCACCAAGTTCTGCGTGTGCGTAACGCGGATCTCGCCGAACGAGAAGAGCTCGGCCAAGTCCGCCACGCGCTCCATGGTCTCTGCCGTGGCGTCGCCCGGCACCGCGCCGCCGCCCTTGAGCGCGATCATGACCGCGCGGTAGCAGGGCACGCGATGGGGCAGCACGTTGCGCGCGAGCCAGCGCGCGAACGCGGGCTCGCGCATGGCCTGCGCGCGCTCGGGCGCGGCGTCCGCCAACTCGGCGTAGGCCGGCGGCGCGAAGTGGGTGGCGACGCGATCCAGCATGCCTGCGTCGATGGCCATGCCGTCGCGGTCCATGGCCTGCCATTCGGCCTCGACCGCGCGGCCGAACGCCTCGGCGCCGAGCGCCTTGACCAGGATCTTGATGCGCGCCTTGTAAATGTTGTCGCGCCGTCCGTAACGGTTGTAGACGCGCAGGATCGCCTCGACGTAGCCCAGCAGGTCGCTCGCCGGCAGGAAGCGGCGGATTACGCTGCCCAGGATCGGCGTGCGGCCCAGCCCGCCGCCCACCAGCACCTCGAACCCGACCGCGCCGGCGGCGTCGAGCACCAGGCGCAGGCCGATGTCGTGCACGGCAATGGCCGCGCGATCGGCCTCGGCGCCCGTCACGGCGATCTTGAACTTGCGCGGCAGGAACGAGAACTCCGGGTGCAGGGTCGACCACTGGCGCAACAGCTCGCAGTAGGGGCGCGGGTCCGCTATCTCGTCGGGCGCGATGCCGGCCAGATGATCGGTCGTGACGTTGCGCACGCAGTTGCCGCTGGTCTGGATCGCGTGCATCTCGACCTCGGCCAGGGCGGCGAGGACGTCGGCCGCCTGGTCGAGCCGGATCCAGTTAAACTGGATGTTCTGCCGGGTCGTGTAGTGGCCGTAGCCCTTGTCGTAGGTGCGCGCAATGGCGGCCAGCGCGCGCAACTGGCGCGACGACAGCACGCCGTAGGGGATGGCGACGCGCAGCATGTAGGCGTGGAGTTGCAGATAGAGCCCGTTCTGCAGGCGCAGCGGCTTGAACTCGTCCTCGGTCAGCCGGCCATCGAGGCGCCGCGCCACCTGATCGCGGAACTGGCGCACACGTTCGGCCACGAAGGTGCGGTCGAGCTGATCGTAGCGGTACATGGCGTCCTCTCCTCAGCGCGCCAGCGCGTTGCCGACCGTGGGCCCGCCGGCGCGCACCGACTCGCGCGTTGAGGTGTGCGTGAAACCGCCCGCGCCATCCGCCACCACGTCCACCGCGTAGGGTGCGACCACGCGGTTCTGGCGCGCCTCGGCTTCGGCGATGGCGAGCCAGGCGTCGCGCTGGGCCGCGTCGCCCACCGAGGCCGTGGCCGCGGCCTCGGTCCAGCCGAACGCGTCGCCGACCACGCGCAGCCACACCACGGCGCCGCTGCGCAGGCTGTTGGCGCTGATGACATAGTGCTCCACGACCGGGTCTCCGCTCAGAACAGCGCCGGGCGGTGGATACCGCACTCGGTCTTCTCGGTGCCGGCCAGCGTCCGGCGCGATGGCGCGCGTGCACGGCCGGCAGCCGTTCGAGGCGTAGCCCTGGGCGACCGGCGGGTGGTGCGGCAGGCCGCGTTCGGTGAACGCCCGGTCGATGTCGTCGCGCAAGGCGTGCGCCAGCGGGCTGACCACCGCGTGATCGCCAACGGCACCCGAGTCGGGATCGCCGAGCGCGCCTCGCCGTGCAAGCGCTTGCGGCCCGAGACCCAGGCCTCGAACGGCGCCAGCGCGGCACACAGCGGTTCGATCTTGCGCAAGGCACAGCACGCCTCGGGATCGTAGCTCCATAAGGTGCCGCCGGGATCGGCGGCCGCGATGCGCGCCGGATCGGGCCGCACCAGCCGCACGTCGCTGAGGCCGACCCAGTCGGTCAGCCAACGCACGTAGGCAAGCGTCTCGTCGAACAACTTGCCGGTGTCGAGCACCACCACCGGCACCGCGCGGTCGATGTCGGCGACCAGCGCCAGCAGCACCGCGGCCTCGGCGCCGAACGACGAGGCGACCGCGATGCGCCCCGGCAACTCGACCTCGATCATGGCGCGCAGCAGCTCGGCGCCCTGCGGGCCTGGGTACGCGCGGGCCAGCGCCGCCGTGCGCAGATCGGCCCGGCCGGCGGCGCGCCGGCCCGGCGAGGGCCGCGCGAGCTCGATTGCTCCCGCGTTCACGAGCGGTCGCCCACGACCGGCAGGCCGGCGGTGTGTACCTCGTCGACGACCAGCGGTACCAGTTCGGGATCGACGCCGCGGATCTCAAGCCGGCCGATGCCCTGCTCGACCAGGCCGCCGAACGCGTAGCGCCGCGCGATGTCCGCCAGCCCGCGTCGCTGCGCCTGGCTGACGCGACCGAGCGGCGGTTCGACGACCACGGCGAAGCGGCCGTCGCCCAGGGCGTAGCCCGGCTGGCGATGGATCGGAAGGGCGGTGCAACCGAAGGCTGCAGGTACGGTCATGCCGTGTCCCCCACTAAGAGTGACGGGCCCACGGAGCACGACTCCGTGGCGCTTTAGCAGTTGATGACGCGGCCGCAAGCTGCCCTTCAAATCCCGCGGGTCCGTCGGGGTGGACCAAGCCCAGGTACGGCAAGCCAAGAACACAAAATCCGCCGCGGCTAGCCGGGCGGATCATACCGTCGCTTTAGCCGCATTTGTAACGCGCCCGCAAGCTGAACCTCAAATCGGCGCGGCGTCCTTATCGCACACGCCAGGGCGACGGTCAACCGGAAAAGTTTTCACACGCGCGTTAGATGATCTAACGCCTGGTCGAGATCCTCGATCAGATCGTCCACGTCCTCGAGCCCGACCGAAAGGCGCACCAGCCCGTCGCCGATGCCGAGCGCCGCGCGCTCCTCGGGCTTCAGGCGCTGGTGCGTCGTGGTCGCCGGGTGTGTGATCATGCTCTTGGCGTCGCCCAGGTTGTTCGAGATGTCGATTAGCCGGAGCGTGTCGAGGAAGCGGAACGCAGCCGCCTTGCCGTCCGGCAGGTCGAAGGCGACGATCGAGCCGAAGCCGGACATCTGGCGCCGCGCGAGCGCGTGCTGCGGGTGGCTGTTGAGGCCGGGATAGAGCACGCGGCCGACGGCGCCATGCCGTTCCAGGTGCCGGGCGACGGTCGTGGCCGATTCGCCGTGACGCGCGAGGCGCAGCGGCAGGGTCTCGAGCCCCTTGAGCATGACCCAGGCGTTGAACGGGCTGAGTGACGGCCCGGTGTGGCGGCAGAACGGCACCAGCTCGTTCTTGACGAAGGCCTCGCTGGCCAGCACGGCGCCACCCAGGCAGCGGCCCTGGCCGTCGATGTGCTTGGTCGCCGAGTAGACGACCACGTCGGCGCCGAGCGCGAGCGGCCGCTGCCACAGTGCGGTCGAGAACACGTTGTCGACGACCAGCCGCGCGCCGGCCCCGTGCGCCAGCGCAGCGACCGCCGCGATGTCCACCAGCTCGGTTGTCGGGTTGGCCGGGCTTTCCAGGAACACCGCGCGCGCACCCGCCGCCAGCGCGGCGCGCCAGGCATCCGGATCGCGGCCGTCGACCAGCGTCGCGCGCATGCCGAAGCGCGGCAGGATCTCGGTGATGACCACGTGGCACGAGCCGAACATGACGCGCGACGCCACGATGTGGTCGCCCGCCTTGAGCTGGCAGGCCAGCGCGGCGAACACCGCCGCCATGCCCGAGGCGGTGGTGAAGCACGACTCGGCGCCTTCGAGCAGCGCGAGGCGGCGCTCGAAGGCCGCCACGGTCGGGTTGCCGTAGCGCGAGTAGATGAAACCGTCGGCGCCCTTGAAGCGCGCCTCGGCGGCCTCAGCGTCGTCGTAGACGTAGCCCGAGGTAAGGTAGAGCGCCTCGCTCGTCTCGCCGTGGGCCGAGCGGTGGGTCCCGCCGCGCACCAGGCGCGTGGCCGGCCGCCACCCCGCTTCCCGTTCCCTGTCCATAAGCGTCCCCGGTGCAAGAAAAAACCGCCACGAGCCAAAGCCCCGGCGGTTTCCTGCCGTCGCTTTAGCTGCATTTGTTAGGCGCCCGCAAGCTGACTTCAAATCGGCGCCGGGTTCCTTGAACGCCAATCGGGCGCCCGAGTCAAGCGCCCTGCGTTTCGCGCCTTGGGATATCCGTGAGCCGCGCCCCTTACGCGCTGGCGCGCCGCGGCCGGCCCTCGGGCGGTGGCCAGGCGGGCGGCGGGAT
Source organism: Alphaproteobacteria bacterium (assembly GCA_016869675.1). Classification (GTDB taxonomy): domain Bacteria; phylum Pseudomonadota; class Alphaproteobacteria; order SP197; family SP197; genus VGDP01. The sequence goes on along the minus strand of VGDP01000010.1, from coordinate 35,995 downwards.
GACGGTGCCCGGCGTCTTGCCCGCCATGCGGTGGGCGACGAAGTCGGCCAGCGTCGGCAGCTTCAGGTACGGGTTGGCCTCGAACTGCGCGTCGAGCCGCGAGGTCGGCGTCGGGCCGTAGTTGTGGCCGGGGTACATGACCGTCGAGCCCGGCATGGTGTCGGTCAGACCGTGCAGGGTGCGGTACATGACCTCGGGATCGCCGCCGACGAAATCGCAGCGCCCGCAGCCGTTGACGAACATGGTGTCGCCGGTCACCAGCACGCCGTGCACGTGGTAGCAGGTGGAGCCCGGGGTATGGCCGGGCGTGTGCATCATGGTGATGGCGACGTCGCCCAGCGTCACGCGATCGCCGGGCGCGTGGCGCACCAAGCTCTCGCAAGAGAAGCCGGCGAAGTCGATCTCGGCGCCCAGCATGTGCACGCGCGCGTCCGTGTGCGCGAGCATCGCCTCGACCTCGTTGACGTGGTCGAAGTGGCTGTGGGTGCACAGCAGGTCGGTGATGCGCACGTCGAGCCGGGCGGCTTCCTCGAGGATCACCTCGTAGTTCCACGCCGGGTCGACGACGGCGCAGGTGCGCGTGCGCTTGTCGCCGACCAGGTAGATGAAGTTCTGCCAGGACCCCAGCTCGAACTGGTGGATGAAGAACCCCTCGGCCATGGCGACGCGCTTCAGAACGTCACGACGCTGCGGATCGATGTGCCTTCGTGCATCAGGTGGAACGCGTCGTTGATCTTCTCCAGCGGCATGGTGTGGGTGATCAGGTCGTCGATGTTGATCTTGCCCGCCATGTACCAGTCGACGATCCTCGGCACGTCGGTGCGGCCCTTGGCGCCGCCGAACGCGGTGCCGCGCCATACCCGCCCGGTGACGAGCTGGAACGGGCGCGTGGCGATCTCGGCGCCCACCGGGGCGACGCCGATGATGGTCGATTCGCCCCACCCCTTGTGGCAGCACTCCAGCGCCTGGCGCATGGTCTGCACGTTGCCGATGCACTCGAACGAATAGTCGGCGCCGCCGTTGGTCAGCTCGACCAGATGGGCGACCACGTCGCCCTTGACGTCCTTCGGGTTGACGAAGTGGGTCATGCCCAGCTTGCGCGCCAGCGCCTCGCGCTTGGGGTTCAGATCGACGCCCACGATCATGTCGGCGCCAACCATCTTGGCGCCCTGGATGACGTTGAGCCCGATGCCGCCCAGGCCGAACACCACCACATTCGAGCCCGGCTTGACCTTGGCGGTGTTGATCACCGCGCCGATGCCGGTGGTGACGCCGCAGCCGATGTAGCAGATCTTGTCGAAGGGCGCGTCGGCGCGCGCCTTGGCCAGGGAAATCTCGGGCACCACGGTGAACTGGGCGAAGGTGGACGTGCCCATGTAGTGGTGCAGCGGCTCCTTGCCGATGCGGAAGCGCTTGGACCCGTCGGGCATCTGGCCGCGCCCCTGGGTGACGCGGATCGACTGGCAGAGGTTGGTCCTCCCCGACGTGCAGTAATCGCACACCCGGCATTCGGGTACGTAAAGCGGGATGACGTGATCGCCCTTGCGCAGGCTGGTCACGCCCTTGCCCACGTCGACCACGACGCCGGCGCCCTCGTGCCCGAGGATCGCGGGAAACAGGCCCTCGGGATCGGCGCCTGACAGCGTGTAGGCGTCGGTGTGGCAGACCCCCGTCGCCTTGATCTCGACCAGAACCTCGCCCGCCTGCGGGCCGTCGAGCTCGACTGTCTCGATGGAGAGCGGAGCGCCCGCCTTGTGTGCCACCGCCGCGCGAACCTGCATGTCGCACTCCCGTTCCTCAACATGACGGGCGAACCCTAGCACACGATCGGGGCTTGATCAGCGTGGGCCGTGGAGCGGGTAGCGGGAATCGAACCCGTGCGTTCAGCTTGGGAAGCTGACAGGCTACCATTACATCATACCCGCAGCGCCGTCGGTTATAGGGGCGCGGCGGGACGACATCAAGTACGGGGGCCGGGCGATTGCGCCGGCGCCATGGCCCGCGACCCAGGGCCCGAAAACGACGACGGGGCCGCCCACCTTCGCGTCGGGCGACCCCGTGCCGAACGCTACGGAACTACATCTTGCGCGCCTTCGGCGCAGCCTTCCTCGCGGTCGAGCGAGCAGCGCGGGCCTTCGGCGCAGCCTTCTTCGCCTTCTTCGCGGCCGCCTTGGCGGCCGGCTTCTTCGCCGCCTTGGCGGCAGACTTCTTCGCAGCAGGCATGTTACGTCACTCCAGAGTGGAAGCCGACCCAACTTGGCCGGCACTATGGTTATTACGATAGTACGAGAAATTTGAAAAGCGATAATGTTTGATGGATGGTATTTGATTTGTTGAACTGTCGAAGTGGACTACCGAGTCATTGGGTTGGGCGCAATTCCCGAGGTCCGGCGTCGAGGGCTCCAAGGTATGGGGTCTCCGGTCGGACACCGGCCTAGGGAACCCCGCCAATTCGATTAACGTATCATTAAGAAACTCATATACTAACCGATAATGACCGCTGCCATTCCACAACCGTGACAGCGAGGCTCAATCGGGCGAAATCGGCCCGGAATCGGCGGAAACCATGGATATCGAGCTGGCCCGCACGTTCCTCGAGGTGGTCGAAACCGGCAATTTCAAGCGCGCCGCGGACCGCCTGAACGTCACCCAGTCGACCGTGTCGATGCGCATCAAAACGCTCGAGGACCTGCTGGGACAGCGCCTGTTCCGGCGCAGCAAGGTGGGCGCCGACCTGACCGCCGCGGGCCACCATTTCAACCAGTACGCTCTGACCATGGTCAGGGCCTGGCAGCAGGCGCGCCAGGACATCGCCCTGCCGTCGGGCTATCGCGCGGCGCTGAACGTTGGCGCGCAGTTCGGGTTGTGGGAACGGCTGCTGGTTCGCTGGCTGCCGTGGATGCGCACGGCCGTGCCCGACGTCGCGCTGCGCGCCGAGGTCGGGTTCCCCGAGACGGTGATGGAGCACGTCACCGTCGGTCTGGTCGACATCGGCCTGCTCTACAACGCTCCGCCCCGGCCGCATGTCGCCGTCGAGCGCGTGCTGGTGGAACGCATCGTCATGGTCGCCACCGACAAGGGCCATGGCGCCAACGCCGAGGACGGCTATGTCATGGTCGATCTCGGCGCCGACTTCCGCTCGGAACACGGCCAGACGTTCCCGGACCGGGAGACCCCGGCGGTCACCGTAAACTTCGGCCCGCTCGGGCTCGACTACATCCTGGCCAACGGCGGCGCCGGCTACTTCCCGCTGCCGATGGTCCGCCAGCACCTGGAAGCCGGCCGCCTGCATCGGGTTGCCGATTCGCCCGAGTTCACGCGCACCGCCTACCTCGTCTACCCGGCGGCGGAGGAGTACGTGGAGTGGTTCAAGACCGCGCTGCAGGGCCTACGCCACGTCGCCGCCGAGGAAGCCGCCGCGTGAGCTCGCGCCATGCGCCACGGCTATCGATAACGTGTCTTGCCCGTGAGGCCCCGGCCGGATCAAGGTCCGGCCCATGGGCGACGTGATCGACACCGACATCTGCGTCATCGGCGCGGGCTCCGGCGGCCTCAGCGTCGCCTACGGCGCGAGCCAGGCGGGCGCGCGCACGGTCCTGGTCGAGCGCCACAACATGGGCGGCGACTGCCTGAACACCGGCTGCGTGCCGTCCAAGGCGCTGCTCGCCGCGGCCCACGCCGCCGCCGAGGTCGGCCGCGCCGCGCGCTTTGGTGTGCGCGCCGGCCCGGCCACCGTCGACTTCGCGGCGGTCCACCGCCATGTCCACGCAATCATCGCCGCGATCGAGCCGCACGATTCGGCCGCGGGCTACGAGGGCCTCGGCGTCACGGTCGTGCGCGGCCAGGCGCGGTTCCTCGATCCGCGCACGCTCTCGGTCGGCGCCACGACGATCCGTGCGCGCCGCTATGTCATCGCCACTGGCAGCCGCGCCGCGATCCCGCCCCTGCCCGGCCTGGCCGACGTGCCGTTCTTGACCAACGAGACCCTGTTCGATCTGACCGTGGCGCCGCGCCACCTGGTGATCCTGGGCGGCGGTCCGGTCGGCTGCGAGATGGCCCAGGCCCACCGCCGGCTCGGCGTTCCGGTCACGATCCTGGAACGCCTGACCCTGCTGCCGCGCGAGGATCCGGCACTGGTCGCCGTGCTGCGCGACCGGCTGGTCGCCGAAGGCGTGGTCGTCCACGAAGGCGCCGAGGCGAAGCGTGCCGAGCGTACCGCCGACGGCATCGCCGTGGTCGTCGCCATCGCGGGCGCCGAGCAACGCATTGAGGGCTCGCATCTGCTGGTCGCCACGGGCCGCGTGCCCGTGGTCGATGGCCTCGAACTTGAGGCCGCCGGCATCGAGCGCGACGCCAAGGGCATCGTGACCGACGACGGGATGCGCACGACCAACCGCCGCGTCTTCGCCATCGGCGACGTCACCGGCGGCCCGCTGTTCACCCACACGGCGTCGTACCACGCCGGGATCGTGCTGAAGCGCGCGCTGTTCCGCATCCCCGCGCGGCGGGGCGCCGCGATCCCGTGGGTGACCTACACCGATCCCGAGCTCGCCCATGTCGGCCTGACCGAGGCAGCGGCGCGCGCCGCGGGGCACGCGGTGCGGGTCGCGACCCACGGCTTCGACCATGTCGACCGCGCGATTGCCGAGCGGAACACCGAGGGCTTCGCCAAGATCGTCGCCACGCCCAACGGGCGCATCCTGGGCGCCTCGATCGTTGGGCCGCGCGCCGGCGACCTGCTGCAGCCCTGGGTGCTGGCCATGCACGCGTGTCTGCGCATGGGCGCCATGGCCCAGGCCATCGCCCCCTACCCGACGCTCGTCGAGGTAGGCAAGCGTGCCGCCGGTGCGTGGTTCGCGCCGCGCGTCTTCGGCCCCGGGTCGAAGCGCCTCGTGCGCCTGCTGGGACGACTGGGATGACCGCCGCCCCGGCGCCGCGGCTCACCTGGCGGCGCGCCTGGCCCGCGCTCGCGCTCGCGATCCTCGCGGTCCTGGTGTTCGCCTTCGACCTGCACGCGCACCTCGGCTTCGAGTCCCTGCGCACGCACCGCGCGGAACTGGTGGGCTTCGTCGCCCGCGAGCCAGCGCTGGCCGTGCTGCTCTACGTGGTGCTCTACGCGGCGTCGGTTTCGCTGTTCATCCCTGGGGCGACGGTGCTGACGCTCGCCGGCGGGTTCCTGTTCGGCACCCTGCTGGCCACGGGCCTGACCGTGATCGGCGCCACCGTCGGCGCCATCGGCGTGTTCGTCATCGCGCGCAGCATCCTCGGCGAGCCCTTGCGCGGCCGCGCCGGGCCGTGGTTCGCGTGCATGGCGGCGGGCTTCCGCACGGATGCCTTCAACTACCTGCTGGTGCTGCGCCTGGTGCCGCTGTTCCCGTTCTTCGTCGTCAACATCGCACCGGCGTTCCTGGGCGTGCCGCTGCGCACCTACGCGGCCGCCACGTTGATCGGCATCATCCCGGCCACCTTCGTTATCGCTTCGGTCGGGGCCGGCATCGGCAGCGTTCTGGAATCCGGCGCCGCGTTCTCGGCCGCCAGCCTGCTCACGCCCGAGGTCGTCCTGCCCATGATCGGCCTGGCGGCACTCGCCCTCGCCCCGGTCGTTTACCGCCGGTTCCGCCGCAAGGGTTGACCTGCATCAAGGCCGACGCGCTGGCGTCGTGACGAGATGCGCCTTCGTCCACAACGGAGCGTCCGCCATGGTCACCGAGCGCCAGGCCGGGCTGGTGCGCGTCTGGGATCCGTTCGTACGCGTGGCTCACTGGTTGCTCGTCGTCGCGTACGTGATCGCGTGGCTGAGCGCCGAGGAGAGCAGCGCGGTGCACGAAACCGCCGGCTACGCGGTCGGCGCCATCGTCGCGGTCCGCATCGCGTGGGGTTTCATCGGGCCGCGCGACGCACGCTTCGCCGATTTCGTCTACCGGCCCGCGGCGGTGCTGCGCTACGCCCTGGAGTTGGCGACCCTTCGCGCGCCGCGCCACCTGGGTCACAGCCCGGCGGGCGGCGCCATGGTCGTGGCCCTGCTGGTCACGCTCGCCTTGACGGTCGGCACGGGCCTGGCGGCCGAGGAGAACGCCGAACAGGGCGCCGCGCTCGGCCTCGTGATCGTCGACGCCCTGGCCGACGACGATGACGATGAGGTCGATGAGTCCGGCGACGACGGGGAACGGGAAGAAGGTGGCGAAGGCGGCGCCATGGGCGAACTGCACGAGGTCCTGGCCAATCTTTCCTTGATCCTCGTCCTGGCCCACGTCGCCGGGGTTGCGCTGGCGAGCTTCGCCCACCGCGAGAACCCAGCGCGCGCCATGGTCACCGGCGACAAACGCGCCCCTTGACCCACGGATCCGCCACGCCTTTGTGACTTCCATCGCGGGCCGGCCTGCGCTAAACCGAACGGGTCGCAGCGCGGGACCCGCAGCCATGAACGTCGTCACGCCGATCGCGCGGGGCCTGGACCCGGCGAAGTTTCGCGATCCGCAGACGACGGCGAAGGGCGAGCGGCGCGCGCGGGTGCGCCTCGCATCCCTCGACGTCCTGTGGTTCAACACCGGCACGCTTTGCAACCTGACGTGCCGAAACTGCTACATCGAATCGAGCCCGCGTAACGACACCCTGGTCTATCTGACCGCGGCGGAGGTCCGCGCCTTCCTCGACGAGATCTGCGCGCTCGGCTGGCCGACGCGGCAGATCGGCTTCACCGGCGGCGAGCCCTTCATGAACCCGTGGTTCATGACCATGGTCGAGGATGCGCTGGAGCGCGGCTTCGAGGCGCTGGTGCTGACCAACGCCATGCGCCCTATGATGAAGTGCGCCGATCGTCTGCTGGACCTGCGCGGCCGCCATGGCGATCGGCTTGTCATCCGCGTCTCGGTCGATCACTACACGCGCAAGCGCCACGAGCGGGTGCGCGGTCCGCGTACGTGGAAGCCGACCATCGCGGGGCTCGCCTGGCTCGCGGCCAACGGCTTCAACACCCACGTGGCGGGCCGCACTGTGTGGGGCGAGCCGGAGGACGCGCTGCGCGCCGGCTTCGCGCGCCTGTTCGCCGGGCTCGGCATGGATCTCGACGCCGGCGACCCGGCGCGCCTGGTGCTGTTCCCCGAGATGGACGCGCGGCTCGACGTGCCCGAAATCACCGAGGCGTGTTGGGGCATCCTGCGCAAGGCCCCCTCGGACGTGATGTGCGCGAGTTCGCGCATGGTGGTGCGGCGCAAGGGCGAGGCCACGGCCAAGGTCGTGCCGTGCACGCTGCTGCCCCACGACCCGCGCTTCGATCTGGGGACGACCCTGCGCGGGGCCGCCGACACGGTCGCCCTGAACCACCCCCACTGCGCCCGCTTCTGCGTGCTGGGCGGCGCGTCCTGCAGCCGCACCTGAATCGGCGCGCGCTGGACATTCCGGCGTCCCCGCCGCGATACTCCGGCCCCCGGTCATCAACCTCACGTCGGCGCAGGCCATGTACAGCAAGACCACGCGCGGCATCACCGTCACGGTGGTTCCGCATTTCCTCGAGGACCAGTCGGAGCCGTCGCGCGGCCGCTATGTCTGGGCCTACCAGGTGCGCATCGCCAACGATGGCGGCGAGACCGTGCAACTGCTGACGCGGCACTGGCGCATCACCGACGGCAACGGCCGGCTTCACGAGGTGCGCGGCCCCGGCGTAGTCGGCGAGCAGCCGGTGCTGGCCCCCGGCCAGGCGTTCGAGTACACCAGTGGCACGCCGCTGGCGACACCCTCGGGGTTCATGGGCGGCAGCTACGCGATGACCAGTGACAAGGGCGAGGCGTTCGACGTGGAGATCCCGACCTTCTCCCTTGACAGTCCCCATCACGGGAGACAGATCAACTGACGCGTTGGGGCCCGGCCGGGCCCCGCTTCATCGACGGAGGATCATCGTGGCACGAGGGGAGAGGGCTGCGGGGCTCAAGGCGGCCTCGGGCAAGGCGCGCGGCAAGGCCATGGCGCGACGGCCGTCGCGGGCCGACGCCGAGGCGGCGGTGCGCACGCTGCTGGCTTGGGCGGGCGACAACCCCGACCGCGAAGGTCTGCTCGAGACGCCGGGGCGCGTGGCGCGCGCCTTCGAGGAGTGGTTCGCCGGCTACGCCGAGGACCCGACGTCGGTGCTGGGCAAGACCTTCGGGGAGACCAACGGCTACGACGAAATGGTGGTGCTGCGCGACATCCGCATCGAATCCCACTGCGAGCACCACATGGCGCCGATCATCGGCAAGGCGCACATCGCCTACCTGCCGCGCGCCCGCGTGGTCGGTATCAGCAAGCTGGCGCGGCTGGTCGAAATCTACGCCAAGCGTCTGCAGATCCAGGAGAAATTCACCAGCCAGATCGCCGACACGCTGAACGACACGCTGAACCCGAAGGGTGTCGCCGTGGTCGTCGAGGCGACGCACCACTGCCTGTCGACGCGTGGCGTGCACAAGCCCGGCGTGCTGATGGTGACCAGCCGGATGCTGGGTGCGTTCCGCACCCACGACGCGACGCGCAAGGAATTCCTCAACATGATCGGCAACCCCTCGACGCGCGAGACGGCGTAAACCGGGCGGGGCCCCCGCGTTACAGCAGGCTGAGCTGGGCCGTGTCGGCGCGCGGTGGGCGGAACCGCGTGGTGTCGAGCGTGGCGGCATCGCCGTCGAGGCCGTAGCGCTTGGCCGCAAGCCTGAAGCGTTGGTTCAGCATTTGCGCGATTGGTCCGGTGCCGACCTGACGGCGGCGGAATTCGGCCACGTAGTCCTTGCCTTCGTGGCATTCGCGGATCAGCGTGATGACGCGCTTGGCGCGGTCGGGCACGTGGGTCTCGAGCCATTCGCGGAACAAGTCCTTGATCTCGAGCGGCAGGCGGATCAGCACCGTGCCCGCCATGGTGGCGCCGGCCTGGGCCGCCGCCTCGAGCACGCGCTCCATCTCATGGTCGTTGAGCCCGGGGATCGCCGGCGCGAACATCACGCCGGTCGGGATGCCGGCGGCGGCGAGTGCCTGGATCGTCTCGAGCCGGCGTTCGGGCGCGGCCACGCGCGGTTCCATCCGCCGCGCGAGTTCGCGATCGAGCGTCGTCACCGACACGAACGCCTTGGCCAGCCCGCGCCCCGCCATGGGCGCCAGGATGTCGATGTCGCGCTGGATCAGCGCCGACTTGGTCACGATGCCCACGGGATGCTCGGTCTCGGCCAGCACCTTGAGCACCTGGCGCGTCACCTGCCAGGTGCGCTCGATCGGCTGGTAGGGATCCGTGTTGGTGCCCATGGCCATGACGCGGCAGCGGTAGCCCGGCCGCGCCAGCTCGGCGCGCAGCAGCGCCGCGGCGTTGGGCTTCGCGAACAGACGCGATTCGAAATCCTGCCCGGGCGACAGCCCGAGATACGCATGGGTCGGCCGCGCGAAACAGTAGACGCAGCCGTGCTCGCAGCCTCGGTAGGGGTTGATCGAGCGGTCGAACGGAATGTCGGGCGACTGGTTGCGTGCGATGATCGTGCGCGTCGTGTCGGCCTGCACGGTGGTGCGCAGCGGCGGCAGGTCATCGTCCAATGAGCCCCAGCCGTCGTCCTCGGCCACGTGCACGTGCCGCTCGAACCGGTTGGTCGCGTTGGTCAGGGCGCCGCGACCCTTGCGCGACAGGCGCTGGCCAGGCTCATTCATCGCCTGAGGCTAGCATACCAAAGCGAACAAATCAAGAACAATTATGCCGCCCCTAATCAGCGTTGTGATCCCGACCCTCGACGCCGCGGCGACTCTGGGCGCCACCCTGGAGGCCCTGGCCGTCACGCCGCCCGAGGCATTGCCCCTCGAGATCGTCGTCGCCGATGGCGGCTCGACCGACGGCACGGTGCAACGCGCGCGCGCGCACGGCGCCACGGTGCTGACCTGTCCCCGGGGCCGCGGCGCGCAGATCGCCGTCGGCGTGGCCGCGACGCACGGTCCGTGGCTTCTGGCGCTGCACGCGGACACCGTGCCGGAGGGCGCCTGGTGGCGCGTCGTCGGCGACTTCATCGCCCGCGCCGATCCCGCCGCCGACGCGGCCGTTTTCGGCTTCGCGCTGGCCAGCCCATCGCCCTGGGCGCGCCGGCTCGAACGGCTGGTGGCGTGGCGTGCGAGCGCGTTGGGTCTACCCTACGGCGACCAGGGTCTGCTGATCGGGCGCGCGCTCCATGACCGGATCGGCGGCTATCGTCCGCTGCCGATCATGGAGGACGTCGACATCGTACGCCGCATCGGGCGCCGGCGCCTGACCGTTCTGCCGGTGCGCGCCGTCACCTCGGCCGAACGCTTCGAGCGCGACGGCTATATCGCGCGGTCTGTGCGCAACCTGGCGTGCCTTGGACTGTGGGCGTGCGGCGTGCCGGCGCGCCATCTTGCCCGGCTCTACCGATGAGGGCACGGTGCCATGTCGTGCTGTTCGCGCGCGCGCCGCGCCTGGGCCGCGTCAAGCGTCGGCTCGCGCGCGACATCGGCGTGGTCGCGGCCTGGCGGTTCTATCGGTTCACCCTGGCGCGCCAGGCGCGGACGCTGGCGCGCGATCGGCGTTGGCGCCTTGTGCTGGCGCTCGATGCGCCGCTGCGTGGCCGCTCGCGCTGGATTCGCGGCGTGCCGGTGATGGCGCAACCGTCCGGCGACCTGGGCGCCCGCATGGCGGCCGCGCTCGACGCCCTGCCGCCGGGCGCGGCGGTGCTGGTGGGCAGCGACCTGCCCGACCTGCGCCCGCGCCACGTGGCGGCGGCCTTCGTGGCCCTGCACCGCGCCGACATGGTCCTGGGGCCGGCATCGGACGGCGGCTATTGGCTGATCGGGCGGCGCCACGCCGTCCGCCCGCTGCCCCGGCTGGAGGGCGTCCGCTGGTCGACGCGGCACGCGCTCGCGGATACCCGCGCCGCGCTCGCCCGCAGAGGTACGGTCGGCCTGGCTCCGACGCTCGCCGACGTGGACACCGGGGCCGCCTGGCACGCTTGGCGGCGGCGCTCGATTCCGGGCACCTTGGCGCCATGAACAAGACCGGGGTCGACAGCCGCGCCGGCTGGATCGTTGTCGCGGCCGAGATCGGCCTGATCATGATGACCATGGGCACGACCTACCTGCTGTGGGTCGGGCTCAAGCCCATCGCCGCGGATTTCGGCTGGCCGCGCGAGGTGCCCTCGCTCGCCAACTCGCTACAGATGATCGGGACCGGTTTGGGCGGCATCGCCATGGGCCGCTGGTTCGACCGCGTCGGGTTGGGCCCGCCCGTGCTGGCCGGCACGCTCGCGATCGTGCTGGGTTCGGTGCTGCTGGCCTTCATCGATGCCGCCTGGCAGCTTCATCTGATCAACGCGGTGCTGATCGGGTTCATCGGCAACGGCGCCATGTTCGCACCACTGTTGACCAACACGACCCGCTGGTTCGAACGGCGACGCGGGCTGGCCGTCGCCATCGTGGCGGCCGGCCAGGGTCTTTCCGGCGCCGTCTGGCCGCCGGTGTTCGAGCTGGCCATCGAATCGGTCGGCTGGCGCGACGCCTCGCTCTACTACGGGTTGGCGTGCCTGGCGGTCATGCTGCCCTTGATCCTGGTCGTCCGCCGTCCGGCACCGAGCGCGACAGCCGACGCCGCCACGACGTCCGGCGGCGCGGCCGGCCGCGTGGCGGGTCTGCCGGTGCACACGCCGCACGCGATCCTGGCACTTGGCATCCTGACCTGCTGCATCGCCATGGCGGTGCCGCTGGTGCACATCGTGGCCCACGTCAGCGACCTCGGCTTCGACAGCGCGCGCGGCGCGCAGCTGCTATCGTTCATCATGGTGCTGAGCTTCGGCAGCCGCATCGGCATCGGCGTCATGGCCGACCGGTTCGGCGCCCTGCCCAGCCTGCTGGTCGGCTCGGCGTTGCAGGCGCTCGGACTGTTCCTGTTCATCTTCGCCACCGGCGAGGTCGCGCTGTTCGCGGCGGCGGTGGTGTTCGGGCTGGGGTTCGGCGGCCTGATCCCGTGCTACGCCGTGGCCGTGCGCGCGCTCTACCCGCCGGCGGACACGGGCTGGCGCGTCGGCGTGGTGTTCTTCGGCGGTTCGATCGGCATGGCGATCGGCGGCTGGATGGCGGGCACGGTGTTCGACCGCCTGGGCAGCTATGTGCCCGCCTTCACCGCGGCGTTCGGCGCCAACGTGGTCAACCTGCTGCTGCTCGGATTTCTCGCCTCGTGCCTGTGGCGATCGAGCCAACGGCGGTTCGCATGAGCACGGTGCGCGACGCGGACGTGGTGATCGTCGGCGGCGGCATCGTCGGCGCCGCCAGCGCGTACTTCCTGGCCAAGCACGGCGCGCGCGTCGCGCTGTTCGAGAAGGGCGTCGTCGCCGGCGAGCAGTCCAGCCGCAACTGGGGCTTCGTGCGCATCATGGGCCGCGACCCCTTCGAGGTGCCGCTCGCCATCGAGAGCGTGCGGCTGTGGCAGACCCTCGAGGCCGAACTGGGCGCCGACCTGGAGTGGCGCCAAGCCGGCGGTATGGCGGTCGCCGGCACCGAGGCGGGCGTGGCCGCGTACGAACGCTGGCTCGACGTCGGCCGCCAGTACCAGTTGCCCGTGCGCGTGCTGTCAAACCGCGAGATCCGCGACGCGCTGCCGGGCGCCGAGGGATCATGGCCCGGCGCGCTCTACAACGCGACCGACGGTCAAGCCGAACCCGCCAAGGTGGCGCCGGCCTTCGCCGAGGCGGCCCGCCGCCTGGGCGCCCACATCATCACGGGCTGCGCGGTGGACGCCATCGAACGCACGGGCGGCGCGGTCACCGGCGTGCTGACCGAGCAGGGCCCGGTGCGCGCGCCCACGGTGGTGTGCGCCGCCGGGGCGTGGTCCTCGCGCCTGCTGTCGGGCGTCGGCGTGGCGATGCCCCAGCTCGCGATTCGCGGCACGGTGGCGCGTACGACACCGGTGCGCGCCATCGCGGGCGCCGGGGTGTGGGCGCCCGAGCTCGCCTTCCGCCAGCGCCGCGACGGCACACTCAACATCGTGGACGGCTCGTTCTTCGACTACGACCTAGTGCCGGCGACGCTGCGCTGGGCCAAGGATTTCCGGCCCATGTGGAACGTGTTCAAGAGTTACATCCGCTTCGGCGTGGGCGCGCCGCTGGTCGAGGGTCTGATCGGCCTGGTGCCGGGCACGGCGCGGCACGACCGCCCCTTCCGTACCACCCGGGTGCTCGACCCGCCGGCGCGCGGCGAACGGGTGGCCAACGCGCTGGCCGGCCTCGCGCGGGTGTTCCCCGACATCCGCGACGCGGCGATCACGCGCAGCTGGGCCGGCTTCATCGACATGACGCCGGACATGATTCCCGTCATCGGCCCTGTGTCCGAGGCGCCGGGCCTGGTGGTGGCCAGCGGCTTCAGCGGCCACGGCTTCATGCTGGGCCCGATCGCCGGCCGGCTGGTCAGCGAGGTCGTGCTGGACGGCCGGGCGTCGCTCGACATCGCGCCGTTCCGCCTCGCGCGCTTCCGCGACGGCACGTCGCTCGGGCCGCGCCCGCTGATCTGACGCGCGCACGGGGCGCAACGATCGGTTTACAAGGGCGCCGCGAACCACTACATGTCGGCGCCATGGCCATCGTGGTGACCAAGACGACGACCCGAAAGACGACCCGCCGTGGCGGGGCGTCGACGGGTGCGCGCACGGTCTAGACCGCGACCATCCGGACGAGCCCCGCCGATGCGCGGGGCCGCCTTGCCAGCGACCGGCTGTACCCCGCGCCTCCATCACCGAGGAGACGCAACCATGCACGAACATCACATGTCATCCCGACGCCCGAACGTCGGCATCGTCGGCGCGACCGGCCTGGTCGGGGCGATGATGCGCACCTTGTTGGCCGAGCGCCGGTTCCCCCTGGCCTCGCTGCGTCTGTTCGCTTCGGCGCGCTCGGCCGGGCAGCGCCTGCCGTGGAGCGGCGGCGCGGTCGTGGTCGAGGACGCCGCGACCGCCGACTACGCCGGCCTGGACATCGTCTTCTTCTCCGCCGGTGGAGCGACGTCCCTGCAGCTTGCGCCAAGGGTCGCCGCGGCCGGCGCCGTCGTCATCGACAACTCATCCGCCTGGCGTCGCGATCCGGATGTCCCCTTGGTCGTCGCCGAGGTCAATGCGCACACGTTGCGATCCATCCCCAAAGACATCGTCGCCAACCCCAACTGCTCGACCATGGCAGCCATGCCTGTGCTGAAACCCTTGAGCGACGCCGCCGGTCTCAAGCGCATGGTGGTCAGCACCTATCAGGCCGTGTCCGGCGCGGGCATCGCCGGGATCAGGGAGTTGTCCGCCCAGATCCAGGCGGCCGGCGATGCCAGCGCGCTCGCGTTCGACGGCGCGGCGATCCCATTCCCGCCGCCGCGGAAGTGGGCCGTGCCGATCGCCTACAACGTGGTGCCGTTCAATTACAAGGACGTCGAGGACGGTTACACCGACGAGGAGCTGAAGCTCCGCGACGAAAGCCGCAAGATCCTGGCATTGCCAGACCTGCTGGTTTCCGGCACGTGCGTGCGCGTGCCGGCCTACACCGGGCATTCCCTTTCGATCAACGCGGAGTTCGAGCGGGATCTGCCCGCCGCCGCCGCCAAGGAGATGCTGTCGCGGGCGCCGGGCGTCGTGCTCTGCGACGTGCCGAATCCGCTCGCGGCGTCGGGCAAGGACGCGGTCTTCGTCGGGCGCGTGCGACGCGATCCGACGGTTCGCCACGGTCTCGCGCTGTTCGTCACGGCCGACAACCTGCGCAAGGGCGCGGCACTCAACGCCGTGCAGATCGCGGAGGTCCTGGGCGCGGGCGGGAAACGCGCCGCCGCCGAGTAGGAACAGCGGCGCAGCTCAGCCTGCCTTCTTGTGCTCCTGCAGGCGCGGCATCAGCTCGACGAAGTTGCACGGGCGGTGCCGGTTGTCGAGCTGGTGCACCAGGATGTCGTCCCAGGCGTCGCGGCAGGCGCCCGGTGAGCCAGGCACGGCGAACAGGTACGTGCCGCCCGCCACCCCGGCGGTGGCGCGCGACTGGATCGTCGACGTGCCGACCTTGGCGTAGCTGAGCCAGCGGAACAGCTCGCCGAAGCCGGTGATCTCCTTCTCGTAAACCTGATGGAACGCCTCGGGCGTCACGTCGCGCCCGGTCACCCCGGTGCCGCCCGTGGCGATCACCACGTCCACGCCCGGGTCGGCGATCCACGCTTGGAGGCAGCCGACGATCACGGGTATCTCGTCGCGCACGATGCGCCGCTCGACCACAACGTGGCCGGCCGCCGCGATGTGCTCCGCCAGGGTGTCGCCCGACTTGTCGGTCGCCGCCTGGCGGCTGTCCGAGACGGTCAGCAGCGCGATGTGGACCGGCAGGAAGGGCCGGTTCGGATCAATCCCTGGCATTGGCGGCGACCTGGCGTGCATCTAACCCCTCGTACGCGGGCCAGCGGCCCTCGGCCGCGGCGCGCAGCGACGGTGAATCCTGCCCCAGCCGCGCCCGGTAGAGCCAGAAGTTGGCCATCACCTGCTGCACGAAGTGGCGCGTCTCGGCCGACGGCATGCTTTCGAGCAACAACAGCGGATCATCGGTCGCGGCCGGTCCCTTGAGCCACTTGCGCAGGTTGCCTGGGCCGGCGTTGTAGGCAGCGGCAAGGAACAGCAGGTTGTCGCCGATCGCGGCCTCGTCCATGAGGTCGGCGATGTAGCGCTGGCCGAGCGCCAGGTTCAGCTCGGGATCGAACAGCGCCGTGCTCTTCTTGTCGGCCAGCGCCTTGTCCCCTGAGATGTAGGCCGCCGTCGCCGGCATGAGCTGCATCAGCCCCGTGGCCCCGGCCGAGGACCGCGCGAACGGGTTGAACGCCGATTCCTGGCGCATGAAGGCGAACAGCAGCGCCCGGTCGATCACGAAACCGTCGCGCGGGCGGTAGAGCGGCACCGGGTAGAGCGAGGCCTGGAAGCGCGCATTCCAATGATCGGCCAGTTCGTAGGCCAGACGCAGCTCGGTCGCCGGCAGGCCGAGGCGCGTCGCGAGCCCGAGCACCGGCAGGGCACGGCCCGGGTCGCGCTGGGCATCCAGGCCGGAGAACTCCTGCTCCGCCAGCCAGCGCTGGCCGACCTGCACCAGGGCGAGAACGCGCCGGACCTCGGGGTAGCCCATCAGTTCGTCGCGCTCGCGCGGGCTGAGATCCGGTTCGTTCCAGGTCAGCGCCACCGGCTGACCCAGCGCCTCGCGCGCGACCAGGCCGTAGAAAGCCGTCGGGTGGCCCGCGGCTTCGTTCAGGAAACGCAGCACCTCGCTGGGGTTGCCGACCTCTCGCGCGGCGCGTGCCGCCCAGTAGGCGCCGGCGGCGCGTTGCCGGCCGCTCGCCGTACCGTTGCGGGCCAGGGCGGCGAAATGCTTGCCCGCCGCCTCGTAGCGGCCCAAACGATAGGCGGCCAGACCGGCCGTCCAGTAGGCCTGGGGCACCACGGCGCCCGAGCGCGTGGCCGCCTTGGCGGCCAGCTCCAGCGCCGTCTTCGCCTTGCCCTTCAGGTAGTACGAGAACGCGACGCTCTGCGCCGCCCGGTCGAACGTCTCGGGCGTGGCCAGCCGTTTGAACTCACTGCTCTTGAGCACCGCGTGGGCCGAGACCGGATCGCCGTCCGAGATGCTCGCGCGGATCTTGCGCAGAAGCTTCTCGACCTTCTTCTGGCCGGCGGTTAGGCGCTCCTCATCGAAGGCGGCGATGGGCGGCGAGGTGTCCTCGACCTCGAGGCCGAAGCTGCCGGCGTGCGGCTCGGGCGGTGCGGCGCCGCTGGCGGGGCGGCGTGTTTCGGCTAGCCGGTAAAGGCGGTGGCCGTTCGGATGGTCGCCGTAGCGCTCGAGCCAAGCGACCAGCTCGTCATAGGACGTGCGGTACTTGGCGTGCAGGTAACGCTGGGCCAGCACGTGGCCGATCAGGAGCTCATCGTCGATTCGGCCGATCAGGCGGTCGGCCTCGCCCCAGCGGCCCTCCTCCTGCAGCGCGAAAATGCGGGCGTAGAGGACGGCGTCCTCGGGGTCGAGCAGGCGGGGCAAGCCGGCGGCGTCCAGATCGCCGGCGCGCAAGGAGGCGACCCGCCATGTGCCGCTGTTGGCGGCCTCCTGCGCCGATGCCGGTCCAATCGCCGTCCAACCGAACAGAACAAGGGACACGATCAAGGAAGCGAACAACGTTCGCCCCGCCCCCATCCAAGGCGCCATGACCGACCCTCCCAAGTTTGAGATCTTGGTTTCCATCCCGAGGTAAACGATAGGGGATGGCCGGGTCATGGGCAAGCGCGCAGGGTCGTTGTTTCGATGAACATCGAAGCACGATTAACCTCAAGATTGCGCGAAGTTATCGTCGCTGGGCGATGACGATTCCACCGATGATCAGCGCCGCCGCGGCGGCCAGGGTGAGCGAGGGCTGCTCGCCCAGCAGCAGGATCGCGAGCACCAGGCCGGAGACCGGCTGGAGGAACTGCATCACGGCGATGCGCTGGATGCCGCCTCGGGCGAGCGCCCAGTACCAGCCGATGTAGCCGAGGATCGAGGTCACGATCGCCAGCCACACCGTGGCGCCCCACGCCGCCATGCCACCGCCGGGCGGCCCGGAAACGGCCAGCTTGATCGCCAGCGCCGGAGCCAGCACCAGCGCGCCGGCGCCGAGGCCCCACAGCGTCGTGCCCAGGCTCGAGAAGCCGCTTTGGGTCGCGCGCGCGCCCAGCACGTAGCCGACCGGCACGATCAGGGCGGAGGCGACGATGATCAAATCGCCGATCAGGCTGGCGCTGCCGGCGTCGGGCCCGCGCGCGCCGATCAGCAACGCCTCGCCGGCGACCGCCACGGCGCAACCCGCGAGCCAGCGCCGCTTCGGTCGCGCGCGATCGGCCAGCGCCGCGTAAAGCCCGGTCAGCACGGGCATGCCCGCCAAGATCAGCGAGCCGTGCAGCGCCGACGTCATCTGCTGGCCGACGTTGTAGAGCAGCGGGAAGCCCACGAACCCGGAGAACCCGGCCAGGAGGACCAGGGTGATGGTCCGGCGGCCGCGCGGCGGGCGGATGCCCATGAGCAGCGCGAGCGGTATGGCCACCGCGCCGCCGATGACGGTGCGCGCCAGCGCCACGACGAACGGGTCGACCTCGAGCACGGCGAGGCGGGTCGCGACCGGGGTGGTGCCCCATACGACCATGACAGCCAGGGCGACGAGCACCGGCCCGGCGGCGGCGCGGGCGGTCAATCGCTTACGTTGGCGTCGAGCCGGGCGCGGATCGCCAGCAGATCGCGCCAGGCTTCACGTTTCTGCGCCGGCTGGCGCAGCAGGTAGGCGGGGTGGAACAGCGCGATCGCGTCGATCGGTGCCTCCAGGCCGTGGCCCTGGTAGCGGTACCAGTGGCCGCGCAGGCGGGTGATGCCCTCGGGGCGGCCGAGCAGGGTCTTGGCCGCGATACCGCCGACGAAGACCAGGACGCGCGGCCGGACCAGGGCTATCGCCCGTTCGACGAAGGGCAGGCACTGGCCGATCTCCTCGGGCGTGGGCGTGCGGTTGCCCGGCGGCCGCCAGAAGATCGAGTTGGTGATGAGCACGCCCGCGCGGTCGAGCCCGATGGCGGCGAGCATGCGGTCCAGCAACTGGCCCGCCGGCCCCACGAAGGGCAGGCCCCGCCGGTCCTCCTCGGCGCCGGGCGCCTCGCCGATCAGCATGACCGGCGCGCGCGGGTTGCCGTCGTGGACGACCGTGCTGGTCGCGGTGCGCCGCGGGGGGCAGCCCTCGAACTCCTTGATCGCGGCCACCAGGTCCTCGAACGTGGCGCACGCCTCGGCCGCAGTCACCGCGTCGGACGCCGCGCCCGCGCCGCGCGCCACGATCGGCGGCGCGCCCGTCCGAGCGGCGGCCGTGGGCTGCGCCGCCTCGATCGGCTCGGGCGCCATGGTCTTCGCCGGGGGCGCCGCGAAGCGATCGACCGGCGCCTCGCCGATGGGCTCGTCCACGCCCATGGCGGCGTACCATGCGAGCCAGGCCGCCTCCACCGTGCGCTGCACCGAGCCTCCCGCCCCTTCCCGCGTTCGGCGCCATTTGACCCCCGGCCCGCTTGCGCTACAAGGGGCGTCGAGGGCGGTCGGCGCCGCGCGGAGGGTGTATGGCACGCGAGAGCATGGCCTATGACGTCGTCATCGTGGGCGCCGGCCCAGCAGGGCTGTCGGCCGCGATCCGGCTGCGTCAGCGGGCACAGGAGAGCGGAAAGGACGTCTCGGTCTGCGTGCTCGAGAAGGGTTCCGAGGTCGGCGCGCACATCCTGTCGGGCGCCGTATTCGAGCCGCGCAGCCTGAACGAGCTGATCCCCGATTGGCGCGAGCGCGAGGCGCCGCTGAACTCGCCCGCCGCCGAGGACCGCTTTCTCTATCTCACGCGCAACCGGGCGCAGCGGCTGCCGACGCCGCCGCACATGAACAATCACGGCAACTACATCATCAGCCTGGGCAACCTGTGCCGCTGGCTCGGCAAACAGGCCGAGGAGCTGGGCGTCGAGATCTACCCGGGCTTCGCCGCGGCCGAGGTGCTCTACCACGACGACGGCCGGGTCAGGGGCGTCGCCACGGGCGACGTGGGCATCGGCAAGGACGGCCATCTGACCGCCAGCCACCAGCCGGGGCTGGAACTGCACTCCCGCCAGACCCTGTTCGCCGAGGGTTGCCGCGGTTCGCTCACCAAGACCCTGTTCGAACGCTTCGACCTGCGGCGGGGCGTCGACCCGCAGACCTTCGGCATCGGCATCAAGGAGCTGTGGGAGATCGACCCGACGCGCCACAAGCAGGGCACGATCGTCCACACCATCGGCTGGCCGCTGGACGCCCGCACCTACGGAGGCTCGTTCCTCTATCACCTGGAGAACAACCAGGTGGCGGTCGGCTTCGTGGTCGGGCTCGACTACGCGAACCCCTATCTCAGCCCGTTCGAGGAATTCCAGCGTTTCAAGACCCATCCGGCGATCCGCGCCACCTTCGAGGGCGGGCGCCGGGTCGCCTATGGCGCGCGCGCGATCAACGAGGGCGGGCTGCAGTCGATTCCGCGCCTGACCTTCCCGGGCGGCGCGCTGATCGGCTGCGCCGCCGGGTTCGTCAACGTGCCCAAGATCAAGGGCAGCCACACGGCCATGAAGTCCGGCATGATCGCCGCCGAGGCGGTGTTCGAGGCGCTGGATGGCGACATGGCCGAGGTGACGGCGTACCCCGAACGCCTGCGCGCCTCGTGGGTGTGGGACGAGCTCAAGCGCGTGCGCAACATCCGGCCGGGCTTCCGCTGGGGCCTGTGGGGCGGTCTGGTCAACGCCGGTCTCGAGACGTACGTTTTTCGCGGCAGCGCGCCGTGGACGCTGCGCCACCACCCGGACCACGAAGCGCTGAAGCCGGCGGCGGCGTGCGACCCGATCCAGTACCCCAAGCCCGACGGAAAGGTCAGCTTCGATCGGCTGTCCTCGGTGTTCCTTGCCAGCACGGCCCACGAGGAGAACCAGCCGAGCCACCTGACGCTCAAGGACCCGAGCGTGCCCATCTCGGTCAACCTGATGACCTACGACGCTCCGGAGCAGCGTTTCTGTCCGGCTGGGGTCTACGAGATCGTGCGCGACAACGGCGTGCCACGCCTGCAGATCAACGCCCAGAACTGCGTGCACTGCAAGACGTGCGACATAAAGGACCCGACCCAGAACATCAACTGGGTCACGCCCGAGGGCGGTGGCGGGCCGAACTACCCGAACATGTAGGCCATGGCCTCGGCGGAGTACGAGGCCTACTACCGCGTGATCCGGTGCATCCCCAAGGGCCGGGTCATGACCTACGGCGATGTCGCCATCGCCGCGGGCCGGCCGGGCAACGCGCGCCGCGTGGGCTACGCACTGCACGCCCTGAAGGACGAACGGGTACCGTGGTGGCGCGTGGTCAACGCGGGCGGCGGCATTTCGATCCGTGGCGGCTTCGGCGAGGGGGCCGAGCAGCAGCGTGACCTGCTGGAGCTGGAAGGAGTCGAACTGATCGGCGCCGGCCGGCTGCGCCTCGCCGACTACCGCTATGTGCCCAACCCGTCAAAGCAGAGCAGGGGAACACAGGGCAAGGACCGCGTGCGGCGCCGAGGCGACCGCCCAGGCGCCACGTGACGGCCAAGAAACTGAGGGGGCCTGAAGGCCCCCTCGTCTCGCAAACGTCCTTGCGGACCGTAGGGGCGGGTCTCAGACCCGCCCCAACACGTCGCGTTCGCTACGCCTGGATCGCGTAGTTCTCCCAGAAGTAGTAGCCGGTCGGGTGCGTCTCCATGCCCAGCACCGACTTGTCGGCCGGAATGTAGACGGCACGCCAGATCGGCTGGACGATCGGTCCTTCCTCCTGCATGAGCGCCTGGATCTCGGCCATGACCTCGCGGCGCTTTTCGACGTCGAGGAAGCCCTCGGCCTTGGTCAGCAGCTCGTCGAACTTGGCGTTGCTGAAGTTCGACTCGTTCCAGGGCACGCCCGAGCGGTAGGCCAGGCCGAGCACCATGACGCCCAGTGGGCGGTGGGTCCACGACGTGAAGCCGAACGGCGCCTTGTCCCAGATCTCCCAGAACTGGGCGCTGGGCATGACGTTGATTGCCACGCGGATGTTGGCTTCTTTCCACTGCTCGACCATGCCCTGGATCGCCGCCAGCTCCCATGCCGGGTCAGGCTTGCACGCGATCTCGAGGTCGATGCCGTCCGGATGGCCAGCCTCGGCCAGCAGGGCCTTGGCGCCTTCGACGTCGCGCGTCCATGCCGGAAGCGTCGCGTACTCCGGATGGATCGGCGCCACGTGGTGGTGCTCTGCCGGCGCGCCCAGGTTGGCGTGGGCGAGTTGCAGGATCAAAGCCGAGTCCACCGCCATGCGCATGGCCTTGACCACGCGCGGGTCATCGGCCAGCGGCGTGGTGCCCGCGCGCATACGGGCGACTGCGGTCTGCGCCGTGGTGGCGGTCAGGATCTGCACGTGCGGCATGTTCTGGAACGCCGGAAGCTGCATGATGTCCGCGCCATCGACCACGTGGACCTGCTTGGACGCCAACACACCGATTGCCGCCGACTGGTCGTCGCCCACATCGACGATCTCGATCGCGTCCAGGTACGGGCCGTTGCCCGACCAGTGTGAGCCGACCTTCACCATCTTGCCGTTCTTACCGACGTTGTACTCGACCAGGTCGAACGCACCGGTGCCGTTCGAGCCGGGCTGGAACACGCCGCCTTCCTCGGGGTCGAGGATGAGGAACGGGTAGTGGAACAGGTGCTCGGGAACCGCGAGCTGCGCCGCCTGGCAGTTCAGCCGGATCGTGAAGTCGTCGACCTTCTCGATGGCGTTGGCGTCCCACAGACGGGTCGCGGTCTTCGGGTTGCCGCTCTCGTCGGTCTCGCCTGTCTCGTACGTCTCGAGCATGTAGCCCTTCATCAGGCCCTGGACCGACGAGCCCGTGGCGTCGTCGAGGCAGTGCTTGATGTTCCAGATGCAGTCCTCGGCCGTGAAGTCGCGGCCGTTGCGCCACTTGATGCCCTGGCGGACATGCAGGGTCCAGGTCTTCAGGTCGTCGCTGGCTTCCCAGCTCTCGACCAACCAGCCGCGCGTCACGTTGTCGACGCCCGTGCGCGTCATATACTCGACGACGCCGCGGCAAGCGTTGCTGTCTATGACCCACGAGAACGTGTGCGGGTTCTTCAGGTCGATGGTGCGCAGGGCGATGCGCATGGTGCCGCCCATGGGCATGTCGGCGCGCGCCGGGCGGATGATGCTCTCGCCGGTGACCTTGCCCACGAACGCGTAGGCGGCCGCCGACGACAGGCCGAGCAGCGTCGAGGTGCGCAGGAACTCGCGCTTGTCGAGCTTGCCTTCGGCGAACTCGCGCCGGACCGTGTTGATGTGATGATTTTCCCGTCTCTCGACCATCGGTGCCTCCCTGTTGAACTGGCGAAGTGCTTAGTGATTGACGACAGTGCCAAGGAGCCGCCCGCGGCCCCTTCCGGCGACACCACGTTTCTGGGCGATTCAAGCCCTCCGCCGGGTCTTGTCAAGCGCGATCAGAAACCGTCCGTGGGTTCAGCCGGCGAAGAAGGATTTGGTGCCATGGGCCTCGACCGCCTTGCCAATGCGGTCCAGCGCGTGGACGTAGGCGGCGGTGCGCATGTCGATGCCCTTGTCGCGCGCGAGCCGGTGGATCAAGCGACCCTCGGGCTCCATGATTTCTTTCAGGCGCCGCTGGACTTCGTCGACGCCCCAGTAGTAACCGGCCTTGTTCTGCACCCATTCGAAGTACGACACGGTGACACCACCAGCATTGGCCAGGATGTCGGGTATGACTGTGACGCCCTTCTTGTTGAGGATCGTATCGGCCGCCGGGGTCGTTGGACCGTTGGCCAGTTCGAGCACCACCTTCGCCTTCACGTCCTTGGCGTTCTCCTCAACGATCTGATTCTCCATGGCGGCGGGGACCAGCAGGTCGCATTCGGCGGTCAGCAGTTCGGCGTTCGTCATCATGCGCGCCTTGCCCTTGGTGGGCGCGCCGTCCAGCCGGCCGGTCTTGCGCTTGTGCTCGGCCACGGCCGAGGGATCCATGCCGTCGGGATCGACGATGGCGCCGCGCGAATCCGACAGGCCGCAGATCGTGTAGCCGTCCTCGGCCATCAGCTTGGCGAACCAGAAGGCGACGTTGCCTAGGCCCTGGACCACGACGCGGCTCTTGCCCGGGGCGAGGCCCAACTCCTTCTCCAGATGACGCGTGACATAGTAGCCGCCGCGGCCCGTGGCGTCCTCGCGCCCCAGGCTGCCGCCCAACGCGATGGGCTTGCCGGTAATGACCGCGGGCGCGGGATAGCCGACGGTCGACGAATACTCGTCGACCATCCAGCCCATGACCATGCCGTTGGTGTACATGTCGGGCGCGGGGATGTCGCGGTCGGGGCCGATGAAGCTGGCGAACGCCTTGATGTAGGCGCGGCTCAGACGCTCGAGTTCGGCGTTCGAGAGCTTGTGCACGTCGACCTTCACGCCGCCCTTGCCGCCGCCGTAGGGCAGGTTCGCAACGGCGCACTTGAAGGTCATCCAGAAGGCCAGCGTCATGACCTCGTCCATGCAGACGTCCGGGTGATACCGGATGCCGCCCTTGGTCGGCCCGCGCGAATCGTCGTAGCGGCAGCGGAACGCTTTGAACACCTTGCGCGAGCCGTCGTCCATGCGCACCAGCAGCGACACGGCGAGCGTCTCCTTCGGGTAGCTCAGCTTCTCGACGACCTCGGGCGCGATATCGAGATGCTGGGCGGCGGCCTTCAGCCGCTTGCGCGCCTTAGTGAACATGCTTGCCATTGCCATACCCCCCCGCTGGACGTGATCGTGCGATTTTAGTCGTTTCCGCGCGACGGCCGCAATGGAGCGAAGGGGACCATGATCACCACCGACATCACCGGACGCCGCATCGCCATCACCGGGGCCGGACGCGGTCTCGGCGAGGCCATGGCCGTCGCCTTCGCCGACCAGGGTGCCGAGCTGATCCTGCTGGGGCGCACCGCCGCGACGCTCGCCGCCACGCGCGACACCATCACCCGGCGCACAGGGCGCGCGCCCTTGGCCGTGGCCTGCGACTTGGCCGACACGGCGAGCGTCGCCGCCGCCGCCGGGTCCCTCGCCGCCCAGCTTGATCGTCTCGATGCGCTGATCAACAACGGCGCCTTCTGGCTGCCCGGGCCGCTCGCCGACCTGACGACGGAGGACATCGTGCAGGTGGTCAACTCACAGATCACGGGGGCGGCGCTGCTGACCCAACGCTTGGCGCCCCTCCTGCTGAAGTCCGCCGCCCCCGACATCGTCAACATCGTCTCGACCAGCGGCGTCGTGAACACCCGATTGCTTGGCGCCTCGGTGCCGTTCTACGCGGCGAAGCACGGCCAGACCGGCCTGACCAACGGCCTGCGCCAGGAGATGGCCGGCACGCCGATCCGGGTCATCGGCGTCTACCCGCCGGACATCGAGGATCTCTCGCCCCTGGACGGCGCGGCGTGGAACGCGGCCGCGGCCCAGCCGAAAGCGGCCAAGATCAACGAGCGCAACGTCGTCGAGGCGGTGCAGTTCGCCATCACGCGGCCGCGCAACTGCACGATCGCGACCATCGTGCTCGACTCCGACGCGGGCGGTACGTACCAATAGCGACGTCCCGGCATCGGAGGCCTGCCATGTCGCCGCGCACCATCGGTCTGCCCGCCCCGCTCTACGACTATCTGCTGTCGGTCTCGGTCCGCGAGCCGCCGGTGCTGGCGCGCCTGCGCGCCGAGACCGCCAAGCTGACCATGGCGATGATGCAGATCGGCCCGGACCAGGGCCAGTTCATGCGCCTGCTGGTGCAGCTGATCGGCGCCAAGCGTACCATCGAGGTCGGCGTGTTCACCGGCTACTCCAGCCTGTCGGTCGCGCTGGGCCTACCGCCGGGCGGGCGCATCATCGCCTGCGACGTCAGCGAGGAATGGACCGCGATCGCCCGGCGCTACTGGACGAAGGCGGGTGTCGCGAAGAAGATCGATCTCCGGCTCGCCCCGGCGACCCGGACGCTGGACGGCCTGATCAAGGCGAAGGGCGCGGGCACCTTCGACTTCGCCTTCATCGACGCGGACAAGGCCAACTACGACGCCTACTACGAGCGCTGCCTGAAGCTGGTGCGCAAGGGCGGCCTGATCGCCATCGACAACGTGCTGTGGGACGGCGCGGTGATCGACCCGGCGAAGCGCGACGCCGACACCCGCGCGATCCGCGCGCTCAACCGCAAATTGCACAAGGACAAGCGCGTCGACGTCAGCATGGT
Organism: Alphaproteobacteria bacterium; assembly: GCA_016869675.1. GTDB lineage: Bacteria > Pseudomonadota > Alphaproteobacteria > SP197 > SP197 > VGDP01. The sequence goes on along the minus strand of VGDP01000010.1, from coordinate 10,198 downwards.
GCCGATCAGCGACGGCCTGACGCTCGCGCGGAAACGGTAACCTAAGGCAGCGCGGGCAGTTCCCCGGCTTCGGCCATGGCACGGAGCTGGACCTTGCGCACCTTGCCGCTGGCGGTCAGCGGAAAGGTATCCACGCGGTAGAGCTGGGCCGGCACCTTGAAGCGCGCGATGCGCTGGGCGCAGAACGCCTGCAACTCCGTCGCGCGCACGACGCCACGCAGGTGGAAGGCACCGGCCACCGCCTCGCCGTAGTAGGCGTCCTTGATCGCGAACACCGCCACGTCCTCGACCGCCGGGTGGCGCAGCAGCACCCGTTCGATCTCGACCGGGTAGATGTTCTCGCCGCCGCGGATGATCATGTCGCGCAGCCGGCCGCCGGCCAGTTGCAGCCGGCCGGTCGGCGTCAGCCGGCCCAGGTCGCCGGTCTGCAGCCAGCCGTCGGGGCCCAGCACCTCGGCCGTCGCCGCCGGATCGTCGTCGTAGCCCACCATAATCGGCGTGCCGCGCGCCTCGACCTGGCCGACCGCGCCCATGGGCAGCACCGCGCGGCTCGTCGGGTCGGTGATGCGCACCGCGACGCCGTCCAGCGGTTCGCCGGCCGTGGTGTGGCGTTCGGGATCGTCGGGCGCCGCGGCGGCAACCAGGGTCGAGGTCTCGGTCATGCCGTAGACCTGGACCAGGCCGGGGCACGGGAAGTCGCGCGCGCACGCGGCCAGGATCGCGGCATCCGCGTCGGCGCCGCCGCACGTGCCGAGCCGCAGCGACGTCATGTCGTGACGGCCGCGCCCCGGGTGGTTGAGCATGGCCAGGTACGACGTCGGTACTCCCGTCAGAATCGTGCAGCGCTCCGCCGCGATGACCCGGCACATGGTCTCGGCGTCGAAGGCAGGCACGCCCACGTAGGCCGCGCGCGCCTGCACACAACCGACCATGTTCATGATGCAGCCGGCGCAATGGAACAGCGGCACGATCGAGGTCCAGCGGTCGCCGGCGCGCACGCCGAGGCGCGTGGCGCTGGCCCACGAATCCGCCAGCATCGCCGCGTGGCTGAGCAACGCGCCCTTGGGCCGGCCCGTGGTGCCCGAGGTGTAGAGCAGGCCGGCCACGTCGGCGGCCGCGACCGTCGGCAGCAGCGCCGCCGATCGCGCGCCCTCGTTGATCAGCCGTTCGAACGCGGGCTCGCCGTCGAACGGCACGACGAGCTCGAGGTCGGGGGTCGCGCCCGCGACGGCGCGCGCCATCTCCAGGTACCGGTTGGAACGGAACACGGGCGACAGGAACAGCGCCCGCGCGCGCGACCGGCCCAGCACGTCGGCCAGGTCCTCGGTGCGGCAGTGGGTGTTGAGCGGTACGAGCACGAGGCCCGCCAGCGCCGCGGCAAACTGGACGATCGGCCACTCGATGCGGTTCTCGGCCAGCAGCGTGACGCGCGTGCCGGGCGCGAAGCCGCGTGCCGCCAGCGCCCGCGCCAGCGCGGCGGACGTCGCGTGCCACGCCTGGAAACTCAGGCGCCGGTCCTGGTGCGGGAAAATCAGGGCCTCGGCCGCGCCGTCCGCGCGCGCGGCACCGGCTAGCGCGGCGCCCAGGGTGTCGAACGGCGGCGTCATGCGGCCTGGGCCGGCACGGCCCGCCGGCGCGGTACGGTCATGGCCAGCAGGGGCGGGATCACGGCGATGGTCAGGATTGCCGACAGCGACAGGCCGCCGACGACCACCGAGCCCAGGCCGCGGTAGAGCTCGGACCCGGCGCCGGGAAACAGCACCAGCGGCAGCATTCCGACCACGCTGGTGAGTGTCGACATGAAGATCGGCCGCAGCCGGTCGCCCGTCGCCGCCAGGATGGCGGCCTCGGGGTCCAGGCCGCCTTCGCGCATGTGCGTGAGCGTCTGGTGCACGATCAGCACGGCGTTGTTGACCACCGTGCCGATCAGGATGACGAAGCCCAGCAGCGTCAGCATGTCGAGCGCCTGGAACGTGAAGACGTTGAGCAGCGCCAGCCCGGCGACACCGCCCGCGGTCGCCAGCGGCACCGACAGCATGATGATGAAGGGATAGAGGAAGCTCTCGAACAGAACGACCATCACCAGGAACACCACGGCCACGGCGATCAGCAGGTTCGTCTGCATGAGACCCCAGGTCTCCGTCAGCTTGTCCGCCGTGCCCGACAGGCCGAGGCGCACGCCGGGCGGCAGGCCCTCGGCCTTCAGCGGCTCGATGACGCCCGCCTCGATGCGCTCGATCGCCGTCTCGAGCGGCATGGTGTCGGCCGGGCGAATCTGCAGGGTGACGATGCGCTCGCGCTCCTCGCGACGGATGACCTGCGGACCGGCGGTCAGGGCGATGTCGGCGAGCGCCGAGGCCGGCAGCACCTGCCCGTCGGGCGTGACCACGGGGATCTCGCCGATCCCCTGGGTGCGCGTGGCGCGCCACTCGGGCCCGCCCAGCAAGAGGTCGACACGACGGCCGCGGAACTCGATCTCGGACACCCGCACACCCGACGTGAACGCGTCCAGGCTGGTGCCCAGCGCGCGGGTCGACAGCCCGGCGTCCGCCAGGCGCACCGGATCGGGTTCGACGCGGATCTCCGGCGCGCCGAGCTCGAGCCCCGGGTTAGGCCGCATCTGGTTGCCGTCCACCTGGGGCAGCACGCCCTCGACCAGCACGGCGGCGCGCCGCGCCACCGCGAGCTGCTCCTCGATCGTGCCGCCGCCGATGTCCAGGTCGATCGACCGGCCGCCGCCGAGGCCGCGGCCGAACAGCGAAGCCTGGCCGAAGAACGCGAAGGTGCCAGGCTCGCCCAGGACCGGCCCGGTCAGCACCGGGATTAGGTCGCCGGCGCGCAGAGGATCGACCGAGACCGCGCCCAACCAGCTTCGCTCGGCCCGCGCGTAGATGAAGAAGTACTGAATCTTGGGCGGTTCGCCGGGCGCCGATTCGGGGCCGCTCTCGCTCGCCCACTGCGGCCGGATCGCGTCCTCGACCCGCTGGGCGATGTCGATCGCCGTCTCAAGGTTGTAGCCGGGCGGCGTCTGCACCGAGCCGAACACCATGTTGCGGTTGCCCTCGGGCAGATACTCCAGGTCGGGCAGGAACAGCCATGTCCCGACGCCGGCGCCGCCACACAGCCCGGCGACCAGCAGCAGCGCCAGCGCGCGGCTGCGCACCACGGCGCGGGTCAGGGCCAGCGCCGCGGCGGCGAAGGCATCGGCGAAGCCGTCGATCACGGGGATGCGCACCGGCGACAGCGCGGCATCGCCCAGCAGGCGCGCGGCCAGCGGGGGGATCACCGTCACCGCGACGACGAGGCTGAGCAGGGTCGAGACGGATATGGCGACCGCGATGTCGCGGAACAGCTGCCCGACCTCGTCGGCCATCAGCAGGATGGGCACGAACGCGGCCACCGTGGTCAGCGCCGAACCCAGCACCGCGCCCCACACGAGACGGGCGCCGTGCTCGGCCGCCTCGAGCGTGCCACGGCCGCGCTCGCGCTGGCGATGGATGCTCTCCAGCACGACGATCGCGGCGTCGACTACCATGCCGACCGAGAAGGCGATGCCGGCGAGCGAGATCACGTTGATCGAGCGGCCCACGGCGACCATGGCGATGAACGTGCCGATGATCGAGACCGGCATGGCGAGCGCGACGACGAGGGTCGCGCGCAGCGAACGCAGGAAGAGCAGCAACACGGCCGCGGCCAGCGCGCCGCCCATCCAGATGTTGTCGCGCACCAGGTCGATCGCGGACTCGATGTAGACGGTCTCGTCGTAGGTCTGGGCCATGTAGAGCCCGGCGTTACCCAGCGGCCCGGCGTTCAGTTCGTCCGCGGCGGCACGCAGGCCGGTCATGACATCCAGCACGTTGGCGCCGGCCTCGCGCACGGCGTTGACCGACATGGCCGGTTCGCCCAGGGCGCGGAACCACGACTGGGGCTCGGCGTAGTCGTGCACCACGCGGCCAATGTCGCCGACCAGCACGCGTCCCACCCGGCCCGTGCCGCCGCCCTGGTCGACGCGCAACACCACGTTGGCGATGTCCTCGACCGTGTCGAAATCGCCCTCGGTACGCACCACGTAGCGCCGCTTGCCTTCGTCGACCCAGCCCGCCGTGATCGAAGCGTCGGCGGCGCGCAGGGCGGCCATCACGTCGGTGATGGTCAGGCGGTACGCGGCCATGCGGAACGGATCGACGACGATGCGCACCTCGCGCTCGCGGCCGCCGAAGATGTTGGCGCGCGCCACGCCCGGCACGCGCTCGAAGCGATCCTTGACCACGTCGTTGATCAGGCTGCCGAACTCCTCGATCGGCCGGTCGTTGCCCTCGGCGCGCCGGATGACGAACCAGACGATCGGCGTGTCCTCGTTGCCCGCGGTGCTCAGGCTGGGCTCGTCGGCCTCCTCGGGCAGATCGGCCACGCGGTCGAGCTTGTTGGCGGTCAGCAGCAGCGACCGGTTGATGTCGCGGTCCAGGCCGAACTCGAGCGTGATCGAGCCGCCGCCGAACTGCGCCGAGCTCGAGACCTTGGTCACCCCTTCCAGGCCGCGCAGGGCGTTCTCCTGGCGGATGACGATCTCGCGCTCGACCTCCTCGGGCGAGGCACCCGGCCAGTCCGTGTCGATCGAGATGATCGGCCGGCGCACGTCGGGGGCGAGTTGGATCGGGATGCGCGCCAGCGCGATCAGACCGAACAGCACGACCATCAGCACCAGCGCGGCCACGCCGACGGGCCGTTGGATGGCGTGGCGGATCAGGTTCATGGGCCTGTGCGGCTCAGGTGCCGCCCAGCCGGCGGAACGAGGGCGGGTACGCCGCGTCCAGCGGTTCCGTGCCGGCGTGGTAGTCGGCGAAGCGGGACCAGGCGTCCTCGGTCGAGCGGCGCACGGCGGCCAGCAGCGCACCTTCGTCCCAGGCCAGCACACGGCCGTCGGCGATCACGTCGCGCCCGGCGACGACGACGTGGCGCACCATCTCGCCGCTGCCGCAGTGGATCAGCGCGCGGATCGGGTCGAGCAAGGGGCCGATGCGCAGGCGCGCGAAGTCGACGATCACGATGTCGGCCGCGGCGCCGGGCGCCAGCCGGCCCAGGTCGCCGCGCCCGAGCGCGCGCGCACCGCCGAGCGTCGCCGCGTTGAACACGTCGCGGGCGTTGCCCGCCTCGAAGCTGCGCGTCACGGCCTTGGCCATGATCGCGGCGAACTTCATCTCCTCGACGATGTCCTGGGGGTAGCTGTCGGTGCCGAGCGCCAGGTTCACCCCGGCGTCGCGGTAGCGGTCGAAGGACTCGAGCACGACGCCGCGCCGGGCGAACACCGCCGGGCAGTGGGCGACGCTGGTGCCCGACTCGGCCAGGAGTCGCAGGTCCGTGTCGAACGGGAACGCGATCTGGCTGTGACCACCTGTGTAGAGCCCGTGGCCAAGCACGACCTCGGGCCCCAGAACACCGAGATCCGCCAGCACCTGGATCGGTGTCTTGCCCGTGCGCCGGATGGTGTCGTGCACCTCGATGACCGATTCCGAGCAGTGCAACGTGATGCCGATGCCCAGCCGTTCGGCGGCGCGCTTGGCGCCCGTCAGGAGCTCGGGCGTCGAGGTGTAGAACTCGAAGGGCACCAGGATCGCGCGGATCAGCCCGTCATGGTCGCCGTCGTGCGCTTCGGCGAACGCGATGGCGCGGTCGAGCGCGGCGAGCCCGCCGGCCTCGTCCCACGCAAGGTTCAGCCGGCCCCCCTGATCGTAGTAGTAGCCGGCCGAGGCGAATCCCGGCGCGGTGTAGAGGCGGATACCCAGCTCGGCCGCCAGGTTCGCCAGGCCGGCGGGATCGTCTTCGAACTCGCCACCCATCTCGACGACCGTGGTCGAGCCGAAGCGTGCCAACGAGGCCAGGCTGTAGCGCAGGCTGGCGCCCACGTCCTCGAAGGCGAACAGATTGGTGCCGCCGCGCCCCTTGGCCGGCCAGTGGTTGAGGAAGCCCGAGCGGAACAGGTCGCGCCGGCCGCCGTCCAGGATCATGCGGTCGCCCGCCTGGGAACCGATGTGGACGTGGGTGTTGATCAGGCCGGGCATGACCAGGTCGTTTCCGGCGTCGATCACGCGGTCGGCGGGCCGGCCGTCGTCGCGCCCCGCATGGTCGATGGTCGCGCCCGAGTAGACCACGACGCCGTTCTCGACCAGGCGATGCTCCGCGCCGTCGAAGGCGACGATCCAGCGGCCCTTGATCTTGGTGGTGGTCATGACGCCTCAGAAGCTCACGGCCTGGCCCGATTCCAGCCGTTCATTGCCGCGCACCACGACACGCTCGCCGGCCGTCAGGCCGGCCGTCACCTCGAAGCGCCCGCCGACCGCCGGGCCCAGGGTCACGGACCGACGCTCGGCGTGCCCATCGACGACCACGAACACCCAGGCGCCCGATCCTTCGCGCAGCACCGCGTCCTTGGCCACGGTCAGCGCCTCGCGCGGCGGGCCGATAGGCAGGTTCAGGACCAGGCTTTGGCCGGCGGCGGCGCCGTCCGGCGGTTCGTCGACGACGAAGCGCACCGGGCGCGTGCGCGTCATCGGGTTTTCGTCGGCGATGACAGCGCGCACGCGCGCACGGGCTTTGGCATTTGGGCCGAACGCGACGGCGACCTCGACCCCGGGTGCCAGCGCCGCCACGTGCTCGGCCGGCACGTCGGCCTCGATCTCGAGCGATCGTTCGTCGATCAACTCCGCGATGGTGTCGCCGGCGTCGACATAGACACCGGGGGCGATATCACGCCGGATGACCATGGCGTCGTAAGGCGCGCGCACCACGGTGTCGGCTAGATCGCCCTCGGCGATGGCGACCGCCGCACGGTCGCGTTCGACCGCCGCGCGCGCCCGCTCGATGGCAGCCTGGGCTTCCTGCCGGCGCGCCACGGCCTCGGCGATCAGGCTCTCGGCGACGACGACCTCCTGGGTCAGGTCCTCGAAGCGCGCCGGCGAGAACGCATCCGAGTTGCGCAGCTTCTCGATGCGCGCGAGCTCGACGTGCGCCGCCTCTCGGCGCGCCTTGGCAGTCTCGATCGCCGCGACGGCCACGGCTTCGGTGGCCTCGGCGTCGCCGACCGCGGCATCGGCCTCGGCCAGGGCCGCCAGGGCCAACGTGCGGTCGAGCACGAGCCGACGGTCGTCGAGCCGTACGAGCACGTCGCCCTCGGCGACCCGATCGCCGACCGCCACGTCCACCGCGGCGACCAAACCGGCGACGCGCGTCGAGACGACACCGCGTCGGCCGGCGACCAAGCGACCGAGCACGCGCACCGTTTCGGCCACGGGCCCGGCGATGACCTCGTCGACCGTGACGGCGAGCACCTCGTCCCCGTCCTGGTCCTGGGCCATGGCCGGTGCGGCGAACGCGGCCAGCAACGCGAGCGCGACGACAAGGACGCGGACCATGACCTCGATTGTACACGCGAGGACCGGACGACTCGGCGAAAAAGCTGGTCCTGGCGGCAGCAGCGGAGGACACTTGCCCGTGATGACCACGCTGCTGCTGACCCATCCCGCCTGCCTGGACCATCGACCGGGCCCCCATCATCCCGAACGCCCGGCACGCCTGTCCTCGGTGCTGGCCGCGCTGGCCGCGCCGGCGTTCGCCGCGCTGGAACGGCGCGAGGCGCCGCGCGCCACCGACGAGCAACTCGGCCGCGTGCACCAGGCGGCCTATGTGGACCAGGCTCTGGCCAGCATCCCACCCCAGGGCACGCTGCACTACGATCCGGATACCGTCGTTTCGCCGGGCTCGGGCGAGGCGGCGCTTCGCGCCGCCGGGGCCGTCGTCGCCGCGGTCGACGCGGTCGCCGCCGGCCAGGCGGCGAACGCCTTCTGCGCCGTCCGCCCGCCCGGCCACCACGCCGAACGGGCGGCGGCCATGGGCTTCTGCCTGTTCAACAACGTGGCAGTCGGCGCGCTGCACGCGCGCGCGGTCCATGGCCTGGCACGGGTCGCCGTGGTCGATTTCGATGTGCACCACGGCAACGGCACCCAGCACATGTTCGAGCGCGACCCGGCGCTGTTCTATGGCTCGACCCATCAGTGGCCGCACTACCCCGGTACGGGCGCGGCGGAGGAGACCGGCGTCGGCAACATTGTCAACGCGCCGCTCGCGCCGGGCAGCGATGGGCGCGCGTTCCGCGCCGCCGTGACCCGGACGCTGCTGCCGGCACTCGACGCCTTCCGGCCCGACCTGGTCATGATCTCGGCCGGATTCGACGCCCACCACGACGATCCGCTGGCCAATCTGGCGCTGGACGAGGAGGACTTCGCCTGGATCACCCGGGAGCTGATGGCCGTGGCGGCGCGCCACGGCGCGGGCCGCGTCGTCTCGACACTCGAGGGCGGTTACAACCTGGAGGCCTTGGCCGGGAGCGCCGCGGCGCACGTGAGCGCTTTGATGGCGGGGTGACCGAGGGCGCTACAGATCGCCGAGGATATCGACGGCGCGGGCACGAAGCTGGGAGATCAGCCCGTCGACCCCGTCGCGCTGGATAACGGCCGCGAACTCCTGGCGCTGGGACGTCAGCATGCTGATGCCCTCGACCATGACGTCGATGACGTGATAGGCGCCGTCCTTGTTGCGCACGCGGTAGTCCACCCGCAGCGGCGCCTTGTTGCGGCGCACGATCTGGGTCGCGACCAGGCTGTCGCGCTCGTCGATCGGCGTCTCCTTCAGCACCTCGAAGGTCTCACCCGAGTAGTCCTTGACCAGCAGCGAGTAGGTGGCGACCACATAGTCCTCGAAGATGGTCAGGTACGCCTCGCGCTGGGTCTCGTCGGCGCTCTTCCAGCTCGGGCCGAGCACGGCGCGGCCGATGGTCTTGAGGTCGAAACGGCCGGTCAGAATGGAGCGCAGCCGCTCGACCCGATCCTTCTCGCTGCCGGGCGGACGCATGAGCAGATCGAGAGCTTCGTCGCCCAGCGTCTGCACGAAGGCGCTGGCGCCCTCGGCCCGCGCGGCGCGCGGCAAGGCGACCGCCGCGACCATCACCAGCAGCGCACGCCGACCGACTTCCAAGCCCATGATCGTTCCCACCCGTTGCACGCTCAGTCTTCGTCGAAGCTCTCGATCGACGGTAGGTACTCGGGCTCGACCTCGCCGTTGCGGATCTCCGCGTCGCGCCGCTGGCGATAGAGGCTGCGCCGCGCCGCGTAGTAATCGATCGACGACTTCTCGAGCCCGTCGAGTTGGCCGAGATAGCGCGAGCGCGTGTCCACGGCGGTGACGCCGCGGCGCGCCAGGTTCTCGTCCGCGTTCAGGATCACGTAGGTCAGCGGGTCGGTGAAATGGTCGACCACCAGGCCCACCGCGTCACGCGGGTTGGACGGGCCGAAGACCGGCAGCATCAGATACGGCCCCTCGCCGAACCCCCAGGCACCCAGCGTCTGGCCGAAATCCTCGTCATGAGCTGGCTCGGCGCCCCAAGCCGTCGCCACGTCGATCAGGCCGAGGAAACCGAAGCCCGTGTTCAGGAAGAACCGGCCCACGGTGACCGTGGCACGGTCCATGTTGCCCTGCAGGATGTCGTTGAGCGCGACGACCGGCGAGGTCCAGTTGACCAGGATGTTGCGCACGCCGGTGCGCGCTTCCGACGGCACCACGCCGCGATAGATCTGGGCCGCCGGCTTCAGGATGACACCGTCGAGCGTGCGGTTGAACGCGAAGATGCCGCGGTTGATCGGTTCGAGCGGGTCGTTCTGGCCAAGCGCGGCAGCCTCGCCCTCCTCGGCCGCCGGCGCCGACGCGCACCCCGCGAGGCTTACGCCCAAGGCAAGAAGTCCGGCGCACACGACAAGGCGTGTGCGTTCCCCGAAAGCCACGCTCGCGACCACGTTCCTGGCCTCCTGCCGCCCGCCGCCGGTATTCACCCAGCGGTCCGTCCTGGACCGCCGACGGACGTCCCTTATCCGACGGCGGCCCTAAGAATTGGTTGTTCCTGGCGCCCCGACACCCTACAGCACCATGGGTCACCGGGGCCTCCCGATACCAACCGCTAGCTAACACATTCACGAAGCCCTGAGAACCCAAAATTCCCCGGATGAACCCTGGTTCCGAGCATCTCGGTATCCATGTGGGGCCCATGCGGCAATCTGGCGGGCGTCGAGCAGCCGCGATGAACGTTGCTGGCCGCTGCGAGCATCGCCAGCGGCCGTTTGAGGCTGCTGATTGGTCCGTTTTCGGTCATCAA
>VGDP01000009.1 GCA_016869675.1 Alphaproteobacteria bacterium | reverse complement strand
GCCGCCGCCCTCGATGACCGCGCCGAAGGCGTCGCGCACGCGCCGGTACATGGGTTCCAGGAACTGGCCCTCGTAGATCGAGTAGCAGTGCACGTCGATCTGCGCCGGCGTGATGTCGGACCAGCGATCGCGCCGGATCTCGGCCACCGGCACCGGCAGCACGACGAACTCCAGCTCCAGCGCCACGCGCTCGCGCCAGCCGGCGGCGTGCAGCAGGCCGAGGCGGCGCTTCAGCTCCTGGCGCGGGCAGTAGGGGCAGGGTGAGCCGTCGGGCCAGGTCCAGTCCATCAGCACGATGGCGGTGCGTTCCTCCCACGGCGCCAGGCGCAGCGTCGTCAGGTCGGGCGCCACGCACGTCGGGGATGCCGCCCTCCAGCACGCCGCGGGCGGCCTCGTCCATGGCGCCCGTGTTCAGGATCGACCACGGCATGCGGAAGCTACGGCCCATGGCCTCGACGAAACAGTCGGCGGTGAAGCGCTTGCCGCGCGCGGTGCCGACCTAGTCGGGCCCGGCGGCAATCACGGTGTTGACGCCGTTGGCGCGCAGGAACGCGGCGACCTCCTTGCGGCCCATGGGCTCAGCCCCGGCCGCAGGCGCGGTCGATCGCCTCCAGGTCGGCGGCGCCCAGGGTGACCGCGCCGGCGCGCACGTTGGCGACGATCTGGTCGGGTCGTGTGGCGCCGGCGATGACGCTGGCGACCGGCGCGCGCGCCAGCAGCCAGCCGATCGCCAGTTCGGCCATGGTCAGTCCGAGACCCTCGGCGACGGCGCGCAGGCCCTCGATGGTTGCCCAGTTGGCCTCGGTCATGTAGCCGTCGCCGTAGCGCGGCTCCTTGGTGATGCGGGCACCCTTGGGCATCGGCTTGCCCTGGCGGTACTTGCCGGTCAGCAGGCCGCTGGCGAGCGGGAAGTAGGGCAGCAAGCCCAGGCCGTAGGTTGTCATCGCCGGGATCAGGTCGGTTTCGGGCCCGCGCACCAGGAGGCTGTATTCGTCCTGGCACGAGACGAAGGCGTGCAGGCCGTGTGCGCGCGAGGTCCACTGCGCCTCGACCACCTGCCAGGCGGAGAAGTTGGAGCAGCCGACGTAGCGGACCTTGCCATGGCGCACCAGGTCGTCGAGCGCGCGCAACGTCTCCTCGATCGGCGTCAGCGGATCGGTCACGTGCATCTGGTAGAGATCGATCCAGTCGGTCTTGAGCCGGCGCAGGCTGGCCTCGACCGCGGCCATGACGTAGCGGCGCGCGCCGCCCTTGCGCACGTCCTCGTCGTCCATGGCCAGCGCGAACTTGGTGGCCAGCACGATGTCCTTGCGCCGGGCACCCAGCGTCTTGCCCAGGATCGTCTCGGACCCGCCGCGCCCGCCGTAGACGTCGGCCGTGTCGAACAGGGTGATGCCTTCGTCCAAGGCCTTGCGGATCACCTTGCGCGAGGCGGCCTCGTCCAGCCGCACGCCGAAGTTGTTGCACCCCAGGCCGACGGCCGAGACGCGCAGGCCCGAACGGCCCAGGTTGCGGAGCTCCATCGGTCAGGTCCTCAGGTCCGGGATGTCCTTGTAGAGATCGAGCACGGCGGGGTTGGCCAGCGCCTCGCGGTTCTTGACCGCGCGGCCGTGCACGATGTCGCGCACGGCCAGCTCGGTGATCTTGCCGCTGATGGTGCGCGGGATGTCGGCGATCGGGATGATCTTGGCCGGCACATGACGCGGCGTGCAGTTCTGGCGCACGCGCTTCTTGATGGCGTCGGTCAGCTCGGGCGTCAGGGTCTTGCCGTCCTTCATGCGCACGAACAGCACGACCCGCACGTCGTTGTCCCAGTCCTGGCCGATGCAGATGGCCTCCTGCACGTCGTCGAACGCCTCGACCTGGCGGTAGATCTCGGCGGTGCCGATGCGCACGCCGCCGGGGTTCAAGACCGCGTCCGAACGGCCCGAGATGACCAGGCCGCCGTGCGCCGTGATCTCGGCGAAGTCGCCGTGGTGCCAGATGTTGGGGAAACGCGCGAAGTACGCGTTGTGATACTTGGCGCCGTCGGCGTCGTTCCAGAACCCGATGGGCATGCACGGGAACGCCTTGGTGCACACCAGTTCGCCCATGCCGCCGATCGGCTTGCCGTCGTCGCCGAACACATCGACCGCCATGCCTAGGCCGCGCGTCTGCAGTTCGCCGCGCCACACCGGCCCCACCGGGTTGCCCAGGGCGAAGCAGCTGATGATGTCGGTGCCGCCCGAGATCGAGGCGAGCTGCACATCCGCCTTGATCGCGCGGTAGACGTAGTCGAAATGCTCGGGCGCCAGGGGCGAGCCGGTCGAGAGCACCGCGCGCAGGTGCGCCAGGTCGTGGGCGCGCGCCTCGAAGCCCGCCTTGTCGAGCGCCGCGATGTACTTGGCCGACGTGCCGAAGATGGAAACCTTCTCGCGCGCCGCCATGTCCCACAGCACCTCCGGCCCCGGATGGAACGGCGAACCGTCGAACAGAATCAGCGTCGCGCCCGACCCCAGGCCCGAGGCGAGCCAGTTCCACATCATCCAGCCGCACGTGGTGAAGTAGAACAGCCGGTCGCCCGGCTTCACGTCGGTGTGCAGCCGGTGCTCCTTCAGGTGCTGCAGCAGCGTGCCGCCCGCGCCGTGCACGATGCACTTCGGCGCGCCCGTGGTGCCCGACGAGTACATGATGAACAGCGGGTGGTCGAACGGCAGTTGGGCGAAGGGCACCGACGATCCGGCCGCGCCGGCCGCGGCCCACGGCAGCGCGCCCTTGACCGCCGCCAGCGTGGTGCCGAGCGACGGCCCGTCGCCATTGTAGGGGATCACCACCACGCGCCTGAGGCTGGGCAGTTCGGCGACGATGCCGGCGATCTTGTCGGCGACGTCGATGGCCTTGCCGTTGTAGACGTAGCCGTCGACGGCGAACAGCACCTTGGGTTCGACCTGGCCGAAGCGGTCGAGCACGCCGCGCACGCCGAAATCCGGCGAGCACGATGTCCACACCGCGCCGATGGTCGCGGCGGCCAGCATGGCCACGATGGTCTCGGGCATGTTGGGCAGATAGCCGGCGACGCGGTCGCCCGTCCCGACACCTTCGGCCGCGAGCCAGGTGGCGACACGAGCGACCTCGGTGTTCAGCCTGGCGAACGACAGCGCGCGGCGCGCGCCGGACTCGCTGACGAACACCAGGGCCTCGGCGTCGTCGCGGCGCACCAGCATGTTCTCGGCGTAATTCAGCCGCGCGCCGACGAACCAGCGCGCGCCGGGCATGCGGTCGCCGTCGACCAGCACCTGGTCGGCCTGGCGCGACGCCTTGACCGGACCGTCGTCCCACACGCTCTGCCAGAACTGTTCGCGATCCTCGATCGACCAGCGCCACAACGCGTCGAAGTCCGGTAGCTCGGCCGACCAGCGTCGTGCCGCCGTGGCGCGGAACGTCGTGACGTTGGCGGCGGCGACGCGCGCCGCCGATGGCGACCACAGCGGTTTCGGCGCCGACATCGTTGCGATCCTCCTCGAGACCTCACGCGCTCGTCACATTAGCGATGCGGCCGGTCGTTGCGAAGGGCAACGATGGTGCGCGCGTGCGCGATCACTTGTCGCTCGCGCGCCGAGGAATGTGTTGTCACGACCGGCGCGGGTGGTGTGTACTTTCGTCGTGGGGGGCCAACGTGCCCGAGCCGAAGTGATGAAAACGTCGAACGACTACCTGGAAGGCCAGCTCCTCGTCGCCATGCCGGCCATGAGCGATCCGCGCTTCCAGCGCGCGGTCATCTATCTGTGCGCGCACAGCGCCGACGGGGCGATGGGGCTTGTCATCAACAAGGCGATCGACTCCATCGAGTTTCCCGATCTGCTGCGCCAGCTCAACATCGAGCCCGAGGTGCCGTCGACCGGCATCCGCGTGCACTTCGGCGGCCCGGTGGAGACCGGGCGCGGCTTCGTGCTGCACTCCGACGACTACCACCAGGACGCGACGCTGAAGATCCGCGACGGCATCGCGCTGACCGCGACCGTCGACGTGCTGCGCGCCATCGCCGTCGGCCAGGGCCCGCGGCGCAGCCTGCTTGCGCTCGGCTACGCCGGCTGGGCGCCGGGTCAGCTCGACACCGAAATCCAGAACAACGGCTGGCTCACGTGCCGCGCCGACGAGAACCTGATCTTCGGCGGCGATCTGGACGCGTGCTGGGACGCTGCCGTCCGCACCATCGGCGTCGACCCGACCAAGCTGTCCTCGCTCGCCGGCCACGCGTAAGGGGCGGCTCGTCCTTCGATACGGCGCTACGCGCCTACCCAGGACGAACGGGCCTCGATCCGTTCCGCAAGAAGCCCTGCTGGCGCTGGGGTGCGCGGCCACGCGCGCCACGAAGCACGAGCCGTCCGACGACCCGCTCAGCCGCGTGCGCGACGCTCGCTCTACTCCGCCGCGCGGGCGGTCTGCGCCGGGCGTTCCCATTCGCTGGCCAGCAGCGCGAACAGCAGGTGGTCCTGCCAACGGCCGTCGATGCGCAGGTACTCGCGGGCGTAGCCTTCCTGGCGGAAGCCCAGCTTGCGCAGCAGGCCCTGGCTGGCGGCGTTGGACGGCAGGCACGCGGCGTTGACCCGGTGCAGACCCAGGTCGACGAAGACGTGGCGCAGCACCAGGCCCAGGGCCTCGTGCATGTAGCCCTGGCGCGCGTGGTCCCGGCCGATCCAGTAGCCCAGGCTGCACGCCTGAGCGACCGAGCGCTGGATGTCGGCCACCGTGATGCCGCCCAGCACAGCACCGTCGGAACGGCCGAGGATCAGGAACGTGATCGCGGTGGCGCGCCGGAACTCGTGGGCGTGGCTGCGCACGCGCCGGCGGAACGCACCGCGCGTCAGCGCGTCGGCCGGCGAGGTCGGCTCCCACGGCGCCAGGAAATCACGGGACGAACGGCGCACCGCGGCCCAGGCGCGCCAGTCCTTGGCGCGCGGCGGGCGCAGGACGACGCGCTGGCCTTCCAGCCGGGGTTCGGCTGGCCCACGCCCGCGCGGATGCAGGAACGCGAACACGGTTCACCCCAGCCGGCGCGCCAACTCGTCGCGCGTGGCCAGGCGATCGCGCGGTCCGATCGTGGTCAGCGTCAGACGCTCGCCCCGACCGATGGCGCGTGCCATCGCCGCGACGTCGGCGGCCGCGACCGCGTCGACGCGGGCGACCAGCTCCGGCACCGGGATCACGCGATCGAACACCAGCAGGTGGCGCGCGATCTGCTCGGCTCGCGCGGCCGAACTCTCCAACGCCATGAGCATGCCGGCCTTGAGCTGCGCCTTGGCGCGGCCGAGCTCGGCCTGGTCGACCGCGTCGGCCATGGCGCCCAACTGGTCGACCACGATGCGCGCGACCTCGTCGCCATGGCGCGCGTCGCACCCGGCGTAGACGCCGAACAGGCCGCCATCCAGGTAGCACGAGGCGAACGCCTGGATGGCGTAGGCCAGCCCGCGCTTCTCGCGCACCTCCTGGAACAGGCGCGAGGACATGCCGCCGCCCAGCGCCGTGGACAGCACCTGCGTCGCGTAATAGGTGTCATCGCGCATGCCCGGGCCATCGAAGCCCAGCACCAGGTGAAGCTGCTCGAGATCGCGATCGTCGTGCTTCTCGCCGCCGGCGTAGCGGGGCCGCGCGCGCGCCGGCCGGCCGCCGTTCGCCGCCATGGTGCCGAACGCCTGGTCGGCCAGATCGACCAAGTGGTCGTGGTCGATCGCGCCCGCGCCGACCAGGATCATGCGCTCGGCGGTGTACTCGCGGTCCAGGTGGCCACGCAACGTGGCGCGGTCCATGCGGCCCAGCGTCTCGGCCGTGCCCAGGATCGACCGGCCCATCGCTTGCGCCGGGTACGCGGCGTCCTGGAACAGGTCGAAGATCAGGTCGTCGGGCGTTTCGTCGACCTGGGCGATCTCCTGTTCCACCACGCCGCGTTCGCGCTCCAGCTCCTCGGCGTCGAACACCGAATGGCGCAGGATGTCGGCCAACAGATCGACCGCCAGCGGCACGTCGTCGGCCAGCACGCGCGCGTGGTAGGCGGTGTGCTCGCGCGAGGTGTAGGCGTTCAGGTGACCGCCGACCGCCTCGATCTCCTCGGCGATGGCGATGGCGCTGCGGCGCTCGGTGCCCTTGAACGCCATGTGCTCCAGCAGGTGCGAGATGCCGTTCAGCTCAGCGGTCTCGTCGCGCGCCCCGGCGTCGACCCACACACCGACCGTCACCGAGTGGACGCTCGGCATGGCGTCCGAGGCGACCCTGAGACCGTTGTCCAGGCGCGTGACCTTGACCATCGCCGTCGAGCCTAGACCAAGCGGACCACGGATGGAACCAGCGCGCTGACGCTCCAAGTAAAATCTAGGTCATTTCCTATAGTTAACGGGCGATGATCCGATCAGGCGCGAGCCGTGCGGGCGCGGATGAAGGCCGCGACGGCGCCCAGGTCGTTGGGCAGCACCGTGTAGCGTTCGGGTCTCGCCGCCAGGTCCGCGAGGGCGGGCGGCACCGGCGGCGGCTGGCCGATCGCGCCCGTCACGGCCGCGGCGAACTTGGCCGGGTGCGCGGTCGCCAGCACGACCACCGGCGTGCCGGGCGGGGCGGCGGCGGCGGCCACGGCCGCGACACCGCACGCGGTGTGCGGGTCGATCACCTGGCCGGTCCGCCGGTGGACATCGGCCATGGTCGCCGTCATGGCCGCGTCGTCCGCGCGGTGCCCGGCGAACAGGGCCCGCGCCTCCGCCAGCGCCGCGGGCTCCAGGTCGAAGCCGCCCGCGCTGCCCAGCTGGTCCATCAAGGCCTGGACACGCGCGCCCGCGCGGCCGACCAGCTCGAACAGCAGCCGCTCGAAGTTGGACGCGACCTGGATGTCCATGCTGGGCGCCAAGGTCGGCACCACGGTGCCGCGCCGGTACGCGCCCGTCGCCAGCACGCGCGCCAGGATGTCGTTGGTGTTGGTCGCCACCACCAGGCGGGCGACGGGCAGCCCCATGCGCGCCGCCACGTAGCCCGCGAACACATCGCCGAAGTTGCCCGTGGGCACGGCGAACGCGATGGCGCGCCCTGGTGCGCCCAGCGCGCGCGCCGCCGCGACGTAGTAGGGCACCTGGGCCGCGATGCGCGCCCAGTTGAGCGAGTTGATCGCCGCCAGGCGCTGTTCGTCGCGGAACCGTGCGTCGGCGAACAGGCCCTTCACCAGGGCCTGGCAGTCGTCGAACGTGCCCTCGATGGCGATGTTGTGGACATTGGCGCTGTCCACCGTGGTCATCTGGCGGCGCTGCACGTCGGACGTGCGGCCCTTCGGGTGCAGGATCACCACGTCCATGCTGGCGCGGTCGCGGCACGCGGCGATCGCCGCCGAGCCGGTGTCGCCCGACGTGGCGCCGACGATGGTGACGCGCTCGCCGCGCGCCGCAAGGGCGCGGTCGAACAGGCGCCCCAGCACCTGCAGCGCCAGGTCCTTGAACGCCAGCGTCGGGCCGTGGAACAGCTCGAGCAGCCAGGTGTCCGTGTCGATCTGGACCAAGGGAACGACGGCCTGGTGGTCGAACCCGGCGTAGGCGTCGCGGATCAGGGCTTCGAGTTCGCGCTGGTCGATGGCGTCCTGGGCGAACGGCGCCATCACCCGGGCCGCCAGCGCGGCGTAGTCGAGCCCGGCCAGGCCGGCCATGTCGAGCGTCGGCCACGCCTCGGGCATGTAGAGCCCGCCGTCCGGCGCCAGGCCGGCCAGCAGCGCATCGTCGAAGCCGAGGACGGGCGCGCGACCGCGCGTCGAGACGTAGCGCGCCGCGTTGGACCGGGCCACGCTCATGACAGGTAGCGCGCCTCGAGATGGGCCTCGAACGCGGCGACCCCCAGCGGCTGGCCTGTGGCGCGCGTCATGAGCTCGGGCGCGCCCAGGAGCGAACCCTGGCCGTGCACGTGGGCGCGCAGCCAAGCCATCAGGGGCGTGAAGTCGCCGTGCTCGAGCGCCGCCGGAATGCCGGGTTCGGCGCGTCGGGCCGCGGCGAAAAGCTGCGCCGCCGCCATGGCACCGAGCGTGTAGGTCGGAAAGTAGCCGAACGCGCCGTCGGCCCAGTGGATGTCCTGCAGGCAGCCCAGCGTGTCGGTGGGCGGCACGATGCCCAGCAGCCGCTTCATGCCGTCGTTCCACGCCCCGGGCAGATCGTCGACCGCCAGATCGCCGGCAATCATGGCGCGTTCCAGCCGGTAGCGCAGGATGACGTGCGCCGGGTACGTCACCTCGTCGGCGTCGACGCGGATGAAGTCCGGCTCGACGCGCGTATAGAGCCGGTAGAGGTTGTCCGGGTGCCAGGCCGGACCGTCGCCGTCGAACGCCTGGCGCATGATCGGCGCGGCGAAGCCCAGGAACTCGCGCCCCCGGCACGCCTGCATCTCGATCAGCAGGGACTGGCTCTCGTGCATCCCGGTCGAGCGCGCCTCGCCGACCGGCTGGTGCCGCCAGGCGGCCGGCAGGCCGCGTTCGTACATGGCGTGCCCGGTCTCGTGCAGAACGCCCATGAGCGCCGAGGTGAAATCGCTCTCGTCGTAGCGGGTGGTGATGCGCACATCGTCGGGCGTGCCGCCGCAGAAGGGGTGCAGGCTGACGTCCAACCGGCCGTGGTGGAAATCAAAGCCGACCGCTTCCATCAGCCGTACGCCGAGCGCGCGCTGGCGCTCCACGGGGAACGGGCCGCCGGGCCGTTCGGGCGCCGGGCGTGCCCGCTGGCGTTCCAGCGCGCGGCCCAGGAAATCAGGCAGGAAGCGCTCCAGGTCGGCGAACAGGACGTCCACCTCGGCCGCGCCGAAGCCGGGCTCGTATTCGTCGAGCAGCGCGTCGTAGGGCGCCAGGCCCAGCGCCTCGGTCTTGCGCGCCGCCACCTCGCGCACCACCGCCAGCACGGCCCTGAGCGCCGGGGCGAAGCCGGCGAAGTCGTTGGCCGGACGGGCGGCGCGCCAGGCCAGATCGCCGGCGCTGGCGGCACGCGACACGCGCTCGACCAGATCGGCGTCCAGCGCGGTCGCGTGCCGCCAGCGCCGGCGCATCTCGCGCAGGTTCGCCCGCTGCCAGTCGTCGAGCGGCTCCTGCTCGGCGGCGGCGAACAGATCGGGCAGCGCCGGATCGGTGGCCAGCTCGTGCTCGATGACGCCGAGCGTCGCCATCTGCTCGGCCCGCGCATCCGCGCCACCGACCGGCATCATGGTCTGGTGATCCCACGACAACATGCCGCGCGCGCCGGCCACGTGGCTCATGCGGGCGTAGCGCCGCTCCAGCGCGGTGTAGGCCGAGGTGTTCGCGCTCATGCGGCGCGGCTCCGACGCTCGCTGCGAAGGAAAACCACATAGACGACCGCCAGGACGGCGGCAAGCGCGTACCAGATCGCAGCGTAGCCGCGGTGATCGTTGCGCAGGCGGATCACGGTCTGGCCGCCCTCGGGCAGTGTGGACCCGGCGGACCGCGCGGCCTCGATCACGAAGGGCGGCGCCTGGACACCGGCGGCGGCGGCCATGGCGGCCGGATCGACGGTGAACCACGTGCCCGCGGCCGGATCGTCCTCGGGCGTCAGCCAGCCGCGCCGACCGCCGGCGCCGACGACGCCCTGGATGGTGATGGGCCCGGTGATCTGGCCCTCGGGCCGGGTCGCGGGGTCGCGCCGATCGAGGGGAACCCAGCCACGGTCGACCAAAAGAACGGTGCCGTCGGCGCGGCGAAAGGGCGTGACCACGCGGTAGCCCGAGCGGCCGTCCACCGCCGCGCGCAGCACGGTCATCTCGCGCGCATGGTCGAAGATCCCCGCCACGACCACGCGGCGGCCGATCCAGGCCGCGGGTTCGTCAATGGTGGCCGGCAACGCCACGGCGGGTTCGGCCAGACGGGCGTCGAGCGCGGCTTGAAGGCCGTCCTTCCATGCCCCCCGGTGCACCTGCCAGGTACCCAGCCCGATCAGCAGCGCGACGCCGAGGCCGGCCGACACACTCGCCACGACCAGCCTGCGCAAGGTCAGCCGTGCGGATCGTCGAAGGCGATACGGTGCCGGTATTGCAGGGCGACCATCAGGCCCTTCACCGGGCGCAGCATTACCGCGGCGCCGACCAGCGTGAGCGGGATCCACAGCGCCAGATGCACCCACATCGGCGGGCTGAACAGCACCTCGGTCAGGCCGGCGAACAGCACGACGACCGCCGCCACGCCCCACATGACGAAGAACGCCGGCCCGTCGGCGCTATCGGCCGGCGTCAGATCCAGGCCGCACACCGTGCACGACGGCGCGAGCGCCAGGTAACCGGCGAACAGCGGGCCCTGGCCGCAGCGCGGGCAGCGGCCCGCCAGACCGGTCGCGAACGGCGACAGCGGTGGCCAGGACCGCTCCGCCACCGACCTATTGGCCCCACCAGTAGATGCCGCAGAACAGGAACAGCCAGACCACGTCGACGAAGTGCCAGTACCACGCGGCCGCCTCGAAGCCGAAATGCCGGTCCGGCTTGAAGTGGCCCTGATAGAGCCGCCACAGGCAGACCGACAGGAACACCGTGCCGATCAGCACGTGGAAGCCGTGGAACCCGGTTGCCATGAAGAAGGTCGAGCCGTAGATGCCTTCGCGGAAGCCGAACGCCGCGTGGCTGTACTCGTAGGCCTGCACCGCCGTGAAGGTGGCGCCCAGCAGCACGGTCAGCCACAGCGCGAAGATCGCCTTGTCCCGGTTGCCTTCGCGGATCTCGTGGTGGCACCAGGTCACCGTGGTGCCCGAGGTCAGCAGGATCAGGGTGTTGAGGAACGGCAGGTCCCACGGATCGAAGGTCTGGATGCCTACGGGCGGCCACACCCCGCCGGTCGCGGTGTGCACCTCGGGGAACAGGGCGGCGTTGAAGTACGCCCAGAACCAGGCGACGAAGAACATCACCTCGGACGCGATGAACATCACCATGCCGTAGCGCAGACCGATCTGCACCGCCGGCGAATGATGGCCCTGGACCTCGGCCTCCTTCAGGACGTCGCGCCACCACATGAACATGGTGAACAGGACCATGAGCAGCCCTGCGGCCAGGACCAGCCAGGTCGCGCCGTGCATGAACATGATGGCGCCCCCGGCCAGCACCAGCGCGCTCAGTGCGCCGACCACCGGCCACGGGCTCGGGTCGACCAGGTGGTAAGGGTGTCCCTTGGCGTGCGGATCGGCCATGACAGAACTCCTCGTGCGGAAACCGGCTCGGCTAGTCGGCGGTTGACTCGAAGAACGTGTACGAGAGCGTGATCGTGCGGATGTCGCGCGTGTTCGGATCGTCCGCGATGGCGGGATCGACGAAGAACGTGACGGGCATGTCGACGGTCTGACCGGCCTGCAGCGTCTGCTCGGAGAAGCAGAAGCAGTCGATCTTGCTGAAGTAGCGGCCGGCCGCTTCGGGCACCACGTTGAAGGTCGCCGTGCCTGTGATGGAATGCTCGGTCAGGTTCGTCGCGCGGTAGCTGGCCAGCATGGTCTCGCCCAGGCGTACCGCCAGCGGGCCATCGACCGGCGCGAACCGCCAGGGCAGGCCGCGCGCCACGTTGGCGTCGAAGCGCACGGTCACCGTGCCCGCGGCCGGGCTCGCCTCGGCGGGCGCCGCGGCGGCCACCTGGGTCGTACCGCCGAGCCCCGTGACCTGGCAGAACAGCCGGTAGAGCGGAACGCTGGCGTAGGCGAGCCCGACCATGCCGATCACCAGGCCGGCCAGCAGCCCGGCGGTCATCCGACGGCGGCGGAGGGCGAGCACGCTCATCCCTGGCCCCCGAAGCGGACGATGGTCAGGGCGTAGAACAAGGCGACCAGGAACACCAGCAACCCGGCCAGCGCCAAGTTGCGCGCCCGCCGGCGCCGGGGATCGAAGCCTTGGCTCACGGCGTCCATCGGCGCGTCACGCTACGCCGCCGTCGATCAGCACGAGGCTGAACAGCATGGCCAGGTAGACGATCGAGAAACCGAACAGCTGCCGCGCCGGACCGTCGTCGTCCCGTGTCAGCGCGACGCGCGCCGCGCCCAGCACAAAGAGCGCGCCCAACACCGCGGCCCCGGTCACGTAAAGCGCGCCGGCGCCCAGCGCGCCGGGCACCAGCGACACCGCGACCAGCAGCACGGCGTAGCCCAGGATGTGGCGCCGCGTCGCCGCCGCGCCGGCCACCACCGGCAGCATGGGCACGCCGGCGCGCGCGTAATCCTCGGACCGGTAGAGCGCCAGCGCCCAGAAGTGCGGCGGCGTCCACAAGAAGATGATCGCGAACAGCACCAGCGGCATGAGGTCGACCGTGCCGGTCACCGCCGCCCAGCCGATCAGCGGCGGGAAGGCGCCGGCGGCGCCGCCGATCACGACGTTCTGCGGCGTGCGGCGCTTCAGCCAGACGGTATAGACCAGGGTGTAGAACAGGATGCTGCCGGCCAGCAACGCGGCCGCCACCAAGTTGGTCGCCAGGGCCATGATGCCGACCGCGCCCAGCGCCAGCGCGATGGCGAAGGCGATCGCCGGTTCGGGCTCCAGCCGGCCGGCCGGCAAGGGCCGGTCCCGCGTGCGGCGCATCAGCGCGTCGATGTCGCGCTCGTACCACATGTTGAACGCCCCGGCCGCGCCGGCGCCCACCGCGATGCACAGGATCGCCGTGGCCGCCAAGACCGGGTGCATGTCGCCGGGCGCGATCATCAGGCCGATCAGGCCCGTGAAGGTGACCAGCCCCACGACGCGCGGCTTGAGCAACGCGACGAAATCGACGACCGCGGGTTCCCCCGCGGCCGCGGATCTCGTCTCGCCGACCGGGTGCGCCGCGACGGTCATCGGCCGTCAGTGGCCCGACGACGTGATGCGCGGCGGATGGCTGAAGCTGTGGAACGGCGGCGGCGACGACACGGTCCACTCCAGGGTCGTGGCGCCCTCGCCCCACGGGTTGTCGACGCACTTGGCGCCGCCGAAGAACGTGCGCAACAGCACAACGAAGAACACGACCATGCCGACCACGGTGATGTACGAGCCGATCGACGAGACCATGTTCCAGCCGGCGAAGGCGTCCGGGTAATCCGGGATGCGGCGCGGCATGCCCGCCACGCCCAGGAAGTGCTGCGGGAAGAACGTCACGTTCACGCCGATGAAGGTCAGCCAGAAGTGCAGATTGCCCAGCGCCTCGGGATACTGGCGGCCCGAGATCTTGCCGATCCAGTAGTAGAACGCGGCGAACACCGCGAACACCGCGCCCAGCGACAGCACGTAGTGGAAGTGCGCCACCACGTAGTACGTGTCGTGCAGCGCGGTGTCGATGCCGGCGTTGGCCAGCACCACGCCGGTCACGCCGCCCACCGTGAACAGGAAGATGAAGCCGAGCGCCCACAGCATCGGCGTCTTGAAGCTGATCGAGCCGCCCCACATGGTGGCGATCCACGAGAAGATCTTGATGCCCGTGGGCACCGCGATGACCATGGTCGCCAGCACGAAGTACGCCTTGGTGTCGACGCCGATGCCGGCCGTGTACATGTGGTGCGCCCACACGATGAAGCCGATGAAGCCGATCGCGACCATGGCGTAGGCCATGCCGAGATAGCCGAAGATCGGCTTGCGCGAGAAGGTCGACACCACGTGGCTGATCACGCCGAAGCCCGGCAGGATCAGGATGTAGACCTCGGGGTGGCCGAAGAACCAGAACAGGTGCTGGTAGAGAACCGGATCGCCGCCGCCCGCCGGATCGAAGAACGTGGTGCCGAAGTTGCGGTCCGTCAGCAGCATGGTGATGGCGCCGGCCAGCACGGGCAGCGACAGCAGCAGCAGGAACGCGGTCACCAGGATCGCCCACACGAACAGCGGCATCTTGTGCAGCGTCATGCCCGGCGCGCGCATGTTGAAGATCGTGGTGATGAAGTTGATCGCGCCCAGGATCGACGAGGCGCCGGCCAGATGCACCGACAGGATGAGGCAGTCGACCGCGGCCCCCGGCGCGCCGTAGGTGTTGAGCGGCGCGTAGATGGTCCAGCCGCCGCCGGTGCCGCCGTCGACGAACACCGAGGCGATCAGCAGGATGCCCGACGGGATCAACAGCCAGAAGCTGATGTTGTTCAGCCGCGGGAACGCCATGTCCGGCGCGCCAATCATCAGCGGCACGATCCAGTTGCCGAAGCCGCCGATGAACGCCGGCATGATCATGAAGAAGATCATGATCAGGCCGTGGCTGGTCACCAGCACGTTGAACAGGTGGTAGTCGCCGCCCAGGTACTGGTCGCCCGGCTCCATCAGCTCGAGCCGCATGATGATCGAGAACGCCAGCCCGATCAGGCCGAAGACGAACGCGTACACCAGGTACATCGTGCCGATGTCCTTGTGGTTCGTCGAAAAGAGGAAACGGCCGATCCCGCGCGGCGTGTGATCGTCATGGTGATCGTGGGAGATGGCGCCTGGTTTGCTCATCGTGACAGCCCCGTGATCAATCGATTCGTGAAGGTTTCATCCGCGCCCGCACGGCGCGCCTAAGGCTGGGTCGTCGCCGACGCGGCCTGGGCGAGCGTGCCGGTCGTCGTCGGCGTGCCGTAGGCCGCCTGGGCCTGCTGCACCCAGGCCGCGAAGGCCTCCTTCGACACGACCTCGACCTGGATCGGCATGAAGCCGTGGTTGGTGCCGCACAGCTCCGAGCACTGGCCATAATAGACACCCTCGCGGTCGACCTTGAACCAGACCTGGGTGGTGCGGCCCGGCACGGCATCCTTCTTGACGCCGAACGCCGGCACGGCCCAGGCGTGGATCACGTCCTCGGACGTGATCAGCACACGAACGATCGTGTCGACCGGCAGCACGATGCGGTTGTCGGTGGCCAGCAGGCGCGGCTCGTCGGCCAACAGGTCGGCTTGTTCCTTCATCACCGCGTCGAAGGCGAAGCCGCCGTGGTCCGGGTACTCGTAGCTCCAATACCACTGGTGCCCGATCGCCTTGATGGTCATGTCCGCCTCGGGGATGCGCTCCTGCAGGTAGAGCAGGCGCACCGAGGGGACCGCGATGACCACCAGGATGATGATCGGGATCACGGTCCAGGCGAGCTCCAGCAGCGTGTTGTGCGACGTGCGCGACGGCTTGGGGTTGCTGCGCGCGTTGAAGCGGAACACCACCACGGCCATCAGCGCCAGCACGAACAGCGAGATGACCACGATGATCGGCACCAGCAGACGATTGAAGTCGACGATGCCTGCCATGATCGACGTCGCCGGCTCCTGGAAGCCGGTCTGCCATTCGTGCACTTGGCCCGCCAGGACCGCGCCGCCGCCAACGCCCGAAAAGATCGTGGCAAGGGCAGCGATCCGCGCGCCTCGTCCCAGAGCCATGGTCTCCCGATCGCTCCCGCCTGAAAGGGTGGTCGGCCGGACATCACGCGGTGACTGCAGCATCGCCCCCGTGCCTTCGTCCGGACTCGGTTCCCGGCCCGCGCCCCCGCGCGTCCAGGAACGGCCGGACCATACACAGGCGTCATGGCTTCCACAAGCCTCAAGCCGGCCCGCGCGCCGCGCAAAGCCGCCGTTATCCCAAGGGCTTGCGTCGAGCCGTCCGAGCCCGCCCGCGATTGCATCGCGAAGGCGCGGGACCATATGCCATAGTACCGTGCGGCGCGATCGCGCGTGACCGCGACGCCCTGCCCGTGCCGAGGATGCCATGACCGACCACGCCCGCCACGCCGACTTGTTCTTCGACCGTGCCGGGCTGGACGCTGCCGCCGTCGACCGCGTGCTGGGCGACACGCTCCGCGGCTGCGACGACGGCGAGATCTACTTCGAGTACCGGCTGAGCGAGGCACTGGCCTACGATGACGGCCGGCTCAAGAGCGCGAGCTACGACACGACCCAGGGCTTCGGCCTGCGCGCCGTCGCCGGCGAGGCGACCGGCTACGCCCACGGCACCGAGTTGTCCCAGGCGGCGATCGAACGCGCCGCGGTGGCCGTGGCCGCGGTGAAGGCCGGACATGCCGGAAAATGGGCCGAGGCACCCGCCGGAACCAACCGCGCGCTCTACGCCCCCGACAACCCGTTGGGCTCGCTCGATTTCGCGGCGAAGGTCAAGCTCTTGCAGGAGATCGACGCCTACGCCCGCGCCAAGGACGCGCGCGTGCGCCAGGTCATGGCCTCGATCACCGGCGAATGGCAGGTGGTGCACGTGCGCCGCGCCGACGGCCGCCACGTCACCGACGTGCGCCCGCTGGTGCGCCTGAACGTCTCGGTCGTGGCGGCCGAGGGCGAGCGCATGGAAACCGGCTCGCACGGCGTGGGCGGGCGCGAATCCTACGAAGCCTTCGTGCGCCCCGAACGCTGGCGCGCCCAGGTGGACGAGGCGTTGCGCCAGGCGGGCGTCAACCTGGGCTCGGTGCCCGCGCCGGCCGGCGCGATGACCGTGGTGCTCGGCCCCGGCTGGCCCGGCATCCTGCTGCACGAGGCGATCGGCCATGGCCTGGAGGGCGACTTCAACCGCAAGAAGACCTCGGCGTTCTCGGGACTCCTGGGCCAGCGCGTGGCGGCACCCGGCGTCACGGTGGTCGACGACGGCACCCTGCCCGGGCGGCGCGGCTCGCTGACCGTCGACGACGAAGGCACGCCGACCTCAGCCACCACCCTGATCGAAGACGGCATCCTGGTCGGCTACCTGCAGGATCGCCAGAACGCGCGGCTCATGGGCATGCGGCCCACGGGCAACGGCCGGCGCGAAAGCTTCGCCCACGTGCCGCTGCCGCGCATGACCAACACCTACATGGCGGCGGGCGGGCGCGACCCGGCCGAGATCCGGGCCGGGGTCAAGAAGGGGCTCTACGCCGTCAATTTCGGCGGCGGCCAGGTGGACATCACCTCGGGCAAGTTCGTCTTCTCGGCCCAGGAGGCGTACCTGATCGAGGACGGCCGGATCGGCCCGGCGGTCAAGGGCGCCTCGCTGATCGGCCACGGGCCCGAGGTGCTGACCCGCGTCAAGGCGGTGGGCAACGACATGCGGCTGGACCCGGGCATCGGCACGTGCGGCAAGGCGGGCCAGGGCGTGCCGGTGGGCGTCGGCCAGCCAACGCTGCTGATCGACGGCCTGACGGTCGGCGGCACCGGCTAGATCACCCCGACGGCGCTCTCGACCGGCGTCGGCGGGAAACCGGTGTCGCGGCCGGGTCGCGCCCGCCCGTTCCGGGACGCACCGCGCCGGATATGTTGGAAAACTTTACAACCGCGCGCTGCCCTCCCGATCAAGCCTGTGAATCTCCTCGACCTTGCCCCTTGGCACGCGAATTGCGCGCATCGCCGCCAGCTTGACGAAGCTTGGCGAACGGGGCGGATCAGGGGTTTCAAGAAACAGGAGGGCTATCACGATGCGACGGAGTTTTGCGATCGCCTTGGCCGGCGTGGCCTTGGTCGCGGCCTCGGCCGCGCAGGCCGGACCCCTGCTCTTCGTGCACGACGCGGACAACACGCTCGGCACGGTTGACGTGGCGACGGGCGACGTCACCATCATCGGCACGATGAACATGGTCGGCGACGAGGCCATAACCGACATCGCCTTCGATCCCGACGGCAACCTGTTCAGCGTCAGCTTCGACAATTTCTACAGCATCAACAAGAACACTGGGGCGGCGACCCTGATCGGCGCCCATGGCGTGAGCGGCCCCAACGCGCTCGTGTTCAGGTCCGACGGCACGATCTTCACCGCCGGGTTCCGAGACACCAATCTTTCCACCATCGACGTCAACACCGGCGTCGCGACGACCGCGTTCGATATGGGCTTCGGCTCCGCCGGCGACTTGGCGTTCCACGACGGCAAGTTCTACTTGGCAGCGCGCATCATTGGCGCCGATAACGAACTGGTCGAGATCGACCTGGACGCCCCGAGCGCGACGTCGATCGGCTCGTTCGGGTTCGACGCCGTGTTCGGCCTGGCCACCGGCAGCGACGGCATCATCCTCTACGGTCTGGCGGGCACCGACGTGTTCAAGGTGGATACCCTCACGGGCGCCGGCTTCGATCCGGTCGACTACGCCGGCCAGGGCATGACGGATTCGTTCGGCACCAGCTTCTTCACCGAGGCCGGGGCCACCATCGGGGTGCCCGAGCCGGCGACGGTCACGCTGGTCGGGCTCGGCCTGTTCGGCGTGGCGTGGCGGGCACGACGGTCACGCCCGGCCGCCGGTTGAGCGCGCCGGCCTGGACCTCTACACGTTGACGTTCGGCGCGGTCGGGCGGTCGCGCTCTACCCCGCGGCGAGCTGCCCAAGCCGCTTGAGCGCGTCCTCGGCGAGGGCGCGCGTCAGGTCGAACGCGCCCATGGGCTTGGCCAGCGCGGCGGCCTGGCCCGACCACAGCGACGAGAAGTCCGCCGAGCCCTGGGACTCAGCCGCCTGCTTCAGCGGGGCCAGCGCGCCGCCGGCGATCGGGAACGCGGGCGCCTCGGCCGCCAGCGGCCCGATCTCGCGCATCAGGCGGTTCATCAGGCCGCGCGCCGGGCGTCCGGTGAACACGTTAGTCAACGCCGTCTCGTCGTCGTGCGCCGCGTCCAGCCGCGCGCGGTACATGGGCGTGATCGTCAATTCGGTCGTCTTCAGATAGTCAGTGCCGATCTGCACGCCCGCGGCGCCCGCCGCGAACGCCGCCGCGATGGCCGCCGGCCTCGGACCCTTGCGCGATCACCGCGTCGACACCGTGGTCCTCGAGCCAGCGCGCCTCGGCGACGGTCGTGGCCGAACTCATGATCAGGCAGCCGGCGGCGCGCACGCGGGCGAGCAGCGCCGGTTCGGGCAGGCCAAAATGGAAGCTCCCGACCTCGGGCCGCGCCTCCTCGATGACGCGGCACAGGGCGTCGTCGAACGGCTCGCGGTTGACCGCGGGCGCCGCGGCGTCCGCCGCCAGGCCGAGGCCGGCGTAATAGGGCGCCAGCCGCGCGCGCCAGGCGGCTTCGCGCACGGCGTCCGGCTTAGTGCGCGCGTGGCAGAAGACGTTGACGTCGATGGGCCGAGCCGTGCACTGGCGGATGACGCCCAGCTCGGCGCGCGCCTGCGCGGCGTCGATGGTCGCGCAGGGCAGCGAGCCGAGTGCCCCGGCCTCGGCGGCGGCGATGGCCACGGCCGAACCGCCGGCCCCCGCCATGGGCGCCTGGACGATCGGCCGCTCGATGCCGAACAGGTCCAGCAGACGCCGGTCGGGCCACATGGCCACGCCTATCCCTAGAACGCGTACTCGCGGAACACCGGCTCGACCGAGCGGCTCCAACGGGTCTCGAACGCCGCGATCAGATCCTCGGCCGGGGTGCGGCCGTGGTCGGCGATCTCGTGCAGCGAGGCGAGGAAGCACGTCTCGTCGAGCCGGGTGCCGCACCCCGTGGCGCGCCGGCGCAGGCCTTCGTCGGCGATGGCGAGCACGCGCTTGGCCAGGTCGAGCATCGGGCCCACCGGCGTGCGCGTTGCGAAGCCCTGGCGCGCGACGTCGGCGCGCATCGCGGCACGCTGTCCGGCGGTCCAGCCCTTGACCAGGTCCCACGCGGCGTGCAGCGCCGCGTCGTCGTAGAGCAGGCCGACCCACAGGGCCGGCAGGGCGCACAGCCGGCGCCACGGCCCGCTGTCGGCGCCGCGCATCTCGATGTAACGCTTCAGCCGCACCTCGGGGAACAGGGTGGTCAGGTGGTCGTCCCAGTCGGTCCGGGTCGGCGCCTGGCCGGGCAGGGCGGGCAGGCGGCCCTGCAGGAAATCGCGGAACGACTGGCCGCTGGCGTCGATGTAGCGCCCGTCGCGGTAGACGAAGTACATGGGCACGTCGAGCGCGTAGTCGACGTAGCGCTCGAAGCCCATGCCTGGCTCGAAGGCGAACGGCAGATCGCCGGTGCGGTCGGGGTCCGTGTCGGTCCAGACGTGGCCGCGCAGACTCTGGAAGCCGTTGAGCCGACCCTCGGCGAAGGGCGAGTTGGCGAACAGCGCGGTCGCCACCGGCTGCAGCGCCAGGCCGACACGCAGCTTCTTGACCATGTCGGCCTCGTCGCCGAAATCCAGGTTCACCTGGACCGTGCACGTGCGCACCATCATGTCGAGCCCCATGCCACCCTTCTTCGGCATGTAGGCGCGCATGATCTTGTAGCGGCCCTTGGGCATCCAGGGCACCTCGGCGCGCGGCGTCGTCGGATCGAAGCCCAGCCCGAGGAAGCCGAGGCCGAGCTCGGCGCCCACCTCCTTCACCTGGGCGAGGTGCGTGTTGACCTCGGAACAGGTCTCGTGGATCGAACCGAGCGGCGCGCCCGACAGCTCGAACTGGCCGCCGGGTTCGAGCGAGATGTTCTCGTCGCCCTGGTTCAGCCCGATGATCGTGTCGCCCTCGCGCGTCGGCTGCCAGCCGAAGCGCTGCATCCCCTCCAGCAGGGCGCGGATGCCGGCGGGCCCGTCGTAGGGCACGCGCTTGTGGTCGGTCAGCCCGAAAACGAACTTCTCGTGCTCGGTGCCGATGCGCCAGGCCGAACGGGGCTTGGAGCCGCGCGCGATCGCCTCGACGAGTTGGCGGTGCTCGGTGATCGGCTCGCTCGACACCTTCGACGGTCCCGACATCGCGTTCCCCTTCCCTGATTTTCTATCCGGCGCGCGGCGCCTTGTGCCAATCGCCCAGCACCGCCTGCCAGCAGGCCAGCGCGGCCAGCGCCGCGGTGTCCGCGCGCAGGAGCCGCGGCCCCAACCCGACGGGCAGCGCCTGGGGCAACGCCGCCAGCGCCGCGCGTTCCGAGGCGTCGAAACCGCCCTCGGGTCCGATCGCCACCGCCCACGGCGCGGCGGCGGCGCCCCTTTGCCCGAGCGCCGTGACGATCGGCGCGCCGGCGCCGCTCTCGTCGCACAGCAGCAGGCGCCGCTCGGGCGGCCAGGACGCGATGATGGCATCCAGCGGTCGCGGCGCGTGCACCACCGGCACGCTCAGCCGCTCGGTCTGCTCGGCCGCTTCGCGCGCGTGCGCCGCCAGGCGCTCGACATTGACGCGCTCGACCACGGTGCGCCGGGTGATGACCGGCAGCAGGGCGGCGACGCCCAGCTCGGTCGCCTTCTCCACCAGATAGTCCAGGCGGGCCCGCTTGATCGGCGCGAACAGCAGCCACACGTCGGGCTCCGTGCCTTGGGGCCGCAATCGGGCCCCGACGTGCGCGCTGGCGCCGTGCCGGCCAGTGCGCTCCAGACGCGCGCGCCATTCGCCGTCGCGGCCGTTGAACAGGGCGACCGTGTCGCCCGTGCCCCGGCGCATCACATGAGTTAGATAATGTGCCTGCTCCGGCTCCAGCACGATGACCGCGTCAGGCGCCAACGCCGCCGTGACGAACAGCCGGACCGCCGGGGCAACGGCCCCGGACGGCGCGCCGGTCTCGGTGCTTGTGTTCATCGCGCGTTCCGGCATTCTGGCGGAAGCTTGGCGGTATACACCATGGCCGACGTAACAGGACACGCCAGAATCCCTTACACGTCCCGGCTGGTCGCGGCGGCCCCGGGCGGCCTGCAACCCTATCTCCGGCTGGCCCGGTTCGACCGGCCGGCGGGCACCTGGCTGCTGCTGTGGCCGTGCTGGTGGAGCCTGATCCTGGCCGGGGCGGAGGCTTGGCTGTTCGTGCTGTTCGCGCTGGGCGCGCTGGTCATGCGCGCCGCCGGCTGCGTCGTCAACGACATCGCGGACCGGCGTATCGATGGGCTGGTCGAACGGACGCGCGACAGGCCGCTGGCCAGCGGCGCGCTCTCCGTGGCCCAGGCGCTGGCGTTCCTGGCGGTGCTGCTGCTGGCCGGGCTGGCGGTGCTGGTGCAACTGCCGGCCAACGCCGTGCTGCTGGGCGCGCTGTCGCTGGTGCCGGTCGCGGTCTACCCGCTGGCCAAGCGGTTCACCGACTGGCCGCAGGCGTTGCTCGGGTTGACCTTCAACTGGGGCGCCTTGCTCGGCTGGACCGCGGCGACCGGCACCCTGGCCGCGCCGGCGCTCGTGCTCTACGGCGCGTGCATCGCCTGGACGCTCGGCTACGACACCATCTACGCCCACCAGGACAAGCGCGACGACGCCGCGATCGGGGTGCGCTCGTCCGCGCTGGCGCTCGGCGCTCGTACGCGGCCCTGGGTGGCGGCGTTCTACGCGCTCGCCTGGGTCGGCATCGCGGCCGCGGCGGAGCTGGCCGGGCTGGGTTGGGCGGCGCTCGCGTTCCTCGCGCCGGCGGCGGCGCACCTGGCCTGGCAGGTGCTGCGCCTCGCCATCGACGACCCAGCCCGCTGCCACGCCCTGTTCCGCTCCAACGTCGAGCTCGGCGGGATCGTCGCGGCGGGCCTGCTGCTGGCGCGCTGGGTCTAACCCTTCAGGTGCGGGCGCGGCGTGACCAGGAACAGGCCCGCCATCATGATCGCCGTGGCCACCCAGACCCAGCCGCTGTGCGTCTCGTCCAGGAAGATCATGCCGGTCAGCACGCCGGTGATCGTGACGATGTAGCCCTGTTGCGAGGCGAACACCGGCCCGGCCATGCGGATGACTTCGATGAAGGTCAGGTACGCGAAGACGTTGATCGCCGCCAGGCCCAGGAACAACCATCCCGTGCGATCCTCCTGCCAGGAGAACCAGGCCCAGCCGTCGGTCGCCCACGCGACCGGCAGCAGCAGGACAGTCGCCGCCCACATCATCCCGCACAGCAACGTCGCGGATTCCACGTCCGCCGGGCGGCGCAGGGTCAAGAAGACGTTCTCGGTCGAATAGCACAGCGGCACGACCAGGCCGATCAGGACCCACCACACCATGGCGCGCTCGGGCAGGCTGGTATCCGGCACGACGATGAGGGCGACGGCGACGATGCCGCACAGGATGCCGACGGTGCGCTTCGACTCGAATCGCTCGACGCCGAGCAACAGCGCGAGACCCAGGGTCATCATGGGCACCAGGGCCATCAGGATGGCGACCAGGCCCGACGGCAGGAACGGCGCGACCCAGAACCAGACGCAGCTCGGCAGCGCCGTGCCCAGGGTGCCGGCGATGACGTAGACCGGGACGTGCCGGCGCGTCAGCGGCGGCGGGCGACGGCGCGCCAGCGCGATCGGCGCCAGTGACAGGCAGCCGATCACGGCCTGCAGCAGGGCCATGCCCACGGGATGCGCGCCCGCTTCGGTGACGACCTTGGCGATCGGGTAGGTCAGGCCCCAGACGATGCCGAGGCCGTAGAGCATCGCCGTGGCGACGATCAGCCGGCGCCCCCGCAGGGGGGCATCGTCGCTTGTGGCATCCGGGTGCGCCAAGGGGGCAACCTCGCGGCAGGGCGCGCGACCATGCCCGCGCGCCGCGCCGCGCGCAAGCGCCTCAGCCCTCGATCGGCCGCAGGCCGGGCACGGTGAGGGGCAGGGCGGCCTCGCGCAGCGCGCGGGTGCGCGTGGCGCGCACATGGGCGACGCGCACCATGTCGTCGATGAAGTCGTCCAGGTCCATGCCCGGCGCCAGACGGTCGCGCGCCAGGGCCAGCACGGCTGGCTTGGCCATGGCCGCCAGCGTCCGCCCTTCGGCCCGGACGGCCGCGAGCGCGAGCGGCGCCCCGGTCAGCCCGAGCGCCCCGTGCACGGCGACGTAGGCGGACATGCGCGTCGGCGCGGCGCCGATCTCGGGCGCCCAGGCCGCGCCGGCAAGCTCGCCATAGACGTAGTTGCCGGCCGACAACTCGGTCTCGTGCATGCGCTTGACCTGGGCGGCGGTCAGATGCAGCACGGCGACCGCCACGGACGTGCCGGGCGCGGGCGCCAAGGTCGCCGGGATCGCGCCATAGCGCGCCACGTGGGGCGCGTAGACCACGTCGAAACCCGCCAGGCGGCCGCGCACTAGCGGGATGGCCACGTCGGTGCCGAACCGGGCGAACTTGCGCGCGAGCTGCTCGGGCGAAGCGTTCGAGCCGTAGGCCAGCACGGCGACCCGTTCCTCGAGCGTCGGCCGCTCGCGGCAGCCGTGATGGCGCAGCACGGCTTCGGCGGTGACTTCCTCGCCGCCCGCGCGCAGGGTCGCGTCGGCGAAGCCGCCTTCGCCCAGGCGGACCACCGGATACGCCGTGCCGGCGACGAACAGGCACGACCTTCGGCCGCCGGGAACGGATATCCCTTCGCCAACGCGACCCGGATCGCCCGTTCCTCCAGATAACTCGCCACCCTCGCCCCGTTCGCGCTGGTTCTTGTCGGCCGTGCTATACCTCAAGTCCCATCCGCGCGGCGAGGGCGAGCAAGGGTCATGGCGGCGAACGATTCCCTTCCCGGCGCGGTCGGTGCCGCCGCGGCGACGGAATAGCGTTGGCCTTCCGCTCGCTGCGCGACTTCATGGCCCGGCTGGAGGGCGCCGGCCGGCTCGCGCGCGTGGCGGCGCCGGTCTCGCCCGTCCTCGAGATGACCGAGATCCAGACCCGCCTGCTGGCCGAGGGCGGGCCGGCCGTGCTGTTCGAGAACATCGTCGGCGCCGACGGGGCGCGCAACCCCATGCCGGTGCTGGCCAACCTGTTCGGCACGGTCGAACGGGTCGCCTGGGGCATGAACCGCGAGCCGGCGGAGCTGCGCGCCATCGGCCGGACGCTCGCGTTCCTGCGCCAGCCGGAGCCGCCCGAAGGCTGGCGCGACGCGCTGAAGCTGGTGCCGCTGGCGCGCGAGATCCTGGCCATGACGCCGCGCACCGTCGGCCACGCGCCGTGCCAGGAGGTGGTGCTGCGGGGTGCCGACATCGACCTCGGCCGCCTGCCGATCCAGACCTGCTGGCCCGGCGAACCGGCGCCGCTCATCACCTGGCCTCTGGTGGTGACCCAGGGACCCGGCGGCGGCGCCACGGACAAGCCGAACCTGGGCATCTACCGCATGCAGGTGACGGGGCCGAACACCACGCTGATGCGCTGGCTGAAGCATCGCGGCGGCGCCCAGCACCACGCGCGCTGGAAGGCCACGCGGCCTGATCCCTTGCCTGCGGCTGTCGTGCTCGGCGCCGACCCGGGCACCATCCTGGCGGCGGTGACGCCGGTGCCCGATACGCTCTCGGAGTACAAGTTCGCCGGGCTGCTGCGCGGCCAGCGGCTCGATCTGGTCCCCTGCGTCACCGTTCCGCTTCAGGTGCCGGCCGAGGCCGAGATCGTGCTGGAAGGCCACGTCGCGCTCGACGCCCACGGCGACGAAGGCCCCTACGGCGACCACACCGGGTACTACAACGCGGTCGAGCCGTTCCCGGTGTTCACCATCAGCGCCATCACCATGCGGCGTGATCCGATCTACCTGACCACGTTCACCGGTCGTCCACCCGACGAACCCAGCGTGCTCGGCCAGGCGCTCAACGAGGTGTTCGTGCCGCTGCTGCAGCAGCAATTCCCCGAAATCGTCGATTTCTGGCTGCCGCCCGAGGGCTGCAGCTACCGCATCGCCGTGGTCAGCATGAAGAAGGCGTACGCCGGCCACGCCAAGCGCGTGATGATGGGCGTGTGGTCGTACCTGCGCCAGTTCATGTACACCAAGTGGATCATCGTGGTGGACGACGACATCGACGCGCGCGATTGGAAGGACGTGATGTGGGCGGTGGCCACGCGCATGGACCCGGCGCGCGATATCACGATGGTCGAGTCCACGCCGATCGACTACCTGGACTTCGCCAGCCCCGTCTCGGGGCTGGGCAGCAAGATCGGTCTCGACGCCACCGCAAAGATGCCGCCCGAGACGGCGCGCGACTGGGGCCGCGTGATCCGCATGTCCGACGAGGTCATCGATACCGTGACGCGCAAATGGCCCGGCCTCGGCCTGCCCGGCTCGGGCACGCCGATCTGGAAGTAGCGTTCGCCGGCTTGCCTTAGCTAAGTAGATTAGCTAAGTTTGCTCCGTGACGACCTTCACCATCCATGAAGCCAAGACGAACCTCTCGAAACTGATCGCGCGGGCGACCAGCGGCGAGGAAATCGTGATCCTGCGCGGCAAGGTGCCCGTCGCGCGCCTCGAGCCGTTGCGCGTGCCCGAAGGGCGCAGGTTCGGCGCGATGAAGGGCCGCGCGTGCTGCGACGAGGCGTTCTTCGAGCCCTTGCCTGAGGAGGAACTCTCGGCCTGGGAGTCATGAGCCCGAGTCGTCGTGATCCTGCTTGATACCCATGCCTTCCTCTGGTGGCTCGACGGTGACCCTCGATTGCCCGGCGCGCAGCGCAAGCTCATCGGTACCCCGGGGACAGACGTGTACGTGAGCGCGGCCACCGGCTGGGAGATCACGACGAAACACCGCCTTGGCAAGTTGCCCGGAGCGGCCGACGTGGCGGCCGATGTGTCGGCGGCGGTGGGCACCCAGGGGTTTCAAGCTCTTCCGATCACATTGGCTCACGCCCAACGCGCCGGTGGGCTTCGCGGGCCCTTGCGCGATCCCTTCGATCGGATGCTGATCGCCCAGTGCTTGGTCGAATCCATCCCGATCATCAGTCTCGACAAGGCGTTCGACGCCTACGGCGTCGAGCGGCTGTGGGGATGACCATCACCATCCGCCGGGCCCGCCCCGAGGATCGCGCCACGATCCGCGCCTTCCTCGACGCGTTGCAGGAGCACGAACGCGGCGTGGATCCCAGCAAGCTGACCGCCGCGGAAGCGACACCCGCCTACCTGGCCGAGACCGAGGCCGAGGTGGCGGCGAAGGACGGGGCCTTCTTCATCGCCGAGCAGGACGGCCGGCCCGTGGGGTTCACGGGGTGCTGGCGCGACCACGATTCCGACGTCTCGATCAAGGCCGAATGGCAGGACTTCGGCTACGTCTCGGACATCTACCTGGCGCCCGAGGCGCGCGGGCAGGGTATCGCGCGGCGGCTCTACCAGGCGTGCGAGGATCACTGCGCCGCGCTGGGGCTCAAGCGCATGCGCATCCGCGCGATCAACCGCAACGGCATCGCCATGGCGTCGCACCAGAAGTTCGGCTTCGCGCCGCTCTACACCGTCTTCGACAAGCCGATCGGCCGCTGAGATACCGTTGCGGCCGCGGGCCGCGCGCCCTAAACAGGCGCCGATCCGCCCATGGCCGCCCGCCCCCTCGCCCGCGCCTACCACGCCCTCGCCACGCCGGGGCCGTGGTCCTTCGCTGTGCTCACGGCGATCGAGGGCTTGGCGCGCGCCTCGCTCGCCACCGTCATCCCGCTGCTCGCCTTCGAGGTCATGGGCAACGCGCGCGACGTGAGCGCGCTCTACACGGGCGTCGGCTGGGTCGCGCTCGCGTCGACCTTCGCGATTCCCTGGCTCGTGCGGCGGTTCCGCGTGCGCCGCATCTACGCCTTCGGCGCCGTGCTGCTCATCGCCTCGACCCTTTGCTACGCGACGCTCAGCGCGCCGGGCTGGGTCGCCGGCCAGATGATGCGGCTGTTCGCCATGAGCTGCGCCACGGTCGGCATCAGCCTCTACATCATGGCGTACATCCCCAAGCGCCAGCTCGGCCGGTCCGAGCCGCTGCGCACGTTCTGCTCGGCCTTCTCCTGGTCGCTCGGCCCCTTCCTTGGCGTCACGCTCGCGACCGACGCCGGCCGCGGCGTCGCCTTCGCCTTCAGCGCCGCGTGCGCCGCACTGTTCCTGCTCTACCTGTTCCGCCTGCCGCTCGGCGACCCGCTGGCCGGCGGCGCGACGGCCCACGCGGCACCCTGGCGCAACGTGCGCCGGTTCGCCGTCCAGCCCCGGCTCGTGCTCGCCTGGTTCCTCAACTTCGGCCGCGAGGTGTGGTGGGTGATGTTCTTCATCTACGCGCCCATCTACATGGTCCAGGCCGGCGAGACGCCGCAGACCGGCGCCCTGCTCATCAGTTGCGGCACCGCGTTCCTGTTCATCACGCCGGTCATGGGCTGGATCGGGCGCCAGGTGGGCTTGCGCCGGTTCTTCATGGCGCTGTTCGCGATCGCCGCCACGGCGACGTCGGGCGTGGCGGTGCTGTTCGACCAGCCTTGGGTGGGCGCCGGCCTGCTCCTGGTGTCGGCCCTGACCATGGTCTCGCTCGACGCGGTGTGCCACATCCCGTTCCTGCGCGCGGTCAAGGCGCGCGAACGGCCCGAGATGACCATGGTGTTCGGCACCTACCGCGACATGGCGGGCCTGATCCCCACCGCGATCTTCACCGCGCTCCTGAGCTTCCTGCCGCTTCCCTCGGTGTTCGCGGCCACCGGCATCGCCCTGTTCGGTTTCGCCGTGCTGGCGCGCTGGCTGCCGCGCGGCATGTGAGGCTGGCGTGGCACCGACGATCCGCCTATCTAGAGGCCATGACGGACAGCAACGACCTTGACCGGCTCCATGACGTGATCGGCCGCGCGCGTCGCGCCGGAGCCGACGCGGCCGACGCCACGCTGACCGATGCGATCTCCGTCTCCATAGCGCGCCGGCTCGGTTCGCTCGAGGGCGTGGAGCGATCGGAGGGGCGCGACCTGGGCCTGCGCGTGTTCGTCGGCAAGCGGAGCGCCCATGTCTCGTCCACCGATCTCGGCGCGAACGCGCTCGCGGACGTGGTCGAGCGGGCGCTGGCCATGGCGCGCGCCGCGCCCGAGGACCCCTACGCCGGCCTGGCCGAGCCGGAGGACTTGGCGCGCGCCTGGCCCGACCTCGATCTCGACGACCCCGTCGAGCCCACGCCCGAACGCCTGACCGCGCTCGCCACGGCGGCCGAGGACGCCGCGCGCGCGGTCCCCGGCGTCTCCAACTCCGAAGGCGCCGACGCGGGTTGGAGCCGGCACCGCTTCGCCATGGTAGCGAGCAACGGCTTCGCCGGCACCGGCACCGGCACGACCACATCGTTCGGCGTCTCCGTGCTGGCCGGCCCTGCGGACGCCATGGAGCGTGATTACGATCACGTCGCCGTGCGCTTCGCCGCCGATCTGCCCGATCCGGTCGCCCTGGGCCGCGGCGCCGGGGAACGCGCGGTGCGCCGGCTCGGCGCGCGCCCGATGGCGACCGCCAAGGCCCCGATCATCTACGACCCACGCGTTTCGCGCGGCATGCTCTCGCACTTGGCCTCGGCCATCGCGGGCCCGGCGATCGCGCGCGGCACCAGCTTCCTGAAGGACAAGCTCGGCCAGCGGGTGTTCGCCGCCGGCACGCGCATCGTCGACGATCCGCACCGCAAGCGTGGGCTGCGTTCGCGCCCCTTCGATCGCGAAGGCGTGGCGACGACCCGCCGGGCCATCGTCGAGGACGGCGTGCTCTCGACCTGGCTGCTCGATTGCCGCTCGGCACGCCAGTTGGGCCAGCGCACCACGGGGCACGCGCCCGGCGGCGCCGTCGCCAATCTCTACCTGAAGCCGGGTTCGGCCACGCCCGCCGCGCTCATGGCCGACATCGCCGACGGGTTCTACGTCACCGAGCTGATCGGCATGGGGATCAACGGCGTGACTGGCGACTACAGCCGGGGCGCCGTGGGCTTCCGCATCGAGCAGGGACAGCTGACCCACCCGGTCAGCGAGGTCACCATCGCCGGCAATCTGCGCGAGATGTTCCGGCACGCCACGCCGGCCAACGACCTGACGTTCCGCTACGGCGTCGACGCGCCGACGTTGCGCGTCGACGGCATGACGGTGGCGGGACGGTAGAGATCGGCTCAGCGCCGCTGCACCACGTGGAACACGGACCGGCACGGGTGCGTGAAGGCGCGCCGCGCGATGCGCCAGCCGGCGCAGGTCAAGGTCCGTTCCCACCCACGCAGGGAATGGCCGCGGTAGCCGATCTCCCACTGATGGCCGCCGTCGGGCAGAGGGCGGAAGCGGCGCAGGAAGCGCAGCTTCTTGACCTGCAGCGCGTGCTCCGCGTGGTGCCGGTTCGCGTAGAACGACAGGCCGATCTGGAACGCCTCGTAGGGCACCGAGACGACGAGGTGCCGGGCGCCCGAGCCGTGCAGCGTGGCCAGCACGGCCGGTACGCTACCCCACGGCAGGTGTTCCAGCGTCTCGCAGCAGAGGATGGTGTCGAAGCCCTGGACGCGCGCGGGCTCCAGCGTCAAGAGGTCCGCTTCGATATGCGGCGTGGCTGGGCGCGCGAACCGGCGCGGGCCGTGATCCAGCATCGTCACGTCGTAGCCCGCGTGCGCCAGCATCGCGGTGACCAGGCCCAGATAGGGGCCGATCTCGATCACGCGCGTGCCCGGCAGCCCGTTCAGCAGGTCGACCTGCAGCCACTGCTGGCCGATGCGCTTGGCCGTGTAGTACTTCGACCAGCGGCGCCGTTGGTCGCCCGCCTCAGCCATGCGTTGGTCGGCTCCGGACCGCCGTGATACCGTTGCCTCCCGATTGCCGGAGGATTCCACGGACGTGACGCGACGACGCGCAGGCGGACGATCGCTGGTGCAGAGGCTCGTGCGCACCGAGGTCAGGCCGCACGTTGGCCGGCTCACCATCGCCGCGCTCTGCATGGCGATCAGCGCCGGCGCGACTGCCGGCTACGCCTGGCTGATGGAGCCGGTGCTCAACGAGATCTTCGTCGCGCGCAACCGCGATCTTCTGGTGCTGGTCACCGCCCTGGTCGTCGGCCTGTTCGTGGTCAAGGGCATCGCCGGGTTCGCCGAGACGGTGCTGCTCAACCACGTGGGCCAGCGCATCGTCGCCGATCTCCAGGCCAGGCTCTACGCTCATCTCGTGCGCCTCGACCTCCCGTTCTTCCACGCGACCCCCAGCGGCGAACTGGTCGCCCGCTTCACCAACGACGCAAACTTCGTGCGCGCGGCCGTTTCAACCGCCCTGACCGGCCTGGTCAAGGACACCCTCACGGTCATCGCTCTCGTCGCGCTCATGTTCTACCAGGACTGGCTGCTAGCATCGGTCAGCTTCTTCGCGTTCCCGCTTGCCCTCGCCCCGATCGTGCGCATCGGCCGACGCACGCGGCGCGCCTCCAGCCGGGCGTACGACACGGTCGGGCGGTTCAGCGCGTTCCTGGCCGAGACGATCCAAGGCATACGCACGATCAGGGCCTACGGCATGGAGACGCGCGAATCCGCGCGGGCCGCCGCCCTCTCCGACGAACTCTTCCAGCGCATCACCAAGGCGCTCCGGGTGAAGGCGATCGCCAGTCCGATCATGGAAACCCTCGGCGGTCTCGCGATCGCGGTCGTCGTGCTCTACGGCGGCTGGCAGGTGATCGGCGGCGCAACCACGCCGGGGGCGTTCTTCTCGTTCATCACGGCGCTGCTGCTCGCTTACCAGCCGCTCAAGTCGATCGCCAACCTGAACGCCCACCTGCAGGAAGGCCTGGCGGCGGCGGAACGGCTGTTCGCGCTGCTGGACCGCGCGCCCGCGATCGCCGAGCGCGCGGACGCCCGGCCCTTGCGCGTGGCGCGCGGCGTCGTTCGCTTCGAGGACGTGCGGTTCGCCTATGGCGACCGCCCAGCGCTCAAGGGCGTGACGTTCGAGGTGCCGGCCGGGCGTACCGTCGCCCTGGTGGGCCCTTCGGGTGCCGGCAAGTCGACGGTGCTCAACCTGATCCCGCGATTCTACGACGCGGACCGGGGCGCGGTGACCATTGATGGCCAGGACGTGCGCGGCATGACGCTCGCCTCGTTGCGCGGCGCCATCGCGCTGGTCAGCCAGGAGGCGAGCCTGTTCAACGACACGGTGCGCGCCAACATCCTCTATGGCCGGCCGGGGGCGGGCGAGAGCGAAGTCGAAGCCGCCGTGCGCGCCGCCGCCGCGCATGATTTCATCATGGCGCTGCCCGCCGGCTACGACACCGTGGTGGGCGAACAAGGTGCCGCGCTGTCGGGCGGCCAGCGCCAGCGCATCGCCATCGCGCGCGCCATGCTGCGCGACGCGCCGATCCTGCTGTTGGACGAGGCGACCAGCGCGCTCGATTCGGAATCCGAACAGGCGGTACGCGCCGCCCTCGATCGACTGCGTACCGGCCGTACGACCATCGTCATCGCGCATCGGCTGGCCACTGTGTTGGGCGCCGACGCCATCCTGGTCATGGACGGCGGCCGCATCGTCGAGCGCGGCACCCACGCCGAGCTGATCGCGCGCGGCGGCGTCTACGCCCGGCTGTATGCGCGCGATCTGCGCGACATCGAGGACGATGGACGTGCCATCGCGCGCGCGGGGGCATGACGCCGTTCAAGCGCACGCTGCGCTCGGGGCCGGCGCAGGCGCTGCTCCGGCGGCTGATCGCCGGCTACATCCGGCTCGTGCGCGCCACCGGCCGCTGGGAGACCGTCAACCAGGCGACCCTGGCGTGGTTCCGCGACGTGGACGAGCCGGCGATCGGTGCGTTCTGGCACGGCCGCATGCTGATGATGCCGCTGCTGTGGCCGCGCGGCCGGCCGATCGGCATGCTGATCTCGGACCACGCAGACGGCCGGCTGATCGCACGCGCCATCGGCCGTTTCGGGCATCACGCCATCGTCGGCTCGACCACGCGCGGCGGCACGGCGGCCTTCCGCGCGCTTCTGCGCACGCTGGCGGGCGGCGTCACCGTCGCGGTCACGCCCGACGGGCCGCGCGGGCCGCGCATGCGCGTCGCCGGCGCCGTCGTCGATCTGGCGCGCTTGTCGGGCCGCGCGATCGTGCCGGTGTCGTACGCCTGCTCGCGCCGCCTGGTCATGCGGAGCTGGGACCGCTTCGTGGTGCCTCTGCCCTTCGGCCGCGGCGTGTGGATTGTGGGCGAGCCGGTGCGCGTGCCGCGCGACGCCGACCCGGCAGCGGTCGAGGCGGCGCGCCGCACGGTCGAGGACCGGTTGAACGCGATCACCGCCGAGGCCGACCGCCGGCTGGGAGCGCCGACCATTGAGCCGGCACCCCCGCCCGCCCGCGCCGGCGCGTGATCGGGCTTTCGCTCTACCGCGCCGGCGCGCATCTCGCCGCGCCCCTCGCGCCGGTCCTGCTGCGCCGCCGCCAGCGCCAGGGCAAGGAGGACCCGGCGCGCGTGGCCGAGCGCCTGGGCCAAGCCGGAAGCGCCCGCCCAACTGGGCCGCTGATCTGGGTCCACGCCGCCAGCGTCGGCGAATCGCTTTCGGTCCTGCCGCTGATCGAACGCTGCCGCGCGCGCCGGCCGGCGTGCACGGTGCTCGTCACCAGCGGCACGGTGACCTCGGCCCGGCTGCTGGCGGAACTGTTGCCCCAGGGCGCGCTGCACCAGTTCGCGCCGCTCGACCTGCCGGGCGCGGTCGTGCGCTTCCTCGAACACTGGCGGCCCGGTCTCGCGTTGTGGGTCGAATCCGAGCTGTGGCCCATCACGCTCACGGCCCTGCGCGCCCGTGGGGTTCCCGCCGTGGTGGTCAACGCACGGCTGTCGCAGCGCTCGTTCCACCGCTGGTCGTGGGCGCCAGGCACCGCGCGCGCGGTGCTGGGCGCGTTCTGGGCCGTGCTCGCGCAAAGCCGCGCGGATGCTCAGCGGTTCCAGCGCCTCGGCGCGCCGGCGGTCCAGGCGGTGGGCAACCTGAAGGCCGCGGCGCCGCCGCTGCCCTGCGACGAACGCGCGCTCGCCGATCTGGAACGGGCGACGGCCGGGCGCGCAGTGTGGGTCGCGGCCAGCACCCACGAGGGCGAGGAGGCGATGATCGCGAACGCGCATGTCCGCGCATCGCCCCACATCCCGGGACTCCTGACCATCGTGGTGCCGCGCCACCCGGAGCGCGGCGCGGCCGTCGCGCGACTCGTCGCCGACCACGGCCTAGCGACGCGGCGGCGCGGCGCGGGCGAGGGGCCGGACGGCGCGGTCTACGTGGCCGATACGCTGGGCGAGCTCGGTCTGTTCTACCGC
This sequence comes from Alphaproteobacteria bacterium, assembly GCA_016869675.1. GTDB lineage: Bacteria > Pseudomonadota > Alphaproteobacteria > SP197 > SP197 > VGDP01. Next base: position 63,135 of record VGDP01000009.1, on the reverse strand, counting down.
TTGGCGCGCGTCGCCTTAGTCGGTGGCTCGCTGATCCGCCACGGCGGGCACAACCCGCTGGAACCCGCGCGGCTCGGTCGGCCGGTGCTGTTCGGCCCGCACATGGACAACTTCGCCGAACTCGCGCGCGGCTTGACGGAGGCGGGCGGCGGCGCCCGCGTGAACGACGCCGAGGACCTAGCCGGCGCGCTGGTGCACTTGCTGCTCGATCCCGTGTTCGCGGCGCGCTGGGGTGGCGCGGCGGAATTGACCGCCCACGCCGGGGCCGGCGCGCTGGATGCCGCGATGGCGGTGATCGAGCCGCTCATCGACGCCATGACCGACGATGCGCGCCCCTGACTTCTGGCGTCACGACGGCGCGGCCGTGCGGCTGCTGGCGCCGGCCGCCGCGCTCTACGCCGGCGCCGGCCGGCTGCGCTGGGCGCTGACCCGGCCGTGGCGCGCGCCGGTGCCGGTGGTGTGCGTCGGCAACGTGGTGGCGGGTGGCGCGGGCAAGACGCCCGTGGCGCTCGCGCTGGCCCGGCGCCTGGCCGCGCGGGGGCGCGCCGTGCACGTGCTGGGGCGCGGCTACGGCGGGTGCCAGCGCGGACCCCTGCGCGTCGACCCGGGCCGCCACGACGCCCGCGCCGTCGGCGACGAGGCGCTCCTGCTGGCGCGCGCAGCACCCGCCTGGATCGCGCGCGACCGCCGCGCGGGCGTCGCGGCCGCGGCGGCCGCGGGCGCCGCGCTCGTGATCCTCGACGACGGGTTCCAGGACCCGGCGGTCGTCAAGGACCTCAGTCTCCTGGTGATCGACGGCGGCTACCGCTTTGGCAACGGCCGCGTCATCCCCGCCGGGCCGCTGCGCGAACCGGTGGCGCGGGCGCTCGCGCGCGCCGATGCGCTCGTCGTGATCGACGGCGATGGCACGCCGGCCGGCTTCGCCGGCGCCGTGCTGCGCGCGTCGATCGAACCGGCGGCCGACCTGGATGACCTGGCAGGCGCCCCGGTGTTCGCCTTCGCCGGGATCGGTCGGCCCGAGAAGTTCTTCGCCATGCTGCGCCGGCTCGGCGTGACCCTGGACGCGACCCGCGCGTTCCCGGACCATCACGTCTACACGGTCGACCAGATCATGACCCTGGTCGAGGACGCGGCGCGGCTGGGCGCCCGACCCGTGACCACCGAGAAGGACTGGGTGCGCCTGCCCGAGGACGCGCGCGTCATGGTGACGCCTGTCCCCGTCACGCTTCGCTGGCACGACGAAGCGGCGCTCGATCACCTGCTCGCCCGGCCCAGCCCATGAAGAGCACGCGCTATGGCCTCGAGGCCGCGCTCGTCGCGGCCGGCTTCGCGCTGCTCAGCGTGCTGCCGTGCCGGACCGCCAGCGCGCTCGGTGGCGCCATCGCGCGGCTCTTTGGGCCGCGGCTGCCGGTCAGCCGCGTGGCGCGGCGCAACCTGCGCCGCGCCCTGCCCGACCTGGACGAGGCGGGCCGAGCGACCACCGTTCGCGCCATGTGGGACAACCTGGGCCGCACGGTCGCCGAGTACCCGTTCCTCAGCGCCATCGACACGCGCGCGGCCGATGGCCCGGTGGTCATCGACGGACTGCAGCACCTGGAGGCCGCCCGCGCTGCCGGCACGGCGCTCGTCTTCGTCTCGGCGCACTACGGCAACTGGGAGATCCTGCCGCTCGCCGCCGGCCAGCTCGGCCTGCCACTGCACCTGGTCTACCGCCAGGCCAACAACCCGCTGATCGAACGCCTGATCCAACGCCGGCGCGCGGCGGTGCGCGGCGCCTACCACCCCAAGGGCGCGGCCGCCGCGCGCGAACTCATCCGGGCGGTGCGGGCGGGCGAAGCCATCGCGCTCCTGGCCGACCAGAAGATGAACGACGGCGTCGCGGTGCCGTTCTTCGGTCGCCCGGCCATGACCGCTCCGGCCGTGGCCGAGCTGGCGCTGCGTTACGGCCTGCCCGTGATCCCCGCGCGCGTCGACCGCGAGCCGCAAGGGCGCTTCCGCGTGACCATCGAAGCACCGCTCGCCGGCCACGACACGGTCATCGGTCTGCTGGGCGCCATCAACGCCCGCTTCGAGGCGTGGATCCGCGCCCGCCCCGGCCACTGGCTGTGGCTCCACCGTCGCTGGCCGGATTAGAGCAGCGTGCCCTGGGGCTTGGGCACACCGGGGGGTCGCGCGGCGCGCGCGCCGTCCACGGTCGCGGCGCGCTCGCCGTCGTGGAAGGTCAGGGTCAAGGCCGTGCCGGGCGGCGCGGCGGCGGCGCTGATCACTGGCTGCCCGGCGCGGTCGCGCGCCAGCACGAAGCCGCGCGCCAGCACCTGCTGGTAGCTGAGCCCGTCCAGGAGCCGCGCCTGGACCGCGACGCGCTCGCCCGCGCGCTCCAGGCGGCGCCCCAGCGCGTCCGCCATGCGGGCGCCCAGCCGGCCGATCTCGTCCTGGCGGCGGCCGAGTTCGCGGGCGAAGTCGCGCGGCCGCAGCGCGCCGGCGGCCTCGGCCAGGCGCGCGCGCTTGGCCTCGACCACCTCGCGCGGGTGGCGCAGGTGCCCCGCGACGATGGCCAGGCGGCGGCCGCGCTCGCCAAGCCAGAGCGCGACCACGCGGCGCAGGCCGGAGAGCGCGTGATCCAGGCGCTGGGCGCGTTCCTCGACCAGGCGCTGCGGTTCGGGCAGGCGCTGGCCCAGCCCCGTGACCTCGGTACGCCGACGGTCGAGCCCGCGACCCAGCGCCAGCACCAAGCGCCGACCTAGGTCGAGCGTGCGTCCCACCAGTTCGGCGCGCACGGGCACCGCCATCTCGGCCGCGGCCGTGGGCGTCGGTGCGCGCACATCTGCCGCGAAGTCGATCAGGGTCGTGTCAGTCTCGTGACCGATGGCCGAGATCAGCGGGATGGCCGAGGCGGCGGCCGCGCGCACCACGACCTCCTCGTTGAAGGCCCATAGGTCTTCGATCGAGCCGCCGCCGCGCGCCACGATGATGACATCGGGGCGCGACACGGGCCCGCCGGGCGCCAGGGCGTTGAAGCCGTCGATGGCGCGCGCCACCTGCAGAGCCGCGCCCTCGCCCTGCACCAGCACCGGCCAGACCAGGACCCGGCGCGGGAAGCGGTCGGCCAGCCGGTGCAGGATGTCGCGGATCACCGCCCCGGTCGGCGAGGTGACGACGCCGATCACCTCGGGCAGGAAGGGCAGCGGTTTGCGGCGCGTTGGGTCGAACAGGCCCTCGGCGTCCAGCTTCTTCCGCCGGTCCTCGAGCAGCGCGAGCCAGGCGCCGATGCCGGCCGCCTCCATCGCCTCGACGATGATCTGGTACTTCGACCGCTCGCCGTAGGTGGTGATGCGCCCGGTGGCGACCACCTCGAGCCCGTCCTCGGGCCGGATCGCCAGGCGCTGGGCGACGTTGCGGAAGCACGCGGCGTCCAGCACCGCCTTGCCCTCGGTGTCCTTGAGCGCGAAGTAGAGGTGGCCCGAGGTGTGGCGCTTGAAACCCGAGATCTCGCCGCGCACGCGCACGCGGCCGAAGCGGTCCTCGACCGTGCGCTTCAGCACGTTCGACAGTTCGCCGACCGTGTACTCGGGGACGTTCGCGAATGCTTCGGCCATCGTTCGCCCGAAGGCTATGATACGAACGGCGGGACCGAAAGGGGGATCGGATGCGGGTATTGGTGGTCGGCGGCGGCGGACGCGAACACGCGCTGTGCTGGGCGATCGCGGCGTCGCCGCTGTGCGACGCGCTTTACTGCGCGCCAGGCAACGCAGGCATCGCCGACGTGGCCACCTGCGCCGCTGTCGGCGCCGAGGACATCGACGGTCTCGTCGCGCTGGCCCACGACCAGGCCATCGACTTCGTCGTGGTCGGCCCCGAGGCGCCGCTGGTCGCGGGCCTGGTCGATCGGCTCGAGGCCGCCGGCATACGCGCGTTGGGGCCCAACGCCGCCGCGGCGCGGCTGGAAGGCTCCAAGGCGTTCATGAAGGACCTGTGCGCGCGCCACGGCATTCCGACCGCGGCCTACGCGACCTTCGACGATCCGGGCCTGGCCAAGGCCTGGGTCGAGGAACGCGGCCGAGCCTTCGTGGTCAAGGCCGACGGGCTCGCCGCCGGCAAGGGCGTGGTGGTGGCTGCCTCGGTCGAGGAGACCCGGGCGGCGATCGACGAGCTGCGCCAGGGGCTGGGCGGGGCCGCCGCGCGCGTCGTGCTCGAGGAACGGCTGATCGGCCAGGAAGCGAGCTTCCACTGCCTGGTCGACAGCGTCCACGTGCTGCCGCTCGCCACCGCCCAGGACCACAAGGCCGCCGGCGACGGCGACACCGGCCCTAACACCGGCGGCATGGGCGCCTATTCGCCGGCGCCCGTCATGGATGCCGCCATGACCCGCGACGTGCTGGACCGCATCGTGCGCCCGACCGTCGCCGCCATGGCGGCCGAGGGCGCGCCCTTCCGCGGCGTCCTGTTCGCCGGGCTGATGATCACGGCCGAGGGGCCGAAATTGCTAGAATACAACACCCGCTTCGGCGACCCGGAATGCCAGGTGCTGCTGACGCGGCTGAAGTCCGACCTGCTGCCGGCGCTGCTCGCCACGCGCGACGGCGAGCTCGGGCACCTGGACCTGCGCTGGCACGACGCGGCGGCCGTATGCGTGGTCATGGCGACGCGCGGCTACCCCGGCGCCTACCCGAAGGGCGAGCCGATCGGCGGGCTCGATGCCGCCGGCGCGGTCGAGGGCGTCACCGTCTTCCACGCCGGCACGGCGTGGAAGGACGGCGCCATCGTCGCCAACGGCGGACGCGTCCTGGGCATCACCGCGCTGGCGCCGACCATCGCGGATACGCGCGAGCGCGCCTACCAGGCGGTCGACCGCGTCCAATGGCCCGGCGGCTTCTGTCGCCGCGACATCGGCTGGCGCGCGGTGGGACGCGGCTGACAGAGCGGCCCCGACCGGCTAGGCTCGGCCAACCCCCAGCGACAGGAGATCGCCATGACGGACGCATGCACGGTCAAGTTCGAGGGCTTCGGCCCCCAGGGCACGATGGATGCCTGGAACTCGATCAAGAAGGAAAGCCTGGCCGCCGGGAGCCCGGTGCCCGCGGACCGCGGCCACACCTACCTGGAGGTCAAGGAACTCGGCCTGTCGGCCGGCGTGTGGGATTGCACGCCGTTCACCTCGAAGGAAGGGCCCTACACGGTCAATGAGCTGATGCACGTGCTCGAGGGGACAATCACCATCGTCGAGAAGGGCGGCCGCGAGACCACGATCAAGGCCGGCGAGACCTTCATTATCCCCAAGGGGCTGGTGTGCGCGTGGAAGCAGCCCACCTACGTGCGCAAGTTCTTCGTCATTTTCGACGACGCCTCGGGCGCCAAGGCGAAGGACCCGTCGACGCTGCACGTCATCAAGGTCGACACCAAGGCGCCGCTCGGCCCCATGGAGATCGCCGACACCTCGATGTTCTTCGGCCCCGTGCCGACCCAGACGGTCAAGAGCTGGTTCGAGGACGCCAGCGGACAGCTGACCGTGGGCGTGTGGGCGACCACGCCGTTCACCCGCAAGGTGGCGCCATTCGGACGCTACGAGCTGATGCACATCCTGGAAGGCGAGGTGACAATCAGCGACGGCAAGGGCGGCGATCAGACGTTCAAGGCAGGCGACACGTTCCTGGTGCCCGAGGGCGCGCCGTGCGCCTGGTCGAACAAGGTGCCGGTCAAGAAGATCTACACGATCTTCAAGGCGCGCGCGGCGGCGGCCAACGTCGCGGCGGCCGAATAGCGCCAACCCCGGGGGCGGGCACCGGCCCCCCCCCGACGGGCCCGGAGTGCGGGCCGTGGCCATGCTTGACCGGTTCGTATGTATATAGTATACAGTATGTCCCACCTCTCAGAGAGAGGATCGCTCATGTCCGCACGACCCCGCACGTCGTTGCTAGGCGCCGGCGCCAGCCGGCGCGAACTCAACCGGGCGCTCGCCGCCGCCGGCCTCGCCATGGTCACCGTGCCGCTGGTCTCGCGCCCCGCGGCGGCCGAAGGGCTGGCCACCCACTTCACCTGGGCCGGCTACGACGATCCGGCGTTCATGGCCTCGTACCAGGCCAAGCACGGCAGCGTGCCCGATTACGCGATCTTCGGCGAGGAGGAGGAGGCGCTACAGAAGCTGCGCGCCGGCTTCACCCCCGACACCGCCGCGCCGTGCTCCTACAGCGTGCCGCGCTGGCGCGACGCCGGCGTGCTCGAGCCGATCGACACGGGCCGGCTGAAGAACTGGCCGGACTTGGTGCCCACGCTCAAGAACATCCCCGGCATGAACACCGCGAACGACGTGTGGTTCGTGCCCATCGACTGGGGCAACTCGACGGTGCTCTACCGCGCCGACATGGTCGACCCGGCGTACCAGACGGACCACACGTGGAAGATCCTGTGGGACGAACGCTACGCCGGCCGGCTCGGCATGTTCGATTCGATCGACGGCGCGGTGCCTGTGGCCGGCCTGGTCGCCGGCTACCGCGACGCGGCCTACGCCATGGACGACGAGCAGCTCGCGGTCGCGCGCGACCTGCTGGCCCAGCAGCGGCCATTGCTCCGCTTCTACTGGACCGACGTCTCGCTGGTCGACCAGGGCCTCGCCTCGGGCGAGCTGGTCGCCACCTACGGCTGGAACGCCTCGCTCAAGCGCATGCGCGAACAAGGGCTCGACGTGCGCATGATGACGCCCAAGGAAGGCATCCTGACCTGGGTGTGCGGCATGGTGAAGATCGCCAACGGCGCGGGCGACCGCGACGCCGCTTACGACATCATCGATTCGTTCGCCTCGCCGGAATCGGGCGCCTACGAGATGACGAACTGGGGCTACGGCCACTCGAACCTGAAGGCCTACGAGATGGTCGAGCCGGAGGTCTACGAAAGCGTCGGCATCTCGCGCGACGTGGATGGGTTCCTCTCGTCGGGCGTGTTCATCGCCGCGATGGAGCCGCAGACGCGCGAGAAGTACATCGCCATGTTCGAGGAAGTGAAGGCCGGGTACTAGGACGGCCACGAGCACTGCGATCGTGAGGGGCGAGTCGCCGACCCGCCCCTTGCCTTTTCCAGCGTCCGGTTCAACGCCGTTCGAGGAAGAAGCGGCGCAGCAGGTCGCGCGCCCGGGTGGCGTCGATGCCGTCCAGGATCTCGGGGCGATGGTGGCACGTGGGCTGGGCGAAGACGCGCGCGCCGTGGCGCACGCCGCCCATCTTGGGGTCGTCGGCGCCGTAGACCAGGCGCCGCACGCGGGCAAAACCGATGGCAGCCGCGCACATGGCGCAAGGTTCCAGCGTCACGTAGAGATCGCAATCGGGCAGGCGCGGTTGCCCACACACCGCGCACGCCGCGCGCAGCGCCAGCATCTCGGCGTGAGCCGTGGGATCGGCCAGTTCGACCGTGCGGTTGCCGGCGCGCGCCAGGATCGCGCCGCTGGCGCCATCGACCACGACGCAGCCCACCGGCACCTCGCCGCGCGCGAACGCCGCCTCGGCCTCCTCAAACGCCGCCGCCATGGGACCCACCATGGCGCGACCGTGCGGCGGCGCGACGGCGCCGGTCAAGCGGCGAAGGGTTGCGCGCCGCCCGGCCTTGCGCCAAAGATCGCCGCGCCAACCCAGGACAGCAACCCATGACCCGCCCGGCCGTCATCACCGTCGCCATCACCGGCTCGGTGCCCACCAAGGCGCAGAACCCGGCGGTGCCGGTGGTCCCCGCCGAGCAGATCGAATCGACCCACGCCGCTTACGAGGCCGGTGCCGCGCTGGTGCACATCCACGTGCGCGACAAGGACCAGAAGCCGTCGTCCGACCCGGTCCTGTTCGCCGAGGTGCAGGCCGGCGTGCGCAAGCACTGCCCAGGCATGATCGTGCAGTTCTCGACCGGCGGGCGCGGGCGCGACGCGGCGGCGCGCGGCAGCGCGCTCTCGCTCAAGCCCGACATGGCCTCGTTGGCCACCGGCTCGGTCAACTTCCCGACCATGATCTACGAGAACCACCCGGCCCTGATCGACGAGCTGGCCGGCACGATGATCGCCAACGGCATCAAGCCCGAGGTTGAGGTGTTCGACCTGGCCATGCTGTACAACGCGCGTGCCCTGGCCGACCGCGGCCTCCTGCAGACGCCGGCCCACGTGCAATTCGTCATGGGCATCTGTGGCGCGCTGCCGGCGCGGCGCCGGGTGCTCGAGTTCCTGGTGGCCGAGCTGCGCGACGTGCTGCCCGGCGCCACCTGGACCGCCGCCGGCATCGGCCGGCACCAGGCCGAGGTCGCCGGCTGGGCGCTCGAACTCGGCGGCCACGTGCGCACCGGGCTCGAGGATAACGTGCGCTTCGACGCGACGCGCTTGGCCGCCAGCAACGCCGAGCTGGTCTCGCTGGCGGCCGAACTCGCCGCGCGCCACGATGCGCGGCCCGCCAACTGCGCCGAGGCGCGCGCCATCCTCGGGCTCAAGGCCGCCTGACATGCCGCGCCCGCTGATCGGCCTGACCCTCGATTCCGAGGAACCGGGCGGCTATTCCAGATTCCCGTGGTACGCGCTGCGCCGCAACTACTTCGCCGCGGTGGCGGCGGCCGGCGGCCTGCCGGTGGCGCTGCCCCACGACCCCGACTTGGCCGAGGCGTACCTGGCGCGCCTCGACGGCCTTGTCGTCACCGGCGGCGCCTTCGACGTGGACCCGGCCCTGTTCGGCGCAGGCGAGCGCCACACCACGGTCACCACCAAGGACGGGCGCACGGCGTTCGAGCTGGCCGCGACGAAGGGCGCGCTGTCGCTCGACCTGCCGTTGCTCGGCATCTGCGGCGGCCAGCAACTGCTGGCGGTGGCGCTGGGCGGCACGCTGATCCAGAACATCCCCGACGCGGTGCCGGACGCGCTCGCCCACGAACAACCCAACCCGCGCGACCAGCCCGGCCACTCGGTCGCCATCGCGCCGGGCACGCTGTTGCGCCGCGTGGTCGGCGTGGGCGAACTGGCGGTCAACTCGGCGCACCATCAGGCGGTGGCCACCGTGCCGGCCGGCGTCCTGGTCAACGCCACGGCACCCGACGGCGTGATCGAAGGGATTGAGACGCCGTCCGCGACCTGGTGCATCGGCGTGCAATGGCACCCGGAGTTCGAACTCAGCGCCGGGGATCGCGCCCTGTTCACGGCGTTCGTCAGGGCCGCCGGTGGCGGCTGAAGCGCCGTGCGGCCAGCGCATCGCCAAGCTGCTGGCGCGCGCTGGGCTGGGCTCGCGGCGCGCTGTAGAACGCTGGATCGCCGAGGGCCGCGTCGCGGTGAAGGGGCGCGTGCTGGATACTCCCGCCGTGTTGCTCGACGACCTGGACGGCGTCACGGTCGACGGCCGGCCGGTGGAGGGCGCCGCGCCGACCCGGCTCTGGCGCTATCACAAGCCGCGCGGGCTCCTGGTCTCGCACCGCGACGACCGCGGCCGGCCCACCGTGTTCGACGCCCTGCCCGAGGATCTGCCGCGCGTCGTCTCGGTCGGCCGCCTCGATCTCAACTCCGAGGGCCTGCTGCTGCTGACCAACGACGGCGCGCTGGCGCGCTGGCTCGAACTGCCCTCGACCGGCTGGGTGCGGCGCTACCGCGTGCGCGTCTTCGGCGCGCCCGATCCGGCGCGGCTGGCGGCGCTGGCCCAGGGCATCACCATCGCCGGCATCGCCTACGGTGGAATCGAGGCCAAGGTCGACCGGCGGCAGGGCGACAACGCCTGGCTGACCGTGTCCTTACGCGAGGGCAAGAACCGCGAGGTGCGCCGCGTGCTCGAGCATCTGGGGCACCGGGTCAGCCGGCTGATCCGCGTGTCCTACGGTCCGTTCCAGCTAGGCGAGCTGGCGCCCGGCTCGGCGCGCGCCGTGCCGCCCCGCGTGCTGCGCGACCAGCTTGGGACGAGCGCTGGCGCGGAGGCCGCGGGTGCGCGTCGTCGGCGGCCGGCATAGGGGGCGGCGGCTGGTGACGCCGCCCGGCCTCGCGGTGCGCCCGACCGCGGACCGCGTGCGCGAGGCGCTGTTCAACATCCTGGCGCACGGCGGTCACGTGCCCGGCGGGCTCGTGGGCGCGCGGGTGCTCGACTTGTTCGCCGGCACCGGCGCGCTCGGGCTCGAGGCGCTGAGCCGGCGCGCCGGCCACGTGGTGTTCATCGAGCACGACCGCGCCGCGCTGCGCGCGCTCGAACGCAACATCCAGACGCTGCGCGCCGGAACCGAGGTTACGGTGCTGGCGCGCGACGCGACGCTACCGGGGGGGCGCGTCGGCCCGCCGGCGGCGCTGGCCTTCCTCGACCCACCCTACCGCCAGGGCCTCGTCGCGCCCGCCCTCGCGGCGCTGGCCGCCGGCGCTTGGCTGGCGCCGGGCGCGCTCGCCGTGGTTGAGGTCGGCGCGCGCGAGGACGTGGCGCCGCCCGCCGGCTACACCGTGCTCGATCGGCGGCGTTACGGCGCCACGGCGCTCGTCTTCCTGCGTCGTGACGCCGACGCGCCCCAGTCCGCCAGCGAGGATCCGTCATGACGCCCGACCTGCCCGTTGCCGAACGCTGGTTCTCGTTCCGCCGCGTCGACGACGCGATCACGCTGATCTGGGAACCCCACACCGTCTCGCTCGTGCGCTGCAACATCTGGCACGTGCGCGGACGCGACCGCGATCTGATGATCGACACCGGCATGGGCATCGCCGGCCTGCGCCAGGCCGCTGCGCACCTGCTGGAGAAGCCGGTGACGGCCGTCGCCACCCACACCCACCTAGATCACATCGGTTCGCTGCACGAGTTCGACGAGCCGATCACCGCTGGCTCAAGCCGATCGAGACCGACGGCTACCGGATCCCGGCGCTGTTCGTCACCGCGCTGCCGCACGCCGGCTACGACCCGGCCGGCTGCGGCGTGCCGGGCGCCGCGCCGACCCGTGTCGTCGAAGACGGCGACGTTGTCGAGACCGGCGACCGCCGGTTCCAAGTGCTGCACCTGCCCGGCCACTCGCCCGGCTCGATCGGCCTGTGGGAGGCGGCCACCAGCACGCTCTTCTCGGGCGACGCGCTCTACGACGGGCCGCTGATCGACACCGTGGAGGGCTGCGACATCGCCGCCTACGTGCGCACCATGGAGCGCCAGCGCGACCTGCCGGGGCGCGTCGTGCACGCCGGTCACGACCCCAGCTTCGGGCGCGCGCGGTTCATCGGCTATTGGAACGAAGCGCATCCCGATTGACGGCCCAGCTTCGGGCGCGCGCGGTTCATCGACCTGATCGACGGCTATCTCGACCGACGGCGGCCTCGTGGCGCCTGAACGGACCCCCGGCGCCCGCGCGGTCTCCCTCCTGGTGACCTGCGCGCTGTTCATGGAGACGCTGGACGCCTCGATCATCACCACGGCGCTGCCGGCGATCACCGCCTCGCTTGGCGAGGACCCGCTGGCGCTCAGCCTGGCCGTCACCTCCTACCTGCTGAGCCTGGCATTGTTCATCCCTGTCTCCGGCTGGGTGGCCGATCGGTTCGGCGGCCGCGCGGTGTTCCGCGCCGCGATCCTGGTGTTCACGGTCGGCTCGGTAGCGTGCGGATTGGCTGATTCCCTAGAAGCGCTCGTAGCCGCGCGGATCGTCCAAGGGATGGGCGGCGCCATGATGGTACCGGTCGGCCGACTGATTCTGCTATGCACGGTGCCCAAGGCCGGGTTGCTGCGCGCCATGGCGTTCATGACCCTGCCGGCGCTGGTTGGGCCGGTGATCGGTCCGCCGCTCGGCGGCATGATGGCGACCTACGCTTCATGGCGCTGGATCTTCTTCGTCAACGTGCCGATCGGCGTGATCGGCTTCGTCCTGGTCTCGTGGCTGATCCGCGAACGCTACGGCGCCGAGGCGCGGCCCATGGACTGGACCGGGTTCACGCTGGTCGGCACCGGGCTGGCCGGCGCCATGCTGGGGCTCGAATCGCTGGGGCGCGGCATCCTGCCCGGCGCACTGACCGCGGCCCTGCTTGGCGGCGGTATCATTGAGCTCGGCCTCTACGTGGCCCACGCGCAGCGCCACGCGCACCCGGTGATCGACCTGACGCTCATGCGCATCCCGACGTTCCGCGCCGCCATGCTGGGCGGCCTGTGTTTCCGCGTCAGTATCGGCGCAATCCCGTTCCTGTTGCCCATGATGCTGCAGCTCGGCCTCGTCCTGACGCCGTTCGCCTCGGGCCTGATCACCTTCGCCGGCGCGGCCGGCGCGCTGACCATGAAGATGCTGGCCGCGCCCATCCTGCGCCGCTTCGGCTTCCGCCGGGTGCCGCTGGTCAACACCGTGGTCAGCGGCGCCCTGCTGATGGGTTACACCCTGTTCGAGCCGACGACGGCCCATGGGCTGATCATCGTGGTGCTGCTGATCGGCGGCTTCTTCCGCTCGCTGCAGTTCACCGCGCTGAACACGCTCTGCAAAGCCGACACGCCGCCCGAACAGATGAGCCGGGCGACCGGCCTGGTCGGTGTCGCCCAGCAGGTGACCCAGAGCCTGGGCGTCGGGCTGGCCGCGATCGCGCTGCACCTGACCCTGGCCCAGGGCGACCGTTCCGTGCTCGCGGCCGACGATTTCGACCCGGCCTACATCGGAATCGGCGCGCTTTCCTTTAAATCTCCCCACTATTTCTAACGTCTGGCGCGCGATGCCGGCGCCGAGGCGAGCGGGCACCGCGGGTCTGCTGGCTGAGTTTCCCCACATTAAACTCCGTTGCATGGGGTTGATTCCCTGCGCGGGCGTTGCTACCTTCTCCGCACACGTCGTCCCCGTCGGGAGAAGCGGTCATGTGCGGCATCGCCGGCATCATGTTCAAGAAGCACGGTTCCGACGCCGAGGTCGGCAAGGCGTTGATTGAGATGCTCAATGGCTGCCAGCACCGCGGCCCCGATTCCACCGGCTTCGCGCTCTACTACGAACCGCAGGAAGGCCATTACCGCCTGCGCTTCTTCATCGGCGAGGGCGACGAGGCGGCGCGCACCGTCGCGCGCATCAAGGACAAGCTGCAGGCGCACCAGTCGCGCATCGTCGAGGAGACGACCATCGGCGTCACCTACGCCTGCGTCGTGCAGTTCCGCGGCGATCTACAGTCATTCGCCTACGACATGGAGCACGCGGCCAAGGTCTTCTCGCTGGGCGAATCACTCGACATCGTCAAGGACATCGGCGGTGCGCGCGACGTCGACAACACTTACGCGGTCGAGAAGTTCCACGGCAGCCATGGCATTGGCCATGTGCGGCTGGCCACCGAATCCGACGTCTCGCCCGACGCCTCGCACCCGTTCTGGGCCACCGGCTTCGCCGACGTGGCGATCGTGCACAACGGCCAGATCACCAACTACTGGAAGATGCGCCGCCGGCTGGAGAAGCGCGGGTTCACCTTCAACACCGACAACGACAGCGAGCTGATCGCCGTCTACCTGGCCGACAAGCTGAGCCAGGGCTGGAAGCTCGAGCAGGCGCTGGAACGCTCGATCGAGGATCTCGACGGCACGTTCTCGTTCCTGGTCTCGACCAAGGACGAGATCGGCTACGCCAAGGACCGCCTGGCGGCCAAACCCATGGTGATGTTCGAGAGCGACGACATCATCGCCATCGCCTCCGAGGAAGTGTCGCTCAACCGGCTGTTCCCCGGCCGTCCGCTCAACACCTTCGAACCGCCCCCGGGCACCTACCGCACATGGCATCGATCGACCTAGCGTCCCTTTCGGTCCGCGACGCGAACGAGCGGATCCGCGAGCTGGGCGCGGCGGGTGAGGACATCGAGGTCCTCAACCCGGACGCCCGCCATCACATCGGCGTCGGGCTCGTGCATCCAGTCACGGTGCGCGTGCGCGGCTCGGCCGGCTATTTCTGTGCCGGGCTGACCGACGGGCCGCGCTTTGTCGTCGACAACAACGTCGGCTGGGGCCTGGCCGACAACATGCTCAAGGGCTCGGTGGTGGTGAACGGCAACGCCTCGGCGATCACCGGCGTCGCCATCCGCGGCGCCGAGGTGGTGGTCAAGGGCAACGTCGGCAGCCGCGCCGGCCAGGTCATGAAGGCGGGCACGCTGCTGTGCGGCGGCAACGCCAACTTCATGGCCGGCTACATGATGTACGGCGGACGCATCGTCATCCTGGGCGATTCCGGCGACAAGGTCGGCCAGGACATGACCGGCGGCACAATCTACGTGGGCGGCCGCGTCGTGGCGCTGGGCACCGACGCCAAGCTGACCGATCTGGACGCGGCCGAGGACCAGGACCTGCGCGCCTTCCTCGACCGCTACGCGATCTCCTTCAAAGGCGCGTTCCAGAAGATCGTCAACGCCGGCAAGAACCTGCGCTACCCGCGCACCGAGCCGCGCGTGCGCGTGATCCCTTACACCGCCGCGGCGGGCCGCGACGGCTACTGGAACACTAAGGTGCACGAGGACATCGGCGTCAAGGCGCAGATCGGCCGCTACCGCATCCGTGGCTACGGCGCCGGGCGGCCGCTGCCGCACATCAACGACCTGGCGTTCCGCAAGGACCTGGCCATCGCGCCCGACGCGGCGGTGATCGACAAGGTGGGCCTGGCCATCGAGCTCGGCGGGCGCAACGGCGGCACGCCGCTCAAGCTCTCGATGCCGGTGATGATCGCGCCCATGAGCTACGGCGCGCTCAGCAAGTCGACCAAGATCGCGCTGGCCATCGCCTCGCGGCTCTCGGACATCTCCGAGAACACCGGCGAAGGCGGCATGAGCGACGAGCAGCGCGAGGCCGCCAAGCAGATCATCTACCAGTGCCTGTCGGGCCGGCTGGGCTGGAACATCCACGACATGCGCCGGGCCAACGGGCTGGAGATATACATCTCCCAGGGCGCCAAGCCGGGGCTGGGCGGCCAGCTCATGGCCAAGAAGGTGACCAAGGAGATCGCGCGCATCCGCGGCATCCCCGAAGGCATCGACCTGCGCTCGCCCTCGCGCCATCCGGACGTGCTGGGCGCCGACGATCTGGTGATCAAGGTCGAGGAGTTCCGCGAGGCGACCGGCTACCGCATCCCGGTCTCGGTCAAGCTGGGCGCCGGGCGCGTCAGCGACGACATCAAGATCGCCTACAAGGACGGCTTCGACTTCGTCGAGCTGGACGGCCTGCAGGGCTCGACCGGCGCTGCCGGCAACGAGGTGCTCGAGTACGTCGGCATCCCGACGCTCAGCGCGATCCAGGAGGCGCTGGACGCGCTGGCCAAGATCGGCGCCGCCGGCAAGATGCCGATTGTGCTGATGGGCGGCATCAAGGACGGCGTCGACGCGGCCAAGGCGCTGGCGCTGGGCGCCAGCGCGGTCGCGGTCGGCACCGGCGCGATCATCGCGGGCGGCTGCATCGCCTGCCTGCAGTGCCACGTCGGCCAGTGCGTGGTCGGCATCGCCACCCAGGACCCGCAGCACGAGCGGCGCTACAACGTCCCCGTCGAGGCGCACAACATCCACCGCTACCTGGAATCGGTGCGCTGGCAGCTCGCGGCCGTGACCCGCGCGCTTGGCCACGACCATGTGCGCCAGCTCAGCCGCGACGACCTGGTCGCGCTGACGCCCGAGGCCGCGGCGATCACGCGCCTGCCCTACGAACCCGGCTGCCGCGCCGGCGTCTGAACCCTCGCCCTTCCCGGCTCCTGTCATGACCGAGACGAACGTCTACGACATCCACCGCATCAATCCGGGGCCGTCGCCCGCCGTCTACCCCGACGACGTGACCGACAAGCACTTCGTGCCGGCGCCGTGCCAGGTGGCGTGCCCGGTCGGTACCGACGCGCCGTCCTATCTGGCCTACATCTGGGAAGGTAAGGTCGAGGAAGCGTTCGAGGCGATCACCGCGACCAACCCGTTCAGCTCGATCTGCGGGCGCGTGTGCGACGCGCCGTGCGAACCGGCGTGCCGGCGCACCGACAGCGACGGCCCGATCGCGATCCGCAACCTGAAGCGTTACGTCATGGACAGGCTGGGGCGGACGCACCGCCTGCCCGTCGTCCCCGTGACGCGCAAGCAGACGGTCGGCATCGTCGGCTCCGGCCCGGCCGGGCTGACCGCCGCCCAGGATCTGGCCGAGGCCGGGTTCGCGGTCCACGTCTACGAGATGAACGACCGGCCGGGCGGCATGATGACATGGGGCATCCCGGCGTTCCGCCTACCCGCCGGCGTCATTGACGAGGATCTCGACCGGATGCTCGCCCACTGCCCGGGCATCACGCTGCACCTCAACACCGCGCTCGGGCGCGACGTGACCCTGGACGCGCTCAAGGCGCGCCACGACGCCGTGCTGCTGACCATCGGCGCGTGGTGGGGCAAGGCCATGGACATCCCCGGCGCCGCCGACGCGCGCATCGTCGACGGCGTCGGCTTCCTGCGCCGGGTCAACGGCGGCGAACGCCCGCCCATGCCCGAAACTGTGGTGGTCGTGGGCGGCGGCGACGTCGCCATGGACGCCTGCCGCGTGGCGCGCCGGCTGCCCGGCTGCAAGGAAGTCAAGGTGCTCTACCGGCGCGGGCCGCACGAGCTTCCCGCGCGCAAGGACGAGCTTCACGGCGCGGTCAAGGAAGGCATCGAGATCATCTACAACACCGTCCCCGTGGCGGTGACCGCCGGCAACGACTTCGGCGTGCGCTGCGTGCGCACGCGCATGGGCGCGCCCGGCCCCGACGGCCGCCGCCAGCCCGAGGTGGTGTCGGGCAGCGACCACGACATCCCCTGCGGCCTGGTCATCGTCGCAGTCGGCCAGAAGGGCGACAATGAGGATTTGCGCGCGCGCGGCCTGATGGCGGGCGATCGCGTGCGCGCCGACTTCGCCACCATGCGCACGGCGGATCCCAAGGTGTTCGCCGCCGGCGACGGCGCCTTCGGCGGTTCGACCATCGTCATGGCCATGATGCACGGCCACCGCGCCGCCTATTTCATCCAGGCGCACCTGGATGGCCGCGCCGACCCGCTGCCCTACCGCACGCCGTTCCACACCCGGCGCGTGCCCATCGCCCAGGATGCCAACTGGGAGGTCTACCCGCGCCACGACCAGGCGTTCCACGGGCTGGGCCACAACCCCGGCGCGTTCCCCGAGATCGAATCGACCTACGACGCGGTCACCGCCAAGGCCGAGGCCGCGCGCTGCTACCGCTGCGACGCCGAGACCGGCGCCTCCGACTACAGCGTGCGCACGCGCGAGGACATCTTCGTCATGGCGCGCACCGAACCGGCCGACGGCGCGACTCAGGCCGCCATGCTGGCCAAACGGCTCGCCTCGCGCGAGGACCCGTTCGGCCCCGGCCACAAGCCGACGCTGGACGACCTAGTGTTCCTGCCGGCCAACCTGTCGCGCCTGGTGATCGATCCCTACCGCGACGCGTGCAACGTGGCGCGGCCGCTAGCGGCGCGCGTGGCGCTGGCCGCGCCGTTCGTGGTCGCCGGCCTGGATGACGCGGGTGCCGAGGCGTTCGACGCGATCATGCAGGGCGTCGCCGACGCGGGCATCGCGTACCTGGGCCGGCGCAACCCCGGCCGCGCCGCGTGGCTACAGGTGGCGGTGGCCGGCGAGGACGCGCCTGACGGCGCGGCCGTCGGCGTTGTTTACGCCAGCCGTGGTCGCTTCGCGCCGTTCCAGCCGAAGCGCGCGCGCGACTACCAGGTGCTCGGCTTGGCGGTCGCGCGCGAGGATCTGGCGGCCGCCATCCCCTTCGCCCTCGACAAGAGCTTCGACCTGCTGGTGCTGCTGGCGGCCGGCGATCTGGCCACGCCTTGGGCAGAACTCGGCCAGTACCCCGATCTCGCCGTGCTGCGCGACGCGATCCGCATCCTGCGCGGCCTGGGGCGCGAGGAGGACATGGACCTCGTCATGCACGGCGGCGTGCGTTCGGGCACGGACGGCGCCAAGCTCGTCGCGCTCGGCGCCAACGCCGCGGCGCTCGGCGTGGCCATGGCGATCGCCGCCGGCGGCCACGACGACGGCGCCAAGGTCCGCTTCTACGGCGACCTGAGCCCGGCAGACCGCACCGATCGCGCGCTCTCGTTCATCAAGGCGCTCACCGCCGAGGCCTCGATCATGGCGCGCTGCACCGGCAAGACCGACGTGCACAACCTGGAGCCCGAGGATCTCGCCGCGATCACCCTGGCGACCGCGCGCGCCACGGGCATCGCGCTGGCCGGCACCGACGTGGTTCCCGACGCGGCCGAGTAGCCGTCCGCCCTGAGGTGGCCGCCGAGCGGCCCAGGAAGGGCAGGCAGGGACCAGCACCGCGCGGGCCCGATCTTGTGCGCCGGTTCGTTCCCTGAGACTGTGAGCGCCTCTCGCGGGGGGGGGCGGGCATGCTGTCGGCGGTGCGGCCGGTCGTCCAGGTGCTGCTGGCGGTCGTCTTCATGGAAGGCGGTCTCGGCATCCTGTCGCCCTTGGCCTCGCTGGAGATGGCCCGGCGCGATGTGCCGAACGAGGTGATCGGCCTGGTCACCTCGGCCTACTTCGTCGGGTTCCTGGCCGGCACGCTCACCGGCCACCGCATCATCGACCGCGCTGGGCACATCCGCGCCTTCGCGATGTTCGCTGCGCTGGCCGCCAACACCGCGTTCGCCCATCTGATCCTCACCGATCCCTATTCGTGGATCGGCCTGCGCGCGGTGCTGGGTTACGCCTTCGCCGGCCTGTTCGTCATCGTCGAGAGCTGGCTGAACGACAAGGCGACGGAGGACACGCGCGGGCGGATCTTCGCGCTGTACATAGTGGTGTCGTTGGCCGCCACCAACGTCAGCCCGCTGGCGCTGCACTTCGAGGAACGGCTCGGCGTCACCATCCTGTTCGGCCTGGTGGCCATGCTGCTGACCACGGCGCTGGTGCCCATGGCCCTGACCCGCGTCGGCAACCCCGAGATCGGCTATCGCGCGCACTTCGGTATCATCCGCTTGCTCTCCATTTCACCCTCGGGCGTCGTGACGTGCTTCGGCACCGGCCTGGTCATGACGGCGTTCAACGGTCTGTTGTCGGCCTACACGGAACGCGGCGGTTTCAGCACCTCGCAGCTCGCGATCATCTAAAGCGCCTCGACCGTCGCCGGGCTGCTCATCCAGTACCCGGTGGGCATGGTGGCGGATCACCTGGGTCGCCGGCCGCTGATGGTCGCGTGCTCGGGCGGCGGCGCCAAGTTGGCCGCCACGGTCGCGCTGCTCGACGCGCCGCCGTTCCTGCTGTTGCTCGGGCTCCTGTTCGTGCTCGAAGGCGTCACCGCGCCGCTCTACGCGCCGGGCGTCGGCCAGACCAACGACTACATCGAGCGCTAGGACTTCGTCGCCGCCAGCGCCGGCCTGCTGTTCGCGTGGGGCGTCGGCGCGGTCGCCGGCCCGATGGTCGCCGGCCTAGTCATGAACGGTCTGGGCGACCGCGGCCTGTTCTGGTTCATGGCGGCGGGGCTCGGCGCGGTCGCGCTGTTCCTGCTGATCCCCATGGCCATCCGCCGCGCCAAGAGAGCGCGCGAGCAGGGTGACTACGTGGCCGTGCCGCTGCCCCCCGGCACCTACGGCGCACCCGAGATGGATCCGCGCGCCCCGCCCGAACACCATCCCCACAAGCTGCCTGACGAGTGAGCGGCTCGAACCCAGCGCCGTTCGACGCGGCGGTCGTGATCCCGACCGTCCTGCGCCCGACGCTCGAACGCGCCGTGCGCTCGGTGTTCGCCCAGGACTTCGACGGGCGTGTCCAGATCCTGATCGGCATCGACAAGCGCGCCGGCGATCCGGCCGTGCTCGACGGCCTCGCACGGGCGTGCCCGCCGCGCATGGCCGTGACGGTCGTCGACCCCGGCTACTCCACGGCGTGCGTCAACGGCGGCCTGATCGACGTGCGCTGCGGCGGCAGCCTGCGTTCGGCCCTGAGCATCCCCGCCCACAGCCGCTTTGTCGCCTACCTCGACGACGACAATTGGTACGCGCCGGACCATCTGTCGAGCCTCGTGGCCGCGATCGCCGATCACGGCTGGGCGTGGTCGCGGCGGCGCTTCTTCGACGCGGCCACCGGCGCGGACCTGGGCGAGGACCGCTGGTATTCGGTCGGGCCCGACACGGGCGCGTTCGCCGCGCGCGGCGGCTTGGTGGATACCAATTGCCTGCTGATCGACACGCTGCGCTGCGCCGATGTGCTGTGGCGCTGGTCGCAGCCCGCAGGACCGGGCGGCGAGTGGGAGCACCGCACGGTCCTGCGTGGGCTGGTCGCGGCCGAGCCCGGGCGCGGCACCGGGCGGGCCACGGTCCACTACGGCGTGGACCGCGCGCGCCAGGCGCTGCTGGCGGCACGCATGGTGGGGCCGCCGGCGATAGCGTGGCGACCGTGATGCTGGCGCGCGCCGCGCGCGCGGCGGGGCTCGATGCGGTCGTGGCTGCGCTCGATGGCTGGCCGGCGGACGATGCGCGCGAGTTTGCCACATTCCTCGACCGCGTGCGCGGTGCCGGTGTCGCCGGATCGGTCCGTACCCTCGGGCTCGCGCCCCGCGACGCGCTCGATCTTCTTGCGCGACGTGGCGTCATGGCCGACGTGGCGCACGTCGCTCACCGACCCGATGGCCTTAACGAGGAGCGCCTGCACGATCACTTGCGCGCGGCGTGGCGCGTGGTGCGCCCCGGCGGCGCGCTCTTGGTCGATGCCTACACCCTGACCAACGACGCCTCGCTGCGTGGCATCGGCCGGTTCGCCGCAGCGCGCGGCCTGACCGTCCACACTGCCGGGCCAGAACGGGTGTTCGTGCTGGTCAAGCCGTGACCGGGCGAGGATCGAGCGCCACCTTCTCAGGGGAATGGACCCTTGCTCCTCTGTCATTCCCGGGCGCCGCGCGAGCGGCGAACCGGGAATCCAGAGCAACCGCCCGGTCCGTCGTCCCTGGGTCCCCGGTTCCGGCCTTCGGCCGGCCCAGGGATGACGGGGGGGAATCCCGGCAACCTTGGGAGTGGCCTATCCCGCACGCACGGCGGCCACGTGGCCGGCGAACACCGGGTCCGCCATCAGCGCCTTGCAGCGCACGAAGCGGTTGTTGGCGTAGGCCCAGAAATCGTCGACCGGGTTCTTGTTGGCGTCCTGGATCAGACCCCACAGGGTCCACAACAGGTCGCACATCGCCTTGTAGATGACCACGCACCCGGTATCGAACGCGCTGGGCGTAGTGCCGAAATAGGCGCGCAGCATCTCCTGGTCCTGGGCCGGACCGAAGCCGGCCTCGACCGACAGGTCGCCCAGATCCCACATGGGATGGTTCATGCCGGAATACTCCCAGTCGACGATCCACATGCGCGCCCCGTCGTCCAGGAAGTTCTCGCACAGCGGATCGCAATGGCAGGGTGCCAGCGGCACCGGATGGGCGGCCAGCGCGGCGCGCACGCCCTCGGCCTCGCGCACCACGTCGTGATAGCCGTCGGGCAGACGCGCGCCGAGCTTGGCCAGGTGCGCGAGATAGCCATCGATTATGCTGAACAGCTCGAAGCGGAACGCGAACGCCACGCCCGACCGATGCAGGTCGCGGAACGCCCGACCCGCGCGTGTCGGCGCCCCCGGCGTGGTCGGGAACGTGGCCGGTGTCATGGTAGTGATGCCGTCGATGAAGCGCGTCACCATCAGGCCGTCGGACTCGTCGAAGAACAGCACCTCGGGGCTGACACCCGCCGTGGCGGCGGCGCGGGCGTTGACCACCTCGACCTTGCGGTCGATGTAGGCCTCGGTGCCCTTGCCCGGCACGCGCAGGCACCAGCGCGCGCCGTCGGCCTCCAGCCGGTAGACCCGGTTGGTCAGGCTGCCGAGCCGCGTGACCGCGACGCGCCGGCCGTAGGCCTCGATCTCGAAGTCAGCGTGGCGCACCTCCTCGCGCGGCAGGTAGCCGAACGCAATGGCCCGGCCGACGGTGTAGCCGTAGCCCGCGCTTGTGGTGGTGCCCAGCACGCGTCCGTCTCGCACGATCGCCTCGCCCCCGATCACCGGCGCGTCGGGCTCCAGCGTGAACGAGCACAGCACGCGGCGTGGCCCTTCGGCGCGCAGGCGTGCGAGCGCCGCACGGCCCACGAACTCGCCCTTGTCCAGCGCGACGCAGAAGCCGAGTCCTGCCTCGTAGGGGTT
The DNA here is from genome assembly GCA_016869675.1 of Alphaproteobacteria bacterium. Classification (GTDB taxonomy): domain Bacteria; phylum Pseudomonadota; class Alphaproteobacteria; order SP197; family SP197; genus VGDP01. The sequence goes on along the minus strand of VGDP01000009.1, from coordinate 41,062 downwards.
CACGTCGGGGCTCAGCTCGGCGCTCCAGTAGAGGTAGCCCTTCTCCAGGCGCAGGCTCTCGATCGCGCGATAGCCCGCGTCGGCGATGCCGAAGGGCGCACCGGCGGCGCACAAGGCGTCGTGCAGGTGCAGCGCAACCTCGACGGGCACGTAGATCTCGTAGCCGCGCTCGCCCACATAGCCGATACGGGCGGCGAGGGCGCGCGCCGAACCCAGCGTCAGCGTGCGCGCCGCGCGGAACGGCAGCGCCGCATCGTCGACCGGTTCCTCGGCCACGCGTGCCAGCACCTCGCGCGAGCGCGGCCCGCACAGGTTGATCACGGCAAGAGCGCCGCTGACGTCGCGCAGACTCACCGTGCCGTCGCGCGGCATGTGGGCCGTCAGCCATGCGCGGTCGCGTACGCCGAAGCCCGCGCCGGTCACGACCATGAAGCGGTCTTCCTCCAGCCGCATGACCGTCAGGTCGGCCTCGATGCCGCCGCGCTCGTTGCACAACTGGGTGTAGACGACGTTGCGGCCGTCGGTCGCGGCCACGTCGTTGGCCGCCACGCGCTGCAGGAAGCCGAGCGCGCCGGGCCCCGCCACCTCGAACTTGGTGAACGAGGTCTGGTCGATCAGGGCGACGCGCTCGCGCACCGCGCGGTGTTCGGCGCCCACGGCGTCGAACCAGTTGGGCCGGCCCTCAAACGACGGGCGGTCGTGGGCCTCGACGGCGCCGGATGGATCGCGCGCGGCGAACCAGTTGGGCCGCTCCCAGCCGAACTTGGCGCCGCACACGGCGCCGTGCGCCGCCAGCGCGCCGTGCAGCGGGCTCAGGCGCACGTCGCGCGCGCTCTCCATTTCCTCGTTGGGCCAGTGGATCGCGTAGTAGCGGCCGTACGCCTCGACCGCGCGCGCCTCCAGGAACCATCGCCCGGCGTGCAGCGGGCCGAAGCGGCGCGCGTCGAACGACCACAGGTCCATGCCCGGATCGCCATCGACGATCCAGTTGGCCATGGCCAGCCCGGCGCCGCCCGACGCGGCGATGCCGGCGGTGAAGCCGCACGCCACGAACACGTTGTCGCGCTCGGGCGCCAGACCCATGATCGGCTCGCCGTCGGCGGACACCGGTATGGGCCCGTTGATCAGGGTCTGCACGCCGGCCTCGTCGATGGCCGGGACCCGCGTGGCCGCCCCCTGGGCGATCGCGGCGAAGCGGTCGAAATCGCTGTCGAACAGGGTGCGGCCGAAGGCGAACGGCGGGTCCTGATCGAAGCACGGTGGCGCGTCGTGCTCCCAGCCGCCGAAGGCGAAGCCGCCCACGTCGGGCTTCAGATAGACGTTGTGGTCCGGGTCGCGCAGGGTCGGGATCGTCGAGGGCACCTTCAAGCTCTTGCCGGTCACCAGGTACTGGTGCTGCACCACGCCGGCGGCCAGCGCGACGCCCAGCAGCGCGCCGACCTTGCGCGCCCACAGACCGGCGCACACGACGACCGTCTCGCAGCGGATCGTGCCGTCGTCGGTGACCAGCGCCGTGACGCGCCGCCCCGCCGTCTCGGCGCCCGTCACGGCGACGCCTTCCAGGATGCGCACGCCGCCGGCGCGCGCGCCCTTCGCATAGGCCTGGGTCAGGCCATTGGGATCGACGTAGCCGTCGGACGGGATGAACACCGCGCCGACGATGCCCTCGGTCGCCAGATAGGGGAACAGGCGCTTAGCCTCGGCGACCGCGACCTCGTGCGCCTCGAAGCCGAACGAGCGCGCCTGGCTGAGCGAGCGGCAGATCTCGCTCCAACGTTCGGGGCTCGAGGCCAAGCGCAGCGAGCCCACCTTGCGTTAGTCGATCGCCTGGCCGGTCTCGGCCTCGAGCCGGTCGAACACGGCGACGCTGTCCTCCATCAGGCGCGTCAGGTTGCGCTTGCCGCGCAATTGGCCGACCAGGCCCGCGGCGTGCCACGTGGCGCCGTGGGTCAGCGCCGCCTTCTCGACCAGCAGCACGTCACGCTCGCCCCGGCGCGCCAGATGGTAGGCGACCGAGCAGCCGACGGCGCCGCCGCCGATGATGACGATCCTCGCCTGCCTGTCGGTCACGGCCCCTCGCCCCCGGTTCCGGCCCTTCTAGAGCAAGCCGTCGCGGGAATCGAGCGCGGCCGTGGGCAGGGTCGCGCGGCTCGGCTATAGTGGCGGGACTGCCCACCGGCTCAGAGGATCCAGGCCGGATGACCGTGATCGCCGTGCTCGACACGGCCCTGCTGCTGGGCGCCCTGCTGGGCCTCGCGGGCATTCTGTCGAGCCTGGTCGCGCGGCGGTTCGGCGCGCCGCTGCTGTTCCTATTCCTGATCGTCGGCATGGTCGCCGGCGAGGACGGGCCGGGCGGCATCGTGTTCAACGACATGAGCCTGACCTATCTAGTCGGCTCGGCGGCGCTGGCGATCATCCTGTTCGACGGCGGCCTGCGCACCAAGATGGCGCAGTTCCGCGGCGTCCTGGTCCCGGCGCTCGGGCTGGCCACGGTCGGCGTCGGGGTCACGGGCGCGCTGGTCGGCGCGTTCGCCGTGTGGGTCTTCGACCTCGGCTGGATCGAGGCGCTGCTCCTGGGCGCCATCGTCGCGTCGACCGACGCGGCCGCCGTCTTGTTCCTGCTCCACGCCGGCGGCTTGCGGCTGACGCGCCGAGTGGGCGCCGTGCTCGAGATCGAATCCGCCACCAACGATCCGTTCGCCGTGTTCCTAGTCGTGCTGCTGACCGAGCTGATCCTGGCCGGCGGCGATCCGGCGTCGGGCGCGTTGGCGTTCCTGGCGCGCCAGGGCCTGATCGGCACGGCGGTGGGCCTGGGCGGCGGCTTCGCGCTGGTCTGGCTGCTCAACCGGCTCGACCTGCCCGCGGGCCTGCACCCGCTGCTCGCGCTGGCCGGCGTCGTGACCCTGTTTGGCCTGGCCGCGGCGGCCCACGGCAGCGGCTTCCTGGCGGTCTACCTGGCCGGTCTCGTGGTGGGCAACCGACCGGTCAAGGGCTTCCCGGCGATCCTCAGCCTGCACCAGGGCCTCACATGGCTCAGCCAGATCGTCATGTTCCTGGTGCTCGGCCTCTTGGTCACGCCGACGACCCTGATCGACTACGCCCTGCCGGGCGTGGCGATCGCCCTGTTCCTGATCGTGCTCGCGCGCCCCGTCGCGGTGGCGCTGTGTCTGCTGCCGTTCCGCTTCAGTCTGCGCGAGTGGGGCTTCGTCACCTGGGTCGGCCTGCGCGGCGCGGTCAGCATCTACCTAGCGGCGATCCCGACGCTCGCCGCCGTGCCGGGCGCCGAGGCCTACTTCAACGTGGCGTTCTTCGTGGTGCTGGTGTCGCTGGTGGTGCAGGGCTGGTCGATCCGGCCCGCCGCGCGCGCGCTGGGCGTGGCGCTGGCCGGCAGCGAGCCCGAGGTCAGCCGGGTCGAGCTGGACATCCCCGGCCAGACGGGGCGGGAGCTGGTAGGCTATCCGGTGCGGCGCGGCTCCGTGGTCGAGGCGCGCGGTGCGCTCCCCTCGGACACGCGCCTGGTGCTGGCCGTGCGCAACGGCCAGGTGCTGGACCCGGCGACGGCGTGCCGGCCCGGCGCCGGCGATTACGTCTACCTGCTGGCCGCGCCGGAACGCGTGCACCGGCTCGACCGGCTGTTCGCCGAGGGCGGCGCAGCCGAGCCCGACGGTGGTGAGTTCGCGGTCAACGGCACGACGCGGCTCGGCGCGCTGGCCGAGCTCTACGGCCTCGCGGTGCCCGAGGCCGAGCGACACCTGACGGTCGCCGACTTCCTGGCCGAGCGGCTCGAGGACGCGCCCGAGCTCGGCGACGCCGTGACCATCGGGCCTATCGACCTGGTGGTACGCGGCCTGGAGGGCGGCACGGTCACGCGCGCCGGCTTGCACCTGCCGGAAGGCTCGGCGTGGGAACGCGCGACGCTGCGGCTGCGCCGCGCGGCCGCCGTGCTACGCAGCGCGTGGCGTCGACTGCGGTCGACTACTTTGTGACGATGTTGCGCTCGGGCCCGAAGGGGAAACCGGTGATGTTGTCGGCGCCCGCCTTGGTCACCACCAGGATGTCGTGCTCGCGATAGCCGCCGGCGCCTGGCTGGCCGTTGGGGATGGTGATCATCGGCTCCATGGACACGACCATGTTCGGCTCGATCACGGTCTCGATGTCCTCGCGCAGCTCCAGGCCGGCCTCGCGACCGTAATAGTGGCTGAGCGTGCCGAACGAATGGCCGTAGCCGAAGGTACGCGCGTCCAGCACCCCGTGGGCACGGTAGATCTCGTTCAACGCGAGCGCGATGTCCTTGCAGCGCGCGCCCGGCCGGATCAGCTCCAGGCCGTGCCGGTGCAACTCGACGTTGATCTCCCAATAGCGGCGCGACGCCGCGTCGCAATGGTCGAAAAACAGCGTGCGCTCCAGCGCCGTGTAGTAGCCGGCGATCATGGGGAAGCAGTTCAGGCTTAGGATGTCGCCCTTGCGGATGCGCCGCGTGGTCACCGGGTTGTGCGCCCCGTCGGTGTTGATGCCCGACTGGAACCAGGTCCAGGTGTCCATGATGTCGGTGTCCGGGTAGGTGCGCGCGATCTCGCGCACCATGGCCTGGGTGGCGTGCAGGGCGACCTCGTGCTCGGGCACGCCGTCGCCGATCGCCTCGACGCACGCGGCGCCGCCCAGGTCGGCGATGCGCGCACCCTGGCGGATCAGCGCGATCTCCTCGTCCGACTTGACCATGCGCAGGCGCATGCACGGCTTGGCCACGTCTACGAGCGCCGCACCGGCCAGCGCCGCGGCCAGCTTGTCGCGGTTCTCGACGCTGATGTGGTCGGTCTCGATGCCGACCTTGCCCTTGGCCGGGATCAGCCGCTGCACCGCGCGGAAGAAGTTGTCGCGCTGCCAATCGGTGTAGGTCAGCGTCGCGCCGAAGCCGCGCCGCCATGGCTGGCCGTAGTCGATGTTGGCGACGATCGCAGTCACGTCGCGTTCGGTCACCACCAGGCCGTAGGGCCGGCCGAACGAGCAGTAGAGGAAATGATCGTAGTAGTTGACGTTGTGGTACGAGGTGAACAGGCACGCCTGGATGCCATCGGCGGCCATGTGGGCGCGCAGGTGCGCGAGCCGGCCGTTCATCTCGGCGGCCGAGAACACGGGATGGGACTTGGTCCCGTTGCGGATCGTCTTGAGGTTGTCCATCGCCGTGCTCCCGGGGTGTGGGTCCGGCCTCATACGGCGGACAGTGGCGCGGCGCAAGGGGCCGGTGTCAGCCCAGGTATCCGGCTTGGCGGTATCAGGCGACGGCGTCGGCCAGCGCGTCGGAGGCCGGGCGGGGGGGGGCATAGCCCAGCTCGCGGCCTGCCTTGTCGCTCGAAAAGTACATCATGTGGCGCGCCATGCGCAGCCCATCGAAGGTGATGAGCGGCTCGCGCAGCAGACGGCAATGCGCCAGGCCTTCGGCGACGGCCGCGGCCGGCAGTACCGACCAGTGGGGCAGGTTCACGCGCGGCGCGCGGCGCCCGACCAGCGCTGCGATCGCCGCGAGAATGGCGCTCAGCCGCAGGTTCTCGCCGCCCAGGATGTAGGTCTCGCCCCGCCGCCCTTGCTGGTGCGCCCGCAAGTGCCCCTCGGCCACGTCGTCCGCATGCACGACGTTGAGCCCGGTCTCGACAAATGAGGGCATGCGGCCGCGCGCGGCCTCGACGACCATGCGTCCCGTGGGCGTCGGCTTGGCGTCGCGCGGCCCGATCGGCGCGGTCGGCATCACGGTGACGACGTCCAGCCCGGTCGCGCGCGCCGCCACCGCGTTCGCCGCGCGGTGCTTCGAGTGCTTGTACGGCCCGATCATCTCGTGGAGTTAGGCGTTCGCCGTCTCGTCGACCGCCGCTCCTTCGTGGTCCAGGCGCAGGGTCGCCACCGTGCTTGTGTACGTGACGCGACGCACGCTGGCCTCAGCGGCGGCGCGCAACAGCGCGACCGAGCCATCGACGTTGACGCGCTCCATGGCGGCCACGTCGCGCACCCACAGTCGGTAGTCGGCGGCGACGTCGAACAACGCCGTGCAGCCGCGCGCCGCGCGCACCAGCGAGGCCGGATCGGCAAGATCGCCGGTGACGACCGCGCACGGCACGCCCTCCAGGTGCCGGCGGTCGGCGCCCGCGCGCGCCAGCACGCGCACGTCGTGCCCCGCCGCAACCAGACACCGCGGTACCGCCGAACCGACAAACCCGGTCGCTCCGGTCAGCAGCGTGGTCATCGGCCGCCTCTAGCGTTTCAGCAGCGAGCCAAGCACGCCGCGCACGATGGCGCGGCCCACCTGGCTGCCGACCGAATGGACGACGCTCTTGGCCAGCGCCTCGCCGACGCTCTGACGCCGACCGTGGCCGCCGGTCAGCAGATCGTCGAGCAGGCCGCCGTCGCGGCCCTCGGTTGCCCAGCTGTTTCGGCCGCGCGTACGCTCCGGCGCGGCATCCGTGTTCCGGTCCGTGCGCGGTGCCGCGCCATCCGGGTGGCGCCACGGGCCCGACGGGGCGGGCTTCGCACGGCCCAGGATCTCGGCGGCGGACTCCCGGTCGACCGTCTGGTCGTAGACGCCCTTCACCGGACTTGCCGCCATGACCGCCGCGCGCTCGTCTGCGCTCAGCGCGCCGATGCGCGAGGTGGGCGGCAGGATGGTGACCCGTTCGGCCACCCCTGGCGCGCCCGAAACCTTTAGAAACGACACGACACCCTCACCGACGCCGAGGTCCAGGATGGTGCGCGACAGGTCGGCGCCCGGCGCGGCGCGGAAGGTCTCGGCCACCGCGCGCACCACCTTCTGCTCCTTCGCTGTTAAGGCACGCAGGCCGTGCTGCATCCGGTTGCCGGGCTGGCCGCCCGCGGCATCGGGCACGTCCATGGGGTTCTGCGTGACGAAGTAGAGCCCGACCCCCTTCGAGCGGATCAGGCGCACGACCTGCTCGACCTTCTCGCCCAGAGCCTTCGGCGCGCCGTCGAACATGAGGTGCGACTCGTCGAAGAACACCACTAGCTTCGGCTTCGGCGCGTCGCAGATCTTGGGCAGGTTCTCGTAAAGCTCGGCCAGCAACCACAGCAGCACCGTGCTGTAGGCGCGCGAGTTCTGGATCAGGCGCGACACCGCCAGGATGTTGATGGCGCCGCGACCATCCGGCGCGTTCAGCATCAGATCCGCGATGTCCAGCATAGGCTCACCGAAGAAGGCGGCCCCGCCCTGCTCCTCAAGCGTCAGCAGCGCGCGCTGGATCGCGCCGACGCTGGCCGCCGCCACATTGCCGTAGGTGGCGGACAGTTCGGCCGCTCGTTCCGCCACGTGGGCGATCACCGCGCGAAGGTCGGCCAGGTCGATCAGCAGCAGCCCTTCGTCGTCGGCCAGGCGGAAGGCGATCTGCAGCACGCCGGCCTGCACGTCGTTGAGATCCAGCAGGCGCGCCAGCAGCAGCGGCCCCAGGTCGGAGATGGTCACGCGCAACGGATGGCCGTCCTGGCCGAACACATCCCAGACGACGACGGGAAAGCCCGCGAAGGCAAGGTCCGCGATGCCTAGGCGCTGCAACCGTTCGGTCAGCTTGGGTGAGGCGGCGCCGGGCACGGCGAGCCCGCCCAGGTCGCCCTTCACATCGGCCAGCACCACCGGCACGCCCTCGCGCGCGAAGCCCTCGGCCAGCACCTGCAGCGTCTCGGTCTTGCCAGTGCCCGTGGCGGTTGGCGCGCGCGAGCTCGAGGCGCGCGTCGCGTTCGCCGCGCCCGACCAGGATCGACGACTCCTCGATCGTCACACCGCGCCCTCCAGCCGGGCCATGTCGTCGTCGGACAGCCCGAAGTGATGGCCGATCTCGTGGATCAGGGTGTTGCGTACCAGATCCTCGAGCGCGTCTTCGCCTTCGGCCCAGGCGAGCAGGATCGGCGCGCGGTAGAGCAGGATGCGGTCGACGTCGTGGGCGACCCCCGTGACCGACTTCTGATCCAGCGACACGCCTTGGTAAAGGCCCAGCAGGTCGTAGCCGCTTTCCAGGCCCATCGACTCGATCACGTCCTCGGCGGGAAACTCCTCGATCAGGATCGCGACGCCCTGGACCAGCCGCCGGAACGCGGCCGGTAGCGCGGCGAGGGCGCCATCGGCCAGGGCGTGCAGGTCGGCGTCGCTGGGCGGCGGTCCGAAGCGCCGGGTTGTCGTCATGGGCGGGACTCTACCGAGGCTTGCCAAGTGCGCCTAGCGTGTCCACATCTACGTACGTGTTGAACACGGGCGGACAAGCCATGACGAAGGCAAGCCCGGCGCGGCTCGACGCGGCGGCCCGGGCCGAGGCCCTGGCTGCCTTGCCGGCGTGGCGCCTGGTCGAGGGCCGCGAGGCGATCCGGCGCGCATTTGCGTTCAAGGACTTCAACACCGCCTTCGGCTTCATGGCGCGTGTCGCGTTGGCGGCCGAGCGCATGAACCATCACCCGGAATGGTCGAACGTCTACGGCCGGGTCGACATCACGCTCACCAGCCACGATGTGGCTGGGCTCAGCGACCGTGACGTGCGGCTGGCACGCTTCATCGACCGGGCGGCGCGGGACCATGGCCACGAACCCTGACCCCAGGGCGACGGTGCTGCCGCGCCTGGAACGGATGCGCGACACAATCCGCCGCAACCTGCACCGCGTACCCTTTGCCGAGGACGCGCTGGCGGCCTACTTCTGCGCCATCGACCGGCGCACGCCGGCGTACGCCAAGGCGGTGTTGGCCGGCGCGCTTGGCTATTTCGTGCTGCCGACCGACGCCATTCCCGACGTGATCGTGGGGATCGGTTTCACCGACGATGCCTCGGTCATCGCGCTGGCGCTCACCACGCTCGCCCGCCACATCCGCCGCGACCACCGCGACCGCGCACGCGACCTGCTCGACCGCTGGCGCGCAGTCTGAGGCGTCGCGACCGTATCCGGCGTTCCCCAATTGTCGTCCCCGGGCCGGCCGTAGGTCGGAATCCGGGATCCAGGGGCCAGAGACGAAGCAGTTGCCCTGGGTTCCCGATTCGCCGCTTGCGCGGCGCCCGGGAACGACAGTATTGCCGATTCAACGGAACCCGACGTCAATCCCCGGCCTGGGGCGCGGTGACGGCGTTCGCCGCCGCGCGCCTGGCCATCGCCTCGCGGTGGGCGACGTAGACCGAACTGGCCAGGATGATCGCGGCGCCCAGCCAAGTCCACAGGTCGGGGCGCTCACCGAACGCCATGTAGCCGATGAACGCCACCATGGGCAGGCGCACGTAGTCGAACGGCATCAGGGCGGTGGCCTCGGCCATGGCGAAGGCGCGCGTGAACAGGTAGTGCCCGACCGACGCGAAGGTGCCGAGCAGGATCAGCCAGACCCACGCCTCCGCGCTCGGCCATTGCCAGACGAACACGGCCGGCACGAACGACACCGGCGTGATCAGCAGCACTTGGTAGAACACCAGCGTCCCCGGCGATTCCGTGTCGGTCAGCGACTTCACCAGCACGATGGAAAGCGCCATGAACGCCGAGGACGCGATCGCCGCCAGGGACGCCACTTCGAACAGCACAGCGCCGGGACGCAGGATCACCAGCACGCCGCCGAAGCCGATGGCCAACGCCACCATGCGGCGAAGCCGCAGGCGCTCCTTTAGGATCACCGCCGCGGCGACCGTCGCGAACAGCGGCGCCGTGAAGCTGAGCGACACCGCGTGATCGAGCTGCAGGTGGCCGAGCGACCAGAACCACAGCAACATCGAGATGAAGCCGATGATCGAGCGCCCCACCAGGGCACTCAGTCGGTTGGTGCGCAGCGCGCCGAAGCCGAAGCGCATCAGCCACGGCGTCATCACAAGGAGGCCGATGAAGTTGCGGAAGAACACGATCTCGAAGCTGTCGAGCTCGGCCGACAAGTGCCGGATCATCGCGTTCATCGACGCGAAGAACACGCAACTGCCGATTAGCCACAGCGCCCCGCGAACCGTGTCGTTGCCCGATGGCGCGGCGACCTTCATGGAGCGCTCAGGATAGGGTCGTGGCGCGTCCAGCGCCAGGGCCGCGATTCGCTAACGCTCCCGCGCGGCGGGGCGAGCCTGTATAACACGCGTGCACTACAAGCGACTCCTCGTGTCCGACGAACGTAATCCCTGGTCGATCCGTGGTGTATCGCGCGAGGCGCGCGCGAGGCCAAGGCCGCGCGGCGCCGGCGCATGACCATGGGCGCCTGGGTCGACTATGTGCTGGCCGCCGCCGCGAACGCCGAGCTGTCCAGCTGCGCGCCCCAGGGCGTGCCGGATTCAACCGCCACGACGTCCGAGCCCGCCGCCGACCTCGCGGGGCGTGTCGCGACCGTCAAGGAACGGGAACAGGCGCTGCGTGCCATGGTTCAGCGTGCCGCCGAGCGCACCCTGGTCCCCGCCGAGCGCACCCTGGTCCCCGCCGAGCCGGCCGCGCCCGGGCCTGACCGACGCGCTCCACGGCCTGGTCCAGCACGTCGAGATCATGCTGCGCCCCGCCGCCCAGATCGGCGCGCTGGTGCACCGGCTCGACGAAGCGGACAGTCGCCAGGTCAAGATGCTCGAACTGATGGCCCGCATGGTCGAAGCCGACCAGCGACGCGAGACGGATATGGCTAGCCTCGGCGCCACGCTCACGCGCCTCGAGGCCCGGCTCGGCGGTCCGGCGCCGGGGACGACGGCCGCACCGGCGCCCGACCTCGCACGGCTCGCCGCCTACGCCGAACGGCCGGCGCCCGAAGCGACGCCCGCCCAGGCGCTCGACTTCGCGAGCCTTACCGACCGCGCCATCGCCAGCAGCCAGCGTTCCGGCCAGCGTCCACCCGCCGGCGCGGGCGGCCTGGCCGACCGCCTGTTCGGCCCCAAGCGCACCTAGAGCGGATTCAGGGATAGCGGGGTCACCCTGTCCGTCATCCCCGGGCCGACCGCAGGCCTTAACCGGGGATTCCGCAGGACAGAGTCCGGGCAATGGCCCTGGGCCCCCGGCTCGCCGTACATGCGGCGCCCGGGGGTGACAAACGAGGCATCGCCGCCGGTCAGGCGGCGATGGCCTTGCGCGGGTCCTGGTGGGTGTAGCCCAGCGCGTCCGCCACGGCCTTGTAGGTGACCTTGCCGCGGTGGACGTTGAGCCCCTCCAGCAGATACGGGTCGTCGGCCAGGGCCTTCTTGTAGCCCTTGTTGGCCAGCGCCACCGTGAACGGCAGCGTCGCGTTGTTCAGCGCGAAGGTCGAGGTGCGCGCGACGCCACCCGGCATGTTGGCGACGCAGTAGTGGACGACGCCGTGGACGATGTAAGTCGGCTTGGCGTGGGTTGTCGCCCGGCTGGTCTCGAAGCAGCCGCCCTGGTCGATCGCCACGTCGACCAGCACCGAGCCGAGCCGCATGGCCTTGACCATCGTCTCGGTGACCAGCTTGGGCGCCGAGGCCCCTGGTACCAGCACCGCGCCGATCACCAGGTCCGCATCCAGCACATGTTGTTCGATGTTGTCGACGGTGGCGTAGACCGTGTCGAGTCGCGACCCGAACAGCTCATCGAGCTGGCGCAGGCGGTCGATCGACTTGTCCAGGATGACCACGTCGGCCTCCATGCCAATGGCCATGCGCGCGGCGTTGGTGCCGACCACGCCGCCGCCCAGCACCACGACCTTGGCCGGCTGCACGCCCGGTACGCCGCCCAGCAGCACGCCCGCGCCCTTTTGGGCCTTCTCCAGGCAATGCGCGCCCGCCTGGATCGACATGCGGCCCGCGACCTCGCTCATGGGCGCCAGCAGGGGCAGGCGGCCGTTGCGGTCGGTGACCGTCTCGTAGGCGATGCCGATGGCGCCCGAGGCGACCAGCAGCTTGGTCTGCTCGGGGTCCGGCGCCAGATGCAGGTAGGTGAACAGAACCTGGCCGGGGCGCAGCATCGAGCATTCGCTTGGCTGCGGTTCCTTGACCTTCACCACCATCTCGGCCTTGGCAAAGATCTCCTCGGCGGTGTCCACAATGGAGGCGCCGGCCACCACGTAGGCCTTGTCCACCAGCCCGATCTCCTTGCCCGCGCCCTTCTGCACGATGACCTTGTGACCGTGGTGCACCAGCTCGCGCACGCTCGTCGGGGTCAAACCGACCCGGTACTCGTGGTTCTTGATTTCCTTGGGCACTCCGATGAGCATGAACGTGACTCCGATCAGGATCGGGAAGGGTCGTGGAATGGCCGGAGCATGGTCCGGGGCCTCAGCCCGGTCAATGCCCTTGATCGCGTCAGGGTTTGGCCGCGCGGCCCTCGGCGCGCGCCGCCTGCCAGACCTCGCGGGCGGCGTCGGCGTTGAGCGCGGCGATCGCCAGGCCGACCGCCAGATCGGGCCAGGCCGAGCCCGTCCAGGCGGTGACGGGGCCGGTGCCCATGATCGCCAGGTTGGCCACGGCGTCGTTGCGCGCCGACAGGAACGCCGCGCGCGCTAGGCTGGTGCTATTCCGCCGATGGCGGGCCAGGACGAGGGCGCAGGTCAGGTTGACCGCCAGCGCCCCCAGGCCGACCAGGCTCAGCGACAAGGGATCCGGCGGCAGCGGTGTGCCCAGCTTGTGCCACGCGGTCCACAGCGTCGCCACGGCCGGCGCCAGCAACAGGCCCGCCAGCACCATGCCGAGGCGGGCGCGCTGCCGCGCGCTCCACCCCAGCGCCAGCAGGATCAGCAGGTTGACCGCCGCGTCCTCGAGAAAATCGATGCTGTCGGCGAACAGCGCGACCGATCCGATGGCCAGAGCCGCCGCGAACTCGACGCCGAAGTAGCTCAGATTGGCCGCCGCGACGAAACAGACGGCCGCCCGGAACGACGCCATCAGGGCGGCATCGTCATGGCGAAGACGTCGTCGACCGCCGTGTAGTCGAAATAGCCGAGCCGGGCGACCGGGCGGTAGCGGCGCACGTCCACCCGTCCCTCGACGATGCACGAAGGGTCGATGTGCACGCCGACGACGAAGCCGATGGTCATGAAGTTGGGCGCGGTGCCCGGCATGGTCGGCAGGGACAGGACCCGCTCGGTCCGGCACTCCAAGTGCGCCGGCGCGCCGGCCACGCGCGGCGGCCGCACCAGGCGCGAGGGCAGCCTGGCCAGGCCGACCTTCTCGAACTCGTCGATCTCGGGCGGCAGCGTGGCCGAAGTGTCGCTCATCGCCTCCTTCAGGGCGAAGGGCACGATGTTGACCACGAACTCGCCGGTCGCCTGGGCGTTGCGTTGGCTGTCCTTGACGCGGTCGGCCGACGCGGCGCCGCCCGTGCAGTACATCACCATGGGCGGCTCGCTCGCCACCGCGTTGAAGAAGCTGAACGGCGCCAAGTTGGCGCGGCCCTCGGCGTTGACCGTGGAGATCCAGCCGATCGGGCGCGGTGCCACCAGCGCCTTGAACGGGTCGTGGGGCAGCAGGCGGCGGTCGCGCGTCGCGGGTTCGTAGAAGATCATGGGCGCAGCAACGGTGCCGCCAGCGCCGCCAGGTCCGCCGCGGGGCGTGCGCCCAGGTGGCCGATCACCTCGCCGGCCGCCAGGCTGCCCAGCCGGCCGCACGTGCCCAAGTCGCGCCCCGCCGTCAGCCCGGCCAGGAAGCCGCCGGCGTACAGATCGCCGGCGCCGGTGGTATCGACGACCGCGCCCGCCGGATGGGCGTCGATCATGTGCACCTCGGCCCGCGACAGCACCACCGAACCACGCTCGCTGCGCGTCAGGGCGGCGATGTCGCAGTGGCCGCGCACGCGCTGCAGGGCATGGTCGAAGTCGTCTACCTGGTAGAGCGCGGTGATCTCCGCCTCGTTGGCGAACAGGATGTCCACGTCCTCGCGCACCAGGCGCAGGAAATCCTCGCGGTGGCGCGCGACGCAGAACGGGTCCGAGAGCGTGAAGGCCACACGCCGGCAGTGCTGGCGCGCCAGCGCGGCCGCCCGGGCGAAGGTCGCGCACGCGCGCGGCGCGTCCCACAGGTAGCCTTCCAGGTAGACGACGCGCGCGGCGGCGACATCCGCTTCGATCACATCGTCCGGCTCGATCCCCACCGAGGCGCCGAGGAACGTGCACATGGTGCGCTGGGCGTCCGGGCTGACCAGCACGAAGGACCGTGCCGTAGGCGCGCCGTCGGTCGTGGGCCGCGTGTGGAAGGCGACGCCGGCGGCGCGCAGGTCCTTGGCGAAGAAGCGGCCGAGTTCGTCGTCGCCCACCTTGCCGATATAGGTGGCGGCCCCGCCCAGCGCCGAGACGCCGACCACGGTGTTGGCCGCCGAACCGCCCGAGACCTCGGTCGCCCCGCCGATCGCGCCGTAAAGCGCCAGCGCGCGGTCGGCGTCGATCAGCTGCATCGATCCCTTGGCGAGGTCGCGGTCGGTCAGGAAGTCGTCGTTGATGCGCACCAGCACGTCGACGATGGCGTTGCCGATGCCCAGAACGTCGATGCGGGAGCTTTCCATGGCGCGAGGTTGTAGGCGCAGCCGTGCGCAGGGGCAAGCGATGCGTCAGGAGGCTGGGCGGAGGAACGCGCGTGCCAGCGCCTGCCACTCCGCGTCCAGCGCGCCCGTGGCGGGCTCGACGCCGGCACGGGAGTACCAGTAGCGGGCGTTGGACGGGTCGCCTTCCTTGCGGTGCAGGTAGGCGTGCACCCGCTCGGCGCGGGCGTCTTTGCCTTCTTGTGCCGCGCCGTGGGCCTTGGCCCAGTCATCCTTGGCGTCCCACCACAGCGCGCGCAGCGCCGCGTCCAACCCATCGGGCGGCGCCGCGCCATCCATCGATCGCCGAAATTCGTCGAGTGTCAGGGGCGCACGCTAGCATCGTTCGGGGTGGACGGCGACGGACCGCCCTCCCATAGTGCGCGCCATGACCGAGCTCCATTGCCTGACCGCGCGCGCCGCCGTCGCCCTGCTCAAGAAGGGCGAGGTGACGCCGCTCGACCTGATCGATGCGGCCGAGAAGCGCATCGCCGCCACCGATCGTCCGCTCAACGCCATGCCGACGCTCTGCCTGGGCCGCGCGCGCGACCACGCCCGGCGCATGATGGCGGGCAAGGCGCCCAAGGGCCGTGGCGCGGCGGCGCTGCACGGCCTGCCCATCGCGGTCAAAGATCTGGATGCCGTGGCCGGCGTGCGCACCACCCAGGGCTCGCCGATCTACGCCGACGTGGTGCCTGAACGCTCCGACATCCTGGTCGAGATGCTCGAGGCCAACGGCGCCATCGTGGTGGGCAAGTCGAACACGCCCGAATTCGGCGCCGGCGCCCAGACCTACAACCAGGTGTTCGGCGTCACCGGCAACCCGTGGGACCTGTCGAAGACATGCGCCGGGTCCTCGGGCGGCTCGGCCGCGGCGCTCGCCGCCGGGCAGGTGTGGCTGGCCACCGGCTCGGACCTCGGCGGCAGTTTGCGCACGCCGGCCTCGTTCTGCGGCGTGATCGGCTTCCGGCCGTCGTCGGGCCGCGTGCCCACCGGGCCCGAAGGCATGCCGTTCGGCATGATGTCGGTGGCCGGGCCCATGGCGCGCAACGTGGGCGATTGTGCCCTGATGTTGGATGCCATGGTCGGCGAGGTGCCCGAGGACCCGCGCTCGCTGCCGCGTCCCGCCACGTCGTTCCAGGCGGCGGTGGCCAAGGCGCGGCCGCCCAAGCGCGTCGCCTTCAGCCCCGATCTCGGCTTCCTGCCGATCGACCCCGAGGTGCGCCGGGTGTGCGCCGAGGCGGCGCGCCGGTTCGAGGCCATGGGCGCCAGGCTGGACGCGGCGTGCCCCGATTTCTCGGGCGCTGACGCGATCTTCCAGACACTGCGCGCCGCCGGATTCGCCATGAGCATGGCGGCTGAGTACGCCAACCACCGGGACAAGCTGAAGCCCGAGATCATCTGGAACATCGAGAAGGGCCAGACGCTGTCGGTCGAGGCGATCGGCCGGGCCGAGCGCGAGCGCGGCGCGCTGTTCCACCGGGTGTTCGCGTTCTTCAAGACCTACGACCTGCTGGTCACGCCCGCGGCCATGGTGCCGCCGTTCGACAAGACCATCCCCTGGGTGACCGAGGTCGACGGCCGGCGCTTCGACAACTACGTGGACTGGCTGATCCTGCCCGGCGCGATCACGCTCGCCGGCTGCCCGGCGATCTCGGTGCCGTGCGGCTTCACGGCGACCGGCCTGCCCATCGGCCTGCAGATCGTCGGCCCGCCGCGCGCTGAGGCGCGCGTCCTCGCCGCCGCCAGGCTGTTCGAGGACGCGACCGGGCTGGCCGACCGCGTGCCGCTCGACCCGAGTTGAGCGCACGGCCGCCGATGATCCGCGCCTTCGGCCTCGCCCTTGGCGACATCCTGGAGCCCCGCGTGCGCGGCATCGTGGCGCTGGTCGCGATGATCAGCGGCCTGGTCTACGTGGTGATCGGAGCCTTGCTTTGGTGGGCGTGGACCGGCGTCGACGTGGGATCGTGGATGGGCGCCGATTTCGGCCTGGGCTGGCTGGGTGCCCCGGCCGAGTGGTTGGTCGACGGCATCGTCTGGCTGCTCGAGGCGCTGATCGGCGTGCTCGGCATATTGCTGTTCATCGCCGTCCTGTGGCTCGGTTTCGTCGTCGTGGCGCAGAACGTCGCGGGCCTGTTCCTCGACAAGGTGGTCGACGCGGTCGAGGCGCTGCACTACCCAGCCCTGCCGGCGCCCAGCCAGAGCTTCCGCCAGGCCATCGCAGCCGGCTTCAACCTGACCGCCATGGTCATCGGTGTGAACCTGTTGGCGCTGCCGTTCTACATCGCGCTGTCGTTCCTGCCGCCGCTCAACATCGTGATGTTCTACCTGGTCAACGGCTATCTGTTCGGGCGCGAGTACTTCGAGGCGGTGGTCTACCGCCGCGAGGTCGGCCAGGCGGCGGTGGCGCGCTGGCGCGCCGCGCGCTGGCGCTGGATCGTGGCGGGCGCCGCGATCGCGTTCCTGATGACCCTGCCGGTGCTCAACTTCGTCGGCCCGATCGTCGGCGTCGCGTTTTTCGCCCACCTGGTCCACGGCCCGGGCAAGGCGCCGGCTTCGACATAGCCAGCGGCCCTCTGGTACGACACAATCAACTAGTTTATTGTACCAACTAGTTGTCTAGTTGATTGGTGGAGTATTCATGGAACGCATTGGCGCCTTCGAGGCCAAGACGCATTTGTCCGCCCTGTTGGACCGGGTCGCCCGGGGCGAGACCATCGAGATCACGCGGCGCGGCAAGCCCGTCGCCCGCCTGGTGCCCGCGACCGAACCCGAGGAGGCGCGCCGCCAACGCGCCGCCGAGGCGGTTGATCGTTTGAAGGAACTACGCGAGGGCGTGACGCTCGGCGGACTGTCATGGAAGGCGCTTCGCGACGAAGGGCGCCGGTGAACGGCTTCGTGCTCGATGCGTCCGCTACAGCGGGCTGGCTCTTCGACGACGAGAAGACCATGGCTGGCGATGCGCTGTTGGCTTCGCTTCGCGAGAGTTCGGCGATGGTTCCCGCGATCTGGCCGCTCGAGATCGCCAATCTGCTTGTCAGTGGCGAGCGACGGGGCCGCATCTCTCCGGAGCGAGTCGAACGTCAACTGGCGACGCTGAGCACACTGCCAATCCATGTCGACCCAGAGACGTGCGATCGGGCGTGGGACGAAATCCTTGCGCTCGCTCGTGCGCATCGATTGACCGTCTACGACGCGGCGTACCTGGAACTGGCGCTGCGGCTGGGCCTGCCCCTGGCGACACGCGATGGCGACCTCGCCGTCGCCGCCCGGGCCGCCGGGGTCGAGGTCATGGCCGTGTAGCGGCGGCGGCGGCGAGCGCCTCGGCGATGCCGCGCGCGAGCTCGTGCCGGCGCACCGGCTTGGCCAGGAAGCCGTCCATGCCGGCCTCGCGGCAGCGCCGGCGGTCGTCGCCGAAGGCGTTGGCGGTCAGGCCGACGATGGGGGTTCGCGCCTTGTCGCCGCCCAGCGCCCGGATCGTGCACGTCGCTTCCAGCCCGTCCATCTCGGGTATCTGCATGTCCATCAGCACCAGGTCGTAGGCGCCGTCCCGCACCGCCGTGCCGGCGAGCGCGCCGTTCTCGGCCACGTCCGAGGCGATGCCCAGCCTGGCCAGCATCGACGTCGCGACCAGCTGGTTGGTTTCGTTGTCGTCGGCAACCAGCACGCGCAGCGGCGTCGCGCGCGTCTTGACCAGGGCGCGCAGCTCGGCCTCGGCCGCCTCGGAGCTGGCCGCGGGGGCGCCCCGTTCCACCGTCTCGGCGATGGTGAACGGCAGGGTGGCGTGGAAGGTCGAACCGGAGCCCAGCGTCGATGCGACGCCGACCGCGCCGCCCATGCGCTCCGCCAGGCGCTTGCAGATGGCGAGCCCCAGGCCCGTTCCGCCGAAGCGCCGCGACACCGAGGCGTCCACCTGCACGTAGTCGCTGAACAGGGTGTCCAGCCGGTCGGGCGGAATGCCCGGGCCCGTGTCGGCGACCTCGAAACGGATCATGACGCTGCCATCCTCGCGCACGGCCTCGCGGCGCACGGCGATGGTCACGGCGCCCTCGGTGGTGAACTTCAAGGCGTTCGAGACGAAGTTCAGCAGGATCTGACGCAGACGGTGGGGATCGCCGGTGACCGCCGGCGGCAGGTCGTCGCCGATGGCGCAGCTCACCTGGATCGGACGCCCTGTCGCGCGCGATTGGACCAGGTCGGCGATCTGGCGCACCGTCTCGCGCGGGTCGAAATTGATGCGCTCCAGGTCCACCTTGCCGGCTTCCAGCTTTGACAGGTCCAGGATGTCGTTGACGATGCCCAGCAGTGACTCGCTCGATTCGACGATGATGCCGACCACCTTGCACTGGTCGGGATCGAGCGTGCCTTCCAGCAGCGCCGTCGCCATGCCGAGGACGCCGTTCATGGGCGTGCGGATCTCGTGGCTCATGGTCGCCAGGAAGTCGGACTTGCGCGCGTTGGCGCGCTCGGACACATCGCGGGCGCGCGCCAGCGCCTCGCCGTGGGCAATCAGTTCGTGCCGACGTACGGCCACCTCGCCCAGAAGCGCGCGGAACTCGCGCGCCAGAACGCCGATCTCGTCCTTGCGGCCGATGCCGGGCACGTCGCCTTCGACCGTCGCCCCACCCGCGCTGCGGACCGCCTCCATGGCGTGGCTCAGCTTGTCCAGGGGCCGGGTCACCAGCCGTCGCAGGAGCAGGAGAACGGCCGCGATCGCCGCGACCGCCAGCACGGCCGCGACCGCGATCGCCGGGACCGCCTGGCGCAACAGGCCCACCACCCGCTCGCCTTCCTTCCACGCCATGCCCATCGCGCCGATCGGCGCATCGTGCGTGGCGCCGAAAACCGGCGCGGCGATCAGCACATAGTCGTCGAGCTTCCGCGTGACGACGACGCCCTCGGCGGCGGCGGCCCGGCCAGGCTCGATCAGCGCGTCCTCGGGGAACGCCATGTCCTCGATCGAGAGATACGATTTCAGGGTCGTGCCGTCGGGCAGCATGGCCCGGATCGTTGCCACGTCGACCGCATCGCCGTCGTCGGCGTCATCGCGCACGAGCTCGAAGTACGTCCGCTCGATCGCGTCCGGGTCGCGGGTCGCGATGCCCTGCGCCGCCTGACTCGCGATCAGGCTCGTCAACTGGGTGGCCTCGGTGTGCGCGACGCGGACCATGAGCCCGCGTTCGGCCATTGTCTGCACGCCGATCACCACCCCGCAGCCCGCCAGCAGCCCGAGCGCCACGGCGCCGAGCACCAGGGCGTTCAGCGAGCGGATGGGCGACAGCGCCTGGACGTTCATGGTCGGCGGCCGCGACCCGAAGGCGGGGTCAGTCGGCGACCGTCTTCACCACCTCGCCCGAGATCGGATCGAGGTAGACCTCCAGCTTGTCGCCGTTGGCGGCGACCAGCTTGGCCTCTTAGCAGCCATCCTCAATGCCCAGGTGATACTCCGCGTAACGAAGGGCAGTGGCGTGACGATCGCGACCGTCAGGGTACGGACAGGAATCATGGTCAGCTCCTGGGGCGAGGGGGTCATGGGGCCCGTCCGGCGCGGTCCTGCCCGCGCCCGAAGGGTTGTCGCAGGCGACAATGCGTCGCGCGCCATTAAGGGCGCGTAAAGCCTCGAGGTGCCCGTGGACACCTCAGATGGAGGAGGTCAGGCGGCGGTCTTCGCCTTGTAGCGGCACAGGTCGGCGATGACGCAGTCCGCGCACTTGGGCTTGCGCGCCAGGCACGTGTAGCGGCCGTGCAGGATCAGCCAGTGATGGGCGTGGCGCTTCCAGGCGGCCGGGACCTTCTTCTCTAGCGCCAGCTCGACCGCCAACGGTGTCTTCCCGGGCGCTAGACCGGTGCGGTTGGCAACACGGAAGACGTGGGTGTCGACCGCGATGGTCGGCTGGCCGAACGCCGCGTTCAGCACGACCGAGGCGGTCTTGCGCCCGACCCCGGGCAGTTTCTCCAGATCCTCGCGCCGTTCGGGCACCCGCCCGCCGTGGCGATCGATCAGCGCCTGGGACAGCGCGACCACGTTCCTGGCCTTGGTGTTGTAGAGCCCGATGGTGGCGATCAGCGGCTTCACGCCATCCACCCCCAGCGCCACCATGGCCGCCGGTGTCGGCGCCGCCTTGAACAGGGCGGGCGTGGCGGCATTCACGCTCTTGTCGGTCGCCTGGGCCGACAGCACCACGGCGACGAGCAGGGTGAAGGGATCCTCGTATTCCAGTTCGGTCTCGGGTGCCGGGATCCGTTCGGCGAGCCGGGCGAAGACGTGGTCGATCGCGGCGGGTTTCATGGTGACGATTTTAGGCGGCCCGTTATGATCGGGCCATGACCACAATGGCGGCTCCGCTGTTCGACGCCGTGCTGCGGCCGCACCGCTCGCTCACGCCGCTCGGTCTGCGCCTGCTGGTCGGCGCGTTCGGCGTGGCGTGCGCGGCCCTGGGAGTCGGCTTCTGGCTGATCGGGGCGTGGCCCGTCGCCGGGTTCTTCGGGTTGGACGTGGCGCTGCTCTACGGCGCGCTCAAGCTCTCGATGCTCAGCGCGCGGCGTACCGAGCGCCTGCGCCTGACCGAGCACGAGCTGGTCGTCCGCCGCGTCGATCCGTGGGGCCGGGTGGACGACGTGCGCATCGCTCCGCCGCATTGGCTGCGGGTCGAGATCGACGACCCGGTGCGCCACGACAGCCAGCTCCGGCTGGTCTCCCATGGCCGCGGCGTGACCGTGGGCGGCTTCCTGATGTCGTCCGAGCGGGGCGATCTGGCGCGCACGCTGCGCGCGGCGCTGCGGCGCCTGGTTCAGAGCCCCAGCACGTCCTTCATGGCGTAGAGCCCGGGGGGGCGCCCCGGCGTCCACAGCGCGGCGGCCAGCGCGCCGCGCGCGAAGATCGCCCGCGTCGTCGCCTTGTGGATCAGTTCCAGCCGTTCGCCCTCGGCCGCGAACAGCACCGTGTGCTCGCCCGCTACGTCGCCGCCGCGCAAGCTCGCGAAGCCGATGGCGCCAGGCTTGCGCGCGCCCGTCAGGCCGTCACGGCCGCGTTCAGACGTCACATCCAGGTAAATGCCGCGCGCGCGCGCCGCGGCCTGGCCCAGCGCCAGCGCCGTGCCCGAGGGCGCGTCGACCTTGTGGCGGTGGTGCATCTCGACAATCTCGATGTCCCACGCGGCATCCAGGCTGCGCGCGGCGCGCTCAACCAGGCCGAGCAGCAGGTTCACGCCCAGGCTGAAGTTGGCCGCGCGCACCACGACGGTCGTGCGCGCCGCCTCGGCAATAGCGCGTTCCTGCTCGGCGTTGAGCCCGGTCGTCCCGGCGACCAGCGCCACGCCGTGCCGGGCCGCCAACACCGCATGGCGCGCGGTCGCCGCCGGCACCGTGAAATCCAGCACCGCGTCGCACCCCCGCACGAAGGCCTCCGCGTCGGCGCCGATGGCGACGCCCAGCGGCGCGACGCCCGCCGCCGTTCCCGCGTCCTGGCCGAGCGCCGGGGACGCGGGCCCCTCGCTCGCGCTGGTGACACGGCAGTCCGATCGGCCCACCGCCTCGTGCACCAGCATCTGGCCCATGCGCCCAGCGGCGCCCGCGATGCCCAGGCGGACGGTCATGGCGTCACGGCGTCAGCCCGCCTTGCCCAGCGCGCGTAGCACCTTGAGCTGGAAGTCGTGCACCGCGTGCTCGCTCACCTCGGAGCGCGCCGCGTCGACCACGAACGCGCCGCGTCGGTAGCCCAGGCTGTGCAGGCCGTTCTGCACGCTCTCGCAGATCGGAATGTCCTCGGCACGCACCACGTCGACGAATTCGATCACCTCGCGCTCGACCGCCGTCGACGTGGCGTGCGGGAAGTACCACTCGCAGCGCTGCACCGTCTGCTCGGGCCCGATCGGCACGTGGTGGAACACCGTCAGGTTGCCGCCCGGGTACGCCTCGATGCACCAGTTGGGAAACAGCAGCCAGCTCGCGAAGGCGTCGGGCTTCGCCGCGCCCTCGGTGACGGTCGTATAGCGACGCTTGTCGGGCGCGCGGCTGGTGTGGCTGTGGTGATGCTCGTGGGTCACCACCCGGTAGGACGCGTAGTCGAGCGCCTCGGCGATGAGGGACTGGTGCTGCACCGGGCAGTGGAAGCACTCGTCGTAGTTCTCGACCGAGTTCTTCCAGTTGGCCTTGAGCGGGAACTCGTTGCGGTGCGCGCACAGGAGCCGCGCCGCGTTGGGCGAGTACGCAGCGATCTCGGCCTTCAACGCGCCGGTCACGGTCTCGAAGGCCGGGGCCTTGCCGTCCAGGTTGACAAACAGGAAGCCCAGCATCTCGCCCAGCGGCACCGCGGTCAGGCAGAACGCGCCCTGGTCGAAGCGCGCCATGCGCTCGGCACCGCGCGCCGTGCGCAAGGCACCGTCGAGCCCGTAACTCCACGCGTGATAGGGGCACGTGATGACCGCCTTGACGTTGCCCTCGCCTTCCAGCAGGCGGTGGGCGCGGTGCTGGCAGACGTTGAAGAAGGCGCGGATCACGCCGTCGGCGCCGCGTACGAGCGCGACGCTCTGGTCCAAGATGTCGCGCACGATGTAGCTGCCGGGATCGGGCAGCATCGCGACGTGGCCGACGTACTGCCACGTGGCGTGGAAGAGCGCGGTCGTCTCGCGCCGGAAGATGGCGGGGTCGTGGTAGTAGGAGCCGGGCAGCGTGCGCGAGCGCGCGGGATCCGTGTCGAACGCGGCGAGCGGCCCGGTACGGGCGATCTGGCTCATGGCGCTTCCTCGGGCGTGGGCGTCGTGGCCGCGATGATGGCGCAGTCGCGCGCTTGGCGAAAGGGCCATGGCGTTGCCCGGCGTGGGCCGAGGCCATTCCGCGGCGAGCGGTCTCCTAGACGCCGAGCGTTCGGCGCGCTCACTCAATCCAACCCAAGAAACACCAGCATCGCGCGGTTCATGGCTCGCATCTCGGGTGCTGCAAGGCGGCCGACACGTCGTCCCAGGTTCGATCGCCGCACCTTTGTGATCTTGTCGACCATGAGCTGCGACCTCGACCTAAGGCCGTTCGCGTCACTAGGGTCGATCGGAATACGGATCAATGGGGCGAGGGTCGGATCGGATGTCAGAGGACAAATGGTCACCGAGTCCGAATTCGCGAAATCGTCGCCTTAAGCAATCACGGCTGGCCGAGGTTTTCCGGCGTAGCCCGTGGCGGAAACGGTCCAGATCTCGCCCCGCTTCAACCTTCGTTGAACTCCGAGATGGCGTCGACGAACGCCTAGTCCTCCCCTGCCCGCCGGCTTCGCGCGACGAGCCGGGATTTCCGCCGCGCCTCGGCCTTGAACGCGGGCGTACGCGTATCGGGCAGCCACATCCGGACTTGGCGCAGGCCGCGCGCGCATGCGCCGGCGATAGCTGCGCACCCTGTCCCGGCTGGCCTGATTGTGTGATTCGGTCATGGCTGCGTCCTGTGTGACGGGCAATCTACCATTAACGTCCTGCGACGGCGAATTGCGACCCGGCGCGCTACTCGCGCAGGTCGTTCCACAGATCCTTGACCTTGGCGAAAAAGCCTTCCGATTCGGGGCTGGTGTGCTTGCCCGCCTTGTCGAATTCCTTCAGCAGCTCCTTCTGCTTGGCGCTCAGGTTGACCGGCGTCTCGATGGTCGCCTGCACGATCATGTCGCCGCGCCCCTGGCCTCGCATGGGCACCATGCCCTTGCCCTTCAGGCGGAACTGGTGGCCCGACTGGGTGCCCGCTGGGATGGTGACCCGCGCGCGCGCGCCGTCGATGGTCGGTACTTCGATTGCGCCGCCCAGCGCCGCTGTGGTCATGGGGATCGGCACGCGGCACAGGATCGTCACGCCTTCGCGCTGGAACACTCGGTGCGGCTTGACCGCCAGGAAGATGTACAGATCGCCGGGCGGGGCGCCGCGCAGGCCGGCCTCGCCTTCGCCCGAGAGCCGGATGCGCGTGCCGTCCTCCACGCCTGGGGGGATCTGCACCTGCAGCGTCTTGTCCCGCTGCACCCGGCCCGAGCCGCCGCAGGATCGGCAGGGATCACGGATCACGCGGCCGGCGCCACCGCACGTGGCGCAGGTGCGCTCGATGGTGAAGAAGCCCTGCTGGGCGCGCAGCTTGCCGGTGCCGCCGCAGGTCGGGCAGGCGCTTGGCTGGGCGCCATCGGCCGAGCCGCTGCCGGTGCACGACTCGCACACCACCGCCGTGGGCACGCGGACCTTGGTCTGCTTGCCCTTGAACGCGTCCTCGAGCGAGATCTCCAGGTTGTAACGCAGGTCGCCGCCACGCCGCTGGCCGCCGCGCCCGCGACTCCGGCCGCCCAGCTCGCCGAACAGGTCGTCGAACATGTCGGCGAAGGTCGACGAGAAGTCGACGCCGGCACCGCCCGCCTGGCCGGCGCCGTCGAACGCGGCGTGGCCGTACTGGTCGTAGGCGGCGCGCTTCTGGTCGTCCTTCAGGACCTCGTACGCCTCGCTGACTTCCTTGAACCTGCGCTCGGCGTCGGCGTCACCGGGATTGCGGTCCGGGTGATACTTCATGGCCATCTTGCGGTACGCCGACTTCAGCGCGGCCGCGTCGGCGCCGCGCTCGACCCCCAGCGTCTGGTAGTAGTCCTGCTTCGCCATCGAGCCGCCCCGAAACGCGGGACGGCGCGGCCATGATGGCCGCGCCGATCCGACCTACAGTGTCCTTCTATCCCGATCGGACGGCACGCGTCCGCCCTCGATCGGTCAGGCCCGGCGACCCTTGCGGTCGTCGTCGACCTCCTCGAACTCGGCGTCGACGACCTTGTCGGTCGCGCCTTGCTCCGCGGCGCCGCCAGGGGCCTCGGCGCCACCGCCGGCCGCGGCGGCCTGCTGGTCTGCCTTGTACATGGCCTCGCCCAGCTTCATGGACGCCTGCATCAGCGCGTTGGTCTTGGCCTGGATCTCGTCCGCGTCCTCGCCCGCCAGCGCGCCCTTCAGCGCGGCCACCGCCGCCTCGACGCCCTTGCGGTCGGCCTCGGCGACCTTGTCGCCGTGCTCCGCCAGGTTCTTCTCGGTGGCGTGGACCAGGCCATCGGCGTGGTTGCGCGCCTCGACCAGCTCGCGCCGCTTCTTGTCGTCGGCGGCGTGGCTCTCGGCTTCCTTGACCATGCGCTCGATGTCGTCGTTGCTGAGCCCGCCCGAGGCCTGGATTCGGATCTGCTGCTCCTTGCCGGTCGCCTTGTCCTTGGCCGAGACGCTGACGATGCCGTTGGCGTCGATGTCGAAGGTGACCTCGACCTGGGGAACGCCGCGCGGCGCCGGCGGGATGCCGACCAGATCGAACTGGCCGAGCAGCTTGTTGTCCGCCGCCATCTCGCGCTCGCCTTGGAACACGCGGATGGTCACCGCGGTCTGGCCGTCCTCGGCGGTCGAGAAGATCTGGCTCTTGCGCGTCGGGATTGTGGTGTTGCGGTCGATCAGGCGGGTGAACACGCCGCCCAGGGTCTCGATGCCCAAGCTCAGGGGTGTCACGTCCAGCAACAGGACGTCCTTGACCTCGCCCTTGATGACCGCGGCCTGGATCGCCGCGCCCATCGCCACCACCTCGTCCGGGTTGACGCCCTTGTGCGGCTCCTTGCCGAAGAAGGTCTTCACCGCCTCGATCACCTTGGGCATGCGGGTCATGCCGCCGACCAGGATGACCTCGTCGATCTCGCCGGCGCTCAGCCCGGCGTCCTTCAGGGCCTGGCGGCATGGCGCGATGGTCTTCTGGATCAGATCCTCGACCAGCGATTCCAGCTTGGCCCGGGTCAGCTTGATCGAAAGGTGGATCGGCTGGCCGTCCTTGGCCGTGATGAACGGCAGGTTGACCTCGGTCTGCATCGAGCTCGAGAGTTCGATCTTGGCCTTCTCGGCCGCCTCCTTTAGGCGCTGCAGGGCGAGCTTGTCGCCGCGCAGGTCGATGGCGTTCTCCTTCTTGAACTCGTCCGCCAGGTAGTCGATGACGCGCTTGTCGAAGTCCTCGCCGCCCAGGAACGTGTCGCCGTTGGTCGACTTCACCTCGAACACGCCGTCGCCGATCTCCAGCACCGAGATGTCGAAGGTGCCGCCGCCCAGGTCGTAGACCGCGATCGTGCCGGTCTTCTTCTTCTCCATGCCGTAGGCGAGCGCGGCGGCGGTCGGCTCGTTGACGATGCGCAGCACGTCGAGCCCGGCGATCTTGCCGGCGTCCTTGGTGGCCTGGCGCTGGCTGTCGTTGAAGTAGGCGGGAACCGTGATCACCGCCTGGGTCACCGGCTCGCCCAGGAACGCCTCGGCGGTCTCCTTCATCTTGATCAGGATGAAGGCGGAAATCTCGCTCGGGCTCAGGGCCTTGCCGCCGGCGTGCACCCACGCGTCGCCGTTGTCGGCTTTCACGATGCGGTAAGGAACCAGGTCGATGTCCTTGTTGACCATGGGGTCGCTGTACGAGCGGCCGATCAGGCGCTTGATCGCGAACAGCGTGGTCTCCGGATTGGTCACCGCCTGGCGCTTGGCGGCCTGGCCGACCAGACGCTCGCCCGAGCTGGTGAACGCGACCATCGACGGCGTGGTGCGCTGGCCCTCGGCGTTCTCGATCACGCGGGCCGACTTGCCCTCCATGACGGAAACGCACGAATTGGTCGTGCCCAGGTCGATTCCGATGACTTTGCTCATGGTTTCTCCTCGCATGGCGAGCCCAGGCGACCTTGCTTCAGCATCGCCGGAGCCCCCGGGATCTCGTGATGGGGGCCGCACCCGCGGATTGGCCCCATGGATCGCACGGTTATATGGGCGCGCCGGGCCGCCGCCGCAAGCGTCTCCGTCAAGCGATTGTATCGACGGCGATGACCGCGGCGCGCGCCGGGCCGTTCTTGGTCACCGCCACCATGGCGGGGCGCAGCAGGCGGCCGTGCAGCATGAAGCCGGTGCGCAGCACCTGGGCCACGGTGCCGGCCGGCTGGTCCGCCGTCTCCACCTCGAAGACGGCCTGGTGCAGGTTGGGGTCGAACGGCTCGCCCTTGGGGTCGAACCGTTTGACGCCGTACTTCTCGAAGGCGCCGAGCAGCGTGCGTTCGGTCAGTTCGACGCCCTGGCGCAGGGCCGCCGCGGCGGGCTCGGCGGAGGCCGAGGCCAGCGCCTGGCTCAGGCTGTCGGCGACGTCCAGCAGCGCCCCGGCGAAGCGGGACACGGCGTAGCGCCCGGCGTCCTCGCGCTCACGCTCGGACCGCCGCCGCACGTTCTCGGTCTCGGCGATGGCGCGCAACGC
Organism: Alphaproteobacteria bacterium; assembly: GCA_016869675.1. Taxonomy (GTDB): domain Bacteria; phylum Pseudomonadota; class Alphaproteobacteria; order SP197; family SP197; genus VGDP01. The sequence goes on along the minus strand of VGDP01000009.1, from coordinate 13,390 downwards.
CTGGTCGCGCAGCTGGGCGACCTCGGCCTCGAGCGCGGCGATGCGCGCCTCGGGCGCGGGTGCATCGTTGGCGGGCGGCGGGGCGTCGGTCGTCGCCGCCGCTTCACCCGTGGGCGGGGCGGCCTCGGGCGTGCCGCCGGGTTGCTCGATCTTGCTCTCGTTCATGACGGTCCGTGGCTCTGACGGGTGGGGTGCGCGGCGCTCACGACACCAAGCGGCCGACCGCGCGCGCGGTGTAATCGACCATGGGGATGATGCGGCCGTAGTTCAACCGGGTCGGGCCGATGACGCCGATCGCGCCGACCATGCGGCCGTGGCGGTCGTGGAACGGCGCCACCACCGTCGAACACTCGGTCAGGCCGAACAGCGCGTGCTCGGCGCCGATGAAGATGCGCACGCCCTCGGCGTCCTGGGCCAGCTCGACCAGGCGCATCAGATCGCGCTTGGTCTCCAGGATCTGAAACAGGTTGCGGATGCGGTCCAGGTCCTGGACCGCCGCCAGATCCTTCAGCAGGTTGGCGTGGCCGCGTACGATCAGGGTGCCTTCGTCACCCTCGCCGGCGCGCGTCGCTAGGCCGGCGGCGACCACCCGCGCGGTCAGGGCATCCAGCTCGGCCGTGTGGTCGTCCAGCTCGCGCTGCACCAGGGAGCGTACGTCGTCCAGCGCGCGCCCGACCAGACGTGCGTTCAGGTAGTTGGTCGCCTGCACCAGGGCCGAGGGCAGCAGCCCGCGCGGCAGGTCGATGACGCGGTTCTCGACGACGCCGCCCTCGCCGACCAGCACCACCAGGGCCTGTTGGCCGGACAGCGGCACGAACTCCACGTGGCTGACTTTGCTGGCGTCGTGCTTGGGCGCCACGACCACACCGGCGCAGCTCGACAGGCCCGACAGCATGGTGGTCGCCTCGGTGAGCAACTCCGCGGTGGTCCGGCCTGCGCCCTGGCAGTGGCGCTCGATGGTCTCCTGCTCGTCGGGACTCAGGTTGCCCACCTCCATCAGACCGTCGACGAACAGGCGCAGGCCGGAATCCGTCGGCACGCGCCCCGCCGAGGTGTGCGGCGCGCGCAGCAGGCCCAGATCCTCGAGGTCCGCCATGACGTTGCGGATCGTCGCCGGCGACAGCTTGCCGTTCAGGCGTCGCGACAGCGTGCGCGAGCCCATCGGTTCGCCGGTGGCCACGTACGCCTCGACGATCTGGCGGAAGATGTCGAGCGATCGCTTGTTCAGCTCGTTCAGGGCGGCCATGGCAACGATTCGACGGACTTCAAACGATACTCCGATGTATTTAAGTGGGCCCCTCGGCCCCGTCAACGCCGCCAGGACCACTGCGCCGCGACCTCAGGCACCATGAACGTCTACCGGCGTATTGAAGGGTTCCTTGATCCGGGTCGCCACGGTCCCGCCATCGCGGCTCTGGACGGGGACATCGGCGCCATCCTCGCGGCGGTGCGCGGCCTGTTGGTGCACGACGCCCATCTGGACCTCTACGGCGTGACGGAGGCCGACTGCGACACGGTCTCGCGTGCCACGCTGCCTGTGGCGGCGCGCCTCGACCGCCTCATGGCGCGCGCGGACCGGCCGCTCGGCCAGGCCCGGCCGCCGGGCCTGCGCGATGTCGGCACCTGCCGCGATTTCGCCCTGCTCACGTGCGCGTTCCTCCGTCGGCACGACGTAGCGGTGCGTGTGCGCTGCGGCTTCGCGCGCTACTTCACGCCGGGTCGCCTCGAGGACCACTGGATCTGCGAGTACCGACCGACGGGTCCGCCCTGGGCACGCGCCGACGCGCAGCCCGACGAGGCCCACCGTCGCCACCTGGGCATCGCCTTCGACCCCGCCGACCTGCCGGACGACGCGTTCCTGACCGCCGACGAAGCGTGGCGCGCGTACCGCGCCGGCGCCATCGTGGCTGAGGCGTGCGGCCACGGCGCGGACGGCGGCGTCTGGTTCCTGTGGGTCAACCTCGCGCGCGACCATCTCGCGCTTCGCGACCGGTTGACGTCGGATTGGGACTCGCGGCGCGAGTCCGCGTCGAACCCGCCGCATCTGGATGCGGCATGGCTGGCGCGCGGTGATGCTCTGGCGGCGCTCATCGGGGCCGCGACCGATGCCTCGGGCATGGGCGATCCGCCGTTCGCGCTCGCGCCATTCTAGCTTGGCGCGGCCGGCTTTGACGGGTCGGGGTCGCGGCGCTAGGTTGCGCGCCCCATCCAGGATTCGAGCCATGACCCTCCGCCCCTCGGGCCGAGCGCCCGATGAACTCCGCGCCGTCCGGCTTGAAGCCGGCTGGGCCAAGCACGCCGAAGGAAGCTGCCTCGCGCGCTTCGGCGACACGCACGTGCTATGCACCGCCAGCGTCGAGGAACGGGTGCCGCCGTTCCTGCGCAACAGCGGCAAGGGCTGGGTGACGGCCGAGTACGGCATGCTGCCGCGCTCCACTCACACCCGCACCGAGCGTGAGGCCGCGCGCGGCCGCCAGGGTGGTCGCACCCACGAGATCCAGCGCCTGATCGGCCGCAGTTTGCGCGCGGTGACGCGGCTCGACCTCCTGGGAGAGCGGCAGATCAAGATCGACTGCGACGTGCTGCAGGCCGACGGGGGTACGCGCACGGCGGCGATCACCGGCGCCTTCGTCGCGCTGCACCGCGCCTGCGCGCGCCTGGTCGCAGCCAAGGCCCTGGCCGCGCTGCCGATCGCCGATCATGTGGCGGCGATCAGCTGCGGCATCGTCGGCGGCCAGGCCGTGCTCGACCTCGACTACGCCGAGGATTCCGGCGCCGAGGCCGACGCCAACTTCGTGCTGACCGGCGCGGGCGCGCTGATCGAGGTGCAGGCGACCGCCGAGGCCCACCCCTTCACCGAGGCGCAGTTGGCCGAGCTGATCGCGCTCGCGCGCGCCGGCATCGCGCGCCTGGTCGCGGCGCAGCGCGTGGCCATCGACGCGGCCACCGCTACGACACCATGACGCGGCTCAGGGCCGGCGATCGGCTCGTCGTTGCCAGCCACAACCCGGGCAAGGTGCGCGAGATCGTCGATCTGCTGGCGCCGCTCGGCGTCGTGCCGGTTGGCGCGTCCGAACTCGGCTTGGCCCAGCCCGCGGAGACCGGCGATACCTTCGCCGCGAACGCCACGCTGAAGGCGCGCGCCGCCGCCGATGCCACGGGCCTGCCGGCGCTGGCCGACGATTCGGGCCTGATGATCGCGGCGCTGGGCGGCCAGCCGGGCGTGCACACGGCGCGCTGGGCCGGGCCGGCACGTGACTACGCGGCCGCCTTCGCGCGCATCGAGCGGGAACTGGCCGGACGCGCCGACCGCCGCGCGCGCTTCGTCGCCACGCTCGCGTTGGCGCTTCCCGGCGGTGGCGTCGACCTGTTCGAAGGCACGGTCGATGGTGTCCTGGTGTCGCCGCCGCGCGGCGCCAATGGCTTCGGCTACGACCCCGTCTTCGAACCCGATGGCGAGGGCCGCACCTTCGCCGAGATGGCGCCCGAGGAGAAGCGGCGCTTCAATCACCGCGCGCGCGCGTTCGCCAAGCTGGTGGCGCATCTTGGCCGCGCCTGACCCGATCGGGGTCTACGTTCACTGGCCGTTCTGCCTGGCCAAGTGCCCCTACTGCGATTTCAACAGCCACGTGCGCGCGGCGATCGACCAGGCGGGCTGGCGCGCTGCGTTGCTGGCCGAGCTGGACCATGCGGCATCGAAGGAGGCATCAGAGCGCGCGGTGGCGACCGTGTTCTTCGGCGGCGGCACGCCGTCGCTGATGGACCCGGCGATCGTCGGCGCCGTACTCGACACCATCGCCGCGCGTTTCGCCTTGGCCGACGACGTCGAGGTCACGCTTGAGGCCAACCCGACCTCGGTCGAGGCCGCGCGGTTCACGGGCTTCCGCGCCGCCGGCGTCAACCGCGTCTCCATCGGCGTCCAGGCGCTCGACGACGACGCGCTGCGTCTCCTCGGCCGGCATCATTCGGCGTCCGAGGCCGCGCGCGCCGTCGACCTGGCGTGCGCGATCTTCCCGCGCGCCTCGCTCGATCTGATCTACGCCCGGCCCGGCCAGACGCCGGATGCCTGGCGCGCCGAGCTCGCGCGCGCGCTCGCCTTCGGCACGACGCACGTCTCGGCCTACCAGTTGACCATCGAGCCCGGCACGCACTTCCACGGCCTGCACCGCCAGGGCGCGTTGCCCACGCTCGACGAGGACGTGGCGATCACCCTGTGGGAAACGACGCAGGACATCCTGGCTGGCGCCGGCTTCCGCGCCTACGAGGTGTCGAACCACGCGCGTCCCGGCGAGGAATGCCGGCACAACCTGATCTACTGGCTCGCCGGCGATTGGATCGGCCTCGGCCCCGGCGCGCACGGCCGCATCGGTGAGGGCGCGGGCCGCCGCGCCATCGTGCGCGCCCGCCTGCCCGAGACGTGGCGCGCGCTCGTCGCCGCGCACGGCCACGGCACCGAGTCCACGACCGTCCTCGACCCCGACGACGCGGTCGAGGAGGCGCTGCTGATGGGCCTGCGCCTGGACGAAGGCATCGCGCGCGATCGCTTCGCGCGCGCCACCGGCCGCGCGCTCGACGACGCCCTTCGCGCCGATCGTCTGGCGCCGCTGGTGGCCGGGGGCTTCGTGGTGGCGGACGCCGCCGGCATCCGAGCGACGGCCCGGGGCCGCGCCGTGCTCAACAGCGTCATCGCGCACTTGGTGTGAATCGCTTCGGCCGCGTTCGGTCGATGACGCCTACTGCGTCGGCGTCCCGAACGAGGTGGCGGCCGGCGCGATGAGCTGCGCCGTGCCTTCGCGCACCTCGTAGATCGCGAACGTGCGTTGCGACGTGCCGTCGGCGTGGAAGCGGAACACGCCGTCGATCCCGGCGAAGCCGCTGGGCCGCGTCAACCGGTCCGTGGTGAAGGGCGCCTCGGGCGCGGTCGCCACCAGCGCGCCAGCCAGCGCGATCGCGTCGTAGGCCAGGCTCGCGCGCGCCCGCGGCTTGCGCCCGAAGGCCGCCTCGAAGCGCTGGGCGAACGCGGTCTTGAGCGCCGGGTCGGGTGCGGCGAACCACGCACCGGTCAGGCCCGGCTCGGCCAGGGTCTTGGGGTCGTCCCAATCCGCGGTGCCCAGCACCTGGACGCCGGGCGCCGCGATGTCGAAGAACGGCAGCAACGCCGCCACCGAACGCAGGCTGGATCCGGCGTCGGGCAACAGCACCGCGTCGTAGCCCAATTCACCAAGGCCGGCCGCCTGGTCCAGGCGCACGCGCGCGACGTGCGCCGCCTTGTCGTCGCGACCCTCCAGCGACGCGCGCTGCAGCGCGATGGCGGAACCGCGCGTGCCCATGTTGGCGAAGGCGCCGACCGCCCCGTTCTGGTCGATGGCGCCCGGCTCGTAGTAGCCGGGCTGGGCCATCAGGACGCCACGCAGCGCGGTCGACGCGGCCAACGCGCGCACCATGATGCGCCCGGTGTCGGTGTCCGGCGCCAGCGCGGCGAAGCGCGTGCGCCCTTGGCCGGCGGCGTAGGCGACCACCTGGTCGATCTGGTCCTCGGGCGCCAGGCCGAAGACGAAGACACCGTCGGCCGCGACGCGACGGTCCGACGAAAAGGCGACCATGGGCACGCCGGCCGCCGTGGCGACCGGCGCCACCGCGCCGACCTCGGGCGCGACCACGGGGCCCAGCACCAGGTGGGCGCCCTCGGCCAGAGCGGCCGTGGCCATCGCGGCCGCCTGAGCCGGCGCGCCGCCGGTATCCTTGGGCAACAGCAAGAGATCGTCGCGCCCCAGGTCGAACAGTGCCAGCGTCGCCGCGTCCAGAAGATCGCGGCCCAGCACGGCGCGCTCGCCACTCAGCGGCAGCAGCAGCGCGACCGTGGCCGGGCCCGTCGGCGCCGGCGCGGCCAGCGGCTCGGCCGGCGCGGTCGTCGTGGTCACCGATGGGGCCGGCGCCGGCTCGAAGGTCGGCGGGATCGAAGTCTCGGCTTGCTGGCCCGGCGCCGGCTCGAAGGTCGGCGGGATCGAAGTCTCGGCTTGCTGGCCCGGCGGCGGCGGCGATACCTTGGCGGGCTGGCACGCGGCGAGCAGGACGGCGGCGACGAGCCATGCAGCAAGACGCATCGACGGGGTCCTCCGACCCGGGCCAGGGCTCCGAGCCTAGCGAGGCCGAGCCGTCCCGTAAACTCACGCCGGGCCTCTACCTGGTCGCGACGCCGATCGGCAATCTGGGCGACGTGACGTTGCGCGCTCTCCAGGTCCTGCGCGGCGTCGACGTGATCGCGTGCGAGGACACGCGAATCACCCGCCGCTTGCTCGAACGCCATGTCGTCGCCACGCCCATGACGCCCTACCACGAGCACAACGCGCGCCGCGTCCGGCCCGGCCTGATCGCGCGCCTGTCCGAGGGCGCGCGCATCGCGCTGGTCTCCGACGCCGGCACGCCGCTGGTCTCGGACCCCGGTTTCAAGCTGGTCGAGGCGGCCATCGCGGCGGGCGTCGCGGTGATCCCGGTGCCGGGCGCCTCGGCGGCGCTGGCGGCGCTCGTGGTCGCCGGCCTGCCGACCGACCGGTTCCTGTTCGTAGGCTTCCTGCCGCCCAAGGCGGCGGCGCGCTGGACCGCGCTGGCCGAACTCGCGGCCGTGCGGGCCACGCTGGTGATCTACGAGACGGGTCCGCGGCTCGGCTCCGCGCTGGCCGACATGGCGCACGTGCTCGGGCCGCGCCCGACGGCGGTCGCGCGCGAACTGACCAAGCTGCACGAGACGGTCGTACGCGGCCGGCTCGACGCGCTTGCCGTGCGCTTCGCCGAGGCGCCACCACGCGGCGAGATCGTGGTGGTGGTCGGCCCGCCGGCCGAGGCCACGCCTTGGGACGACGCGGCCATCGACGCGGCGCTTGACGACGCGCTCGCGCGCCTGTCGCCGGCTGCGGCGGCGGCCGAGGTCGCGGGCCTCAGCGGCCGGCCGCGGCGCGCGATCTACGCGCGGGCGCTGGCGCGCCGGCGATGACACGGGCCCGCCGCGTCGCCGCCGAGGCGCGTGGCCGGCGCGGCGAACGTCTGGCCGCGCTCCGGCTCGGTCTGGCCGGCTACACCATCCTGGCCCGGCGCGAGAAGAACCCGTTCGGCGAGATCGACCTGATCGCGCGGCGCGGCCGCGTGGTGGTGTTCGTCGAGGTCAAGGCGCATGCCGCCGTTGGCCCCAACGGGCCGGTGGGCGCGCGCCAGCAGGCACGAATCGCGCGCGCCGCCGAGGCGTTCCTGGCGCGCCGGCGCGATCTGGCCGGGCTCGACGTACGCTTCGATCTGGTCGTGGTGGCACCCTGGCGCTGGCCGCGCCACGTCATGGACGCTTGGCGCCCCTGATCGGATGTCGATCCGAGGGGCTACGCGCGCGCCGACGCGTCATCAGGCCGGCCGCAACCAGGCCCGCGCCCAGCAGCCCCATGCCAGCCGGCGCGGGGATCGCCTGCACGACCTGGTTGACGGTCAGGTCCACGGTCACGGTCGAGTCCATGAACACGAGCGCGTCCGAGCTGCGCGTGACCGTGCCGTTCAGCGCACCATCCAGCAACGCCGCTAGTTCGCCCGCGGCGAAGGTCTTGTTGCGCGTCGAGATGGTCGCCGCACCGCCGTTGGCCACGTTGTTGACGTTGAACGAGGCAACGGCCGGCCCGTCGAATCTGATCACGAAGGCCTCGTCCAGGCCGTTGTTGTCCCAGAAGCGCAGCGAAATGGTGGCGGAGACCGCCGACAGGATGTCGCCAATCCCGAAGCCGAAACCGGCCAGCTCGTCAACGAAGGAATGGGCGAACGTCGTGCTCGTCCGGTTGCTGCACAACCGCGTACCGTCGCCCGTCGGCGTGGTGGGACATGGCGTGGTCAGGTTGGGCGCGGTGAATGTATCGACGACGGTGACCGGCACCGGGATCGCCAAGGCGGGCGTGGCGAGCACGGCGAGAACACCGGCGGTCGCCAGGGCAGCTATCGTTCGTACCACCGTCACACCCCCCTGCGACTGTCTTGTTGAAGCAACGTCGTCAGCCGCCGAGCGGGCACCGGCCCGATCTTCGGGATCGACCCGAGCAAACTTCGTGCCTACGGCCATAACCCATTGATTCATTGCATGTTAACCATAGTGGGCTCGAGCCAGGACCCATCGCGTTGTCAAAGGAACCGACACTGGGACCGGACCGTTGCATCGATTCGCTTCATCAACGTCCCGTCGAGGGCCGTCATTCCCGGCCGGGCGTGGCCTACGCGCCCGCTTATGGTATGATTTCGCGACTCGTTCCCTGACCTTTCCGGGGTCCCGCTCGTGCCGTTGCCCCTGCCGATGGTTCTCGCGGTCACGCTGGCCCTCGCCGCCGCCGTCCAGGGCTGCACGCCGGCCGGCATCATCATCGGCGGCGCGGCGACCACCGGCGTCGCCGCGGCCCAGGAACGTTCGGTCGGCGCCGCCATCGACGACCTGGCAATCCGCACCGAGATCAACCACTACCTGTTCCAGGCCGACGAGAAGCTGTTCAGCGCCGTCGGCATCGACGTGGTCGAGGGCCGCGTGCTGCTGACCGGCCACATGCCCAAGCCCGAGGACCGGGTCGAGGCTGTGCGGCTTGCCTGGCAGGCCGCCGGCGTCAAGGAAGTGTTGAACGAGATCCAGGTGACCGAGAAGGGCGGGCTCGGCAACTACCTGCGGGATGTCGCGATCGCCAGCGAACTGCGCGCAGACCTGCTGTTCGACAGCGCCATCCTGTCGATCAACTACAACGTCGAGGTGGTCAACCAGGTCGTCTACCTGATCGGTATCGCCCAGGACCAGGCCGAACTCGACGCCGTGATCGCGCACGCGCGCGCCATCCGCTACGTCGAGCGCGTGGTCAGCCATGTGCGGCTGAAGGGCGACGAACCGCGCGCCTGACCCGCGGTCGGCGCTGGCGCGTTTCCTCGTGACCCGGGACGCCGCCCTCGCCTATTGATCCGCGAACCGCCGTTGCGCTTCGTGAGGAGGAACCGTTGAGCCTCGCCGTCGCGATCCAGATGGACCCCATCGAGTCGATCAACATCGACGCCGATTCGACCTTCGTGCTCGCGCTCGAAGCCCAGGCGCGCGGCCACCTGCTTTACCACTACCTGCCGCGCGACCTGGTCTTGCGCGAAGGGCGCGTCTGCGCCAACGCGCGCAAGCTGGTGGTGCGGCGCGAGAAGGGGCGTCACGCCGACCTGGGGCCGTTCGAGCGCATCGACCTGGCCGTGATGGACGTGGTGCTGATGCGCCAGGACCCGCCGGTCGACATGGCGTACATCACGGCGACCCATCTGCTCGAGCACGTGCACCCCAAGACGCTGGTGGTCAACGATCCGGTCAGCGTGCGCAACGCGCCCGAGAAGCTGTTCGTCACCCATTTCGACGGCGTCATGCCGCCGACGCTCATCACGTCGAACTGGGACGAGGTGCGCGCGTTCCGCGCCGCGCACGCCGACATCATCCTGAAGCCGCTGTTCGGCAACGGCGGCGCCGGCGTCTTTCACGTCCGCCCCGGCGACGAGAACTTCAACGCCCTGCTCGAGCTGTTCACCCAGTTCTACCGCGAACCGATCATGGTGCAGCGCTACGTGCCCGAGGTGCGCGCCGGCGACAAGCGCATCATCCTGATCGACGGCGAGCCGGTGGGCGCCATCAACCGCGTGCCGGCCGAAGGCGAGAGCCGGTCGAACATGCATGTGGGTGGCCAGCCCGAGAAGACGACGCTGACCAAGCGCGAACGCGAGATCTGCGAGGCGATCGGCCCGGCGCTGAAGGCGCGGGGCCTGCTGTTCACCGGCATCGACGTGATCGGCGGCTATCTGACCGAGATCAACGTCACCTCGCCGACCGGCCTGCAGGAGATCAACCGCTTCGACGGCGTCAAGCTCGAGGCGCGCATCTGGGACGCGATCGAGAAGAAGAAGGGCCGGGCGTAGGCGCGAGGGCGTGACGGGGGGACACCATGGGTTTCGACGAGAAGGTCGATCGGGCGGGCGTGGTCGGCAGCTGCCAGGATCTGCTGCGCTTCCAGGCGATGTTCGCGCGCCACTTCGCTGGCGGGCCGGCCGACCGTTTCGGCGCCGAGGGCGAGGCGGTGGTCGTGTGCGCGCTCCGGCGCTACGGCCAGTACCGCGGGCAGTTGATCCGCGACGCGCTCGAGGCGGCGAAGCAGGCGATCACCGCGCGCAGCATCGTCACCCACTGGGACATGGCGGACCTGCATCTGCTGACCGAGACGGGCAGCGGCACCATCATGGGCGACGACCGGCGCGTGACGATCACGTTCCGCGATTCGCCCGATTGGGGGCGTTGGCGCGAGTACGACGACGGCGTGCGCCTGGCGCGGCGGGTCTACGGCGGCGTGCTGCCCGGCATCGCCGACGCGCTGGGCGCCGAGATCGCAGCGGACACCGCCACGCTCGATCTGGCGCACCCGTGGACCATCACGCTCGGCGTGCCCAACGCGCCCTCGGGCAAACCGGCGCCGGTCCATTCGTGCGTGTTCGACGACGCGGACGCGGGCGTCGCGCTGGCCCGGCGCACCTCCATGAACAACGGTGCGCTCTACTACTTCTGCGCCGACGAAGCGACCAAGGCGTTCGACATGACGGGCGAGGCGACGGTGCGCGAACTGGTGCGCGCGCTGGCGCACGAACGCGCCGACCGCCAGAAAGCGGCGCACCTGGCTGCCGGCTGGCCGCTCGACGTCAAGACGCTCATGGACCACTGGGACGGCCAGCTCGTCTCGATCTGGCAGTTCGACCCCGGCGTGCTGACCGAGGGCACCTGGCACCAGGACTGCTCGTGGTGCCCCTACGCCGCGGCGTGGGCCGGGCTGGGAAAGCGCGCGCTCGACCTCGGCTACATCTACGACTACGAGCTGCACCCGACGTACTACCGGCGCTACCACCCGGACATGCGCGTGCAGTTCGAGGCGATCAAGACGCGCGGCGACAGCCACTGCAAGTTCCGCATCTCGATGCCGCCGAAGCAGAAGCCGGGCGAGCCCGCGTTCAAGGGCTACACCGGCAAGGACGTGTGAGCCGCCCCCTCGCCCGAGCGGGGCGAAGGGGCGGCGAAAGCGAGGGCCGGGCCGTCAGTTCGTCTTGATGCGGGTCCAGGCCCGGTCGTAGAGCTTCAGGTCGTTGCCCAGGTCGACGAAGATCTGCAGCCGCTCCATGGTCTCGGGCGGCGGGTTGATGTTCGGGTTGTTCTTCATGTTGTCGGGCAGCAGTTCGCGCGCGCCGATGTTGACCGAGAAGCCGTTCATGATCAGGCCGACGCCCAGCACCTCGCGCATGTCGTCGAGCATGGTCACCTTGCCCGGGTTGGCCGCGGCGTAGTCGAAGAACTCGCGCCACGACGCCATCGCGGGGATGTACTGCTTGTTGTAGAAGATGCCCACCGTGCCCCAGGCGTAGGGCAGGCAGTACGCGGCGTTGGGGTCGTTCTGGGTGCGCAGGAACGCCGGGTCGATGTTCTCGAACCCGGGCATCTGGTCGACGCCGGTCTCCTGTAGCAGGCCTAGCTGCAGCATGATGTCATTCATGTGCACCGACGGCCACACCAGGTCGTAGCCCGAGGCGCCGGCCTGGATTTTGGCCAGCATCTCCTCGTTCGAGCCGTAGGTGTCGAGCGAGACCTCGACGCCCTCCTTCTTGGCGAACTTGTCGAGCACCTCGGCGTTGATGTACTCGCCCCAGTTGTACAGGTGCAGCTGGCCGTCGGTGCGGGCCTACGCCGCGACCAGGAGCGCGAGCCCCAGGCCCGCCGCCCCCAGCGTGATAATCCGCTTCATGATGCTCGCTCCTCCCAAGATCGAGACCGTGGGACTTTTTTAGTCCCGCATCGACCGCTTCGAATGATCCGCCAGCGCCGGCCGAATTTTCCATCTTTTCGCATCGGCCGTGGACCATGCTAGATTGCCGGCAACGACAAGGGGTGGAGAAAATGCGCATTGCCAGGCGTTTGAGTTCCATTCTGGGCGCGGCGTTCGCCGCTCTCATCGCAACATCGATCACCGCGGCGCCGCCTGCGGCAGCCCAAGGCACCGTCATCTGGGGATTGCCGGCGGCCGCAAGCGTGCTCGATCCGCACGTCTCCTGCGGCTGGTTGGCGAAGTTCATCAACTATCAGATCTACGAGGCGCTGGTCGAAATCGAGCTGAAGACGACGGAGGCGCCAACCAAGCTCAAGGGCCAGCTCGCGGAGTCCTGGGAAATATCCGACGACAACACGGTCTTCACGTTCCATCTGCGCAAGGGCGTGAAGTTCCACGACGGTACGCCGTTCAACGCTGACGCGGTCAAGTTCAACTTCGACCGCTTCCTCGATCCGAATGCGCCGCATTACAACGAGACCGCGGCCGGCTATTTCGGCTTCATCGGCTACTCGCCGACCGAGATCAAGTCGGTCGAGGCGGTGGACGAGCACACCGTGCGCGTCACCCTGAACAATCCGAACAACGATTGGCTCAGGCTCGGCATGGAAGACTGCCCGCAGATGTACATTGTCAGCCCCGAGGCCATCAAGAATTACGGCGAGGAGCTGGCGCTGCATCCCACGGGCACCGGGCCGTTCAAGTTCGTCGAACGCGAGCCTGGCGTGAAGGTCGAACTCGTGCGCAACGATGAGTATTGGGGCGAGAAGGCCAAGGCCGACCGCATCATCTTCCGCGAACTCGAGGATCCAGCCACCCGCATGGCCGCCTTCCGGGCCGGCGAAATCAACATCATTCAGGACCCAGTCTGGGACGAGATCGAGGACCTGGTCGACGAAGGCTATGTCATCACCAAGAACGAGAATGCGCCGACGCTCTGGTATCTCAGCCTGAATACGCGCCACCCCGCGCTCAAGGACGCGCGGGTGCGTCAGGCCATCAACATGGCGATCGACCGCGAAGGCATCGCCCGCGACGTGCTGAAGGGCTACGCGCGGCCGGCCTACGGCATGCTCAACGCCGGCACCTATGCCCACGATCCGAACTACGTCAGCTACAAATACGATCCGGAGGGCGCCAAGGCCCTGCTGAAAGCGGCGGGCGCGGAAAGTCTCACCATCAGCTTCGAACTGCCGAAGTACGGCTTCGGCGAACTGGTGGAGAAGTGGATCCAGCGTGACCTGAAGAAGGTCGGCATCGAGACCGAACTCAACGTCATGGAGTGGCTCGCGTATTTGGACAAGTGGAATCCCGGCATGCCCGACGACGTCGCGATCAACGACCTCATCTGGGGCGAGCAGACCCCGCAATGGACGGCCCAGAGCTATCGCTGCGACCGTCATCCGCCGAACGGCTGGAACAATGCCTGGTTCTGCAACCCGGAGGCGGACAAGCTGTTCCAGCAGGCCCAGGCGGCGGCGGACCTGAAGGAGGCGGCCAAG